>DASYEP010000151.1:0-125371 GCA_036498965.1 Mucilaginibacter sp.
TCACAGCTAATTGTAGGTACAAGTCCTGCCGTTTTCGTAAAGAATAAAAACGAATATTGGGCTATCCCTCAGAATGAAATTGATAAATCACGTTCTTTAGGTCATGAAAACCTGACCCAGAATGCTGGTTATTAATTGTTAAACAGCAATTGAAAATAAAAGTCATGAAATAAAACAGAACCCCGGATATTAATTATGGGGTTCTGTTTTATTGTATATGCAAAATAAATTACAATCTGAAGAATGAATCAGTTAGCAAACGTTAGCAAATATTTATTTGCGCTTATTATAGGCATGTTCGGGACTCAACACTATATATATGCAGTATTTGTGGCAACCATTGTTCCGCAATGGATTCCTTTTCATCTTTTTTGGACTTATTTTACAGGCGCTGCAATGATTGCTGTGGCGGTTAGCATTTTCATCAACAAAAAAGTAAAACTTGCATGTTGTCTGCTTGGAATTATGATCTGGATTTTCATATTCACGGTGCACTCTCACATCCTCATCGAAAGTCATTTTGCTGCAGGTAACATTACTAATGCAGGCAAGGATATCTGCATCGCTTCATGCGCCTTCATTATTTCAGCATCGGAAAAGCAAAGTAAAACCCAATAAAAGATGCTGGCAAGATAAATACGCTGAATACGTGTGTTGTTATTAAATTAACTACTCCACGCTCACCGCATCTTTATTTAATTTATCCTCTAATTTTATAGGTTGCGGTAAGCCTTTTAAATCCGTGTTAATTATTTTGATGCCTTTGGTATTTATGCCATTTGCCGAAATAAGCGTTAACGTGTTTTTACCAAAACCCATACGGTCGGCTGTAATATTTTGAGTATTTTTCAATACCATAAGCGTAGGCATAGGAGAAATGATTTTTACGTTTTTTAATGAAATATCAGTCGCATCAGTAGCGCTGAAGGGTACTTCGGCGGATATAACTATATCCGATAAATTGATGTGATTAACAGGCATTTCCGGCAGGCCGGTTATTTCAATTGCAGTTTTTGCATTATTACAATAAACGTTGCTGATGTAAAAATCCTGGAAGCGCGGGGTCCTGTTATTTACCTCAGTCACTTTCGATGATTCACCTTTTGGATCCTCGTAATAAGTGTTAAAAAGAATAGCCTCATTTAAAATATCGTGCATGTAAATGTTGTCAATATAAATGTCATGTACCAATCCGCCTCTGCCGCGGGCGCTTTTAATCCGTATCCCTATGTCGGTGTTTACAAAACTGCAATTGGTAACATATACGTTTCGCATACCCCCGTCAGTGTTGCTGCCTATTACAAAACCACCATGTGCATGGTAAACGACACAATCGGCTATCACTATGTTCTCCAAAGCAGCCGCAGTTGACGAATCACTCTTGCTTCCACTCGATTTCATGCAAATACCATCGTCGCCTGCGTTTACGGTACAATGATATACTATAGAATTTTTACATGAAGAAAGATCAATACCATCCCCGTTCTGCGAATAGTACTCATTAATGACGTGTACATTTTGAATAATCATGTTGCTGCAAAAACGCGGATTCAACACGTATTGAGGTGAATTTTTAAATGTTGGTCCGTCTATTAAAATGTTTTTACTGTTTGATATGGAAACCAGCGTTGGTCGCATAAAATCGCGTGCGGGTAAATAATCTTCAGCGGTGAGACCGTGTCTTCCCTTCAGTTTTTTTAAATAAGCCTCCCCTTCCATTGCCTGCCTGGTGGGCCACAACATACCGCCATCACTGCTTACAACGCCGCCCGATTTAACCAGGTCATTCCACAAAGTTGGAGCTGCTTTGCTTTTTTTCAAAGGCCTCCAGCTGTCGCCGCCACCGTCAAAAATACCATCGCCGGTTATGGCAACATTTTCCAGGTGATTCCCATATATTGGTGATTTTACCCTGCTCTCGGGCATGAGTATAGGAAATAAGCTATGGTCTGTGCTAAATATCACCAATGCACCTTGAGCAGTATGCAGGTTAACGTTGCTTTTAAGTTCAATTGGGCCGGTTAGCCATAAGCCCGCCGGTATAAGCACGGTTCCACCCCCCGCGGCAGAACAGGTAGTGATCGCTTTTTCAAATGCTTCGGTATTTAATGACTGCCCGTCGCCAATTGCGCCGTAGTCTTTTACATTGAAGATTTTGGAGGCAAATTGCGGCTCGGTAACCACGGGCATTTTGAATGGAGCATGTTTTATATAGTAAGCCAGGCTATCGTCCCGGTGGTTTTGAGCAAAGGCATTAAGTATAGTCATCGTGGAAATAACCCACGTAAGAGATAATTTGATCACTTTATTTTTCATAATATTTCTTTTAGGTTACCAGGTCTGTTGCACAATTTCAACCAAGGCTTTCTACTTTGGTAGGGTAAACGTATAATTAAAACTTCCTTTTTTTTAACAACCGCGATTATTTTTTCACGGAAACGATTGCGTAGATATTAATGGCAATATGTTTGGTAAACCGCTGGAGGTACATACTTTTGGATGCTTGAATCGAGCGCTAATTAGCAAAATGGTATCTTTTTTATAACGGAGAAGCTAACCAATCTTTTCTATGATAGCTGTTTGATTGTAATGTTTTAACGCCCCTAATAAACATTTTTAGTTATTTATCAGTATGAAAAAATTCTTAGATGAAAATTTCTTGTTGCAGACCAAAACGGCAGAACGGCTCTACAATGACTACGCAAAACACTTACCGATTATAGATTATCATTGTCATTTGCCACCCGACCAAATCGCAAACGATATCAACTTTGAAAACCTTACGCAGATTTGGCTATATGGCGATCATTATAAATGGCGGGCCATGCGTACCAACGCCGTAAATGAAGCTTTTGTAACGGGCAATAAATCTGATTTCGAAAAGTTTGAAAAATGGGCTGCAACAGTGCCATACACCCTTCGAAATCCTTTATATCACTGGACACACCTGGAACTGCAACGCTATTTTGGTATTAATGAACTGCTATCGACAGAAACAGCAAAAACAATTTACGATGAGTGCACTGCCAAATTGCAAACACCTGAATATAAAGTGCGCAATCTAATTCAAAAGATGAATGTGGAAACAGTTTGCACAACGGATGACCCGCTTGATAGTTTGGAGCATCACCAAAAGTTAAAACACGATGGTTACACAGTAAAGGTGTTGCCCGCCTTCCGGCCGGATAAGGCAATGAATGCTGATGACATTCCGGCGTTAAACGCTTATATCGCCAAACTCGAGAAACTGACTGATATCACTATAAACACTTTTGACGATTTTCTATCGGCATTAAAAAACAGGCATGATTATTTTGCGGCAAATGGCTGTTCGGTATCAGATCATGGTTTGGAACAAATTTATGCTGAAGATTATACGGAGGAAGAGATCAGGGCAATATTTGATAAGATTAGAAACAACCGGGTATTATTGCCGTTCGAGAATTTGAAATTTAAATCGGCCATGTTATATCAGTTTGCGCTCTTGGATCATGAAAAGGGATGGGTACAGCAATATCACCTCGGAGCGTTGCGCAACAATAATACCCGTGCTTTTTATCAAAATGGCCCCGACACCGGCTGGGATTCAATAGGCGATTTTAGTCAGGCAAAGTCGCTTGCAATTTTTTTAAATCGATTAGATACCATCGATAAGCTGGCGAAAACCATTATTTATAACTTAAACCCTGCTGATAACGAAGTAATTGCCAGTATGATCGGTAACTTTAATGACGGATCAGTGGCCGGAAAAATTCAGTTTGGATCGGCATGGTGGTTTTTGGATCAAAAGGATGGGATGACCAAGCAAATCAATGCATTGTCAAATATGGGCTTGCTTAGCCGAATGGTCGGCATGCTCACCGATTCCCGCAGTTTTATGTCGTATCCCCGTCATGAATATTTCAGAAGGTTGATTTGTAATCTGTTTGGTGAGGACATCGAAAACGGCGAATTACCAAATGATATAGAATGGACCGGAAAAATAATCAGCGATATCTGTTATTTTAATGCGAAGCAATATTTCGATTTTTAAACAGACGCGCACTTATAGCTTTCAGCTTCATTTATTTTTTTCTAACATTTAATTGATGACACCCTGGCGATAAGCTCCGTTTCCACCTGCTCTGATGCAAACTCGGTTACGGGGCGTTTGCTTTCTATGGTTTTGATCAAAATTTCAGTAGCTATTTGACCTATCTGGAAAGCGGGTTGACGTACAACCGTTAGCGGTGGGTCAAACAATTCGGCAACATCCGAATTTGTAAACCCTGCTATCGCTATGTGATCAGGAATCTTTATTCCAAATTTTTTCAAAATATAAATGCAGCTGGTTGTGAGCCTGTCGCTGGATATAAATATAGCTTCCGGCCGGTCTTCCATGTTCAGGAGTTCTCTTACAGCAATTTCAATCTCTTCCTGTATCATACCGCCATGATCACAATGCTTTATATATTCGGCTGTAACCGGGATGTTATGTTTGTTAAGGGCGGCTTTATAACCATCAATTCTTTCCCTTGTTATCAGCAGGTTGTTGGAGCTGGTTAAATGAGCTATTTTGGTAAAGCCCTGATTGATCAAGAGTTCTACCGCCTCAAACGCCCCTTTAAAATTATTTGCCGTTACCCTGTGTGTTTCTATATCGGCAGCAACCCTGTCAAAAAATACGATAGGAAACCCCTTATCATGTAAATATCTGAATTGACTGGTATCTGTTGTTTCGGCCGAAAGCGAAACCAGCAGGCCGTCAACATGCCTGGAAAGTAAATGCTGAACATTGGCTTCTTCGCGGGCAAGCGATTCATGAGTTTGGGTGATGATAACGTGGTATCCACGATTATACGCAATGGATTCGATGCCGTTAATGGCTTGCGAAAAGTAATTGTTTGCAACTTCACAAACCACTACACCAATAGAATGACTCTTTTGCTCTTTTAAGCTAAGGGCAATGGGATTGGGTCGGTAGTTTATTTTTTCGGCATACTCTAAAACCAACCTTTTTGTTTCGGTACCAATTTCATAACTACCATTTAAAGCTCTTGATACGGTTGAGGTTGAAAGCCCAAGCGCTTTTGCAATATCTTTTATGGTATAAGATTCAAACATGGTATAGTTTTATTTAAAACGAATAGGGTATAAAACTGGCATAAACATATGTCGGAAAACTGAATGGGTTCAATGCCGGCTGCATTCGGTTTAGGTGACTAATTTACGATTAAAATTCAAATTAAACATTTTAACGACGTACAAGTGCCTGTGCCGGATTTATGCAATCGTTTCCGGGAACGATTGCACAGTTTTAATTGATGATATGCTTTTTTTATTTACTCATTGTGATTATTCTTGTTAACAGATTAAACTAATTAGGGGTAATAAACCGCCCAAAATAGTTTTACACTGTTAACCAATTATCTTTTTTTTTCATTTTATTGTTTATAATATCTGGCAGTTTAGTTAATAAACCGTTTGATTAAGTGGGCCGATATATCGTACGGCTAACTTATTCTACCCTGGTTAATCACTAACTAAACGGCATGAATTTATAAATGTATTTGTACACGATTGATAATTGTATAATACGTCACCAACCATTTTATACCTAATTATAACTCTAATTATCAATTAATTATGAACAAATTTTTACTAAAGATTTGCTTTTTGCTTTTAACAGGTACAGCAGCAATGGCCCAAAACCGGACGATTTCCGGGCAAGTAACCGACAAGGATACGAAAGAGGCTGTTATTGGTGCAAGTGTAGGTGTTAAAGGCACCTCGCAAGGGGCACAAACTGATGTTAAGGGCAATTTTAAAATCGGTGCTCCCAATAAGGACGTTACTTTACAAGTAAGTTACATTGGCTATAAAACAAGGGATATTGTTGTTCCTGCCACCCAATCTGAAATTACTATCACACTGCAAAGCGAAGCACAGCAATTGACCGAAGTTGTTGCCATTGGATATGCAACGGTAAAGCGTAAGGAATTAACGGGGGCCGTATCTTCCGTAACGGCCAAAGACTTGAAAGATATCCCGGTTACTTCTGCCGCTGAAGCGCTTGCCGGCAGGCTTGCAGGGGTACAGGTCACCGAATCAGAAGGTTCGCCTGATGCCGATATAAGAATTCGGGTGCGCGGGGGCGGATCAATAACACAAGATAATTCCCCCTTGTATATTATTGATGGGGTACAAGTGGAAAATGGACTTTCAACACTTTCGCCGCAGGATATACAGTCAATCGACGTATTGAAAGATGCGGCATCAACGGCCATTTATGGTGCCCGCGGCGCCAACGGTGTGGTAATTATAACTACAAAGGGTGGTCACGAACAGCGCACTATTGTGAGTTATAATGGCTTCTTTGGCTTTAGCGAACTGGCAAAAGAACTTCCCGTAATGAATCCCTATGATTTTGTAGTGTACCAATATGAAAGGAGCCGTGGTAATCCAACAGACAGCACCAGCTTTGCAGCCGATTACGGCACTTCGTTCGATGGGTTGTCCCAATATAAGAGTGTACCAGTTGTTGACTGGCAAAAAAAGGCTTTGGGACAAACAGGTCATCTGCAACAACATAATGTTAGTATAACTGGCGGAAGCAAAGTAACCCAGTTTAACATAAGCTATACGAACGATCAAAACCAAACAACAGTATTAAACTCCGACTATACGCGTAATCTTATTAATTTCAGGTTCGACCATATCGCCAGCGACCATTTCAAATTAGGATTTAATGCACGTTATAGCTCACAGGTAGTTGACGGTGCCGGAACGTCCAGCGCTGCCGGATCAACCTATAATAATTTGAGAAATTCTGTTAAATATCGCCCGTTTAATGTTCCCGGTGTTCCCGAGGATTCTTTTGACCAGGCGCTATTCACCGAAAGTAACCTGGCGGGTAATAATTTGGGCGTTATAAACCCAATCGTAAATGCAAATGCGCAATACCGCAAAAATTATACAAATGTGACTAATTTGAACGGCTATTTAGATTATAGCTTCAATAAATACTTGTCATTCAAATCTACTGTGGGTGTTGATTTTAATAACCAGAAACAAAACGCATTTGATGATTTCGAGACGTTCAATGCCAGGATTAACGGAAGTGGCCAGCCATTGGCAGGCGTCAATACAATCAATACCAACACTTTCGATATCTCGAACGTGCTGACTTTTTCAAACGCAGCCAAAAGTCCTAAGCATCATGATATCAATGTAATCCTGGGAAATGAATTTTATAATATCCATACCGATGGCATTAATAATCAATTCAAATTATTCCCTGTCGGCATAAGTCCAACGGACGCGCTAAACCAGCTTAATCTTGGTACAGTGGTGCCGACATATCCACAGAACATGTATGCTACCAGTCATTTATTGTCATTTTTTGGACGTGCAAGTTATGATTACGACAAAAAGTATTATGCAACTTTTACCCTAAGGGCTGATGGCTCTTCAAAGTTCGCTCCGGGTCGTCAATGGGGTTATTTCCCATCGGCCGCTGTCGCATGGCGTATATCCGACGAAAGTTTTATGAAGCAGGTGAATTTTGTATCCAATCTTAAATTAAGGCTAAGTTATGGTACATCAGGTAACAACCGGATTAACGATTACTTATATGGACCATCTTTTACTACCAATACTAGCAACACCTTGTATGGTTTGAACGAAAATGTTAATTCTCTCGGTTATGGTCCAAGTTACTTACCTAACCCTTTGTTAAAATGGGAAACAACCGTTGCTAAAAACCTGGGCCTCGACTTCGGGATTTTGAATGACAGGATACAAATTTCATTGGATGCTTATTCCAATACAACAGATAATCTGCTGATTAACGTTCCCGTTGCAACAAGCTCGGGATATGCAACCCAGCTGCGCAACGTAGGTAAGACTGAAAATAGAGGCGCCGAGGCTCAGATCAATGCCACTATTATCCGTGGAAAAGCGTTTACATGGTCGGCTAATTTCAATATTTCATATAATACTAATAAGATACTGGAATTGGCTCCCGGTCAAACATCCTATTTACAAAACTCGGGATGGGGCGTTTCAGGGCAGCCTGCAGATTTTATCGTAAAGGTAGGGCAGCCTGTTGGAACAGTTTATGGATATGTTAGCAACGGTTTTTATCAGGTGTCTGATTTTAACTATGATCCAACAACCCACCAATATACTTTGAAAACCGGTGTTGCCGATCCATCGAAAGTTATCGGAACCGCTGAACCAGGTTTGGTTAAATACAAAGATCTTAACGGCGACGGTGTAATAAACGATGCAGATAAGACAACATTAGGCACTACCAATCCCAAAATAACCGGAGGCTTGAACCAGCAATTTAGTTATAAAGGTTTTGATGCGAGCATTTTCCTGAATTTCCAGGCCGGTGCCAAGGTTTTGAACGCCAACTCTATCGAGTTTACTAACGGCTATACAGCAAATACGAATCTTTTGGCTGGTGAAGCCAATCGGTGGAGGACTACTGATGGCAGCGGCAATGTAGTGGAGAAAGTTGTAGTTGTAGGCGGACAAAATGTAGCGGTGGGTATCCCTCCCGATCAATTACAGGCGTTAAATGCAGGCGCTAAAACATCCATTCCGGTTACAGGAAGTGCAGCATTTTATCCTACCTCAGCCGCGGTACAAGACGCCGCTTTTTTAAGGATAAACAACGTTACGTTAGGATACACCTTTAAATCGGTATTTTTACAAAAGGTGGGCATCAGTAAACTCAGGATATATGCGACAGGCAATAACCTCGGAATATTTACACCTTATCAGGGATACGATCCTGATGTAAATACCCGCAGAGCTACCCCTGTAACTCCTGGTGTTGATTATGCAGCATTTCCACGCAGCCGTTCTTATCTTTTTGGTGTAAACCTGTCTCTATAACTCTGAAAATAAAAAATTATGAAAAAGAAATTTATATATAGTTTTTTGAGTGTTGTTGCAATCCTTATTGTATCAACTTTAAACTCATGTAAAAAATATTTGGTTGAAAAGCCGGTTGCGGCGTTTTCATCGGATGCAGCATTTAGTAATGTTGCTAACGCCACTAATTCGGTTTTGGGTGTTTACGCCAAACTAACAGGCGACCAGGGCTACGGCATAAGGGTAAGCATGTATTTCACTGTTGACCAGGATGAAATGCTTGGCCCGCCAAACAACGCCGCCCCGGATAACGACAGAAGAGATATTGCGCGTTACGAAGCAACACCCAACAACGCTCAGATAGAGTTGCCATGGGAAAACCTGTATGCCGGAATTGAAAGGGCCAATATTTGTATTAAATATATCCCGGCTATGGCTGCTTATACCAGCGGCAGCACTACCGATCAGGCCTCTTTGAAAAGATTGTACGGCGAAGCGCTTACTTTACGCGCCCAGTTTTATTCTGAACTGATCCGCAATTGGGGCGATGTGCCCGCACCCTTCGTTCCATCGTCTGATCAGCCAACTCTGAACATACCAAAAACAAACAGGGACGTAATTTACGATCATATACTAAACGATCTGCAAACAGCCGAAAGCCTGGTACCATGGCGCACCGAAATTGCTAATCGCGACGAGCGCATAACAAAAGGTGCAGTTATGGGATTAAGAGCGCGTATTGCCTTATTCAGGGGAGGATATTCACTGAGGAACAGTACCGCTACAATGACAAGAGACGCCGACTATTTGAAATATTACCAAATTGCTTACGATGAGTGTAATGCACTTATTCAGCGCCGCGGAGACCACACCCTGAATGCGAGCTTTCCAAATTTATTTAAAAATTACATAGACGCGCATACGCTTGATCCAACTTACGAGGTAATGTTTGAGGTTGCCATGGCCGGTGGGTCGGGAGCATCGGATAGTAAATTAGGCTATTATGACGGACCAAAAGTGAATAGCCTCGGTAACGCCAGTTTAATTGTATTGCCTACCTATTTGTATGCCTTTGATCCAAACGATGTCCGTAAGGATGTTACGATTGCTACCTACTTTACCAATCTCGACGGTACTAAAGTATTGCAGAAGATACCTGCTATTTGCAGTGGTAAATTCAGAAGAGATTGGATCACCAACCCCAGCATTCTGCCGACCTCTGCGGCCCAATACTTTGGTATTAACTGGCCGATTTTACGTTTCTCGGATGTATTGCTGATGTTTGCCGAGGCCGACAATGAGATACATGGCGCACCTTCAACCGCTGCTATTGCTGCGCTAAATGAAGTTCGCACAAGGGGTTTTGGTGGCAATGGTGCTTTAATTGGAACAACACCAACAGACTACGCCGGCTTTTTTAACGCAGTAGTTAATGAAAGGTCGTTTGAATTTGGTGGCGAGGGAATTCGTAAATACGACTTGATTCGCTGGAATTTATTAAATACAAAAATTACAAGCACCAGGGCAAATTTAACACTGATGTTGAATAAACAGGCTCCTTACAATAACCTGCCCCAGTCAATGTATTACCAAAATAACTCACAAACGTTGGTTTACAGCAATTCGTTGTATGCACCTACACCGCCTGCTACGCCACCTGGGTATACAAAAGTGGCCTGGATAAGTTCACTTACCACGGCGTATATCACCAATGTGGCGCAGATGTTTACGCCTAATCATGGCGAATTATTGCCAATACCGGCACCATCATTACAAGCTAACCCGTTGTTAACTCAAAACCCGGGATATTGATTAATTGATTTATTGCGGAGACTGTCCTTTTTGGGCAGCTTCCGTTTTTTCATGATGAGTTTTGCAATATAGGTTGGTAACAGATGTAATAGATATATGATCGGGAAAAATTCAATTGTGAAAACGAACACGTTTCGCTTGCTTACATTGATAAGCGTTCTGTTCCTGGCTGCATTTGCCCTTAAGCCGAAACACATAACTATTTACCTGGTTGGCGATTCAACTATGTCGATAAAAGAAAGAAAGGCGTACCCCGAGACTGGCTGGGGGATGCCTTTTGCCAATTTTTTTGATACAACAGTAACAGTAGATAATCGCGCAAAAAACGGGCGAAGCACCAAAACCTTTGTATCAGAGGGTTTGTGGCAACCAGTTTCAAACAGTTTAAAACAAGGTGATTACGTGTTTATCCAATTTGGCCATAACGATGAGGTAAAAACTAAAGCCAGCTATACCCCCGAAGACGATTATAAAGCCTACCTGGTAAGGTTTATTACCGAAGCAAAAAATAAAAATGCAATACCGATATTGCTTACTCCCGTTACCCGAAGGTATTTTGATTCAACAGGCCATATCAAAGAGACGCACGAAGTTTACTCGAAAATAGTTCGTTCAGTTGCGGCTGATTACCATGTGGCACTCATTGACCTTGACGAATTAAGCAGGACGTTTTTTGATAAATATGGACCTGAAACCTCGCAGCTCTTTTTTAATCACCTGCAACCTGGCGAAAATCCAAATTATCCCGATGGTAAGAATGACGATACCCATTTTAATGAATTAGGTGCGAGAAAAATGGCTGAGATTGTATTAAAAAGTATCCGGGATCAGAATCTTGAATTGGCCAACCGCATTGTTATCCCTCAAAAGAAATGAAGAAAACAGCATTGATAATCATTGGCCTTTTGCTGGCTATTAATGCATTCAGCAATAAAAAGCGCGTAGTGGTGGCGCAAGATGGAAGCGGTGATTACAAGACGGTACAGGCTGCGTTTGACGCTGTTCCTCTGAACAACAAAAGCGCGATAGAAATATATATAAAAAAGGGTGTCTATAAAGAGTGTCTTACCTTAGAGAAAAGCAAGAGTCATGTTATTATGATGGGGGAGGACAAGAATAATACGATACTTACTTATAACAATCATAAAGGAATTGTCACTGCCCGGGGCGACACCATTAATACATATACATCCGCTTCCTTCTTTATTTATGCCGATGATTTTAAGGCAAACAACCTCACCTTTCAAAATGATGCCGGATTCACTGCGGGGCAAGCGGTAGCCGTTTATGCTTACGGTGATAAATTGATATTTGACAACTGTAGTTTTAATGGTTTCCAGGACGTGTTGTTTTGCAGTGGTCCGGGCAGTCGTCAGTTTTACAGAAATTGTAATATAACGGGTACAACTGATTTTATTTTTGGCCCTGCTACTGCAGTTTTTGAAAAGTGCTATATTCACAGCAAAAAAAACTCGCATGTTACGGCAGCGTCTACCTCAAAAGATGAGCCTTTTGGTTTTGTTTTTTTCGATTGTACCTTAACTGCCGATACCAATTTACATAATGTTTCATTAGGCAGGCCGTGGCAGCCCTACGCGAGCGTTGTTTATATAAGGTGCAATATCGGGCCGCACATCATCGCTGGAGGCTGGAATAACTGGAAGAACCAAGCTAACGAGCAAACCGCAAGATACGCTGAATATAAAAGCACAGGCCCCGGCGCTAATCCCGACGCGCGTGTTAAATGGTCAAGGCAACTTACAGATGATGAAGTTAAAGTTTATACATTAAAAAATATTTTAGGGGGTAAGGATAATTGGGATCCTTTAAAAGAGTTGTAATACAACTACGGTTAAAATCGAAACAGAAAATTATGTCGTTTACAAAAACAATATGTATAATATTTTTATTGCTCGCGGGCAGTTTGTATGTAAATGCGCAATCCGGAGGCGACTATTCATGGGAGCATCTTCCTATTGTTACCACGCCCGTATTTAAAAAGGATACTTTCAATATCAAAAATTATGGCGCTAAAGCCGACGGTATTACTTTAAATACCAAAAATATCAATAAAGCGATAGACGATTGCAGCGCAAAAGGCGGCGGCGTGGTTTTAATTCCGAAAGGGTTATGGCTTACCGGGCCGCTGGTACTGAAAAGTAATGTCAATTTGCATGTAAGCCGGGCTGCACTGCTACAGTTTACAGATGATAAAAGTCAGTACGAATTAGTAATGGGAAATTTTGAAGGGCATCCGTCACCTCGAAATCAATCACCAATATCAGGTACTGACCTTACTAATATTGCCATAACCGGAGAGGGTATTATTGACGGGCATGGAGATGTTTGGCGGGCAATCGGAAAAAACAGGCTTACGCCGGATGAATGGAAGGAGAAAGTAGCGTCAGGGGGGATAGTAAGTGGCGATGGCAACACCTGGTATCCATCCGAAAGCTATTTAAAAGGATATAAGACACCCGGTTCAATTGTGGTGCTGCCGGGAAAATCATTAAATGATTATGCGGACATGAAAGACTTCTTCCGCCCTAACATGGTAGTACTTACCAATTGTCAAAAAGTATTATTGGAGGATGTCACCTTTCAGAATTCCCCCGCATGGTGCTTACATCCATTAATTTGCCAGGATCTTACGGTTAAGGGAGTTCATGTACGCAATAATTGGAACGCGCAAAACGGTGATGGGATTGATGTGGAATCATGCAAAAATGTGCTGATAGAAGGGAGCACTTTTGATGCCGGAGATGACGGGATCTGTATTAAATCAGGACGGGATGCTGAAGGCCGGAGACGCGATAAGCCAACGGAAAATGTTATCGTAAGGAATAATGTCGTTTACCGTGCGCACGGGGGTTTTGTCATCGGTAGCGAAATGTCGGGCGGTGCCAGGAATATATTTGTTTCTGATTGCACTTTTATTGGAACCGAAGTAGGGTTGCGTTTTAAAACAACCCGCGGACGCGGCGGTATTGTGGAGAAAATATACATCAGGAATATTGCTATGAAGGATATAATCGGCAGTGCAATATTGTTCGACATGTATTATGGCGGGAAATCGGCTATTGATGATCAGAGCAAGCCATCCGACGTCAAAAAATACACTGTTGACGAAACTACTCCTCAATTCAGAGACTTTTATGTAAACAATGTAGTATGTAATGGAGCCGACAAGGGCTTACTAATAAGAGGGCTGCTCGAAATGAATATTAAAGGCATCCACCTCGAGGACATAATACTCAAAACTGATAAAGGCGCAGAAATATCGGAGGCACAGGATATTTCCCTTAAAAACGTGCGCTTTGAGAGTCGCGATACTAAGCCGGTTGTACTTATAGATAATAGCAGCAATATTAAGCTGGATAGCATTGCGTGCACCAACGGAGCTGATCTTTTTTTTAGAATAAGCGGCGAAAGATCACAACAAATAAGTATGCTGAACACAAATGCTTCAGGGGCAAAAAACAAAATTGAATTTAAATCGGGAGCGGATAGTAAATCTGTAACTGTATCTCAATAATACGGATGAAGAAGCTCCTCGTCATAGCATTTTGCCTGTCATACATTTTTAATTTGTACGCGCAGCCTGTTTCTTCATTGAAGGAATTAACAGTGGCGCAGGATGGGAGCGGCAATTTTAAAACGATACAGGAAGCTGTAAACGCCGTGCGCGATCTGTCGCAACAACAAGTAATTATTCACATCAAAAAGGGTACTTATCATGAAAAATTGATCATCCCTTCTTGGAAGACAAGAATATCGCTGATAGGGGAGGATAAGGAGAATACCATTATTACCAATAACGATTATTCAGGCAAAGCCGTTCCTGGAGGTAAGGATGGTTTTGGAAAGGACAAGTTATCCACCTTCACTTCTTACACTGTTTTGATAGCAGGTAATGATTGCACAGTCCAAAATTTGACCATCGAAAATACATCCGGCCGGGTAGGCCAGGCTGTTGCTTTGCATGTGGAGGGTGACAAATGCATTATAAAAAATTGCCGCTTATTGAGTAACCAGGACACACTATATGCAGCGACCGGGAACAGTCGTCAGCTTTATGAGGATTGTTACATTGAAGGCACCACCGATTTTATTTTCGGCGAAGCGACCGCTGTATTTAAACGTTGCGTAATAAAAAGCCTTATTAATTCTTACATCAGCGCCGCATCAACTACGCCGCAGCAGAAGTTTGGTTTTGTATTTCTTGATTGTAAACTGATAGCCGATTCCGTTGCTACAAAAGTTTATTTAGGACGACCGTGGCGGCCTTATGCCCGTATGGTATATATCCATACAGAAATGGGCGCTCATATATTACCAGCCGGCTGGAATCCGTGGAAAGGTGACGCGATGTTCCCGGATAAAGAAAAAACGGCATACTGTGCGGAATATAAAAGCACGGGGTCGGGAGCAGGCACTGCAAACAGGGTTTCGTGGTCGATACAACTAACAGATAAAGAAGCGAAATTATATACGATTAAGAATATTTTTTCTGCTGCGGACGGCTGGGATCCGGAAGGCGAATGACCATATTAAAAGAGTGAGAGTAATACAATAATTTATAGGGTAAAAGCTCATGAACATGAAGAAGATTTTTTTAGGCCTTTTAATAATTACCGCGTGCAAATCAGCGATGGCTCAAAATATTCCCTTATCGCAACGGATGGCCGCAACGGCGATGACTTTGTGGAAGGATTCGCTTCCATCAGGTAAATGGACCTATGATCAGGGCGTAATCTTAAAAGGTATTGAAGGCGTTTGGCAGCAAACCGGCGACGGGGATTATTTTAAATATATCCAGCATAGTATGGATAAGTTTATTACAGCTGACGGTAACATCAAAACGTACAAATCAGAAGATTACAATTTGGATAACTTGCTGTGCGGCCGTAACCTGCTTACGCTTTACACGGTTTTAGGTACAGAAAAATATTACAAGGCGATCAACTTGTTGCGTAACCAGTTAAAGGCGCAGCCGCGGGTACCGGAAGGGGGTTTTTGGCATAAAAAAAGATATCCGAACCAAATGTGGCTCGACGGTTTGTACATGGCCGAACCATTTTATGCCGAATACGCCAGTACATTCAAAGAAGATGCCGACTTCGATGATATCGCCAACCAATTCATCCTCGCCGAAGCTCGTACCCGCGATCCGAAAACAGGCTTGCTTTATCACGCCTGGGACCAAAGTAAAAAGGAGAAATGGGCGGATCCGCAAACTGGTCTGTCGAAGAATTTTTGGGGGCGGGCGGATGGCTGGTATGCCATGGCTTTGGTTGATGTACTGGATTATTTTCCGGCCAATCATCCGAAACGAGCAGAACTATTGGCGATTTTAAACCAGCTGGCGACAGCCATTAAAAAATACCAGGATGCCAATTCGGGCGTATGGTTTGAAGTACTAGATAAAGCCGGAGCAAAGGGCAATTACCTTGAAGCTTCCGTTTCGTGCATGTTTGTTTATGCACTGGAGAAGGGAGTGAGGATGGGATATTTGCCGGCTTCTTATCAAACAACAGCAAAAAAAGGATACAACGGAATAATAAAGCAATTCATCGAGACCGACGCAGCAGGACAGACAAATCTTAAAGGTACTGTAAGTGTAGGTGGCCTGGGTGGAGACCCTTACCGTGACGGAAGTTACCAATACTATTTGAGCGAAAAGGTAGTAACTAACGATCCTAAGGGTGTTGGGGCATTTATACTTGCCAGTGTAGAAATGGAAAGGGCGGACAATCTATCAGCAGCCAAAGGAAAGGTTGCGCTCCTGGATAGCTACTTTAATGACGAACACAAAAAAGATGAACGTACCGGTAAAACCATATCCTTTCATTATAAATGGGACGAAATGGACAATAACGGGTTCTCTTTATTTGGTCATGTATTTAATAATTACGGTTTCAGCACGAAGACACTTTATGAAGGTCCGAATGCTGAAAATTTAAAAAATGCTGCCGTATATATCGTCGTCGATCCGGATATCCCTAAAGAAAACCCCGATACCAAATATATTGAAGCACCGCACATTAAAGCCATTACCGAATGGGTTAAGGCTGGCGGTACGTTGGTGGTATTAAATAATGATACCGGCAATGCGGAGTTTGTTCATTTGAACAAATTGATGGCCCAATTTGGGATTACCTACAACGAAGACAGCCGTAATCATGTAACGGGTAAGGATTTTGACATGGGGGCGATATCCATTCCCGCAGGTAACGCCATATTTAAAACAGCTGACAGGATCTACATCAAAGAGATAAGCACTTTTAAAGTTCATGCGCCGGCCACATCGGCGCTTACCGATAAGAACGATGTGATCATAGCAATCGCTAAATATGGTAAGGGAACTGTGTTTGCTGTAGGCGATCCCTGGTTTTATAATGAATACCTGGACGGACGGAAACTGCCTTTGAAATATGAAAATTTTAAGGCAGCTAACGACCTGGTTGCATGGCTCGCAAAACAATTACCGTCGGATAAAAAATGAGGGCACTAAAAAGCATATTACTGATCGTTGGATTTGTGTGCTGGTTTGCCCCAAAAGCAGTCCGGGCTGGAGAACAACGACCTGTAGTTGTTGACGCATCAGGTAAGGGCGACTTTAAAACCATCGCGGAAGCTGTAAACAGCTTACCTGATTCATCGGCAACAGACCGCCTGATATTGATAAAAAATGGCACTTACCATGAAAAAGTATTCATCAATAAGAATCATATCATACTTAAAGGAGAAGACGAAGAAAAAACCATTTTAACCGCTGATATAGCAAGAGACATTTGGCGTTGTGACGGCCATGCGGACGATTGGGGTGCAGCCACGTTAAACCTAAGGGGTAACGACATCACCCTGCAAAATTTAACCATCATTAATGGTTATGGGTTTCATCATACCCGGGATACCTTAATTAACGGCAGGGTTAATGGAGTATCATCGACAAAAAATGTGAGCATCAGCGGACACCAGATGGCTTTGCGATCATTTCAGACAACGCGACTCAGGGTTATCCATTGCAGTTTAAGGGCCTATGGCGGCGACACCGTTAGTCCCTGGAATGGCGCAACAGGACTTTATTATTTTAAGGACTGTGTTATGGAAGGCGGGGTTGATTTTTATTGTCCGCGGGGATGGTCGTACGCTGAAGATTGCACTTTTATTTGTCACAGTAAGGAAGCTGCTATCTGGCATGACGGATCAAAAAACCAGCAGCAAAAGACGGTGCTCAGGAACTGCATCTTTAAGGGAGATAAAGGCTATAAACTGGGAAGGTATCACATGGACTCACAGTTTTATTTGATCAACTGCAACTTCGACAGTAACATGGCTGATGTGGCAATCTATCAGGCCGCCAGTTCAAAGGGTGTTAAATGGGGCGAGCGTGTTTATTTCTATAACAGCCACCGGCAAGGGGGAGACTTTGCCTGGTTACGAAATAATTTGGCCGCAGCACCGGGGTCACCAATGCCCCAAAGTATAGATGCAATGTGGGCTATGGATAATCAGTGGGATCCTTTAAAAAATTGATATAGAAATGCGTAAAATGAAAATAAAGGGATTGTCTGTTTTGATCTTCGGTGTATTCATGATCAATCTGGTGAAAGGCCAAAATGGGGTTGACACAGTTGCCGAAAATATGCTGCTCTACCAGCGGGCCATTGGCGGATGGCCCAAGGCGATTGGGAATATAAAAGTTGATTATCATAAAACCCTTTCACCGGCAGATCGTGCGCAAACAATGGAAGATGCCTGGCGTAACGACGCTACGATGGATAATGATGCCACCTATAAAGAGATCAACCACCTGATAAAGGCTTACAAAAAGACGGGTAATAAGGTATACCTGGAGGCAGCGGAGAGGGGTATCCGGTATTTAATAAAAGCGCAAAATGCCAATGGAGGCTGGCCGCAATTTTACCCGGATTCGAGTTTGTACAGAGCCGATATCACTTTTAATGATGATGCAATGATAAACTCGATGAATGTTTTATATGATGTGGGGCATGGCGAAAAAGGATTTGACGTAGTTGACCACTCACTGATAGAACCAGCAAATGAGGCGGTTAAAAAAGGCATTGTTTGTATTTTGAAAACACAAGTTGAGGTAAAAGGCAAACTAACTGCATGGTGCCAGCAATATGATAAAAATACTTTGCGGCCTGCGCCGGCCCGCACATTTGAGTTGGTTGGGTTGAGTGGAAATGAATCGGTAGGAGTGGTGGAGTTTTTAATGCGAATTCCGAATCCGTCATCCCAGATAAAAAATGCAGTTAAAAGTGCAGTTGAATGGTTTAACGAGGTGAAGATCAGGGGATACAAGTACGTTCATGTAGCCAGCCCCTCAGAGGCATCGGGGCGAGATGCAGTACTTACAAGAGACACCAGCTCGATTGTCTGGGCAAGGTTTTACGAAATTGATACTAACAGGCCTTTTTTTGCAGGGCGTAACAGCATAAAAAAATATAATGTGTCAGAAATTGAAAATGAACGCCGTATCGGGTATGGCTGGTATGGCATGTGGCCGCAGCAATTAATAAACAAGGACTACCCTGAGTGGGCAAAGAAAAATGGAATAAGTATTCGATAAAGATAGAAATGATGATTTTATCCAGATATAATTTAAATAAAATTAATGTGCCGGGATTAATACTTCCGGAGGAAAATATATTCGGTCTGCCCGAAAAGGTATTGCAATTTGGCACCGGGGTACTATTGAGAGGACTGCCGGATTATTTTATCGATAAGGCCAACCGTAATGGCATTTTCAACGGAAGAATAGTCGTAGTGAAATCAACAAGCACAGGTTCTGCCGACGATTTTGACAGGCAGGATGGCCTGTATACCTTTTATCTGAAAGGCATTGAAAATGCAAAAGAAGTAAATGAACAGGTAGTGTGTTCGGCAATAAGCAGAGTGCTTTCGGCAAGTACGGACTGGGACAGGATTTTGCAGGTTGCACACGGCCCGCACTTACAGGTAATTATTTCAAACACTACAGAAATTGGAATTCAATTGGTTAAGGACGACGTACGCAAACATCCGCCAGTATCATTTCCGGGTAAACTATTAGCCATCCTGTATGAACGTTACAAAGCCTTCAATGGCGACAAAAAAAGAGGTTTGGTTATAATACCCACAGAGCTAATAATTGACAATGGTAAAAAGCTGGAATCCATCGTATTGGAGCTGGCGCATTTAAATAAACTGGAACCGGCTTTCATGGACTGGCTGGAGGGCTGCAACAGTTTTTGTAATTCGCTGGTCGACAGAATTGTGCCCGGCAAACCGGAAGAAGCCCTATACAATGAGTTGGAAAAACAATCGGGTTACCGCGACGAACTCCGAATGATAGCTGAACCGTATAGTTTATGGGCAATTGAAGGTGACAAGAAAGTAGCCTCGATACTCTCATTCAGTAAATCAGATAAGGGCGTGGTGATAACTCCCGACATTGAATTATTCAGGGAATTAAAATTGCGTTTATTAAACGGAACGCATACGCTAACCTGTGCAATCGCGTTTTTATCGGGCTTTAGGACGGTAAAAAATGCAATGGACAACGAGCATTTTTTGAGATTCATTAAACAGCTAATGAAAAATGAAATTAAACCGGCTATTCCTTATACAATCGATCCGGATACCGCCGAAGATTTTAGTAATAAAGTGCTCGACAGGTTTCGAAACCCGTTTATCGAACATAAATGGATAAGCATTTCGGTACAGTATTCCACAAAAATTAAAACAAGGGTTATTCCGCTGCTTTTAAATCATTACAAACAACTTAGTTCAGTTCCAGAAAGCATCGCTTTTGGTTTTGCCGCTTTTTTGCGTTTCATGAAGATTGATAAAAATGCAGAAGGGGAATATGCAGGCGTAATTAATTCCATAAGATATCCGGTTACCGACAATCAGGCTCACGTTTTTTATGAAGCCTGGGCAAAGGGGAATACCGCCCAGGTTGTAAAGCGCATTTTAAAGGATAAGACATTATGGGACACAGACCTGACATTACTACCCGGATTCGAGGATGCGGTTGTAAGCAGTTTAAACCGGATAGAAGCGAATGGTGTAATGGAAATGTTAGCGCAGGCAGTTTAAAGACTGTGCCTGCCAAAAACAAACAAATCAACCCAATAAGTTATTTTTCCTTATTAGAGCTTCGTGTTCTTTGTGAATTTCTTAGTGACCTTAGTGGTCGGATTCAACCACAAGGATCACGAAGCCGGCACAAGGAACACTATGTCAAGTTTTAGACAGGTTAAGAGACTATATCGCCGGTAAAGAATGATGCTCGTGAACAATAATCCATTGCGCGCCAATTTTTTTTAAACCTATTGTTAATCGGAAATCCAGGGGTTCAATTTCTCCGTTTTTATCTATGCCTTCACATTGCATTGATGCAAAACAAAAAGCAACGTCATCACCGGTTATAATTTGCATTTCTTTAATGTCAAAAACTACAATGTCCCGCGACCATGAAAAGAATAGATCCCAGGTTTTCCGGTAAGCTTCTATCCCGACAGACTGAAAGGGCGGAGGCACATCATACATTACAATGTCTTGGGAATGATTGGCCAATATTTCTTTAATGTCCCGTTCACGAACGGCCTTCGTCCAGTTTTCGATAAGTCTTTTTATTTGTTCTTCGTTAGTTGGTGTTTCCATGGTAAAATTTGATAGATGCCTCACCTAGACGGCGAAGCCCTCACTCATCCTCTCCAAAGGAGAGGACTTGAGAACTGCTTTTGGAACCCTCTCCTTTGGAGAGGGCAGGGTGAGGCGAGACAATTGCTTCCCGAAGTTACATTTTACAAATAACTCAGCCAGCGTTTGTCCTTATGATTTTGCTTATAGACGTCGAACTTTTTACATAACGGATAGCATATCAAGATTGCAGTTATCCAAACCATGTAAACTACCCACAAACTAAAGCCATAGCCTTTCAATTCAGGATCGTCCGGAACCCAAATTTCCAGTATCATTTTTTGCCAGCCAAAGCCCGAAAATTGTGCCAGCGCCATAGCCATCAAATGAATAACATAAAGGTGCAATACATAATAGAAAAAAGGCACCCTGCCGAAGGTGCTGAAAAATTCGACGATAGGGCCTTTAAATTTCTCAGAGTTCGCCAGAAAAATAAATGCCGGGCCTAAAGTCATCGCCAGGTATAAAAGTGATGGCGGATATTTATTGACGTTTAAAAACGACATTGTTGTTTTTGATAGTGTTTGATAATATTCAAAAGGTACCGGGTCCCCGTAGATATTTATCCATCGCACAATAATGAATAATAAGATAACCGAAAGGCCAAGGATATTGAGTAGTCTTCGTCGTTTATCACTATTATATGAGGGGCTATAAATTGAACCAAAACAATATCCCAGCGACATAACGCCAATCCACGGCACAACCGGATAAATCACTGTCAACGCATGGCTTTTAGATAATTGAAATGTTGCAGACTCATGAACCATCGACCACAAAATACTGTCTTTAAAGTGTACACTGTCCAGCAGGTTATGCCCGAAAATAACAATAAGGCTAAAAGCAAGGATCGCATTTTTTGGCAGGTAAACCAAAGCAGACAAAACTATCATACTAATGCCCAATGCCCATATAACCGCCAGGTCGGTGTTACGGAAGTGAATATCAAAATACCACGCGAAACTTACAACGCTTATTTCGATAAAAACCAGCCAAAGCCCACGGGCAAATAAAAATCGTGATAGTTCGCCTGCGCTTTTCTTTCTGCCGGCAAAAAATGCGGAAAGGCCCGCTAAAAAACTAAACGTTGGTGCGCAATAATCGGTGATCAGTCTTGTAAAATAGATTGGTAAAGTAGACTTCTCAGGATCAATAGGATTAAAATAATGGGCCGAAAAATGAACATAATCCCTCACATGATCGAGCGCCATTACAACCATTACTAAACCTTTTAACAGATCAACCGACCGTATTCTGTTTTTGAGGACCGTATTCATTCAGCAATTAATAGGATATTGTGTGATAAGGATTTTCAATAATGGGGCGGATATTGAAATATTCCCGTAATAGCCTATAAATCTATCAAATAAATTCGATGAGATGAAATACTTGGTATCAAAAGCTTCTATTTATAATTAGAGGCTTTTTATTAAATTCGACGATTATCACAAGACAAATTAATCCGAATAATTATCGATGGTAGACTGGATAAAGAATTTATTTATCAATAAGGGCAATTCCGAAACCCCTGAATGGAGAACCGACACTTCTATTTTTAACTTTTTAATAAATAACTTAAATGCAGACGGGAGGTTACAGGACTCAGCAGGTGATTTACCAGATGAAAAACCTGTGGATGAAAATGAGCTGAGATTCGCTCCTGGTCTTCTCGACTCAATGTTTGGTATAACAGATTCGGAGGAATCAAAACTAGAAGTAGACGAATTAGTTAGGCTGTTGAAACATATTTCAGAGTATGGGGATAAAAAAAGTGAGGCAAAATTTTACCAGGTAATCACTTCAACTGATTCTGTAATTGGAATCATTGATGATTTTCTGGAAAAAGCAATTAATTTATCATTACCATTTGACCCATACCTTTTTGACTTTTCAAAAGATTTGGCCTTTAAAACGAATCATCGGAACAGTGTTAAATTTGGAGTTGCTTTGATTGGAATATGTAATGGTAAAAGCGTCGCTGCTGAAATTAGAATAATTGGATTGCATGACGAATTTACACTGTTCGCCATAGCAGCGATCTCAAACTTTTCGGACAATATAGTTAATGACCTGTGGGAATTTGCGAAAAAAGTCGATGGGTGGGGTAAAATTCACGCCGTGGAACGATTGGCAAAAATGGAATTACCAGATACTATCAAAGATTGGCTGATTACCGACGGATATAAAAATAGTATTATGTATGAATACCTCGCTTATACCTGTGCTGTAAACGGGGAATTGCACGAAGTACTTGAAAAGAAAACGATCAGCAACAGTGTATTTAAAGCATCAGATGAGATTATCGCGGCTTTGATTACAGGAGGACCTGCTGAAGACATTTCACATTACCAATATGCATCCATTTTAATCGAAAATTTTGTCAGACACGCTACAACACATGCTAACGATATATCGACCTTTATTGTACTCAATCAAATAAAAGATTTCTTAGTTGAACTTCAAAGGGATATTGCTGGGCAATCGAAAAATGGTTGGACGCAGGATATCATTTCAAATTGCTTGATTGATATTGTCGAGATTTTGAACGGTGGAAATTGGTCAGAATTGGTTGTCGTTGCCTTGAAAAGTAGTGATAACGTGATTTATTGGAAAGGAAAACAGGCAGCTAAAATGCTTAATGTTGACCTTTGGGAAATTGTATGGCAAAAGTTAAAGGATAACCCATCTGAAAGCAAGCGATGGTACGATGTTGTAGATACAGCTAAACCCGAACAGGTTGATGAAATTATTCGGTTTGTTATGGAGGCGATTCCATTAAAAGAATTAGCGACAGGCCCAAGAGATTCATTTGGGTTTGGACCTGAATTTGACCGCTATCAATCATTTGGCTATGTAATAACATTTCTTGAAGAATATCCCGGCAAAGGCGAGGTTATTATATTAGCGGCGCTTGATAGCCCTGTTACAAGCAATAGAAACATGGCAATTAAAGTATTACATAGATGGGGTAAAGTTAATTGGTCGGAAAATATATCCACAAAACTTCAACGGTTAAGTAACATCGAACCGAACATTGATACTAAGGGGAATATTTTGCGGATATTAAGAGGACAGGATTTAAGCTATTAAGATTTTTCTTGATATACTTGCCCGGCAATTATCATTTCACCGCAGTCAATTCCATCCTGCTATTTTTAGTTTCTATTTTGACCATGCCAAAATCCGGGGCGAACCAGATGGTAGCTTCATTATTACCGCCGGGCATTTTTAGTTTTAATTTATTCAGAAAAGAAGCCACTTTATCGGTTGTATCCGCTTTATTACCTGCGTTGGGATTACCAAGTGCGGTTGACATTGATGATTTATAAGAAATTTTAAAGCAGTCCCAGGTTCCGGCTGGTGTGGTCACGCTTTCTTTAGCTAATACCTTTCGGTCGGTCACTTTAACGGTGGCCGTCGCGCCATTTCCAATCATCATCTGCGAAGTATAATCTTTTAAATGATCTCCAACTTTCATATCCGAAGGATATTCCTCGCCGCCTCCACCTTCACGATTAACCTGGATATTCATATCCGCCCCCTGCTCCTTGTCGCCTGCCTGCTTTTCATGCTGATTTGTCTTGATATGCATCTGCATACTGATCACGCCGCCATTACAGCTGTAGTTGGTGTTTGATGAGCCAATCAGCTTACCGTTCTTATCGTACATCTCCGTAGCCGCATCGGCTGAGGTGACTCCGCCCGAAGTTTTTACATCTGATATTTTCGACACTGATTTCGAGGTGACCTCGTTTTTTTTATTATAGCCGGTCATTTCAATAGTCTTATTATTTTGCAGGTATAGGTAATGTGAACAATCCTGTGCAAATAAACCGGATGCCACTAAAAGGCACGCGATGATCAGGGACAACTTTTTCATAGCTTTTTGAATAAATGATTGGATGTTATTAATTGGTGGGGCAAATTTAATGCCTATTTTTTAGGCAGCCAACCGGGATATTACCTGAACTTGTGCGTAAAACTACGGGTCGGAGGTCAGTGCCGAAATTGCTGAGAAAGCCGCAATTAAAGCAGATAAAGCCCTATTGAAGAAAGATATTACAGAGGCGAAAAGGGACGGTGGCTGGCATACAGCGTTTATCAGATATAACCACGTTTCTCATGTTTGATTTTTTCGCGGTGATCGGGATGTTCAATGATCCGTTAGCATCACTTATTGAGTCAAAAGTTTTTAGATGAAATCCCGGAGGTTTTTTTTGAATTTCTTTTTTAATTTAGTGGCGTGACATTACCACGTTGCGATAATGTCGATTACAAGCTGATATACAACTCCCAGTATCTTCTGAAGTTGATGACCTTATTTCAATAAAACAGAAAATGAAAATTTCAAAGACCTTTTTAATTCCTTTTATAGTAATTTTAATTTGTTCCGGTTTTGCCAATGCCCAAGATAATGTTGAAGATAGCCATGCGAAGGCGATAAGGTTAGCGTTGGAAGCGGGCGGCATGAATACTAAAGGGCATCCTTTGCTTTCAAAAAATTACGGTCCGTTTTTATCCAAACTTGGGTTTAGTCTAATAAACCCAACAAATTATGTTCCTAAGGCGGGCGATATGCGAGCGTTTCAACCATATTCGGGGGGCGACCCCGTGGGTCATATAGACGTGTATGATGGGAACCAATGGGTTTCAGACTTCAAGGAACCTAATTTTTGGCCAAGCGCCAAATATAAAAAGTATCATCCCAATTATCAGATTTTTAGGTGGCTACGTAAATAGACCATTAAATTAATTTTAAACACACCTAAATAACATCTATAAAATGAAGCTAATAAAGTTACTTTCAATAAGTTGGGCAATCATCATAGGCTCAAACAATTTTGCACAAGCCCAAAAAGAAGTCGACTCTAAACAGGCAATACAAGTGATTAAACAATTTTATATCGCATATAATACGGCTTGGTCTGACAATATTACACCCGAAATACTTGATCAAAAATTGGATGCGTTAAAAATGAAGTATTGCGCGATAGCGTTAATAGTTGATTTAAAAGGAGATATAGATCATGACGTGCTGATAAATGACCAATATACGGATGTCCAACATTTAAAAACACTGACAGTTTCAAAAGACCCGGTTAAAGCAAATTCTTATGTTGTTTCTTATATTGCGTCCACAACCAGCCCGTCTAATAAGCCGATCGAGGAAAAAGTGATTATTCATTTAACCGTTATGAAAGGAGCCAGGGGTATTGTAATTGATTGCGTTGGTATTTGAAATAAATAGTTTCTTTCTGTTAGTCTTTTTATTTTTTAATGCCCTCTTTACTATAGCAGAAATTGATTTTTAGCCCCGGGTAGATGTTTTAATTTACTGAATTCGCAACCCACGTCAAATTACCCTCTTAATCCATCGCACAACCCAAATCAGCATAAAAGCACTCCTTTTTCGTAACTTAGCGCATTCTGCTAAAATAAGCTCCTTTTATGCCATCATCCCCCAAAACAATCCCCGTCGAAAAAGAAAACCTGCATCCCCGCAATGCACACAGGCAGGGTTATGATTTTAAACAGCTTATTAAAACCAGTCCGGAACTTCGGCCATTTGTTAAGCGAAATCAATTTGATGTTGACTCAATCAATTTTAGTGATCCTGATGCAGTTAAGACGCTTAATAAAAGTTTACTGAAACAATTTTATGGAGTTGTTGACTGGGATATCCCGGAAGGCTACCTCTGTCCACCGATACCGGGCCGGGCAGATTATATACACTATATCGCCGATCTGCTGGGCGAAACGAACAATGGAGACATCCCAAAAGGTAAAAAAATAAAGATTCTGGACATTGGGATGGGTGCTAACTGCATTTACCCGGTTATTGGCAGCAGCGTTTACGGCTGGCAATTTGTCGGCACCGATATTGATCCAATTGCCATACGTTCGGCGATGGATATTATTGTTGCAAACAAACAGCTAAAGGGCAAGGTGTTATTTCGTCAGCAAACCAACAAGCACAATATCTTTAAAGGCATCGTATTGCAGGATGAAGGTTTTGACGCCACCATCTGTAACCCGCCTTTTCACGCTTCAGCGCAGGAAGCCCAACTGGCAACGGTAAACAAATGGAATAAATTGGCGACCGGCGGCAAACCGCAGTCCGCATTAAACTTTGGCGGTCAGAAAAAGGAACTGTGGTACCCCGGTGGCGAAGCGGCATTTATTAAACTTACCATTGAACAAAGCGCCTTAGTGGCCAAACAATGCTTATGGTTCACAACGCTGGTATCAAAAAAAGATACGCTTCCGGGAGTCTATAAAAATCTAAAGAGAGTGGCCGCCGCTGATGTACGGACGATCAGCATGTCGCAGGGACAAAAGGTAAGCCGTATCGTAGCCTGGACATTTTTAAATGAGGCCGAGCGGAAGGAATGGGTGGATACGTGGTGGCATAAAGCTTAGAAAACCGCCACTCATGACATGTTATTCGACCGATGTGAAACAAATGGTGGGGCGTCATGGTGAGGCTCTCGAACCACGTGCGCAGAGGCCTTTACGCCAGGCATCGCCAATTGCTGGGTAAACAATTAACCAACTCTCCGCTAAGCATCCGTCAGCCCCGCGCACCGTGGTTCGACGGGGTTCACCATGACATCCATTTTTGTCATTTGCCTTCTGAATTTAACCAACCAACAACTCATATCCTACGCTTCAGCGTCAAAATCACCTTATCTAATTTATTTTCATGATAAATGCCGAGCAGCAGGCTGCGGTCGTTTTTTGATTTAAAGATATCGTCGAGCTGTTCAATGCTCATGTCAGTTACCGGTTTTGAATTGATTGATACGATCTCGTCATTTTCTTTCAGTCCGATTTGATCTCCCGCCGAACCGGGCTCAACACGGCTTATTATTATATGTTTAAAACCTTTTCCGGAGGCGTAGTATTCAAGCCCGCTCATGTCGTGTTCAAATGGTTCGTTAAAATGATGTCCCGGTTTTAGGTAAAGCGCATTGCCGACGTAATCAAACACTACAGTAAACCTTTCGAGCAGCCCTATTCCAAGATTGCCATCCCGTTTGGCTGTTAACATATTCTTTGATGAATCTGCCTCAGGGAAGCAGGAGATCAAATTTTTAATATTGTACTTCCCGATATCGATTTCATTTATCCTGCTGATGAAACCGTTGATCGGGCCGTTAAAGCCCGTGCCCAAATTTGCCGGGATGCACTTTCCAGACATTTCTTTTATATCCCACACGTTTTCGAGCGAAAGGGGGTGGCCCGCGCCAAGGTCGACAATAAGTTTGTTTTCTTTTACACTACCGTCGGGCAAATAGATTTTTGCCTGCAGGTAGGGTTTATGATTTTCTATCGTTATCGGTATCTTTTCCCACTTTTTGAATGCATTGCTATTCCCAGGGCGGTAAACTGTAAGGGTTGAATCGCCGAAGTTAACTTTTACCATCAGATGGCTAAAAAAATTATAGCCTAAAAGACCGTGTATGGGCATACCAGCAAGGTTTGACAGGCCCGAATTGTCTTTTTTCAAAATAGCAGCCTGTACATTATTGCTGGTTAAACCGGGAATGTCTATTTTTAATAGTGAGGTTACATAAGCGTCATCATCTGCACCGTCGCCGAGGCCGGTAAGCGATACAGAACGATCTTTGAAAACATAAACCGAATCAACTAATGCAGGATCGGTAATAACCATTATACCGGCACCCGTATCCATAATAAAGTTGTAAGGGCCTTTATCATCGATCTTTAATTTTACAATTACCAGGTTACGGACAAACCGGAACGGAATGGTAACTTTTTTTTGATGGCCGGTTATATCGAAATACTGTGCGCTAACCGTCAAAGTAAAGCAGCTTAATAACAAGAGCCATAAAAAACGCCGGTATATGGGTTTACAAGTCATACCAAAAAAGTTTAAAGTACATACCCGTTGACGATATGCTTTAAAGGCAGATTGAGGTCCCTGATGGTGTTATAAGAGCATATTAACAAACAAATACTCCGCGCAGAATCTTCGACACAAAAGCCTTTATGCTTTAGCTGTTAGTTTATTAAATTTCAAAATGTCGGTTTATAACTGGCAGCAAAGGCAAAAGCCACATCAATTTAATATTACTAAATTATTAAATAATCGTTAAAATAAAAAGTAATAGACGGGATAAATTTTCAACAGATATTCAGGAAAGGCGAGATTAGCCTTTTCAGATGGGTGTATTTCGGATGTTGCGCCCTCTCCACATACTCAAGGGACTGCTGTTGTCAAAAATCATTCGTAGCATATTAGAAAATGACACCGATTACTGCCTGTTATTTTCACTCAAAAGCCTTGCAGTGAACTTAATTTGTATTATTAAATCACAAAAAATCATTGACATGAAAACAATCAAAATTTTAGCAGCAGTAGTAGTTTTTATAGTAATCGGTAATCTCCGCTCATTCGCACAAGTGAGTAAAGAGGATGCCGACCTGGTAAGGGCGCAGTTTGGTAAGGAAAAAAAGGAACTGGTATCGGCAGTCATGAATCTCAGCGGAGCAAAGGCTGATGCGTTCTGGAAAGTATATTACGCCTATGAAGCCGACAGAAAGAAATTAGTTGACGTTCGACTAGGAATCCTTAACGACTACCTTAAAAATTATAAGACAATGGATGACACCAAAGCTAGTTCTTATACTAATAGGGCGTTTGATAATGACGAAGGGATAACCCGGATGCAACGTAACTACTACCCTAAATTTGCCGTTGCGGTTGGCCCTAAAGCTGCGGCCAAGTTTTATCAGCTGGATAATTACCTGCAGACGATTGTCAAATTGGAAATACAGGACAATATTCCTTTTATCGGCGAGCTAGATCATGAAAAAGTAAAACATTGATAAAAGACATGAGGCATGATTAACTCAGGAATTAAAAGTCTGATTGTTTAGAATCAACAGAATTGTTCCCGTTTAATTAGTTAACATGAAAAACCTTTAGCCATAAGCTAAGGGTTTTTTGTTAGCGAAATTTTAAACTTCATATATTAGCGCTGATTTCAAAATCGACTTTGTTTCCGATCGTCACAATACTATTGGTCTATTGTTATTAATCTATTGACAGCCGCCCTTTACAAAAGAACCCGCATAGCGCCCACCCCAAGTGGTTATTTACACCTGGGTAATGTGCTTTCTTTTGCTGTTACCGTTGCGTTGACGAGAAATAACGACGTGAAGGTTCTTTTAAGAATAGATGACCTTGACCGCGCCCGGGTGAACAAGCTTTACATACAGGACATTTTTGATACGCTTAATTTTTTGGGAATACCGTGGGATGAAGGGCCCCGCGACGCCAAAGATTTTGAAGACAATTATTCGCAGCTGCACCGGATGGATTTGTACATCGAAGCGCTTGAACAACTTGCGGATCAAAAGTTTGTGTTTGCATGTATTTGTTCCCGCAGACAAGTGTCAGGTAGCGGCAATAGCGATTCATGTCCTTGTGCTGAATTGAATATTCCGCTGGCGACGGAAAATTCGAGCTGGCGCCTGATGACTATGGATCACGACCCCATCGTTGTCAAAGACTATAATGACCAGGTGACAAAAGTCTTCTTGCCTGCGGAGATGCATAACTTTGTTGTAAAAAAGAAAGATGGTTTCCCGGCTTATCAGCTTACCTCCGTAATTGATGACCTTTTTTATGACGTCGACCTCATCGTAAGGGGTGAAGACTTGTGGCCCTCAACCCTGGCACAACATCAACTGGCCGCTTCACTCCGGAAAAATACTTTTAACGATATATCGTTTTATCATCATCCTTTACTTACAGAGCCTTCAGGTAAAAAGCTTTCTAAATCAGAAGGTGCAACGTCCATAAAATATCTTCGCGAAAGCGGGCTAAAACCCGTTCAGGTCTACAATCTTATTGCTTCAATGCTGGGAGTTAAGGAAAACGTAAGCAATTGGGAAAAACTCGCACAATTGATAATTCCAGGCAAATAATTATAGTTACTCGTTTAAAGTAAAAAACACTTTTGAATCGAAATCCAAAAGTGTTTTATGAGCATTAGTGCGATTATTTTCCCGGAGGCGTACCTGGTGTTCCGGCAGGCGGTGGGCCACCCGGACCCCTGTGTTCTTCCGGCACTTTAACGTCTGGGTGTGAAGTGCCCCTATGGCAAGTGTAACAGTTTACACCGCTGGTCATCACCATTCCAAGAGAATCTTTTTTGGCATCAAAATATTTAGAATTTATTTTCGACATCATTTTAAACATATCACGCGCCGCCTGTTTTTCAGGCTTGGCATCACTTGCAAAATCCATTTTTTTAGTTTGAGCATCACGTACATGACAAAAGTTACAATGTACGCCCAACGAAGCTGCCCAAACGTCCATCGTTTTGTCCAGTACCTTGTAAGGGATATGTTTTGGAAATACTTTCAGGTTAACCAACTTTGGTGGTTCACGGTCCTGTGGCAATGAGGCCGCAATACTGAGCGCCATTACTCCAAACAACGCCGCTGTGATTGTTAGTTTTCTGTTGATGTGCATATACTTAGATTTAAGGATGATGAATTAGATGTTAAAAATAACTGGCCGAGACCGGATTAATATGAAAATTATACTAATTAACCAATTTGTTACATCGTTCAGAAATAGAATAGATGCAGTTCCCTAGAGCATCGACGGAAAGACGATTTTAATCGATAAAACTAATCACGGCAAGTCCAAAAAAACATCAAATTATGTTTGCCATTGTAATTTGTCCTGTCGGGTTTGCCTGCGAGCATAAAAAACTTAAATTTGAATAAAACCATTATTCATCCGAATTTTTGTCCATAAATAAGCAGCTTATGAGTCAATATTCCCGTCGTCGATTTTTGCAAACATCATCGTTGCTTGTAGCAGGATCGATGGTCACTTCTTCGTTTGTATTAGAAAAGTATAAACCGCTGTTATCTTTTTCAACTTTGGGTTGTCCCGACTGGACTTTTAACCAAATTACAGACTTTGCAGCTTTGCACGACTATAATGGCATCGAACTACGGGGTATTCAGCGCGAAATGGATCTTACCAAATGCAAAGAATTGAAAACCGCTCAAAACCGCGCAGAAACTTTAAAAGTGATGCACGATAAGGGTTTGTGCTTTGTTGATCTTGGCTCATCGGCTACGCTGCATTTTGCAGATCCGGCGGAGAGGCTTAAAAATTTGGATGAAGGGCGGCGGTTTATTGACCTCGCTCAGCAGCTGAATTGCCCGTTTATAAGGGTATTTCCAAATAATTTTCCGAAAGACCAGAAAAAGGAGGCCACGTTAGAGCTTATCATTAAAGGTTTGCTCGAACTTGCCGATCATGCAAAAGGGAGCAAGGTTAGCGTGCTGATAGAATCGCACGGCGACCTTGTAAAAATAAACGACCTGGAAACAGTGATGAAGGCGGCTAAACACCCTAATACAGGTATGATATGGGATATTACCAATATGTGGACGATCACTCACGAGCCGCCTGCCGACGCCTATAAAATTTTACACCCCTATATCAGGCATACCCATATAAAAGACGCGAAAACGGCTGACGGTAAAATCCAATACGTCCTTTTGGGAAAAGGTGACGTGCCAATTTTTAACGCCGTTGATATCCTGGCAAATGGCGGATACAAAGGCTACTACAGCTTTGAATGGGAGAAACTTTGGCATCCTGAAATTGGCGATCCTGAAATAGCGCTTGCTGATTATACAAGGGCAATGAAAGTGCATTTTAATCAGTTTTAAGTCGGTAGTCCTTAGTCTAAAGTCAAATTTTGTTCTTTTGGCTTTAGACCCGAGACTGCTGACTCAGGACTAACCGGCAACTTTGTATTAATCCACATTATCTGATTACCGTAACATAGCCCGAAAGTACCTGGTCATTAGCCTTGGTGTCAATTACATAATAATATACCCCAACTGGTACAGGCTGTGCATTGTACGTACCATCCCAGGCTTTTGGATATCCGAGCGAATGAAATACTTTTTGGCCGTACCGGGTAAAAATATCGACCGTAGCGTCTGTATAAGCTATAAGCCCTGTTATGTTCCATACATCATTCACGCCATCACCATTCGGCGTGAATGTGTTATCAATTGATATTTTTGGAGATACCTTGACCAAAGTTTCGCTTTGGCTCACGCATCCCCTGCTATCAGTAACCGTTAAGGTATAGGTACGGTCTACATCGCCCGTAACAACCGGATTTTTTGCAGTAACATCTTTTATTTCCACATTCGGCGACCATAGATATTGAACGGTATCATCACTAACTACCGGGTGCAAGGTTATGGTGCGATCATGCAAAACGTATCTTGTTCCGCCTGCATTCACAGTTGGCGGCGGAATAAATTTTATTTTAAGATTATCGGTCGGCATATAACACGAATCAGCGCCGACAGCGAGTAGTGTTAATATAACCGATCCTTGTTGTATATCGGCAGCGGTAGGAATGTAATCGGTTTTTAATTGGCTGTTTGAAGGACTAAAAGTGCCGGTTCCTGATGTACTCCACAAGCAGCTGCCGGGGATCAGTATTTCGCCATTTAATTTTACAATGTTTGATTGTGAGCATACATCCTGATCCTTACCCGCGATCACCGATGGTATTGGGCCAAAGGCTATAGTCATATCCGATGATGAAATGTTGCAATCGTCTTTACTCGTTGATGATAAGGTTATCTTGACCAAGCCGGCGACCTTGTCTGCATTCGACGGAATATATTGCGCATCTAAAACATTATTTGAAGGGGAAAATGTTCCTGTGCCTGCTGTTGTCCACACGCCGGTGGTAGTGCCTCCGGTTACATTTCCCGCAAGCGACACTGCTTGCGCGGAGACGCACACTGTTTGATTGGGCCCGGCAGCAGCTGTCGGGAGAGCATTAACGGCGACCGTTATGTTAACAGGTTGACTTGAGCAGCCGTTAATAATAGCAACTAATGTATACGTGCCGGCATTCGCTGCGGAAACATTTGTAATATCTGGATTTTGAGTTGTTGATGTGTATCCGTTGGGACCCGTCCATAAATAACTGGCTCCGGGCATTATTGGTGTAGCAAGATGTATGATGTTGCCTACGCAAACCGGAGTATTGCTGTTAGCGGCGGGAGTTGGCACTGTAGGATTTACAGTGACTGTATATGTAAACGGCTGTCCGGAACAATTAAAGGCCGTCGGTATAATCGTATAAATAACTTTAATCGTATAAATACTTGTATTTATTAAAGTTTCATTAATGACGTCGGATGCCTGGTTAGATACTGGGGAGTTACTGATACCCCATGTCAATTTTCGACTCCAGGTGAATGTTGCTGAAGGTACATTGGATGTTATAGCATAGTTTTGCGCCGATCCCGAACATATTGTATCTGTAGCCGGGCTGGTCACTTTTACATCCGGATTTACAGTTAATACAAAATTAAATGGCACACCCGGGCAAGTGCCGGTATTATAGTTTATAACATAATTAACGTCGATAGGTACGTTGGTGGAGTTAAACAGTACTTCGTTTAAGATAGGCGTGGTTTGACCATATACGGCGGCGTTGGCTATTCCGGCAACAGGTGCCCGACTCCAACTGAAATTTGTGGAAGACGTGTTGAAAGTAATGGCGTAATTATCCGGGTAATAATTACATAAAGTCGCTTTTGAGGGGCCTGTAACAACGGGCGTTGGGTATACCGCAACGACGTAATTAAACGCCTGACCCGTACAATTGCCATTAATTGGTATAATAACATAGGTTACATTTACCGCTATGTTGGACGTATCGATGAGTGTTTCGGTAATCTTATTAGATGTTTGGTTGGTTGCAGCCGGGTTGCTGATACCCGGCACTTGTGCACGAGTCCAGGAAAAAGTTGTTGTTCCAAGATCGGCTGTAATGGCATAATTAAGAGGGTTACCGCTACAAACATAGTCGGTAGGTGAACTTGTGATATTAGGAATGGATGTGACTTTCACATCCACGTTTGTTCGGGCGCTCACGCAGCCGTTTGCAATAGTTTCCACATAGTAAGTTGTGTTTTTTATTAATGGCGGAGTTATGTAGATGCTATCCATAGATAATAGATTTCCTCCAACAGCGGAATCATACCATTGATAAGTTCCTAAGGATCCACTGGCGACAAGCGTCGCCGTATTCCCTCCGCAAATTTGCTGCGCTGGGGCTATGGGTGCGTCGGGAGTAGGAACCGGTGTTGCGGTAACAGCGGTTCGGGCACTTGTTACACCGCAACCAGTTGTTTGTACATAGTAGATTGTATTTACCGTAATTGGAGGAGTATTAAATGTCGCTCCTGTTCCCAGCAATGTACCTCCTATAAGTTGGTCATACCACTCGTAGTAACCTCCCGGTCTTATTGCTAACAGCTTTGCACTGCTTCCTATGCAGACGTTGACATCCGGGGCAATCGGCGCTGATAATTTTAAATTGAATGTAATAGTAACGTGGTCAGAAACCGGCCCGCACGGCCCGGATGGATAATTTGCCGTTAATGTAAGTGTAGCGGCTGTTTCCCCGCTTCCGGGTGTATAAACAGCATTGGGATCGGTCGGGTTTGAAAATGAGCCGGTTCCGCCCGACCATGTTCCCGTCGAAGAAGCGCCGGTTATTGTCCCAGCCAATTGAACGGGATTCCCAGCTAGTACTGATTGAGACGGGCCGGCGCTAACGTTAATTCCCTGGTTAATTGTGACGGACGCAGTGGAAACACTTGATGGACAACCAACGCCACCGTTGATGGTATTTGTTACGATATAAGTTCCCGGCATACTTTTAATTAAATCGATTTCGCCGCTGCTTGTATTTACAAAAAACAATCCGGCCGGTGTTGCGCTAAATTTGCCGGCTGTGGACGAAGCTATAAAAGTTGGCAACGGATTTACACCGTTCTGGCAATATGGTCCATTATAGGTAAAATCGGAATTTGAAGCGGATGCGATTGATATATTAACGGTTGCAGTAATTTGACAAACGTTATTACTTTTTAGCGCTATTATATAATTGCCAGGTGTGCTGGCGCTTACGTTTATCTGACCGGTACTTGCATTTAAAAAAACAAGCCCGGCAGGTGACGAACTAAATGTGCCGCCCGAGGGATTATTTACAAAGGGATTAGGGTTTTCTCCCGAAGTACAAAATGTACCCGAGGAATACTGAAAATAAGGATGAGCTACCGGGTTAATAGTTACTGTTACAGGTGTCCGCATGCAAAAGCATTTTTCGCCAGCGTATTGAAGGAAGTAGCTTGTATTCGCTGATAAAGGAGGAGTATTAAAAGTGTTCCCGGTTGCCAGTGGATTTCCTCCCACAGGAGTATCGTACCATTGAATTACGCCTGATCCTGTCGCCGTTAAACCAGCAGAGGCTCCGTCGCAAACCGAAATTCCGTTTACAACAATTGGCGAAGGCAGCGGATTTACTGTTACAGTAACCGGCACCCGGGCGCTTGTGCAGCCATTAACCCCTGCTTCTACATAAAAAGTGACATCAGCCATTAAAGGAGGCGTAACATAGATATTGCCCGATGATAAGAAATTCCCCCCTGTTGCGCTATCGTACCAATAATAATTACCTGTTGAACCCGATGCGATAAGCACCGCTAGTGAACTGTAACACACGGACATGTTTTTAACGACAGGGGGAGGAACAATGGAAAGCACTTGTACAGTTACCGCTGCCCTTACGCCCGTACATCCCGACAAAACGTTCTGAACATAGTAAGTGGTGTTTGCGGTTAGCGCCGGCGTTGTGAAAGAGGCACCGGTTGACAATAGATTACCGCCGGTGGGTGCATCATACCATAGAAAATTGCCTGCCTGTGAGGCTACCGTTAATGTCGTAACTGATCCGGGACAAATAATAGATCCGGAGACAGATGGAGTGGTAGGCGCAGGTTTTACTATAACATTTATAGGCGCACGTGAACTTGTGCAACTTCCATTGTTGGCTAAGACATAGTACCTGGTTGAACTATTTAAAACCGGCGTACTGTAAGAAGCACCTCTGGCAACCAAATTTCCACCGGTTGCTGCGTCATACCATTCATATGTAACTGATGGGTCGGCGTTTATTTGTAAGGTTGTACTTGTTCCGTAACAAACGGTGTCGCTTTGCATGATTGGAGCAACAGGAATAGGGTTCACAGTTACTGTTACCATTGTACGAGGACTCAGACAATTGTTACTTGCGCACTCTACATAATAGGTTGTTGTAGTAGTTAAAGGCGGCGTTGTGTAATCCGGGCTTGAAATTAAAGGTGAACCACCGGTTGCAACGTTATACCAATAAAACACAGCGCCGTTTCCGCTTGCGTGAAGATTTGCAGACTGACCTGCACAAATAGACGGGCTTGTAGCAATAGGAGTTTGCGGGGCGGGAGTTACATTTACTGTTACTGGTGTTGGCTCACTGACGCACCCGTGGGTGACAGCAACAACATAGTAAGTTTGTGTGGCGTTCAATACAGGTGTTGTAAAAGTCTGACCGGTACTCACAACGTTACCCCCGGAAATTGCGTCGTACCAGGTATAGCTATCACCGCCATTAGCAGATATGGTTGCTACATTCCCACCGCACATTGTGGCGCCCGTAACCGTTGGTTTAGCATATACATAAGCATAAACCAATGCCCTGGGTCCAGTGCAGCCTGATACCGTTGCTTCAACATAAAACAATGTGGAAATCGTTATCGGATTGGTAGTGTAAGTATCGCCGCTTGCTAAAAAATTGCCGGCAGCATCGTACCATTGATAAGTGCCGCCCGGGCCAATTGCCTTAAGCGTCGCGGGGCTATTGGGGCAAACGATTACACTTGAAACCGATGGAGCATTGGGAGTAAGTAATGCAGCGATCGTTATGCTTTTTGTTGCCTGACAACCGGATGTTTTATCGCTTACAGAAACGGAATAAGTGCCGCCTTTATTTACATTTATTGATTGAGTAGTTTCTCCCGTGTTCCATGCATACGTAAACGGACCCGCGCTACCCGATGTTGAAGCCGTTAAAGTAACGCTATTTCCCGAACATATAGTTTGCGCCGATTGTGATATCGTTAAGTGTAATGTACAGGCCTGGGGGTATCCCCTTAAGGATATAAACAAGAAAAAGCATATTATTAAAGAAGTCTTCATAATCGGACTAAATCCCCTTTTATTCACTATGTCGTTTGATGATATAATGAATGTCTGTTAACAATTTCCACTATAGGAAACTATCTGTTTGATAATTATTAATTAAGTCCACATATTGCTTAAAGCGACATTGCGTCAAAATATTTTTACGGAAAATAGAGTGGAATTGTTCCCAAAAGGAGTAATTTGTGACAAAGAGTGCGAGAATCTAAAAATAACTTTTAGTTAATTTTAATGAAAAAGCAAATAAAACAATGGGTGTTCGTAACATTTAGAATAATTATTATAAATCATTATTTTAACAGGTAATATTTACAAGGTGTAAACGATAAAAAGCAATAAAAAAATAGGCTTATATTACGACGATAAAACTCACAAAGTGCCTGGTGGTCCTTTAAATCATAAATTCGCAAATTCAACTATCCTGATTATTAATTAAATGCTTAAAAACATTCTGCTTACAACCCGTCGCACGTTAATTAAAAACAAGACATACTCTTTGGTAAATATTGGTGGTTTAACAATTGGCATAGCGGCTTATATACTGATTAGCGCTTATGTTAATTATGAAAACAGCTATGACCGTTCATTTGAAAACGCAAAAGGCATTTACCGTGTTGAAAGCAGCTTTTACAAAGGCGATCAACAAACCGACAGCTGGCCAACCAGTACTAACGGTTACGCTACGGCGATGAAGCAGAATTTCCCCGAGATAGCATCAATAGTGCGTATAAATTGGAATAATTCAGAAAGGGTTATTCGTTACAACAATATCAAATATCGCGAAGAGCATGTTTGTTATGCCGACACCAACTTTTTTTCATTCTTTAGTTATCCCCTTATTAAAGGTGATGCTAAAACAATGCTGAAAGATGTAAATACAATAATAATTTCAGAATCGGCTGCACGAAAATACTTCGGCCAGGCCGATCCGATGGGGAAGTTTCTTGAGGTAACTACGCTTAATAATACCTTGCACTGCATGGTAACAGGTATATTTAAGGATGTTCCTAAAAATAGTACCATGCAATTCAATTTCCTGATCTCATGGTCTACAACGCCGCTGTTCTTAAGAGATTTTTGGTATTTACACGAAAGTTATACCTTTTTAACTTTAAAGCCCGGGGCTAATCCCCGTCAGGTAGAAGCAAAATTCCCGGCGCTTGCCGAGCGTTACAAAACCGGCCTGTCATTAAAAAATTTGAAATGGGCCATTACCCTGGTACCCCTCACTGATATACATTTAAATGCTGCCAAGCAATACGAAATTGAAACTAAAGGAAATCGCAACGCAGTAAAGTTTTTAAGTATTATCGCTTTTATTATATTAATTATAGCCTGTATTAATTACATTAATCTTTCAACAGCAAAAGCCATTGAGCGGTCAAAGGAGGTAGGTATACGAAAGGTAAACGGAGCCAACGCTGCACAATTATTGTTTCAATTTTTATTCGAATCTTTTGTAATAATTGGTATCTCTCTTTTAATAGCGTTAATTTTTGTGTGGTTTGCAAGTTACTGGCTGCCGCAGTTGCTGGGAGATAAGTTTTCTTTCGGGTTGTTATTTAACGGATCCTTATACCAGCGTATTTTTTTGGTATTTGCGATCTGCCTCGTGCTAACTGCACTGTACCCGGCTATACTTTTGTCCCGGTTAAATCCTGTGGCGGTTTTAAAAGGACGTTACAGTTTTTCAAAAACAGGCGTATGGCTTAGGAAGGGTATGGTTACCTTTCAATTTGCAGCCACGCTTTTGCTGATATCAGGTACATTTGCCGTTTACCGCCAGCTGACTTATATGAGTAACCAGCAACTTGGTGTTAATATAGATCAAACCATCGTATTAAAGTCGCCGGTAAAAACACCAGACTATGCGCAAAAAGTTCAAACGTTTAAACAGGTGCTTCAAAGCATAAAAGGGGTTGAGGGTGTTACGGCATCCGGAGCTGTTCCAGGTAAGGAAGTTGCCGAATTTTTGTCTAACCGCCGGTATGGTGCGTCTAAAAATGAAGAGCGCACTTACGAAATGCTAAAGGTCGACTTCGATTTTATAAAAAACTACAATTTACAAATAGTAGCCGGAAGAGCTTTCGACAAGGGTCAGCCTTCGGATTCAACGGGGATTATTTTAAACCAGGCTTCGGTAAAACAACTTGGTTTTTCTTCGGACGAAGCCGCTGTTGGCCAGCGCGTGTGGCTCGAGACTAAAGAAAAAAGCCCCGACCTGGTAATAGGGGTTATAAAAGATTATCATCAGCAATCTCTTAACCAAAACTATACTCCTGTTATTTTATTTATGGATCCGGCTTTTAGCTGGGTGCCAACCAGGTACTATTCCGTTAAGTTCAAAAGTAGTAATACCGATCAAATCATTTCGTCAATAAAAAGTCACTGGAACAATTACTTCCCCGAATCATCATTTGATTGGTTTTTTTTGGACGACTTTTACAACAGACAATACCAGCAGGACCTTCAATTTGGGCATATATTTTTGATTTTTTCGTCGCTCGCCATATTAATAGCCTGCATGGGGTTATTCGGCCTAACAGCTTATTCAACATCAAGAAGGATAAAAGAGATAGGCGTAAGAAAAGTATTGGGCGCATCAATAAACAGCATAATAACTATGCTGACTTTGGATGTGGTGAAAGTTGTGTTGTTTTCTAGTTTGCTGGCTTTGCCATTGTCGTATTTATTTATTGGAGAATGGCTGCATGCTTATGCTTTCAGGGCGGCTTTAACATGGTGGCAGTTTGTTGTACCCGTTGCCCTTCTGCTTGTAATAGCCGTAACTACTATCGGTTATATCACTTTTAAAGCCGCGGCAGCTAACCCGGTAAGGTCATTAAAGGATGAATAAATCCTGATTACTATTAAATATTAATAACTACCGGCTGCCCCTGCATTTCCTTTACAGATTTAGCCATCCGCTTAATAAAAAGATAATTGGCACCACCGCCGATAGCACCACCTATTATAGGTACCAGTCTTTCGGCGGTTCGTGTGCCCAACATCAGCAGCAGTTTTTCGGCGATGCTTTCCATCATGGTTTTTGATATAGCTACCCCTGCGTCTATTTTGAGCGAAGTTGCCACTAATAACATAAATTCATCATAGTCCATTTGGTAACTGCCCCGGTTATAATACGTTACGGCCATTGTTACCCTGAATTGCTGGGTAATAAGATTAATAAAATCAAGAGGGATACCAACAGCCATGGTTATGAAGCCGCCGCTGCCTGATATTACGCCCGAGCCGGCAGCAAGATATGCACATTGATCAATAAACTTATCCAGCCCCATTTTATCCACACCTCTTTTAATATTGAGTTGATCTATATGGTCAAATATTTTTCTGAATCCTTCGTGCGACAGTCTTTGTGCTTGATTTTTTATATCGTAACCAAGCTTTTTAAATTTTATGGTTTTCATTGTCGTCGTGTCATTTTCTTAAACGGGCAAAATCCCGCGTATAGTATCATTGCTATTCTCATGCCAGCCTTAAATATTGTGAATAAATGTCATGTTTATTAGTAAAGCATCAAAAGTGTTTTCATTTTATATTTTTACATTTATAAATCAAGCAATAAACATTGAAAAATAATATCCTTATCGTTGACGACATCCATCCAGTTTTTATAGAGCGCGCAGAAACCATGGGTTATCATTGTGATTATCAGCCATTAATAAAACCAGAAGAAGCGCTGCAAATTATAGATGACTATACAGGCCTTGTTATTCGCTCAAAATTCAAGGTGAACCGGGAGTTTATTGACGCCGGTAAAAATCTACGCTTTGTTTGTCGTGCGGGTGCGGGTATGGACAATATTGATGAGGCGTATGCTGCCGAAAAAGGGTTAACTTTAATTAATGCATCCGAAGGTAATATGGATGCCGTTGGCGAACACGCTATAGGTTTGCTGCTGGCGCTGATGAACAATTTTAAAATGGCCGACGAAGAAATACGGAACGGCAGCTGGAAACGGGAAGCCAACCGCGGTTATGAGCTAAAAGGTAAAACAGTGGGTATTATAGGGTATGGGTTTATGGGGAGCTGCTTTGCCCGCAAACTTTCTGGCTTTGAGGTGAACGTTATTGCGTATGACAAATATAAAACCAACTTCGGCGATCAGTATGCGCGCGAAGTAAGTATGGAAGAAATTGTGAAACATAGCGACGTATTAAGTCTGCACATCCCCTTAACTCCTGAAACCGACGCTCTGGTCGACGAGGAATATCTGTTTCACTTCAAAAAACCATTTTTTTTGATCAATACTTCACGAGGCCAAACTGTAAAGGTTAGGGCTGTATTAAATGCCATTAAGCAAGGGAAAATTTTAGGCGCTGGGTTAGATGTTCTGGAAAAAGAAAAGTTTCCTGTTTTAGCTGAGCAGGAATGGTTTGATGAACTTCGCAAATCAGATAAAGTTATACTAACCCCCCACGTTGCCGGCTGGACGTTTGATTCGTACCGCAAAATAAGCGAGGTAATGGTGGAGAAGCTTGGGAGGTTCATGGTTCGTGACTCATAGATATTTTGTCCATAGTCGATGGACCAAAGTCCATAGCCGTCGCAGGAAATGAAAAGGCTATTTAATTCCGTTTTTTACTATGGTCCATGGACTATCGACTATGGTCCAAAACAACATTATCTATCAATCTCGTTTTACCAACTTTCGCAGCAACGAGCGCAACGACGCTTTTACTGTTTTCACCGGCCGGAAGTAATGTATCGCCATTTACAATTTCGAAATAATCAAGTTCAGCACCCGGTTCGCTGCCAATCATCAGCTCAGCTTCTTTTTTTAGCTGCGGGATTTTCTTAATGTCGAAATTGTTTTCGACCCAGGTTAGCGTTTTTGATAATATTAAAGCATGCTGGTGGTCTTCGGGTGTTAAATGAATATTTCTGGAACTCATGGCTAAACCATCCGCTTCGCGTTTTATGGGGCACATAATCAGCTTAACCGGGATGTTAAGGATCTCGACCATCTTGCTGATTATTAAAAACTGCTGGTAATCTTTCTGCCCGAAATAAGCGGTATCGGGCTTCACGATATTAAAAAGCTTATATACAACCTGGGTAACACCCTGGTAATGCCCCGGCCTGAACTTTCCCTCCAGCAAATGCTCCAATTCGCCGATTGCTAAATGCCATTGTTCATTATTATCATATATTTCATCAACCTCAGGTTTAAACAAAAAATCGCAATCAACCTGTTCGAGCAAACTGATATCCTGATCAATTGTCCGGGGGTATTTTAGCAGATCTTTTGGGTCGTTAAACTGTGTAGGGTTAACAAAAATGCTGCAAATGGTTTTATCGTTAAAATGCTTTGCCTGTTCAATTAGGGAGAGATGTCCCTGATGAAGCGCTCCCATGGTAGGCACAAAGCCAATGCTTTCGCCCGAATCCCTTATTTGCGACAGATATTGCTGAAGGGGGGTCTTACTTGTAAAAATTTTCAAATCGCTAAAATTACAGAATTCGGCAAAGTTGTACAATTGATTAAGAATTACCAAAAGATACTTGCATAATTGGTTGCCAGTTCATATAATAATGCTTATATTTGCAAACTCAATTTTTTACTTCTTATAAATAAATTAATACTGATATAGTGATGGGTAAATCTAAGCTTTTGTTTATAACTCATGAAATGTCGCCTTTCCTTGAACTCTCAAAAATTTCCGAAATTACGCGCAAGCTTCCGCAGGCAATGCAGGAAAAAGGGTATGAAATACGTATCCTTATGCCACGTTTTGGAAACATCAATGAGCGCAGGAATCGTTTGCATGAAGTGATCCGTTTATCGGGGATGAATATTATCATTAATGATAACGATAATCCGTTAATCATTAAAGTTGCGTCTATTCCTGCAGCACGCATGCAGGTTTATTTTTTGGACAACGAAGAGTATTTTCAGCGAAAACACGTGTTTGGCGATAAAGAAGGTAAATTTTACGCCGACAACGATGAGCGTATGATCTTTTTCTGCAAAGGCGCATTAGAGACAGTTAAAAAATTAGGATGGGCTCCTGATGTAATTCATTGCCATGGTTGGATGAGCGCTTTGGTGCCGGTTTATTTAAAAACGACGTACAAAGATGATCCGACTTTCAAAAATTCGAAAATAGTTTATTCTATTTACGAAAATGACTTTACCGAAAAGCTGGATGCCGATTTTACGCAAAAGGCAATAATGAGCAACATGACCGAAAAACATACCGCCGTTTACGAACCGGGAACTAATTCGGCCTTATATGCGGGTGCCATCCAATACAGCGACGGAATAGTTTTGGGCGGCGAAAATATTGATGAAGAAGTGTTAAATAATGTTAAAAACAGCAATAAATCGGTTTTAGAATTTGATTCGACTTCTGATTTCGAAAATTATTACAATTTTTACGAGGAAATTGTCAATGAAGAATTGGCACATGTTGTATAAGCTTTGAGATCATATATGAAATTTTTCCGTTTAGACTTATTGACCCTGTTAATAAGTCTTTTTATTTTGAATAGTTGTAAAAATCAAGACTCCCTTGGTCTGATTGGAAACACTCCGGGGTCGTCAGGAGTAGTCGGCGCCGCCCTGGTAGATACATCCACCGTTGCTGTTAATACCGTTCGCGAAGACACCGTTGTCACGTCTGGGGGGCTGCCGAAAAACCCCTTAGCTTATTTTACTGATCCTACTTTTGGTGTATCGGTATCCAATCTGGCTACCGACTTAAATTTGCCTGGATCAGCGAGTTATGCTCCTCCAACCGGAACAATTACTATTGATTCTGCGCGATTGGTTATGCGATATGCCAATGGTTTTTACGGCGATTCGATCGAATCAGTCTATAGAGTTAATGTTTACCAGTTGAATGAAAAGTTTAACACCGGCACAGCCTATTATAACACCAAAAAGTGGAATTATAATGCCAATAATTTACTTGGCTCACTTACATTCAATTCAAGAACTCACGATTCAATAAAAATTTATAATATAGTAAAAGGGGGGCCGGATACACTTATAAAAGTACCGCCACAAATACGGATACCAATTGACCCGGCATTTGTAAACTCTATACTTTTTAGCGCCAGCAGTGCAACGCTCGCTTCGAATGCCATTTTTACAAATTTGGTAAAAGGATTATACCTTACACTAGATCAAACTAAAACCACCGGTGTTGGTGGGATTTTTATGATGAACCCGGCCGACTCATTAACCATTTACTATAAGGCCAACAATGGAAGCACTATCGATACAAGCTTTGTTTCTCTTCCCATAACAAATATGGCAGCGGAGATAAAACACGTCTATACTACAACAATTCAAACTGAACTCGCTGATACCGTAACCCCTAAGGGAACAATGTATTTGCAGGGTCTGGCAGGTTTGCGTGCGAAGATCAAATTTCCTCATCTGTTAGCAAATCTAAGAGGCAACCTGATGAAAAAGGATAGCGACATTGTACTAAACCGTGCTGAACTTGTAGTTACGCCTGTCCCAGGTTCTGGCCTCCCATTTCCGCCAATTCCCAGAATTTCAATGTATCGCGTTGATATTGCCCATCAGCGAGGTCCTTTACAAGATGCTACTCCAACTGATCCGCGTTCGGGCGGAGTAATAGTTTTTGGCGGATTTTATAATTCCACTTCTCAAAGTTATCATTTCATAATTACCGCTTACCTGCAGGATCTTTTGCTGCACAACGCAGTAGATTACGGCACCTATATCGGGCCGGTTGATTTAGACGCATCCACCGCAACTACGGTAGCTTATTTGCCTACGGCGCAAGTTGGGTCGCGAACGGTAGCCGGCGGCGGTACAAATAAAGGCTTGCCGTATAGTATTAAATTGAACATCATTTATACTAAAATAGCGAAAAAATAAGTAACCGGTGATTAGAGGTTAGAGATTGTGGTGGGCAGCGATTAAAGATCCGGCGGAACGCTAGCGCGCTATCCACTGGCCTCTAATATTCAATTGATATGAAGGTCAATGGACCTATCACCAATCTCTAATCACTAGCCTCTTATCTCTAATTATAATTCTTACTTTTGTTTCAATTACATTTAATAATATTTTATGTGCGGAATTGTAGGTTATATAGGTTACAGGGATGCTTACCCAATAATTATTAAGGGATTGCACCGTTTAGAATACCGCGGATATGACAGCGCAGGTATTGCATTATTTGACAAAGAACTAAAGGTTTATAAAAAAGCCGGAAAGGTGAGTGACCTTGAGGGCTTTGTAAAGGATGTTGAATTAGACGGGAATGTTGGCATGGGCCATACCCGATGGGCCACTCACGGAGCCCCCAGCGATCGCAACTCGCACCCTCACTCGTCAGGCAATAGAAAGCTTACTATAATTCACAACGGCATAATTGAAAATTATGGTGTTATTAAAGAGACCCTTTTAAACAAAGGGCACGTTTTTAAGAGTGATACCGATACAGAGGTACTGATTCACCTGGTTGAAGATATACAGGATGAAACCGGCCTGGATCTTCGCGAAGCTGTGAGAGTAGCTTTAAATAAGGTTATAGGCGCCTATGCCATTGTAATTATGAGCGCCGATGAGCCCGATCTTCTGATTGCGGCACGCAAAGGAAGCCCGATGGTTATTGGAGTTGGAAAAGGCGAGTACTTTATTGCTTCGGATGCTACACCTATCGTTGAATACACAAAAAATGTTATTTATTTAAACGACAATGAGATAGCATACTTAAGCCGCGAAGACCTGCTCATAAAAAATATAGACAATACCGTACAAACCCCATATATACATGAGCTTGACCTAAAACTCGAAGCGCTTGAAAAAGGGGGCTATGATCACTTTATGCTCAAAGAGATTTATGAGCAGCCGCGGTCGATACGTGATTGCATGAGGGGGCGTATATATCCTCAACAGGGTAAGGTTCAGTTGGGCGGTATTAAGGAATATACCGAGAAACTAAAAAATATTGACCGTATTATAATTGTTGCTTGCGGTACTTCGTGGCACGCCGGGTTAGTCGGCGAATATTTAATAGAAGAATATGCGCGGGTACCGGTAGAGGTTGAATATGCGTCGGAATTCAGATATCGTAACCCGATAATCACCGAAAAAGACCTCGTAATTGCCATTTCGCAATCAGGCGAGACTGCCGATACTATGGCTGCAATTGAACTGGCGAAAGAAAAAGGGGCAACTATTTTTGGTATCTGCAATGTTGTTGGTGCCTCAATTCCGCGTATAACCCATGCCGGGGTTTATACCCATGCCGGACCCGAAATTGGAGTGGCATCAACAAAAGCGTTCACCGCACAAGTTAGTGTGTTAACATTAATGGCTTTTTATATCGCACAGCAAAGAGGTACCATTACACAAAGCAAATTAGTTGAATATCTGACCGAGTTAAATGAAATACCGGAATTGGTTGAAAAGGCATTAAAAACCAATGAACGTGTTCAGGAAATAGCCGAACGATTTAAAAATTCATCCAATTGTTTATTTTTAGGCAGGGGCAGTTCTTTTCCTGTAGCATTGGAAGGCGCATTGAAACTTAAAGAAATTTCTTATATACATGCTGAAGGCTACCCCGCAGCCGAAATGAAACATGGCCCCATCGCGCTAATAGATGATGAAATGCCGGTTGTGTTTATTGCTACCAAAGATTCGTCATACGAAAAGGTGGTCAGCAATATACAGGAGGTAAAAGCCAGGAAGGGACATGTGATAGCCATAGTTACAGAAGGAGACACCGAAGTAAAAGGTATGGCTGATTACGTGATTGAAATTCCGCAAACCGACCAGGCATTTGTTCCGTTACTGGCAACTATTCCGTTGCAATTGCTGGCATATCACATCGCAGTTATGCGTGAATGCAACGTGGATCAGCCGCGTAATTTGGCCAAGTCGGTAACGGTGGAATAGGGTTTAGTCCATGGTCGATAGTCAATAGACCATAGTGGCTTCAAATACATTAATAAAAAAACGGATAATCCATGAATTTGAATTACCCACTTTTACTATTGACTCCCCTAAGCGTGCGCTGCCATTGATTTCATCGCGTCGTCCAAATCCAGCTGTAATCCCTTTGCAATTGCCATTCCAAGGCCAATATCTGCCCTGAACCAGTGACAAAGTTGCCTGTTAGTTATCAATTCTTTTTTTGGGCCAGTTATGCCGCTCATTGAATTAACAATGTTATTGATCAGGTTCTGTTTAGCCTCAACGGTCATTAGTCGGTACAGGTCGCCGGGTTGCGTATAATGATCGTTTTCGCCGGGTGCGTTACGATCGTACCAATCCGCCAATCCTGTACCGAGGTCCCATGATGGTTCTTTGTAACTTTCATCGGCTACGATATCGTCAAAACTATTGGGGAAATAATTTGGCGCTGATCCACCATTGCCATCAACGCGCATAAATCCATCACGTTCGTAGTTGTTTACTGCAAAAGGGCACCTGTTTACAGGTATCTGTTCGTAATTACCACCCAGGCGGTGGCGATGTGCGTCGGGGTACGAAAGCAACCGACCCTGCAACATTTTATCCGGAGAATATCCAATTCCGTCAACTACATGAGCAGGGGCAAATGCAGATTGCTCCACATGAGCGAAATAGTTATCAGGGTTTTGATTTAGTTCTAGTACGCCCACATCAATCAATGGGAAATCTCCATGCGGCCAAACTTTAGTCAAGTCAAATGGATTCCATTTATAGGTTTTCGCCTGCTCTTCAGTCATTACCTGGATTTTTAATTTCCACTGCGGGAAATCGCCGTTATCTATATGGGTTAATAGATCGTGCTGTGCAAAATCAGGCGCTTTACCGCGCATATCCATAGCTTCTTCGTCGGTAAAGTTCTTGATGCCTTGCTGTGTTTTAAAATGGAACTTTACCCAGTGTCGTTCGTTGTTAGCATTGATCATAGAAAAAGTGTGACTTCCAAAGCCATCCATGTGCCTGTAACCATAAGGCGTTCCGCGATCAGACATCAGGATAGTTACCTGGTGCAAACTTTCAGGGTTAAGCGACCAGAAATCCCACATCATAGTAGCACTTTTGCAATTTGTATAGGGATCGCGTTTTTGGGTATGAATAAAATCGCCGAATTTTTTAGGGTCCTTTACAAAGAAAACCGGTGTATTATTTCCCACAAGGTCCCAGTTGCCTTCTTCCGTATAAAATTTTAATGCAAACCCACGGGGATCCCGTTCCGTATCTGCCGAGCCTTTTTCGCCGCCGACAGTTGAAAAACGTAAAAAGGTTTTAGTTTGCTTACCGATTATATTAAAGAGTTTTGCACGTGTATATTTGGTAATATCATGCGTAACGGTAAAAGTTCCATAAGCGCCTGATCCTTTGGCATGTACTACCCGCTCCGGGATGCGTTCGCGATTAAAATGCGCCATCTTTTCGTGCAGAATAAAATCCTGCAAAAGTATGGGGCCGCGCGGCCCAATGGTCATTGAGTTTTCATTTTCTGCATACGGTATACCTGATGCCGTAGTCAGCTTGTTTTTATTTGTTCCCATAGTAGCTTGGTTTATGTATCAAACTTCATTATAAAAATTCAATAGAAAAAATCAATAATTACTATATTTGAATAGAGGAAATCTATATAGAAGCCGAAAGCAAAAAGTCCAAAGCGGAAAGCTTTTGAAATAGTAGTTTTTACTTTGGACTTTCAGCTTTCAGCTTTTTGCAGCAAACTATAATACTTCACATATGACCATTACCCAACTGGAATATATTGTTGCTGTTGATACTTACCGGAGTTTTGTATTGGCTGCCGAAAAATGCTTCGTTACTCAACCAACGTTAAGCATGCAGGTGCAAAAGCTGGAGGACACCCTGGGCGTTAAACTTTTCGACAGAAGCAAACAACCGGTGGTGCCTACCGAAATAGGTGTCGAAATTATTTTACAGGCCCGGGTATTATTGGGAGAAAGTGAAAAGATCAAGGAGATAATTGATGATCGTAAAAGAGAGCTTTCAGGCGAATTAAAAGTAGGCATCATCCCTACAGTAGCTCCATACATTTTGCCTAAAATATTACAGGGTTTTATCGAAAAATACCCACAGGTAAAACTGATTGTGTGGGAACAAACCACCGAACAAATCATACATCAGTTAAAATTGGGGATTATTGATTGCGGGATTCTATCTACACCGCTGAATGAAAGTAACTTGACTGAGATTCCGGTTTTTTATGAAAATTTTGTGGCTTATGTGTCAAAAAACAGCAAGCTCTCTAAAAAGAAAAACATTAGTCCGGAGGATATTGACATAGAAGAAATATGGATACTAAATGAGGGGCACTGTATGCGTGAGCAGGTTTTAAATATTTGTCAGCGGCGTAAAGCAACCCAGGGCTTTAAACATTTTGAATACAATACCGGCAGTGTAGAAACACTGAAGCGCATGGTTGACCAGAACAACGGTGCTACCATTTTACCAGAGCTTGCATTGGCGGACTTGAGTGATAAAAATCTGGATAAAGTAAGATATTTTAAATCGCCGGAGCCTGCACGTGAAGTAAGTATTGTAATTCAACGTAATTTTTTGAAACGCAGAATGATAGAAGCGCTAAAAAACGAAATTTTAGAGTTTTTACCCAAAAGGATGAAAACTAAAAAGAAAAAGGAAGTGGTGGATATTTAGGCTGGAAGCCGGAAGTCAGAGGTCGGTAGTTGGAAAGCAAAAATCATTGTTGAAAAAGAGGCGTAGCCTTGGCAATCTTGTAACAACGGATTTTAATCCGTTGAAAAAGCAGACATAAAATATAAAGAACCTTAGGTTCGGCCAACGTAGAGAATATATCAGATATACGCTTGATGGTCTTATCCAACATGCTAAAACCAGGATAGCTTATAAAAAGTAAAAGCCCGGCACTATGGCCAGGCTTCGGTTTACAATGCTTTACATCGTTAACAACAGGATTGATACACTACCCTAATTTGAGTCTTTCTCTAGTTTGAAAGTTCGTGACGAACTATGACTTCGTAATATATCGGCTTTTGAATCGTCTTCTGTTTGTTTAATAAATGCAGTAATAACAGCCACCGTTTTACCATCGTTTACCAAAGTGAATTTTTTAAATTCTGGTTCGTCCATATTAAGGAAGACAAAACAATGGTTATTGCTAAGTACTCCCCAATAAATATTCGTATCGTCTGCGGAAGATCCAAATCGCACTAATTTAACATTCACAGATGGATTTACATATACTGTAAGACATTTATGTACAAATATCTGATATTCATAATTAGACATCTTAAAAGGATACTTATTGATATTAATTTCCTTTTTCCTAATTAAAAAGTCGATAATATAGTGTTCATATTTAGCAATAATTTTGTCTTTATCGACGAAGGGTCCAATTTGTCCATAACTGGACTTGGTTATGAGAATCAGAATGCATCCAAGATAAATTATTGACTTGTTCATTATGGCCATATTTATTTCTTATCTATTTCGTGATAATATTCTAATTCATTATTATTCGGCTGTATTTCCATTTGTGCGGGAGTTGCGTTTGGATTTCCTTTCCGATTTGAGTTGGGATCTAAGACGTGTGTAGCTTCATGAGTACCTACAGCTCCTATATGTTCATCTTGTGTATAGTTAGAAGCATTAAGTTTTTCACCATTAATTGTTTCGGTCTTATGGAATCCTTCAGGTGCAGTTGTCGCTAATGAGATTGCTTTTTCATAGATTGTCACGGTGACATGGTTTTTACCATCCGGTTGAGTGTACCCCAATTTATTTACACCATTTTCATCTTTAACTAAGGATGTTTTATCATCGACTAATTTGACTTGCTTAGTAGAACTAATCATTCCGTCTAATTGTTTTTTACCAATGTCCGTTTTAAGCATATCATTGCCTATTTTCTTTGTATCCTCGGTAGCATTGGTCCAAGTAACCGTCCCATCTTTAGCTGTGCTGTAAGTGGCCTGCCCTCCGTTCACATTTTTATCTGCACCGTCAATAGTAACCATCCCATCTGGGTCGATATTTCTAATGGGATTATCCTCAACATAATTATAAGGAGAAAAACGTCTAGACTTCTCACTCAGCTTATCAATAGTCGTCCATCTCCCAATCACCGGATCATAGAACCTTGCACCGTAATCGTATTGCCGACCCTTAGCTTTCTACTTCCGACCTCTGACTTCCTCCGTCTTTCTTCTCAGGAAAAATGAGAGAGGCCACGATACTTATAACCAAAATAGCCAGTATAATCAATAATGAGTTCCCTGTGGTAAGACCTACCTCTGTGGCATATTCTCCAGCCAGCATTTTTAAACCAATAAAAGTTAATAATACAGAAAGGCCGACTTTTAGATAATGAAATTTATGAATGATATTAATCAGTAAAAAGAACATTGAGCGTAATCCCAATATGGCAAATATGTTTGAAAAGAATACGATGTAGGGATCTTTGGTGATCGAAAAAATTGCCGGTATAGAGTCGACTGCAAAAACCAGGTCGGTAACTTCTATTATAAGCAACACTAAAAACAGCGGAGTTATAAGCTTTTTGTGATCTATCCTTACGAAGAACCTGTCTCCTTCAAACTTTGGGTGAACCGCAAAATATTTTGATGCAAACTTTACTATTTTATGATTTTCGGGATCAATCTCATCTTCTTTGTTTCTGTTTAAAAACATCATTATTCCCGTGTACACCAGGAAAGCACCAAACAGATACAATATCCAGTGAAACTGCGTGATTAATGTAGCCCCTACGAAGATAAACGTAAAACGCATTACTATAGCGCCGATTATGCCCCAGAACAGCACCTTGTGATAATGCCTTTTATCAACCGCAAATGCACTGAAAATAAGCACCATCACAAAAATATTATCGACCGATAAAGCATACTCGACAACATAGCCGGTTATAAACTCGAGTGCCAGATTTTTACGGTATATCGCAAGACTTCCGGGAAAATCATTCGGGTTTAATTTTAGCTGGTGAAAGTTATCGATATTGATTTGCTTCAGCGCAGCAAAACTATCAATATGATGTAGCAAGTGTCCGTAATTAAAAATAAGGGCATAAAAACCAAGTGCAAGCGATATCCACACAACGCTCATTAAAGCCGCGCGTTTCATACTTACCGGCTTATTTGATTTGCCAAACAAGCCAAGGTCTATAGCCAGCATTGCCAGAATAAAGACAATAAAACCTGAAATGAAAATTAATTCGCTGTGCATTATTTATTACGTTCGGTAGTAAAACGTACCAATTGTTCCAATCCTATACGTGATTCACCTTCAGGAAAAGTATTTAATATAGCAAATGCCTCGTCCTGATATTTTTTCATCTGTTGCTCGGCATATTCGAGCCCCCCCGTTTCCTTTACGAATTTGATAATTTGTGCGATTTTTTGTGGGTCATCGTTGTGATTTTTAACCAGGTTAATCATCTCTTTTTTAACGTTGGATTTGCTGTTGTTGAGTGAGTAAATAAGCGGAAGGGTAACCTTCTTCTCTTTAATATCAATACCCAACGGCTTACCGACATCATCCGTGCCAAAATCAAACATATCATCCTTTATCTGGAAGGCTATGCCTATCTTTTCGCCAAACAGACGCATTTTCTCTATCGTTTCATCGTCGGCTCCCGCCGAAGCCGCACCGCATTCGCAGCATGATGCAATTAATGAAGCTGTTTTTTGCCTGATCACATCATAATAAACCAGTTCATCGATATCCATCCGGCGCACCTTTTCAACCTGAAGGAGTTCGCCCTCTATCATTTGCCGCATGGCCTCTGATACTATCTTAAGAAACCGGAAATCATCATTTTTTATGGAAAGCAACAGCCCTTTTGACAAAAGAAAATCGCCAACCAACACTGCAATTTTGTTTTTCCATAAAGCATTGATTGAAAAAAAGCTGCGGCGTTGATATGAATTGTCAACAACATCGTCATGTATCAGTGTAGCGGTGTGCAATAACTCAACCAGGGCGGCTCCACGATGGGTAGATTCATTGATACCACCGCATATGCTGGCCGAAAAAAAGACAAACATGGGTCTAATCTGTTTACCTTTACGCTTAACAATATAATGTGTAATACGGTCGAGCAACGGTACTGAGCTCTGCATGGAAGCCTTAAACTTTCCTTCAAAAACATCAATATCAGCCGCAATTGGTTTTTTAATCTCGTTGATGCTCAGCATTGAAAACGGAACCTGCTTTTATGTGTCAGATCGCTCCGATGGCTATCGGAATCAATTTGCAGCAAACATAAGCTAAAATTATTTATCTGCATTACAGCCGGGTATTTTTTGTTAATTCAAATAAGTTCATCGTTTTATTTGTCGATATTGTAATAAAGCTGGCCATCAGATTCGACGTTTTAGCGTTAGGATTACACGATCGGTTCTTTTATCGTGGTAAATTTCCAACAGGAGGGTTCGATCATTTTGGGATTTAAATATCTTATCTATATCCTCGAGGGTCATATTCTTGACAGGTTTAAAATTTATCGACATTATTTCGTCGTCTTTTTCCAGCCCTATTTCATCCGCGGCCGACCCCGGCTCAACCCTGCTTACTATCACATGATTATACTCGTCGCCTGCGGAGTAATATTCTAAGCCGCTCATATCGTGTTCAAAAGGTGCATCAAAATCGGACGTTGGTTTTACGTAAAGAACACTGTCGGGATAGTCAAATATTAACGTAAACCTTTTAAGAATGCCGATACCCAGGTTGCCATCCCGGTTCAAAGCAGGCGTAATTTGACTCGTTTCAGGAAACGAAGTAATTACATTTTTTAGTTTATACTTTCCAAAGTCAATTTCTTTCACCCTGCTTAAAAATCCATAAATAGGTCCCGTTAATCCAACTCCGAGATTTGCTGCAATAAATTTCTCGGGAAGGCCGTGCTTTTCAATAATATTTTCCAACGACAACGGATGGCCGGCGCCGAGATCGATTACTAATTTATTGTTGGTTTTAGTGCCGTTGGGAAAAGTAACCTTTGCCTGCAGAAATGGCTTTCTATTTTCGATGGAAATGGGTATTTTAGTACCTCTCCTAAAAATCCGAACATCTTTTGGGCGCGAAACTGTGAGCGTGCTATCTGCAAAATCAATTTTAACAGCGAGGTTGTTAAAAAACTCATATCCCAGCAAGCCGTGGATGGGTATACCGGCATAATTTGAAAGACCAAAATGATCTTTTTTTAATATTGCAGCTGAAACATCATAGCTAACCAATCCGGGGATACCGATATTTAATGCGGATGTGGCATAAGCTTCAAAATCGTCACCTTCGCCTAAACTCGCAATTTTCAAAGTTCGTCTGTTTACAATATTGATAGAGTCGACTAATAGCGGATCGGTTATCAGCATAAGGCCCACCCCTGTATCTAAAATAAAGTTATAAGGGCCCTTGTGATTTATGGTTAAATGTATCACAACCATATCCCTTACAATGCGGAATGGGATGTTAACGCGCTTTCGCCCGCCTTCTAAATCAAAATATTGTGCATTAACTTTGAAACTACTGCAGCATAATAAAATTAAAAGCGCCAAAACGCGCAAACGGGTTGTTTTATGAGATGGCTTTATTAACAAACGTTTATATTTGGTTACTAAATATACGTATTAATACCTAAAAAAGTCGCCGCTTGCAACAAAAAGTATAGTAATATAACGTTTAAGTAAATTGTTGTTGTATAACGATTGTAATTGGTTAAAAGAGAGACACAATGATTTTCTCTTATCACTTATTATTCACGATTCTTTATTTGTTGTCTCTTTTAAATTTCCTTCAATCTCAGGATTTTGAAGGGGCAAGGTTGATACCACTTTTTCTACTTCTGTTTGCTTAACATATACTGCATAATCAGCGGGTTCTATCCGGCTTCCTACCGCCTCGGCATACACCTGCGTGTACTCGGCCCCAATGTATAAAATCGCGGCTGTATAATAAATCCAGATCAATATTATCATTATGGAACCGGCAGCTCCATAAGCAGAACGTTTGGCTTCGTATTGGATATACAAGGTAATTGCATATTGTCCCAACATAAAAAGCACAGCTGTAAAAAACGCGCCGCTTCTTACTTCCTTCCATTTTATTTTTGCGTCAGGTAAAAATTTAAAAATAATGGCAAACAACGAAGATATAATGATAAAGGTTAGTCCCAGGTTTACCCCTTTTAAAAGCAAATTTGTGACAACGGGTATAAAGTGATCAATCCAATCACTTAAAGCCGACATAAGTAAATTTATTATTAATGATGCTAATAATAGGAAGCCGAAGCTAATGACAAGCGAAAATGATAAAAAACGGTTTTCGATCATTTTAAGCCAACCCCTTTTTGGTTTAGCTTTAACACGCCATATCCTGTTTAATGAATCCTGGATCTCTATAAAAATACCGCTCGCACCCAGAAAAAGCGCAATGATCCCAATTGTTACCCCGATGTTTGATTTTCCCGAAAGATGAATGCTTTTTAAAAAATCCTGTATCTGAAGGGCAGCAGCTGAGCCTACATAATGCGCTATTTGAGGGTACAGCTTGTTTTCAGCAGCGTCTTCACCAAAAAAAATACCGGCCAACGAAATTATTAATATGAGCAAAGGCGCGATTGAAAAAATGGTATAATAAGCTAACGACGCACTAAGCTTTAATCCATTATCATCATTAAAATTGACAAATGTTCGGCATATTACACACCACATTCGTTTAAAATATGCTTTACTAAAGACCTTCATATCAATTAACTAATACCTCCTATTTTGTGAATTGTTTCAAAGCGATTTTACTGCTTTATAGCAATAAGACTTATCAGTTAATAAATGTTTGAAGCATAGTATATATATTATTTACCAATATCCGAAAACGGAATATCGAGCAATGGATAATTTTGCCAGCCATTAAAATCATAGTGCCACCATTCTGAGCGATAGATCTTAAAACCATGGGCCTCCATAACGCTTTTTAATAACTCACGGTTCGCCAGCTTTTCTTTAGGAAGGTCCGCATAGTTTGCCGCGGCTTTAACACTAAAGCTATCAAAGCCAGTTGGCATATCAAGTTCTTTTCCTGTTTTTAAATTAATAACCGTCAGATCAATGGCACAACCCCGGTTATGTCTTGAACCTTTTCGCGGATCAGCTACGAAGTTGGTGTCGCGGGCTACTTCGTAAAATTTCACGGTAACGGAGTATGGGCGATATGCATCGTATATTTTTAGCCCCAGGCCCCGGGTTTTCAAATCAGCTTCAACAGCCTTTAGAGCTTCAACAACCGGTAAACGTGCAAACGCGCGCGGTTCGGTATACATACGCTGGTGCATAAAGTTATTTGTGGTAGCGTACCTTATATCTAAAGCAATTCCCGGTATGTATTTTTTTATTTCAGCGAGCTTTAAGTTTGGGGTATCCTTAATTTGTTTGGTATACTGCTTTAACCCCATAACCAAACTACCGTTAATGTATTTATAGTGCTGGGCATCGGCCTTAGAGTAAACTACAATAAAAAGGCATAAAATAAATGTATATTTCATATGTTAACAGGACTTAGTGATGGGAAACTATAAGCAGGTCGAGGTCTTTACTTGGGATTGAAAACCGGTCGCCCATATGTTTATTTGTTAAATGGCCCTGGTAAATATAAACAGCTTCGCGCAAGCCTGACTTTTGCCAGATTACATTTTTCAAGCTTCCTTGTTCTCCGATATCCAACAAAATTGGAGTAAAAATATTGGTAAGCGCATAAGTTGCAGTACGTGCCACCCGCGATGCAATGTTAGGCACGCAGTAATGTATTACATCATATTTTCTGAAAACCGGGTGTGTATGATTGGTTACCTCTGATGTTTCAAAACATCCTCCCTGGTCAATACTTACATCAATAACCACCGAATTGGGCTTCATTCGGCTTACTGTAGCTTCGGATACAATACAGGGGCTGCGTCCATCTTCAGCACGCATGGCACCAATGGCTACGTCGCAGGTGGTGATGGCTTTTTCTAAAACAATTGGCTGAACCACCGACGTAAATACCCGGCTGCCAATGTTGTTTTGCAACCGGCGTAGTTTGTAAATTGACGGATCAAAAACTTTTACTTCGGCCCCCAATGATATAGCTGTACGTGTTGCATACTCGCCTACCGTTCCTGCTCCTAATATTACAATTTCTGTCGGCGGAACACCTGTAATACCGCCAAGCATTAAACCCTTTCCGTCAAAAATATTGCTTAAATATTCAGCAGCAATCAATATGGAGGTAGCTCCCACAATTTCGCTCATAGCCCTTACAACGCTCAACGAACCGCCTTCATCGCGCATATGCTCAAAACATAATGCGGTAATCTTTTTATGGATCATGGCATGCAGGGACTCAGCTTTTAGTGTCGACAGCTGCAACGCCGAAATAAGTATCTGGCCAGGCTTCATCAACTCGATCTCACTTAGTGTGGGAGGAGCTATTTTAATAATGATATCAGCCTCATACAATGTTTTACTATCGTAAACAATCCGGGCACCCTGCTCACTGTAATCTTTGTCCGAAAAATTGGCAGCTTGACCGGCATTGCTTTCCAGCATAACTTCATGCCCGTTGTTGATTAATAGTGCTACCGAAAGAGGTGTTAGTGGTATGCGATTTTCCTGGAAGGATATTTCTTTGGGGATGCCGATATAAAGTTTATTTTTTTTATTCTTTACCTCCAGCATCGACTCCTGGGGTTGCATCATTGCTTGCTTCGCGACATCCGAAAACCCACTGTATTTCCCTGAACTCATTATGTATTATTTTCTGGCTGATGAAGATAAATAAAAAAAAGATAGGTTTAAACTAAATCTTCTCAATAATTATCTGTCTCGAATTATCGCCCAGCGGTTCTATTTTGACGCTGATGTAGTGCCCGGGCAACAGGCCGGATATCTTTTCGGGCCATTCAATAAAGCAAAATGCATCCGAATAAAAGTATTCTTCGTAACCCATATCCAAAGCCTCACTTTGGTTTTTTAGGCGATAAAAGTCAAAGTGATAAATTTTCTGACTGTTGGCGCCAACATATTCATTTACAATAGAAAAAGTTGGGCTTGTAACAGGCTCTTTGGTCCCTAAAGATTCACATAAAGACTTGATAAGCGTGGTTTTTCCTGCGCCCATATCGCCATAAAAAAGAAAGATTTTATAATCATCAGCGTATTTTATAATAGCAGAGGCCGCTGATGGCAGTTCGGAGAGTGATTGGATAGATAGTAACACGTTAAGCTGTCTGTTTAAACCGTTTGTCACTGCGAGGAACGAAGCAATCTCATAGTTATCTATAGGCGTAAATGCATTAACGCTGATGCAGGCCGACGAGATTGCTTCGTTCCTCGCAATGACAAATTGACGATTTCAAAAATACAATTTAATAATTACTTCGGCCCGTAAACGGCAATTGGTATCAGCATTTCTTCGAGCGATACACCGCCATGTTGAAACGTTTCGCTATAAAAATTAACAAAGTGGTTATAATTGTTTGGGTAAACAAAATAGCCATCTTCTTTTGCAAATACGAAGCTCGAACTTACGTGTAATCTGGGCAACATAGCATCATGAGGGTTACGTATATGAAAAACCTCCTTTGGATTGAAATTTAAATTTTTCCCCTGTTTATAGCGTAAATTGGTATTGGTATTTCTGTCGCCGACTATCTTACTTGGATTTTTTACCTTTATAGTGCCATGGTCCGTGGTTAAAATCACCCTCACCTGTTTTTGCGCCAGAAACTTAAGCAGGTCGAGCAGGGGCGAATGTTCAAACCAGGATAATGTTAAAGACCGGTAGGCGGCATCATTGCTGGCCAGCTCGCGTATCATTTGCATATCGGTGCGGGCATGCGAAAGCATATCAACAAAGTTATAAACTACCACATTGAGCTCGTTTGACATCAGATTGTTTATCGAGTCGTTAAGCGCCCGCCCTTCATCAATATTTAAAATTTTAGTGTACGAAAATTTAATGTCCTTCCGTAGTACCCGTTTTATTTGGTCGGCAATAAAATCTTCTTCATGTAAATTCTTACCGCCTTCATCTTCGTCATTTTGCCACATTTCCGGATACCGTTTTTCCATATCCAGAGGCATCAGCCCCGAAAAGATTGCATTGCGGGCATATTGTGTTGCGGTGGGTAAAATGCTATAGTAAGCATCTTCCTCTTCAAGCCGGAAATATTCTGTCAATATTGGGTTTATTATCCTAAACTGATCGTATCTTAAGTTATCGATTAAAATAAAAAACAACGGGCCTTTTCCGTCAAGCTTTGGAAAAACTTTCTTCTTAAATAATTGAGGGGATATAATTGGACCTGTCTCCGGAACTTTGAGCCAGTTTACGTAATTCCGTTCAACAAACTTGCAAAATTGCACGTTAGCTTCCGATTTTTGCATCGTAAGTATCTCGTGCATGCCCGCATCCTCCAGTTGCTCCAGCTCCAGTTCCCAATAAATAAGTTTTTTGTAAACATCAACCCATTCCTGGTAACTGAGGTTGTCGTTAAGTGTCATTCCCAGGTTCCTGAAATCCTGCTGGTAAGCCATCGTAGTTTTTTCGGTAACCAGGCGCTTGTTTTCAGTAAGTTTTTTTATTGTAAGCTGTATTTGTTTGGGATTTACCGGCTTAATCAGGTAGTCATCAATTTTTGATCCTATGGCGTCCTCCATCAGATACTCTTCCTCGTTTTTTGTGATCAAAACTACAGGCACGTCGTTATTGATGTTTTTTATTTGCGACAAAGTCTCCAGACCGGTTAAGCCGGGCATATTTTCGTCCAAAAAAACCAAGTCGAAATAGTTATTTTTGAATGCATCAACAGCGTCGTTGCCGTTGGTTACAGTTGTGACCTTGTATCCTTTTTCAGTTAAAAAAAGTATATGTGGTTTTAACAGGTCAATCTCGTCGTCGGCCCATAATATTGTAGTATCCTGCATGGTATATTATTTAAGATGTCTGTTTGATCCGGGATTCGTTCGATTTTATTGATCGTTTGAATTAAAGATAAATTCGCCCTATAATCCTTAAATTACGCAAATCACGGGATAAACAACAATAACCATCAAAACACCGGTTTTGTTGTTAGTTATTACAGAGATTAACAAAAATTAACAATTGAAAGACTTGATTTTTAGCTTTATTTAACACCTTTACAAAGGTAATCAGCACATTGAACAAAAAGAAAATAATAAACGACCCGGTATATGGGTTTATCAGCATCCCAACCGAACTGATATTCGATCTTATTGAACACCCGTATTTTCAAAGGCTAAGATACATTAAACAATTGGGTATGACTCACCTTGTTTATCCGGGGGCGTTACATACCCGTTTTCATCATGCCATAGGAGCTATGCACCTGATGGGAATGGCTGTGGAGACGCTACGCAATAAAGGTCACGAAATAACTATTGAAGAAGAAGAAGCCGTAATTATAGCCATACTGTTACATGATATCGGACACGGGCCCTTCTCGCACGCTTTGGAAGAAAGTATAGTTGAAGGTGTATCGCATGAAGAAATATCGACTATGCTAATGAATAAGCTGAATACGCAGTTTGGCGGTAGGTTAAGTATGACCATTGATATTTTTAATGGGACATATCCCCGCCAATTTTTGCATCAGTTGGTTTCGAGCCAACTGGATATGGATAGGATGGATTACCTTAACCGGGATAGTTTTTTTACCGGGGTTTCTGAGGGTGTGATCAGTTCGGATCGTATTATTAAGATGCTTAATGTAAAGGACGATCATGTTGTGGTTGAAGAAAAAGGGATATACTCGGTCGAGAAATTTTTAATCGCGCGCCGGTTAATGTATTGGCAGGTTTATTTACATAAAACAGTAATTGCCGCGGAGCAATTGCTGTCAAAAATAGTTACGCGCAGCCGCGAACTGGCGCTGCAAGACGCAACAATTTTTACAACTCCGGCTTTAAGCCACTTTCTGAAAAAGCCAATTGGCAAGACGGCATTTATAGCCGACGATCATCATCTGGAAACCTTTGCCAGCCTCGACGATACTGATATAATGGCTGCTGTAAAAGTTTGGGCCGGCCATAGTGACTTTGTTTTGTCAAAGTTGTGCCGGGATTTAGTTGAAAGAAATCTTTACAAAGTTGATATAACCAATGAAGTACCGGATAATAAATATATTGACGAACTGAAAGAACGGGCCATAAAAAAATATGGAATAACACCATATGAAGCCTCATATTTTGTTTTTAAAGAAACTATTCGCAACGATGCCTATAAACCAGGCGACGGCAACATTCGTATCCTGATGAAAAACTGCACGGTAAAAGACATTACGGCGGCCAGCGATAACTCAAATTTGGAAGCCTTGGCGAAAACCGTAAAGAAATATATTCTTTGCTATAAAAAAGAGTTGGTTTAGGGGAGAGATTAGTGGTTAGAGATAAGAGATTAGAGGTCGGAGACCGGCGATAAGAGATTGGATATAAAGTTTCTAACTAATTTCTAACCTCTAATTACTTATCTCTAACCTCCAATCTTTAAATTGATACTTAAATATTAAATAAACATTTAAATTTGCCGGATGCAATTTACCGCAAAAGAATTAAGTTTAATGCTTAACGGAACAGTTGAAGGTGACCCGTTAACATCGGTAAATCAACTGGCCAAAATAGAAGAAGCCAATCCAGGTTCCCTATCCTTTTTGGCTAATCCCAAATACGAGCAATATCTTTATACTACCAATGCTTCTATAGTAATAGTTAATAACGACCAGGTACTTTCGGCGCCATCAAAAACCACTTTGATACGTGTAGAGAATGCCTATAGCGCATTTTCTTTACTACTTGAGAAATACAACACCATAAAATTAAACAAATCGGGTATTGAACAACCCAGTTATATCCACCCATCAGCTCAAATAGGCGAAAACGTCTACGTCGGGGCTTTTGCGTATATCGGTCCGAATGTTAAGATAGGCAATAATTGTAAAGTCTATCCTCACACTTATATTGCTGACGATGTGGTTATCGGTAATAATGTTACCTTTTTTCCCGGCGTGAAGGTTTATTTCGACAGCAAAATAGGAAACAATGTTATTATCCATTCAGGCACTATAATAGGCGGTGATGGTTTTGGTTTCGCCCCTACGGCTGACGGCAGCTATACAAAAATAAGCCAGATAGGAAATGTTATAATTGAAGACGATGTAGAAATTGGGGCTAATACAACAGTTGATAGGGCAACTCTTGGTTCAACTATAATACGAAAGGGAGTAAAGCTGGACAACCTGATCCAGGTAGCTCACAACGTTGAAATTGGGGCAAATACGGTAATTGCAGCGCAGACCGGTGTATCAGGCAGCGCCAAAATAGGTGAAAACTGCATTATCGGCGGACAGGCAGGTATTGTTGGGCATATTAATATTGCTAAAGGTTCGCAAATACAAGCTAAGTCAGGGATAAGCCGCTCGATAGTTGAAGAAGGAAAAAAATGGGCGGGCGCGCCGGCAGTATCCTATAACAATAATATGCGGTCGCAAGTGGTTATAAACAGGCTGCCGGAACTGGAAAAGAGGATTGTTGAACTAGAAAAGATAATTACTGAATTAAGAAAATAGTTCACTGGTTCACTTGCTCACCCGTTTATTGGTGCACACTCAAAAGCCCAATGAACTAATGAACAAATGAACTAATGAACACCGTTAAAATCATGAACGTAAAACAAAGAACAATTAAGGCACCGGTTTCAGTTTCGGGTACCGGCTTACATACCGGCGAAAGTGTTACCATGACTTTTAACCCGGCGCCCGAAAATCACGGCTATAAATTCAGAAGGGTAGATGTGGCTGGATCTCCAATAATCGACGCCGATGTTGATAATGTGACCGATACTTCCCGTGGAACAACCATCTCACAAAACGGCGCCAGTGTAAGTACCATCGAACACGTATTGGCGGCCCTGGTTGGTCTTGAACTCGATAATGTTTTAATTGACTTGAACGGGCCGGAAACGCCGATAATGGATGGCAGCTCTATCCAATTTGTTGACGCGATTAAAGATACTGGCTTTTTTGAACAAGAGGCCGACCGTGAATATTATCATATCCCGTATAATATACACTACTCGGAGCCTGACCGTAAGGTAGAAATGGTAGCAATGCCCCTGGATGATTACCGTTTTACGTGCATGGTTGATTATAATTCGCAGGTGTTGGGCAGCCAGCATGCCAGTATATCAACCATGTCGGAGTTTATTAAAGAAATAGCATCGTGCCGTACATTTTGTTTTTTGCATGAACTGGAAATGTTGTTAAAGCACAACCTGATAAAAGGCGGAGATTTAAATAATGCAATAGTTGTGGTTGATAAAGATGTTGATGATGAGGAATTAGCACACCTTGCAAAAATCTTCAACCGTAAAGATATAAAAGTAGCACCACAGGGTATACTAAACAATATTGAGCTGCGCCATCAAAACGAACCTGCACGGCATAAGCTGCTGGATATGATCGGCGATCTGGCTTTGGTGGGCGTTCCTTTGCGCGGCCATATTATGGCTGCCAGGCCCGGGCATGCAGCCAACGTGGCTTTTGCAAAAAAAATAAAGACCCTTATAAAAAAGGAAAGAAGCCGTAAACATGTAAAAGTTTACGACCCCTATGCTAAACCTGTGTATGATACCGTTCAGATAATGAAAATATTGCCGCACAGGCAGCCTTTTTTAATGGTGGACAAAATATTGGAATTAACAAAAAGCCACGTTGTTGGGTTGAAAAATGTCACCATGAACGAGGACTTGTTTATGGGCCATTTTCCAGGTACGCCACTGTTTCCGGGAGTGTTGCAGATTGAAGCTATGGCCCAAACGGGAGGTATATTGGTATTAAATACCGTTCCCGATCCTGAAAATTACATGACATTATTCCTGAAAATTGAAAATGCACGGTTTAAGGTACCCGTTGTGCCCGGTGATACTATGATTTTCCATTGCAGCCTGCTTATGCCTATAAGAAGAGGTATTGCACAGATGAAATGTATTGGCATGGTTGGCGACCGCATAGTAGTTGAAGCCGAATTAATGGCACAGATTGTAAGAAAACAAAAAACAGAGGACGCATGATCCAGCCTTTAGCATATATACATCCACAGGCCAAAATAGCCGATAATGTGGTAATTGAACCATTTGTTACCATACACAAAGATGTGGAAGTTGGCGAAGGAACCTGGATAGGTTCGAACAGTACCATTATGGATGGTGCACGTATCGGGAAGAATTGCCGTATTTTTCCGGGTGCTGTAATTTCCGCACCGCCCCAGGACCTAAAATATCGTGGCGAGCAAAGCACAGTTTCGGTTGGCGACAATACCATTATACGCGAATGCGTTACACTTAACCGTGGTACAGCACTGGACAAGAACACCACCACAATAGGCAGTAATTGCCTGCTTATGGCTTACGTGCACGTAGCGCACGACTGCGTTATCGGCGACAATGTGATCATTGCTAATTCGGTACAGCTTGCCGGCCACATTAATGTATATGATTATGCTTTTATTGGCGGAACGTCGGCAGTTCATCAGTTTGTTGAAATTGGCGCGCACAGTATGATATCCGGTGGTTCGTTGGTCCGCAAAGATGTACCTCCTTTTACAAAAGCGGGAAGGGAACCTTTATCATATATTGGTATAAACTCCGTTGGCCTGCGGCGCAGGGGCTATTCGGCAACCACTATTAACGAGATACAGGAAATTTACCGTATCATTTTCCTTAAGAAATATAATGTTACCAAGGCCCTTGATATTATTGAAGCAGAGTTTAATCCGACGGTCGAGAGAGACGAGATTATTAATTTTGTTCAAAACTCGCAGCGTGGTATAATGAAGGGATTTGGGAATTCGTGAAGCACTTTGTCCATAGGCGATAGTCCGTGGACGATAGCTTGAATATCGCATATTGAAACCCGTTGTTGACTTCAAAAAAATTAAGGCTATGGACTATCGACCATGGCCTATGGACTATAAACAAACTGAATGAAAATCGCCCTCGAAAACATAGGCCGCCGTTTTAATCGCGACTGGATATTCAGGGGAGTTGACTACACTTTTTCGTCCGGCAAAATTTATGCTATCCTTGGTCCTAATGGTTCGGGCAAATCAACTTTGCTGCAGGTACTGAACGGAAGCTTATCACCCTCCGCCGGAAAGATCAATTATTTGTTTGACGATGAACCTATTGAGATTGATGAGGTATACCAACGTCTTAGCCTTGCCGCCCCTTACCTTGAATTGATCGAGGAGTTTACTTTAAGTGAAATGATCGATTTTCATTTCAAATTCAAGCCTTATGCAACCGGAATTGGAAAGGATGAGATAATTGCGCTGTTGGCTATGGGAAGTAGTAAAAATAAGCTGATAAAGTATTTTTCTTCGGGGATGAAACAGCGCCTAAAGCTGGCTATCGCTTTTTGTTCAGATACGCCCATGCTTATGCTGGATGAGCCAACATCCAACCTTGACACGCAGGGTGTGGATTGGTATCTCAACCTGGTACAAAAGTTTGCTTCAAACCGGTTAACTATTATCTGTTCCAACCAGGAACATGAATACAGTTTTTGTGACGAGAAGCTGAGTATCACGGATTATAAGCAGAAAGCTTAAAGGGAAAAGACCAAAGCTTTTTGCTTTAAGCTTTGGTCTTTTGGCTACAAATATGCTTCTCTTAACTTAATCAGCCGTATCCAGTGCATGAACTTCATGATTGGGTAAACAGGATCAAACTCGAACCATTTGGCGGCGAAATTGGCGCTATTGGGACGTTTATGGTGATTGTTTTGGAATAATTCGCCCAGCATCAAAAAGTCAAAAGGGGTTGTGTTTTTCGATTTGTCGCCATTGTCAAAATTGGCATAGCCATATTTATGACCGCACCAGTTTACTATAGCTCCATGTATTGGACCCATCATAAAATGGATCGGAAGCAGTAAAAACATCCACCAATGTGTGGCGAAAAAGATATAGAACACTACATAAAAGCAACCGAATAAAATGCGTGACATATAGGTTGAACCCCAATAGTCGAGCAAGCGCCATTCGGGGTAATTCCCTTTAAACTGTGCTTCAGGTTCCTTTATGCGTTTTTCATAAAGTTTATAGCTGACTGCGGTACGCCACATCATTTGAAAAACATCTTTAAAAAAATATGGAGAATGCGGGTCTTTTTCGGTGTCGCTAAAGGCATGATGCTCCCGGTGCATTATGGCATAAGCACGCGGATTTAAAAATGATGAGCCCTGGCAAATAAATGTTAGCAGGTGAAATACGCGTTCGTTAAATTTATTGGTGCTGAACATTTTGTGAGATGCGTACCTGTGCAGATAAAATGTTTGAAAGAACAGGGAAAGGAACCAATGGGCAATGAAGAATATTAAAATGATCACGAGTAAAATGCAATAAAAAATAATGGAATTATTATAATTCGTCAAAGATACAATTTAATTTTTGGGCAACTAATATATCATAAAAATCAAAACAGGAGGCAGTGATCAGGCTTTTATAGTTTCACTGTCTATTTCCGGCTTTCTTATATCAAATGTTTCCGAAAGCAATTTGTAAGAAGCGAGTCTGTCTTCAAAATCTTCCGTAATTGTAACCGCTATAATTTCGTCAACATCATAATCACCTGCCAACTCGGTCAATTTCGTTTTTATGTATTCAGGATTACCTGTTATTACTCTTTTGCGATTAATTAAAATGCGCTCCTGTTCGTAAGCGGAATAGGTGACATGCTTAATATCTTCATAACCAACCGGTGTTAAACCTCCTCCTTTTTCAAATTGATTAAAACGAAAATCCATTAGCGCCTGGTGTTGTTTTATTTTTTCTTCGTTTTCCGAGCAAAAAACAAAAATTGCCATATTTGCTCGTTGTTCAGGCATATCCTCTGACGGTTGAAAACGTTCCCTATAAGCAGCTACAGCCTCAGAACCTCCGTTTGGATTTATGAAATGAGCAAATGAAAACCCCATTCCAAAATGTGCTGCGAATATGCCGCTTTGTCCGCTTGAGCTAAGCAGCCACATGGCTGGTACGGTTTGTATCTGGGGGATAGCCCTTATTTTAGCCTGCGGAGTACCTAATTCACCTGTGTCATGGAAATAATTACGCAGATCGTAAAGCTGTTCAATAAAATCCTGCTCCCTGAACTGGTTCGAAGGGTTAAGCATGGCTGCGGTAAGTCTGTCAGTCCCTGGTGCACGACCCATACCGAGGTCAACCCGTCCCGGGAACAGGGCTTCGAGCATCCTGAAATTTTCTGCCACTTTTAAGGCACTGTGATTGGGCATCATTACTCCTCCCGATCCAATGCGGATATTTTTGGTTTGACTGCCTAAATAGGCAAGCAGCACCTCTGGTGTTGAGCCGGCGAGGCTGCCTGTATTATGGTGTTCAGATACCCAAAAACGGGTATAACCCAATTGATCGGTATATTTTGCCAGCTCAACTGTTTCCCTAACAGCTTGTTCGGCTGTAACGCCTTTGCGTACCGGTGATTGATCCAATACGCTCAGGCGGATTTGTTTTGTGTCCATATTTAAATAAAACACAAAAGTAAGGAAGCGGTTGTAGTGCGATTGTAAAGATTTGTCACATTAAAACTTAACCCGGCTACCTATTTTATCGTATCATCTATAAGAAATTGCTCTTCGTACAGACTTCCCAGAATGGTAAATTGCGATTCGATTACACCTATACCTTTAGCAAGATAAAAATCATACGTAAAACCTGTTGAGTAACCGCCGCTATAGTCATATTGAAAATCTACCTCAGTATGAATGACATTTGTATAAGTCTTTCCGCCGATAGTTCTGGTAAGATTTTTTGCTACAATTGTGTTGACAGTTCTCGCCGGCACACCATCAACAAGGCCGTCATCAGTTGGGCTCGAAATTAAACTACTGCCAACTGCTGCTGTATCATTAAACATCTTAAATTCGACCGTTGTCCCTGCATAAGCATTTAAGGCGCGAAGCGCAAATAAATGATTAGCGGCATAAAAGTACTCTGTTCCCGCACCGCTTTGCCTGGACATGGTTGTAGCCGCGGTATACGTTTTACCATTAAAAATCGCGGTTTGATTAGTCATTTTAACGATGATAGTGTCCTTGGTGCCGTCTTGTACAATGTCAAAGTACCGCCACGAAGAGCCGGCAGTAGTGGGAAAATAAGAATCGGCTGATGATGGCTGATTACCCGTATCCTTTTTGCATCCGGCAAAAAAAAGGAACAGACCAGCCAAAATGATGAATAAATTTCTTTTCATTTTGTTTAAATTTTATGGTTATATAATGGAATATATATTTAAGTCGTGTTATCAATATGAGTGGTTATCAATATGATAAATGTACCTAATTAATGTTAGATAATAGGTTTTTAGACATTTTGTATTAATGCAACCATGGTATTAGGACAATAAATAATTCGTTAGGGAAGTTTTCAACGCCGGTTTGGTTATATAAAAACCTTTGCGCAGGGGCAGTTTGTTTATAACGATAATAGTATTGTTCATGAGGAGATATGAAAAAAACAATGCTAAAGATAAACGCAGCAGCGATTTACCCTTAGCATTCAAATAGGTCTACCGAAATTAGTTATAATGCAATTTATCGGATAGTTAACTTATAAAATGATACAAAAAGACTACTGCTCCTGTATATGCAGGCTTGTTTTGTCCCTCTATTTCCATTTCAACACCGATGGTAGCCTTGGTAACGCCTCTTAAGTTAACAATAGCATCAAGTTTGGCTTTAAGCCTTACCCGGCTGTCAACAATAACGGGCTGCGCAAATTTTATGTTTTCAATTCCGTAATTAATCTGCATTTTCAGGTTTTGCACATCGGCAATCTGATGCCAGAAGTACGGAAGCAGTGATACCGTTAAATAGCCATGAGCGATGGTGGCCTTAAAAGGGCTTTCAGTTTGGGCTCTTTCTGCATCGGTGTGTATCCACTGATGGTCGATTGTAGCTTCGGCAAACTGGTTAATTTGCAGCTGTGTAATGGTGTGCCAGCCGGAAATGCCTATTTCCTTACCTAATAAGGCTTCAAATTCGGTGTAGTTTCTAATTATTACCATGGATTGACTAGCTTTTTATTTCCTGAGGGTTTATTTCGGCGGTAAAATTAACAATGTTGCGCAATAGTGAATTTATATCTTTGAAATTGTTTAAAGAAATTTTACTAAAAACTTTAAGCTTCAATATCATGCACCCAATGCATCGTATCTTTTAAATCATTGTACAATCTTTTAAAGATCAAAAAGCTATTACTATAGGTTTGATAATTTAGTCGATTCGGCGCAATTTTTTTTTCCAGATCAACAGATTTTTGTTCAGCCACATAACTCATACCGAGCGCATCCATAGCCAAATATATTGCACCCATTGCCGAAGCGTCCTCTTGTTGGACGATCACTAATTGTTTACCGGTAATATCGGCCAGTATTTGCGTCCATACCGGCGAAGTAATAAAACCACCACTTATATTTATTTGATTGATGGGGACCGACGATTCCTCAAGTGTCTGCAATACGTTGTTCAAAGCAAAACAAATACCTTCCAAACCTGCTCGTAAAAAATGTGCCTGAGTATGTTGTGGTTTGATGTTAAAAAACACACCACAACTTTTAGTATCCCATAATGGAGCCCTTTCCCCATATAAATAGGGTAGAAAGATCAATCCTTCGCTGCCAGCCGGAATAGTTGCGATTTCATTGAATAAAGCATCATAATCTTTATTATCCGGCGATTTTTTATTGAGGAAGTTTTTTAATAACCAGTTTAACGCTATGCCGCCATTGTTTACAGCGCCACCACAAACAAATGTCTTTTCATCAAGAAGGTAGTTGAATACCATGGCCTCGTAATTATATACTGGTCGCGCACTGGTTATTCGGACTGCTCCGCTGGTGCCGATAGTGATCGCTGCTAAACCAGGTTTAGTAACAAAACTGCCAAGATTTGCGCAGCACCCGTCGCTTGCTCCAATCACAAATATGGTGTCAGCTTCAAGCATTAACGATTGTCCAAGTGATGTTTTTAAACCTCTACGTTGGTAGGTGGTGTTTACCGGTGTTGAAAGCTTCTCAACCGATATACCGGCCAATTTACATGCTTTAGGATTCCATTTCAGTTGTTTGATGTCGAACATTCCTGTAGCCGAAGCTATGGCATAATCAATTTGGAATTCATTAAACAAATGATACCAGATGTACTCCTTTATTGAAATGAATTTATAGGTTGAATTAAACAGTTTGCTTTGATTTTCACGCAACCAAATCAATTTGCACAAAGGTGTCATTGCATGTATCGGCGTGCCCGATGTTTCATAAATGTCAGGGCCTTGTGCTGAATCTCTCAATTTTTGAGCAATTGCCTCACTCCGTGCATCAGCCCATGTGATCATATCTGCAAGTGGCTTTCCATTTTTATCAACGGGAATAACACTGTGCATAGCGCTGCTCAGACTAATAGCATGAGGCGCTTCGCCCATTTTTTTTACTACATCGGAAACACAATTGATAAATGCTTCTAAAATTAGTTTCGGGTCTTGCTCGCTGTAGCCGGGTTGTGAACTTTTAACCGGATAATAGTATTGGGCCGTTACATCCAAAGCTTGCCCTGCAAAATTTACAGTCACAGCTTTTGTACTGCCCGTTCCAATATCAATTCCCAAAAGGTATGGTTGCATAGGTAATTTTGTTTCGGTATTAAAGGTAACATCTTGCGGCTAATAACTAAAAGATGTTATAAATATGGTGTTACAAATGAATAACGAATTGAAGACAGCGCCTAAACAAATAACAGACAGACAAAATGAATAAGGGAATATTTTTTTATTTAGTTGTAGCTGCTATTTTTAAAATCAGAACTTTATACTATGGCTGACAAAATTCCCGGGGCGCGGATAGAGTATAACGACCGACTGTTCTTTCTTATACTTATTCCTTTTATAAACGCGCTCAACTATTACCTTACTTATACCAATATTTCTTTCAGCACCCACACACTTATCACATTTTCAATCGATACCGTGCAGGGATATGCAGCGTGGTGGGGTTTTCGTACGGTGATCATCTATCTTGATACTATGATGCCGTATGAAATAAATCCGCTGAAGCGAATTATTGTGCAGCTTTTCTTAGCATCAACGGTTGGCCTGTTGATCATTATCTTATCAACGGAACTGTTAAATCTCATCATAAAAAACACGCCTGTTCCGGCCAGCTTTTACCGCTATGATATTTTTATTTTTCTGATTTGGTTCTTTGTTCTTAACGGAATTTATATAGGGCTGCATTATTATCATGCAATGAAGCAGATGGAGCAGCTGAGGCTCGAAGATAAAGAAATCAGAATTAAGGGTTTCAAGGTAAAGGATGGCAGGAAAAGCTTTATTGTTCAATTTGACAACATTGTTGGTTTTTTTACAGACGACGACTATACCGCGCTTGTAACTGCCGAATCAAAAAAATATTTACTTGATCAATCACTGGATAAAATTGAAGAGTCGCTTCCGGGAGAGCTATTTTTCAGGCTGAACAGGCAATATGTAATTCATAGAAATGTTGTGAAAGGGTTTGTTAAAATTGAAAACGGGAAACTAAATGTTATCCTCTCGCCAACAAATTATTTTCCCGAACAGATGCCGGTGAGCCGTACAAAAGCATCCGATTTTAAAACCTGGTTCAATCCCGAATAATTGATTTATGAATTTGCGATGATAATAATTTAAGGACTACATTTCAACGGGAATCTTATTACACTTCACCGGAAAACTCATGTTTATACTTGAATTAAATCATGGATGGCGTATAGTTTTGCTAAAAATTATCGAAATGAAAATATTTTTCCTGCTCTGCGCCGTTTTATTATTTACTGCGATTTCTCTAAAGGCACAAAACATCAGTGACAAAAACTGCGGTATTGATATATCCGTTAATGATCATTATTCGAAGTCGGATAGCCTCCACAGTATAATGAAACGATATATAAAAGCCGGAATACCAGGAGTTGCGATGGCGTTATACACTGAAAAAGAAGGTTGGTGGGCAGGAGCGGAGGGTTATGCGAGTATGGAGACAAAAAAACTAATGGATAATTGCAACCTGCAATACCTGCAAAGTGTTTCTAAATCATACATGGCGGTGGCAATTTTACAGCTTCATGAGCAAGGGAAAATTGACCTGGATGCTCCTACAACAAAGTATCTGCCTTTAAAATACGCCGGTTATATAAAAAATCCTGGCGACATTACCGTACGAATGTTGCTTAATCATACATCGGGTATCCCCGAATATTCTGATGACCCAGCATTTGTTTCTTACGTAGTACAACACCCACTTCAAAAACTGACCACAGAATTTGTTATCGGCACTATCAAGAATAAAGAACCCATGTTTGCGCCGGGCTCAAAACATCACTATTCAAATACCAACTACGAATTGCTCGCTGTGATTGCAGACGCCATTACAGGGGATCATGCCGCATACATTCAAAAAAACATTTTTAAAAAGCTCGGCCTTAAAAATACCTTTTACCGGAATGACCCTAATTACCTGCATTACCATGAATTAGTTGATTCATATTGGGATGTTCTTAATACCGGAAGACCTGCAAATATAACTGCCATGCAAAAGGCAAATGTTTCGTCGTACATTGGCGATGATGGTATAGTATGTACGCCCGTCGATGCAGTGAAATTTTTGAAAGGACTAATGGAAGGGAAGTTGCTATCTGAAACTTCGGTTAACGAAATGAAGAAATGGGTTAATGACGATAAAGGCAAACCGGTTTATGGTTTAGGTCTTGAATATTTTGAAGCAGGCGGCATTGAAGCTTACGGGCATAGCGGCGGAGGGGTGGGTGCGGGATGTATACTTTTATATATCCCTGCAGTAAAAACATATATTTTCCTGGCAACTAATATCGGCACGCTTTTCGAAGGAAGTTTGCCGGCGAAAGCTGGTCAGTTGAAAGACGAGCTATTGATGACAGTTCTTCAATAACAACCTTGGCCGTACTTGAATTCCCGCTTATGCGGGCGGAAGTTTTAGCTAGTCTGCTTTCTTTCCAAAAGGTAGTCGGCTATCAAAGCAAACGACTTTTTTTGGGTTTCGTCTGTGCTCTCTTCTGTTTGCATGTACTGAGCCCAGCCGATGGTCGTTCCATCGTAAACAAGGTCCCTTGCATCAATATCCGCACCTGCTTCAACAAGAAGCTTAACCGCATCCAGCGAACCTGAATATACTGCCTGGTGAAGCGGCGTGGCGTGGGAGTGAAAGCCAGAGTTGTTTTTCGGATATCCATTGGGATTGACTCCGGCGCTTAGTAAGTAGGTTATCATGTCCGGCTTTCCATAAAAAGCAGCGGCGGTAAGCGCAATGAGCAGTTCTTCCGGTTTTGCAGTTACCACTAAACGTTTAACATCGTCCATCCTGGCCAACCCAACTGCAACAGGCAAGGTTAAAGTACCACCACGTTCAATGAGGTACTCTGCGGCGGCGATATTGCCGTGGGCGAGTGCCCCTAGTCCTCCTCCTGGTTTGGCCCCCTCATTTATCAGTAAGTCCATCATTTCTATCTGTACACCACATTCTTGCGGGATTCTCCCGGTGGCTACTAATCCCAATGTATAATCAAGCTGGAACTGGTAACTATCAGCAGCCCCACGTTTGACTGCGGTTATCAGAAAACTCGTTATCTCAGTAATATTCGGAGGCAGTTTATCAATCCGAATAGGATTATCGGCAACAAACCATAACAGGTAAGGATTTCGGAAGTATCCTTCAACAGGGTGATCCAGGCGGTCGACTATCAGCCTGGGGTGTTTAGTAACCAGGCTTTCAAGGTGTTCTGTATCGCCGGAATCTATGGCTTCCACAGTTTCCAGAAATAGAGGGTCTGTTATTTCAGAATTATTCATGGTTTAACCTGGTCTAATTATTTGCCATTTTAGCAACGACTTTCTGAAGCTCGCTTACCGAAGTAGTGCTCGTCAACTTGTTTACTTTCATCCTGATTATTTCTGACTTTTTCCGGACTATCATCAGGTAAAAATTCTTGCCATCTGTATGCGAAAAAGCTTCATCGCCCATATTGCTCAATTCTCTCAAACCGGAGTTGCGGTTACTTATAAGCATATTTGCGTATGTTTTTTTTGCATAGCCCAAAGTTTTATATTGTTCCTTTAAAAAATACAGATGTCCCTTGTTATTTTCGACGGTGTCTTTGGTAACTGCGGTATAAGTACACCGGTATCTGGTAGCTTCTTCTTTTTCTTCAACAGAATTTTCCGTTAATCGGGCAGGTTGTCCAAGTATTTTTTCAGCTATGGTAATTGACAAACAATTATCTGAATTGGACAAACTTTTATTTGTTGATTTTGGATAATTAGTTCCTAAAAAGCTACCGGAAACAACAATCAGTAAAATTGCAGCTGTTTTCATGATCCTAATAATTTATTGGTTTTATGTGGCTTAAGCTGCCAGGAATTGTGTCACTATCTTTTAAGAGTTTCAAAATTTTTGCCTGGCGGTTTAATTCGGCCAATTTTTTTGGTGATATGCCCTCTTTATTTTCCTGATTGCAGTCCGCACCATACCGGAGCAACATTTCGATATATTCTACCGGGTATTTTCTTTTTATGGCATAAAACAGGGCTGTGTTTCCTTTTAGGTCAACAGCATTTACGTGTACCCCGTTTTTCAAAAACCACTCCGATACCTGGAACTTTCTCCACATAAAGGCAGCAAGAAACGGTGTATCTCCGTTGGCTCCATCATCTATGCTTGCTCCATGGGCCTTAAACAATTCCGCTGAATCAGCATCATCGTACCAGGCAATGGCATACATACAATGTTCAGGATCAACTTCATTAGCCAACAGGTAAGTATATAACGTTTTGTTTCTTCCGCGGGTGTAAGCATACCAAAGTGGCGTGGCAGAGAAAAATCCGCAGCCGTCTTTTATTTGATGAACAGAATTAATATTCATTCCGGTTTTTAAAAGAAGCTTCAGAATTTGTAAACTGAGCGCTTCCTTTTGTGGCTCGTTTCAGGGCACTAACTCCGCACAAATAGTGGAGCGCATTTTTGCCACCCTCTTCGGCCCAGCTAATCCATTTAGGTTCTTTTTGAACCAATGCTTCGATTGAATGAAAATCAAAGTTTTTAATAGACTGGATGAATTTATTCATGACCGATGATGTATTAGTTGCCGGTTGATATCACTGAATTTAACATCTGAAATTTCGACATTAATAATCATTAAATCAAAAACAGTTAGACCGTTTTATTGAATATAACAAGATAATGTTTCCTCTCTTTCGTGAATTTACGACTAATTGTTAAATCAAAAAATCAGTCACAATGAAAGGTAAACGCAACATAGAGAACCTGGCTTCTATTTTCCGCTTTTACAGGAATGAGCTCTTTAAAGATCCCTGGTCCGTTCCGGGTAAATTATTGATTTTATTAAAAATAATGTTCCCAACGCTTTATTAATTGTTGACTAAGTATCAGTAACTGATTCGCGAAAAAACGGGATACTGTAAGGTTAGGTAGGCCGGGCTTATCTATCCGGTAATTAATAAAGCGACAAAGTGATCTTTAAGGTCGGGATAAAAGCGGTATTATAATAAGTTGCATACGCAGATTCGTTTATGATTCCCGGACTTACTTTTAGGGACAAATTATCATCCATTGAAAAGGAATGGATAAATTTAGCATCGACATAAGCATCAACCATTTGCAAGAGCCAAAGACCCGCAACACCTAGTATGTCCAACTGAAAATCGCGAACATATCCGTTGTAAGCGTCAGCAACCTGGGTCTGCATAACATTGTGTTTCAGCAGTTTTTCGTAATAATCATATTCGGGCATACCTTTTTTAACTTTCGACGGATCATAATAATATTTGTAAACAATCAGATCCTGCTGGTAATGCCTGTAATTATAAACTATCACAACGGTAAGCAGACTGAACCCGGCATAAATGAAAGGCACTTTATACCATTTATGATTATAAATCTGTCCCAGTCCAGGCACGAGCGCCGACATAATAACGGCTGTGGAAGGACTATGCGAAGTATCGGGAGAATATGATTTTTCCGTTCCTGGTTTACCGTTGAAATGTTTTGAAATTTCATAGTCGGATGAGGGATAGACCGGCGATTTATTTATTTGCTGCGCAGAAACATTAATTGTAAATACAATAAGTAAAAATATAATAGTTATGATAAACAAGCGGTTAAAATTGAGCAGGGTTTTTGATCTCATGCACCAATAAACGGCCATATATTTACTTTAATATCGGTCGGAAATAATATTTATTATTCCGTATAAAAATATACTAACACATAAATTAGTGCGTTTTACTGGTTATTTAGAATTTAAATATTTCATTTTGGATGGCGTATAACACGAGTCCAGTCCTGGATTTTATATTTAACTTTTGAAAAAGGGATTCCCGGTAATTATCTACTGTGCGGGGGCTGATAAACATCTGATCGGCCATTTCTTTATAAGTCAGCTCCGAACAGCATAGCTTTAAAAACTCAATTTCCTTTTTGGAAAGGTGATCAGTTTCATCATCCTTAACAGACCGAATCAATTTGCCCGAAACCATTTCGTTTATGTAGACCCCTTTTTCGTTGATGGTCTTGATGGCTTCCAAAAGATCCCGGGGTCTCGATTCTTTTAATACATATCCCCCCGCACCCGATTTTATCATTTGGATAACCGCCTTGTCATCCTCAAACATGCTCAATGCCAGCACTTTTATTTGAGGATATTTTGATTTTACCCATTTTGTAGCTGCATAGCCATCCATTACCGGCATATTTATATCCATAAGGATGACCTGCGGTAGGGGATGATGGTTTTTTGCGAGTATTTGCTGCAACTGCTCGCCATTTTCCGCTTCAAAAACCACCTTCAACTCTTTAAACTCGCTCATAAGAGAGGCCACACCATTTCTGAAAAGGGTATGATCGTCGACAATTGCTATTAAAATTTGATCTGTCTCCATGTTTTAGGGGTATTGAATAAAAATAGTTACCCGGGTGCCTTCACCAGGGTTTGAAATAATATTGGCTTCGCCACCTATAATTGCAGCCCTTTTTTGAATGTTATGCAAACCCATGCCTCTTTGTTCAACCGGCAGGTTTTCGGCATCAAATCCTATTCCGTTATCGACGATCTCTAATTTCAGCTGCTGATCAATGTATTCTAATTTAATGCAGATCTCGGTAGCTGACGCATGTTTCATGATATTATTAAGTACTTCCTGTAATATGCGAAAAACGATCAAATCCTTATCCGGATTGTTTGCTGCCGGCATTTCTTCTGTCGGGTTGTAAATGATCTCAAACTTACCCGACCTTTCCAACCAGCTAACTTCGTGACGGATAGCTTCTGATAAACCCAGGGCTATCAACTGATCTCCCTGCAATAACTTTCCGAGCAACCTCATCTCCTTAATTGACCGCAAGGTGAGATCAATGGAAGCGTTTATTTTTTCATTTGCTTTGGCTAAGTTGTCTAACTCAATAGAGTTTAATGTTAAAGATGTAAGGCTTAATAACTGGCCAATATTGTCGTGCAAATCCGCGCCGATAGTTTGCATGGTTTGTTCTTGCACTTCATATTGTGCTTTTGCTATTTCTGCCTCGAAGGTTAGCTTCATTTGGACTTTCTCTTCAATGTGCTTTTTTTTGCGTCGGTTGTAAATAAAGATATATAAGATAATAAATAGGGGTGCTAGTAAAAAAATAAGAGTTGCTATTAATACTAAGCTTTTGATATCGTCGTTAGCCATTTTCTACAGATAAATGAATAGCTCCAGCAACCGTATAATATAATATTGAGTGCTTTAAAAATAAAATAAGTTAAATGATGGTTTGGGGTAATCATCACTGAATACAATTTATCAAAAAATAAATTACAAGCGGTGTTAGAAAAATAAAAAAATAAGGTACCCGCAACCCACCAAAAAGTTGATGAATATTTTAAATCAGTGTAACTGTCATCTTTAACTATCAAATAATAATAATATAAGCTATACAGAACAAACTGAACAGACATAGCTGTGTAAGCCAAATAATTATAAATCAGAATCGAATTGTGAATGATACCATAGATGTAAAATATCAGGAATAACACGAATCCAAAAATAAGAATAGGCTTACCATTGAAATATTTTCCGAATAAGTTTAAAAACATTAAATGTGTGAAACCTGCTTCGAATAAAATAAAAATGTTATAAACCCAATGATTGTTGTGATCTCTCCTTCCTATGTATAGTCCAAAAAATTCTGTTACACAAGTTATTAAGAGATATAAAATCATGCCTCTCCAAATTAATACAGAATCCTTTATCAGGCAAACAAATGCGAATATCAAACAAATGGTCTCACTAATGGTACTTGGCGTAAAATAGCTTATCATAAATTATTTTTAAGGAGCAATTATTTAAAAAAATATTAATTGTCGCAATTGCTAGGACATAATTCACCGTTATCCTGTCCATTACTGGTTATTGCAAATGATGCTTTTTCGTTCTTTTGCATTTTAAAATATTTCAGATCATTGTAAATGGCCAAAGCTTCTTTACAATTAAAATAATCCTTATGAACTTTTGGGTCAACTGTAGATTGAGTGGTTACCACTACAAATGCATCCTTGTCGCGCAAATACTTATACCTGGCTGGCGTATCCGGATGCCTGGCAAAGTAAAAGCGTATACCATCATAGTGCTTAATCTTTGAACTTTCCTTAGCGAAGGCTTTTATCATATCTATATCAAACCATTCGCCAGTTGAGTTGATATTGGTGGTGTTCTGTACGAAGTATTGAACCATCGTCTCGCATTGTAATTTAGTTAGATAGTGTGGGCTTGCAGAGTCGCATGACGCGTCATCCCCACCAGGTGAGGGTCCATACAATACTGCGCCACCACCACAATCATCATGACATGGTAAGCCGCTAATCGGAAAGGCGGTTCCATTAGAATATTTCATGTTAAATAAGGCGGCCATAGATAAATGATCATAGTAGTCTTCATGATATGTATCCTTTTCTTCAGATTTTGAATTCGGCACTCCGGAATTATAAGTTGAAACCACAATTACAGTTTCATTATGTGAATTGTCATAGGCAAAATAAATACGAATCCCATCGGTCTTTTTTTGCGCAACTTCTGATTTTAACAATTTAATCATATTGTTAATAATCTTTTTATCAAACCAAACACTTGTTTTTTGTGGTGCCTGACTGTTTAAAGCTTGAAAAGGTGAAATCATATTTTTGGCGTCCAACTGACTAAAGCCGTTTAAAGATTTATAGGTAGTTTGGCTGAAACCTGTTACAACAATAAGAAAGGTAAATAATAAGGGTATCACTAATTTTTTCATTTCATTAAGGTTTAAGTGTGTGAAAATTAATTGTCACTAATTTCAGGTTTAACTCCCACAATACCAACACATTTTGGATTTTTTAATATATAAGATGAGATTAATAACAGACTTACGAAGTTTTGACGTCTTCGTAAGTCTTATCGATCACAATAATAATTTTGCGTTGGAATAATTTATGTTGTTTGTTGTTCGATTTATCTATGGTAATGGTAATGTTACCCCATCGCAGTTGCTTGGACACAACTCACCGTTGTCCTGGCTGGGGCCACCAGGTTTGATTCTATCTTTAATTGTGGTTGCCAGTGGAGGATGACTGCAATCAAAGAAATCTTTGTGGATATTTGTATTGGGAACAGACCTGGTAGTAGTTACAACAAATCGCGCTTTACCTATATCGACAGGGCGGCCAATATTCGTTACACCACGGGCAAAATAAATGCGGATGCCATCATCCTGTTCATCATGCATTTCAGTTAGCAAATTTTCAAGCATCTTTATATCAAACCATTCGCTTTTTACGTTAAACGGACTTCCTTTAAAACTCTGAACCATAGTTTCTGCAACGCTTCTTTTGATATCATGGGTTGATTGGGTTAAACAACGCTTCGTAATATCACAGTTGCAAATTCCATAAAGCATGGCGCCGTTGGAGGTGTCACTATCATGACTGACTATCCCGCCTATCGAGTCTGATTTGAATAGGTCTGCATCATTGGAATGAGTAAAGTAATCTCTGTGGAGTTTGACAGTATCGGTGCCCGTAGAGTCGCGGGTCGAAACAACTACAATTCCGGAATTTGTAAAATAAATGCGGATCCCATCAGGTTTGTTAACGCCTGCGCTGTCTTCTTTTAGCAAATCGTAAACGCGCTGTACAGTTTGTTTACTAAACCAGATTTGTGTGTTAGGAGGATTGGGGTCTATATTACTGGCGGCATCTTTCACCATAGTACTCGCGTCGGCCTGTGCAATCCCATTTAAGGATTTTTCGACAGTATTTGAGAACGCCGCCGATCTTTTAACAGCACCGGTTGACGCGGATTGATCTGCTTTCAGACCATCGCAGGCAACCCAAAAAGCGATACTTATTACGGTACCAATTCCAATTACTAATTTTTTCATGACTTTAAGAGTTTAGTTATAAAAATTAATGAAGTTAATTGGTCAAATTTCATCCGTAAGTCAGGAGGTTGCCAGCTGATTTATACCCTAATTAATACCGTAAAAACACCCCCACAAAAAAGGCCATATTACTGGCACCGGCTTTTCTTCCCTTATTGAGATTTGGCCATCAAATAATTAAATCTCAAAACCGGGAAAGCCGAAAACGGATCAAGAGTAGGCAACAAGACTAAACTAAAATGATCAGAACATCGCGGCGTTATGGGTGGAGACCAGATATGCCAGACCACAGGGACTTTAAGTACATTCCGGGAGGTATAGAAACTGATCTGCCGCCGTCGATAGATTTAAGAGCAGATTTCCCCCAGATTTACGATCAGGGACATTTAAGGAGCTGCACAGCTAATGCAATTGCTGCTGCATTTCAGTTCGAACTGATAAAACAAAGGCTGCCGTTATTTATGCCTTCAAGGCTATTCATCTATTATAACGCGAGGGTTCTGGAGGGCACGGTACAAACTGACGCCGGAGCATATCTACGGGATGGAATGAATCGAGTGAGTCTGCAAGGTGTGTGCAGCGAAGATGCCTGGGAGTATAATGTGAGCGAATTTGCTCAAAAGCCATTTGAATCCTGTTATAACGATGCCAAAGGAAATGTAATAACCAGTTACTTTAGTGTCGATCAGGATCTCGATAAAATGAGAAGCTGCCTCGCCGAAGGATATCCGTTCGTTTTTGGGTTCACAATTTATGATTCTTTTGAAAGCCTGGAGGTCTGTCAAACAGGTATTCTTAATTTGCCTGGAGACCAGGAGTCGGTTCTTGGGGGGCATGCTGTTGTTGCAGTCGGTTACGATGATTCACGGGGTCGTTTTATTGTGAGGAACAGTTATGGTGAAAAGTGGGGCACGAATGGTTATTTTACAATGCCGTATGAGTATTTATTGAATAATGATCTTTCGGATGATTTTTGGACAATAAGATTGGTAAACAATCAGGGGCAATCTCAAACTCAGGGTCGGCAGGGCTCGCAAGCTGCCTGACCACTGGTCAAATTTTGATTTTCTTATAATATCTGGAATTTGACATTCTGTTCCCGTGCTAAAAGGCCAAAAGAGCTTTCCTTGAACAGCTATTTATCACCGCACAAATATAAAAACCGCTACAAATTTTTTGGTGACAGTATTTTGTCAGTAAAAAACAGCAATTTCAGACAAAAGATAATTTATAAACAATTACTAATAAGCAGCTTGTAAAAAGTTAACGCTCGTCGTGAACGTGAACGGTGAACAGGATTTCGAGACCTGTGAAACAAAAAAACGTTCTGTCCCCCGAGATTTTCAAAAAGAAATTTGGGGACAGAGCGTTATTTATTCCTATCACTTCCTCCTATACTTAGCCCTATCTATTCTTCTTTTCAACTCCGATATCGGCATGGTAACCATTCTTCCTATCGGTTGCTTGCCGCGATAGGTAATTACCCTTAGCTGGGTTGCATCTTTCGGCGCTATTATCGGTTGGGTGTATTTTGGATAAAACCTGTCGGGGAACGAGTTATCAAAGCTGTAGTATATATCAATGTCCGGGATTTCTTTGGTTAATTCAATCTGCACCAGGCTGTCGGGAGTCAGTGTAGCGTCAAAGCTGGGATCGTACATGCTTGGCGCGTATTTAACCTCAGCTTCGTCAAAGCGGCCAAGTTGTTTTTCAACTCTTGGGTAAAAACTATTCCAATCCTTCTTTTCCTTCGGCGACCAAACAGATTCGGCTATGGCCAAACCCCGTGGCCAGGTCATATATTCCACCTGTCTGAAGTTATATACTTGTTCTGTCCATAAATTAGCTTGTCCGCCCAATATCAGTTTGGCATCAACGCTATCGGGCACAGGGTCAAATTGATAAGCAGTATTTAGCCGAAGCGTAGCATATACATGTGGTTCGTTTATCATGTCGCTTTGCATATAGTCGAGGTAAGCAAAGGTGGTCGGACTCATCACTACCTGGTGACCGAGTTTCGCGGCGGTGATACCGCCCTGTATTCCGCGCCAGCTCATTACAGCAGCGTTGGGGCCAAGGCCGCCTTCAATAATTTCGTCCCAGCCCATAAATTTCTTGCCCTTCGATTCGACAATTTTCTCCAAACGTTTTTCAAAATAGCTTTGAACTTCCTCGTAAGTGGTCAGATTTTCCCTTTTCATTAAAGTGGTAACCGAATCACTCTTCTTCCAATAGGCTTTGTTGCACTCATCGCCACCCATATGCACATATTCAAAGGGAAACAATTGGGCAACTTCAGTTAATACTTTGTCTAAAAACGCATAAGTTTTTTCGCTGGACGGGTTTAACGTATTATCTACAGCTATGAATTCGCCCGAGCGCACCTGGTATTTATCGGCACCGGGAGTGCACGACAGTTCGGGATAGGATACAACGGCCGCAAGACTGTGTCCCGGAACATCCACTTCGGGCATGATGTTTACAAAACGGTCTTTGGCGTATTGTACAAGTTCCTTAATATCATCCTGGGTATAAAAGCCGCCGTAATTGCGCGGCTCGTCGGGTTTTGGCGGAGCGAAAGAACCAAATTGGCCAACTTTTAAAACATTATGAGCGCCGACGGTAGTTAGGCGGGGTAGGCTTTTAATCTCTACGCGCCATCCCTCGTCATCCGTAAGGTGCATATGCAGGAGGTTAAATTTATATTGCACCATTTGGTCGATGTATTGCTTTACCTCTTCCTTTGTAAAGAAATGCCTCGAAACATCCAGCATCAAACCTCTCCAGGCAAACCGCGGGTAATCTATAATGTCGACACAAGGAATTGTCCAGCTAATGTGATGAACCACTTCAGCGCTTTCAATTTCTTTTGGCAGCAGCTGTACTAATGTTTGTACACCGTAAAATAAACCAGCCGGTTCATTGGCCCTTATCACCACGCCCGTTTTGCTGACAAGCAAATGGTAGCCTTCCTTCCCTAACGATGTATCTGGTTTTGTAAGAAGCGATAATTTAATGGTTGCCGGAGTGGTGTAGCTGCTTTTTACAGAAACTATCGCACCCGCGGCCTTTGCCAATTTGTTTTTAAGATAATCTGTTACAAGCCTTACATCTGCCGTGGCACCGGCTTGCACCAGTACATGCTTTGGAAGAGTGAACTGACCCTTTTTTAGGATGGTCTTCACCGGCTCGGGTATAATAGCCAATCCGGTTTTGGTAGGTTGACTAAACGATAAAAACGTTATTAAGCAGCCGCTTAACAACAAACACAGTTTTTTCATTATAGTATTATTAAGGTTATAATTGCTTGGTACGTCCGCAAATTATACTTTTTAAATTATATTAAAAAGTATAAGACGCGAAATTATTTGTTTATAAGTTATTATATTGCGTCACCACGACACATTATAACCTGATTTTCATGAAAAGACTATATACGCTATCTGTATGCATGCTTTTAGCAGGCGGTGCTACCTTGTTTTACTCATTCAAATCAAGAACTGGAACCGGTAAAATTTCTGACACCGTTCATATAGAAACCGGTTTAGTCTCCGGTGTAAAAAACGCCTCCGGCGATGTGGTTTCTTTTAAAGGTATCCCCTTTGCTGCGCCTCCGATTGGCGACTTACGTTGGAAGGCTCCGCAGCCAGCAAAGGCATGGCAGGGCGTAAAAAAATGCGATGCGTTTGGTCCCAGCCCAATGCAGGCAAAACCTGTACCTTTTATGGTTTACACGTCAGAGTTTTTAATTCCGGAGACACCAATAAGCGAAGACTGTCTGTATCTGAATATATGGACCAATGCAAAGAAGGCTGAGAAAAAACCTGTTTTTGTTTGGATATATGGCGGTGGTTTTACGAGCGGTGGAGCCGGTGTGCCAATTTATGATGGGGAAGCTATGGCTAAAAAGGGGATAATATTTGTATCGATAAACTACAGGGTGGGTGTTTTTGGTTTTATGGCCCATCCAGAACTGACAAAAGAATCGCCTGATCATGCTTCGGGGAATTATGGCTTACTTGATCAGTTAGCTGCTTTAAAATGGATCAGAAAAAATATTGCTGCCTTTGGCGGTGATCCTGGTAATGTAACGATTGCAGGGCAGTCGGCAGGGTCTATGAGTGTTAATTGTTTAGTTGCATCACCACTCGCAAAAGGGCTTTTTAATAAGGCGATTGCTGAAAGCGGTTCGTTAGTGGTTGCAAACTCTGCGATACCAGCAAATAATTTACAAAATGCTGAAGAACAGGGTTTGAAATTGGGGGAGTCCATACATGCCAACTCAGTCAAGGAACTAAGGGATGTTTCCGCTGCCGAACTGATGAAGTTTCGCGGACGATTTTCGCCCATAGTGGACGGTTATGTATTACCAGAGCCTTTGCCACAAATTTACGCCTCGGGGAAGCAGAATAATGTGCCTTTAATTACTGGTTGGAACGAAGACGAAGCCTTTGTAGCTGGCTTTAAAAAAAAAGAGGCTTTTATCGAAGAGGCAAAACAACAATATGGAGCCGATGCTGATAAATTTTTAAAGTATTTTCCGGCCTCAACTGACGAAGAGGCAATGCGGTCGCAAATAAAATTAAGCCGCGATATGATTTTTGCCTTATCAGATTATAAATGGGCGGGCTTACAAAGTATTAAGTCGCCGGTTTTTGTCTATAATTTCAACCGCAAGTTACCGGCTACTGTTGATTACATAAAATACGGCGCGTTCCATACCGGCGAAGTTGCCTATGTAATGGATAATTTAAAGTTCCTTAATCGTCCGTGGGAGCCTTCCGATTTTAAATTGGCGACCCTGATGTCCGCCTATTGGGTTAACTTTATCAAAACGGGTAACCCCAATAGCAAGGGCCTGCCACCATGGCCTCAATTCAACAAAAACAGTAACCAGGCAATGATATTTAACGAAACATCCGGGAAAGAACCACTTGCAGACAAAGGTGAATTAGATTTTCTTTTGTCAAAAGTGGAGCAATAAAATATCCTGGTAAAGCAATAATGAGCCTTTATTTCTAACTATCTCTTTACACTGGCCTGAACAATTATTGGCTAAAAATCCGTACTTTTGTACGTTTTTTGCTTGCCGCGACGAACTTTCACAGCTTGCAATAAATCCCAATAGAAAATATGTTAGAAAAGTTAGAAGCGATTTTCCAACGCTGGAAAAATGTTGAAGCCGAATTAAGCAGCCCTGACGCCATGGCTGATATGAAACGTTTTGCCCAGCTGAATAAAGAATATAAAGACCTTGCCAAAGTTGTGGATGAATATAACATCTACCGCAACATTATGAGCAATATAGACAGCAACAAAGAAATTTTAGCTACTGAAAAGGACGAAGAGTTCCGCGAAATGGCTAAAACTGAACTGGACGAATTGCTTGTTAGGCAGGAAGAAAAGGAAGAAGAGATAAGGGTAATGCTTATACCTAAAGACCCTGAAGATTCCAAAAACGCAATTATTGAAATACGCGGTGGCACCGGTGGCGATGAGGCTGCGTTGTTTGCTGGCGACCTTTACCGCATGTATATGCGTTACTGCGAAAAACGCGGCTGGAAAACCGAACTGGTTGATTATACCGAAGGTACATCAGGCGGTTACAAGGAAATTGTGTTTAATGTTAATGCTGAAGATGCCTATGGCAATTTAAAATATGAATCGGGCGTTCACCGGGTACAACGTGTACCTGATACAGAAACCCAGGGCAGGGTGCACACTTCGGCTGCCACAGTTGTTGTATTGCCCGAAGTTGATGAGTTTGATATTGACCTCCAGGTGAGCGATATACGTAAAGACTTGTTTTGTGCTTCGGGACCAGGCGGACAGTCAGTTAATACAACTTATTCTGCAGTGCGGTTAACACACATTCCAACAGGTATAGTTGCACAATGCCAGGATCAAAAGTCTCAGTTAAAAAATTACGATAAAGCTTTAGGGGTTTTAAGGTCGCGGGTTTATGAAATGGAGCTGCAAAAACACCTGGAGGAGACGTCCAAAAAAAGAAAAACGATGGTGTCAACCGGCGACCGTTCTGCTAAAGTGCGTACCTATAATTATCCGCAGGGCCGCCTTACTGAACACCGGATCGGGCTCACTATCTACAATCTTTCCGGCGTGATGAATGGTGATTTGCAGGAAATTATGGAAGCTTTACAGTTTGCTGAAAACGCTGAAAAACTTAAAGAAGGTACTGTTGCCTGATGGCTTGGATTGCTAATAAATGCGGAATAATGCGCCCAAACCAAGGTAATCGGCGGATTGATGATTTATATATTGCTTTACCTGCAAAGCCATCCACTGGCACGCATAATATCTTAGTCCGGGCGTCAAATAAGTTTTAACACGATAATCCAATTCCCGGGAATAGTCGGTCTTAGGCTGATAAAGGGTTTTATAGTATAAATAATAACCATAATTAGCAAATACCGCCAAACGGCCTAATCTTATATCTCCGCCAGCGCTTATGCCAACGCGCCACCTGGCGTATGACGTGCCGTAATTTTCAAATGTATTATCATAATTTGCCGGATTAAAGGGAGTAAAATAATAACCGGCGTCGACACCGCCTCTCAAACTGAAAACCGAATTTAAACGATAGCTATACCCGGCATATAAGCCCGACCTATACAATTCCTTTTTTGTTTTAAATAAGCCTCGTTCTCCAAAATCGATGCTAAACTCAAAGGAATTTGTTCCCTTATATTCAAATGGATTTTTTGGGGTTAATGGGCCGGCATGGTTAATACTTTGAACCAGGCCGAGCGAAATGTTAATTGAATTTATCCCATTGTTGGGTAATCTTTCACCGCCGTTTGAAAAATGCAACACATCGACACCCGCCTGGATACCTGTCGACGGGGTAATTGAATAAAGAGTTTTTATTCCTGCCTGGGCGGCCAGGTTAATCTTGCTCCCAACAAGGCGGTTGCCATTGGTAAAATAGCTGGTAGTTGAATAGGTAAAACCAAACCCAGGTGTAAATAATAATTTAACCGGGCCAAGTTTTAACAATTGTACCTCGAGTCGTCCTAAAATGCTATAAGCCTCACCTAATGAATCTTTAGTTATTGGACGGTTGTTGATATACAGTGATTTAAGATTACGATAAGAGCCAACAATATCAATCGAATTGATCCCTAAGAATTTAATATAATCCTGTTTATCATTTTGCATATTAAAATGATAGGCTAATTCACCTCCCCATATTTTTCCATTTATAATGTAATCGGGAGAAGTCACCTTTATTCCTTCAACATAGGTGAATTCCAGTTGATTATTGTTTGCCTGGGCATGCGATCTTGTTGAAATTATAAACAATATCGCCGATAAAATTGAGATAAATTTTAAATCACAGTTCACGTCTTAAAGGGAATACTTAAAGGTTGTTATAGCCCTAAATGTAACCAACCATTTTGAAAATACGTATTAATCTTTCTTTAATTTTTTATCGTGGATTTTAAATACTTAAACATCACCGGCTCGCTTTTTCATCTTATTTTCATAATAGCGCGCTATTTTAGCAACATTACCATTAGCAATAATCCTGATTTTCTACCCAGGAAGCGGTTTTATGGCGAAGGTTTAGTTAAAGCATTCTATTTTTTGCATTTAAATTAATCAGTTTATGTTAGCTATAAAAACGTTACCACACAAATCAGTTATCTTCAGGCGTTCCGCACGATTGATGGGCGATCAATTTGAAATTAGCATTGTTGGCAACGACCCAAATTGGGCCGACGAACGGATTGATGATGCTATAGCTGAGATTAACAGAGTAGAAAAGTTACTTAGTACTTTCAGTGACGACAGCACTATTAACGAAATAAACCGCAATGCCGGGATAAAGCCAGTAAAAACAGCTACTGAGATTTTCAGATTGATAGACCGGTCATTAAAAATAGCTGAACTTACACATGGTGCTTTTGATATTACTTATTACGCAGCTGAAAAAGAAGCTGGTACCCATTCTGACGGATATTCTAACGTAACTGAAACTAAAACAGCTTTAAGTTTGATTAATTACCTAAACGTTATACTTGATCAAAAGGCACAAACTGTGTTTTTGAAAGAAAAAGGTATGCGTATAAGCTTTGGGGCAAATATAAAAGGCTATGCCGCCGACAGGGCAAAATATATCCTCCAAATGGCCGGAGTAAGCAGCGGCGTGATTAACTCAGGCGGCGATTTGCTTACCTGGGGTATGCAACCTGACAACGAACCATGGACTATCGCTTCGGCTGATCCGGGTCAACAAGCACTGCCTTTTTCAAATATTGATATAAGCAATATGGCTATCGCCACATCTATAGATGTTCAGAAGGATATGGCCATCCTGAATAAAACGTATTTAAATAACATTAATCCTAAAAAAGGCTTTCCAGTTAGCGGAATTAAGAGCGTTAGCATCATAAGTACATCAGCCGAACTGGCTGATGCAATGGCAACTCCGGTAATGTCAATCGGTATTAATGCGGGTTTGTATTTAATAAATCAGTTAAATCAAATTGCATGCGTTATTATAGACGACCATGACCGCGTTTATACTTCGAAAGACGTGAACATCACCAATTGATCTAAATTTAATTTCATAATTCATTCAGGAATGAGTGTTGAAAAGTTAAATTTACTTATTATTGGATGCTGTATCACTTTATAAGCGGCCGTTATTACATTGTGTTAGTAAACCCCAATTATATTTCAATTTAGTTGCTGTTGGTGCACTATTTTATGTTATGTAAAAAATTGCCGCAGTTACAACTGTTTAATTGAATTTCTATTTGAATAGAATTATACTCCTTCCTCGATGATAAAGTGGTTTACGTATATCGTTTTGTTATCAGCACCATGTTTATCATATGCTAAAACGCAAAATAATCATTTTACTATAGTTTTTGATAACTTGGCCACGAGTTTGCATTTAAAAGAAATTTTAAACGATACAACTATTGTAAAAAATAACAAAAAACAGGAGCAGGACGACAAAAACAAGATTAAGGAAGTAGCTAAAGCCAAAAAGCAGCCAAAGCCCGAAAAAATAGAACCACCGAACAATTCCGCGGCCTCGAAAACTAAACAAAGGCCAAAAAGACAGCGCCGGCCCCAAGGTTTGGAAAGGCCGCCAGAAATACCCAGAAGAAGTGGCAATTAATAAGTTGAACCTTAAAAATTAAGTAATATTAATGAAGTACTTTTATTTGTTGTTCTTGCTTTTAATTTGTAATGCGGTAAATGCAACTACAACCAACTTGCCTTTTTTTCGATACCGGGCACGTCAAATTAGCTCTGATTCCGATACTGTGTTTAGGAAAAGATCCGTTTCGGTAGGGGTAAATTATGGGAGCGATGTGCAGTTTTTTGGCCGTACCGGGCCAATTAGATATCCTTATATCAGCGGCGACGCGATATACAATTTTAAATCGGGATTTTTTGTTTACGGTTCGGCAGTACAGGTGTTCGGGTATAACCCGGTTGTTGATGAAGTCGATCTGGGAACGGGCTATTTGTACAACTATTCAAGGGTGTTATCAGGCACTATTAGCTATACCCGTTTTATATTTAGTGAGAATGCCGCCCCCGTTATAAAATCTGCGTCGTCAAATGATATTAATTTCAGAAATTCATTCGATTGGAAATTAGCAAAAACAAGCGTCATATTTGACTATCTTTTTGGGGACGCTAACGACTATTTTCTTACAATAAACACATCAAAATATATTGAAACAGATTGGGGTGTCTTTGACGATAAAGATTATTTATCATTTAATCCAACCATCAGTGTAATCTTCGGCACGCAGAATTTTGTAGGGAAATACTCGTCCGAACACCTTGAAAAATTTGACAGAACTCCGTATATACCAGGACTTACCATTCCGCCGGCATTTGCAAGGTATAACAACGGACGATTTAACACGCTTAACTATAGTTTTAAATTGCCTCTCGCTTACAACAGGCCGCATTACACTTTTGAAATAGCGACCAAATATTCTGTACCGGTTAACGTAGAGGGGGCGTTAAAAAACCATCCTGAAGTTTTTTTGAATTTAACATTTTACTATTTATTTTATTAAATATGAATGTTTTAATAATTGAAGATGAAAAGGCGCTTGCAGATGAATTAGAAATATTCCTGACCAACTATAACTATATATGCGAAATTTGCTTTAACGGGTATTCAGCTTCGGAAAAGATTGCCGTTAATCTTTATGATTTTATTCTTATAGATCTTGGCCTGCCTGATTATGACGGTTTGGATTTGCTTAAGGAAGCGAAAAAAAGTAACCCCGAAGCCATATGCATAATATTGACAGCACGCGCCGAAGTTTATGATCGTATTAAAGGGCTGGATCTGGGCGCCGATGATTATTTGCCAAAGCCTTTTTCACTTTTGGAACTGCAAAGCAGAATGCAGGCCATAACCAGGAGAAGATTTGGCATAAAGCAAAATATTATTGACCTCGGTGGATTTTTAATAAACCTCACCGATCGTGTTATAATTTATAATAATACGGAGATCAATAGCATAACTAAAAAGGAATTTGACTTGATAGCTTATTTGATCTTGCATAAAAACCGGACGCTAACCCGGTCACAATTAAGCGAACATATTTGGGGGAGTATTATTAACGACGATTACGATTCTAACTATATCGATGCCCACATTAAAAATATCCGAAAGAAATTAAATTTCTATGCATCTCCGGATTGGTTGGAAACAGTAAGAGGACTGGGATATAAAATAAAGATAAACACTTAAGTAATTGAAACTTAAAACCAAACTTACGCTGTTTAACGCAATTTCTAAATTGGTTATCGTAACCATATTTGTATTGCTTTTACCTACTCTTATCAGAAATATTAATCAAAGTTTTACCGACAATAAACTTGTTAAACAAAAAGACAAACTGCTTCAAATAATAAAGCCATCAAGTATAAAAAATTATTTGTATGCCACTTATTCGCCACTTAAAGAGGAATATTACAGCCTTGACGAAGACTCATTAAATGAATATCTCGACACCATAAAAAACGAAAAACGTAAAATAGAAGGAGATACCATAGAATATAGAATACTTAGTTACAATTTTGTAGTTAACAAAAAAAACTACCTGCTTGAAATAGGCAAAAGCGTAGACACTATAGGAGAAACAACCACACCACTCCAAAATATTGCTTTCGTGGTATTGGTAGGAATGATACTGTTAACCATCCTGGCCGATCTGTTCTACTCAAATTACGTACTCCGGCCTTTAGGCTTGATAATCAAAACAAAACTGATTGGTCACAAATTTCCCAATTTGGGTTCATACGACAAGGTAAAAACTTCAACATCGGATTTCGAATACCTGGATATAAACATCCATAAAATGATTGAAACCATTGAGCAAACGTTTCAAAAAGAAAGAGAGTTTATTTCAAATGCCTCACATGAGTTAATGACGCCAATTTCCATCCTTCAATCTAAAATAGAAAACCTGTTTGAAAGAGAGGACATAGTTGACGAAATGAAGACCCGTTTGCTGGAGATGCAAAAAATATTAAATCGCTTAAAAAGCATAACTAAAACCCTGTTGCTCATATCGCAAATTGAAAACGAACAGTTTTTAAAAGAAGATAAAATAACGCTCGGGGCGCTATTACAGGAAGTTTACGACGAAATATCAATACGGCTGCAGGATAAGAATATCAGTTATGAGGTGTCTGTACCTGAAAATTGGCAATTGAAAAATATAAATAAGTTCCTGTTATTCAATTTGTTTTATAACCTGATCAATAACGCTATAAAGTACAATCGCGAAAATGGCGGAATTCAAATCGTTGCAGCTCATGAAAATAACGCGTTTACTATTAGCATAATAGATACCGGAATTGGCATAAGTCCAGCCGACCTTCCTTACATTTTTAACAGGTTTAAAAAATTCCGGCAGTCGCTCACGCAGGATAGCTTTGGCCTTGGCTTACCCATAGTAAAGTCAATAGCCGGGTTTCATCGTATAAATATTGAGGTGGTGTCGGAAAAGGATCAGGGAAGCACCTTTAAACTTATTTTTCCGGCTGAGCTAATCGAAGTTTTAAATGTGCAGCCTTAACCATATCATTTACTTAACGTAAAAATCGGAAAGGAATAGAATTTTTTTAATTAAATTAAAAAATCAATTAAACCTTTGTTCCCGGAATGGTCTAACTATGATGGAAATGTGAGGGGCAAATAGTTTCAGATACTTATACTTAATATAAAAAAAAGCTGTTAATAAAGAACGATATGAAAAGGTTATATAAATGCGCATCCGGTTTGTTTTTAGCCGGATTTCTTTCAGTGTTAATGATATCTTCTGCCAGTGCCCAGCGTGGTGCCCGTAGTGCCGGCGGCGGTGGAGGTGGCGGCGCTGTTAGAATAAGCGGTGGTGGTGGCGGCGGAAGCTTCGGAGCAGGTTATAGTGGTCGCGCGGGGATTGGCTATCGCGGAAGTGTTGGGGTTAGCGGTGCTCACGGCGCACTAGGTTACCGGTCGGGCGTTGGTTATTACGCCGGCGCGGGCTACCATGGAGGCGCTTTTTATAGACCCGGCGTGGGATACTACGGATATCCACACTATGGATATTATTTAGGATATTTACCCTATGGCTATTACCCGTTTTATTGGGGAGCCGGTTTATACTACTATTACGGTGGTGTTTTTTACAGCCCTTATGACAACGGAGGTTACCAGGTTGTTGCCCCGCCAATCGGTGCTGCGGTTCCTGATTTGCCAAGTACTGCCCAGCCTATTAAGATAGACGGTGTACAATATTATGAACTTGATGGTGTATATTATAAAGAGGGCGTGGACGATCAGGGCAAAAAAATATATATAGTTGCCGGAAAAGACGGCGTTTTAAACACAGCTGACAGCGTTACAGATCCTAATGCAGATGCAGATGTTGCTGCACCAAAGGTTGGCGATATTATAAATCAGTTGCCTGATGGCTGCCGTAAGGTTATATTAAACGGAAAAAAATATTATGTGTCTCCTGACGATATTTATTACGAAAAAGTAACCGGCCCCGACGGTAATGTAGGTTATAAAATAACAAGTATACCAACCGATGAAAAAGGCGCTTAATTATTAAAAAACCTAAAAAAAGGCCCGCCAAATCAATGGTGGGCCTTTTTGTATCCGTCAATATTTACCTTATAATCAAAAGTTCTTTATTGTTTCAGTTATGTGGGCCAGATGATGTTTACAATGCCATGCGTACAAGGCAAGTGCTTTTCTAAGTTGCATAGTTGCACCCGAGGCAGGATGCAGAAATGTGCGGCCCCATTCATCTTCTGTAAAGCTTTCCAGCAGGTTTGTCCAATGCTGATGGATACCTTCCAATATTTTTAGTGAAGGTTCAACAGGCATATTATAATCAGAAAGCAGCGCCCAGTCGGCTTCCTCGTAAGGTTTAATCGTCGGGTTATCTTCCGTCAGCGCCCACTTAAAACGCATTAATGAATTCATGTGGCTATCTGCAACGTGGTGAACCACTTTCCTCAAACTCCATCCACCGGTACGGTAAGGTGTATCCAATTGTTTTTCGTTCAGGATCATTATTGCCTGCCTTAATTTACCAGGGAATAACTTAATTGTAGTTATCCAATTGCGGATATCTTCGTTTGTATAGGATACCGGGGCTTTGAATTTCCCTATGGGATACCTCAATTGCTCGTCTGTAATTACCATTGTCTTAAAAAAAATTTAAATTAAGCAAAATTTTAATCTGCAACAAGGTTTTTGACCTAATTTAGCATTTTGCACTATTAATCTGCCGATTGATGACGAAATTCTTGATTGTAATATTGCTTACTGCTAACTGTTTTTTGGCACAAGCTCAAACTATTAAAACCGATGTGCTGGTAATTGGCAACGGGGCATGCGGTGCAGCTGCAGCGATACAATGTGCACGAAGCAAGATAAAGACCGTTTATTTTCTCCGCGATTCATTACCCTTCCTTAGCCCACAGGCACCGACTATGTGTACAATTGGCGCAAATAGAAATATTCAGTCAGGCATTTGGGGTGAATTTCGGAAGCGCGTTCACGATTTTTATAAAAAGATACCTGGATACGATACCTCCAATAATGCCGTGTTGCGGTTTGAACCAAATACTGGCGCATCCATATTAAAAAAGATAGCCGATACTGTAAAAAACCTTACAGTGTATATTAATGGCACATTTACAGCCATTAAAAAAAATGGAGACGGCTGGGATGTTAGCTTTATCCGGAGCGGAAAAACTATTGACGTTAAAACGAGGATAGTTGTTGATGCTACTGATACGGGAGAAGTCGCATCCAAAGCAGGCGTAAAAATAACCGCAAGATATACCAACAACAACACAAACCAATTTAAGACATATCGGACTTCAATAGCGGCAATTGAGGAATCGCCGGAACTGCGAAGTGAGAACGTAAAAACATCCAATGCTTATTATCCACCCTTTCCGGCATACATCGTGCCGATAAGAGCTATGCTGTCAAAGGACGCGGATAATTTACTGATTGCCGAAAAAGTGTTAATGGGTAAGCAAGATATTCAGTCCCTATCCCTTCAGCTCGAAACGGGGCAGGGGATTGGAACCGTGGCGGCTTACTGTGCGTTCTTTAAAACCACTACCAAAAACTTAAATGTGCGCACCATACAAGGTGAACTACTGGATTTTAAAGGATATTTGCTACCCTTTACTGATATACCGCTGAAGGATCGTAATTGGCGGGCTATACAGCAGGTTTGTGCAACCGGGCTGCTCAAAGGTGTACTGCAAACTTCCGGCGATAGTACTAAGTTTGCTTTTAATCCCGACTCTTTAGTTAAAACTGATGAGGTAAAACCTGTTTTAACCGAAATATACACCCGCGCCTTTTTATGGTTCATCAAAGAAAAACCGGGTGAAAAATTTACTATTGCTAATTTGTTATCGTTTATAGGTGACCATACGCTGACGAATTCACAGGTATTAATTGGCAGCGTTCAGAAAGCGTGGAAAACTCAATATAGATTCACCACAGATTTTGATTTGAACCGGCAGGTTACCCGCCGAGAATTTGCTGTTTTGGCAAATAGGTTTCTAAATCCTTTCGCAAGGACAGTCGATTTGGACGGAAACGTTGTGAATTGAATTGGAAGATTGCCATTATAAGGAAAACTTGGGTTATAGACGCTGGTTTAAATGCAAGCATAACATCTTTCAGATACAAGTTCATGTCAAAAATGTCAGTTTCGCACCGAAACCTTAAGCTCTTTATCTACGAATGCATTCGCTTGTATTAAATCACCCGCATCAATAAACTTAAAATTGAATCCGGGATCAAAATTTGCACACCCCATAAGATGCAATAATTCATTGCTTACACTTTCGGTCTGCTGGGCGTCTAACTTCGATGATGTTGATACATAAATCGTAGTTTCCCTTGAAAATATCCCCTCGATTGTCATGATATTACGGTATAATTAATATTGGCCCGCTTACGCTGTCAGGCTTCTATTTGTTTGCTTATTAGTCGCCTTTTTATGATTAAAAGTAACAGTCTAAGCAAAATAAAAAGTAAGGGAAAATACCCCATTTGTAGCGTATTATTACTAAATAGCATCGCGCATAACTACGTAACTCTGTAAGCACATATATGCTCTCCAATAACCATTAGATGCAAAATCAATCGTTTTGTAACAAAGCAATTTTAAAAAAAGGTTATATTGCCTTTTTGGTAAATTTCGGGCAAGGGTTAGTTTTTGCAACCTTTGAAGAAGTTTTTTATTAAAATAATTCTTCAAAAGCTTAATTCAACTCAAAAAGCTTAATTCAACTCAATCGGCTATTTTGTAAAAGATGAATAAACTTATAACACTTATTTTGATTATACCAGGCGCGAATGCTTTCGCGCAAAAGTTAGATACATTAACCGTTGAAAAAATAATGCGCGAACCTAAATGGATAGGCGTTTCGCCCTCAAATATCCATTGGAATGATGATAGCAAAAAAGTGTATTTTGACTGGAATCCTGAAAATAAAGATAGGGATGAATTGTTTTCAGCAAGCCCAACTAATAACGATCCTGTAAAAGTAAGTGCTGAAGAAAAAAAAACGCTCGTACCTGAAAGAGGCGAGTGGAATAAGAAACACACCTTAAAGGTCTATGAAAAAGATGGCGACATTTTCCTGAATGAAGCTAAAACAGGTAAAATTGATCGACTCACTCAAACAACCGATCGTGAAAGCAGTCCCGCATTCAGCGGTGATGAAAGCCGCGTGATTTTCAGGCGCGGGGATAATTTGTACGCGCTTAAACTTAGTAGTGGCGAATTAGTGCAATTTACAAATTTCGTCAAGACGTCATCGGGCACGGTTTCACCTCAGTCTGCTGCAAGACGTGGAATCAAGAGTAGCCAATCAGCAACAAACGAGCAGGAGCGCTGGCTAAAAAATGAGCAATTGGAATTGTTTGATATCATAAAAGAAAAGGATAAAGATCGAAAGCTTGATTCGATTGATCGAAAAGAAAATGAGCTCAAAAAAATAAAAGAAATTGCGATAGATGATAAGTCGGTAAGTTATTTAGAGCTTAGTCCGGATGGGCGTTACGTTACGTATCGCCTTATTAAATCACCGGAGGGTGCGAAAACCGCTATCGTTCCTGACTATGTAACAGCTTCAGGCTTCACCGAAGATATCGTTAACAGAACCAAGGTTGGCGCGCCGCAATCCATATTTGAGTCTTTTATTTTTGATACACAACATGATACTGTCTATAAGATAATTACAAAGGATATTCCCGGGATAAAAGACCTGCCGGATTATGTAAAAGATTATCCGAACGAATTGGCTGAACTGACTAAACGCAATGAGGACAGAAAAGTTATAATCACCGGCCCTTATTGGAGTGGGGACGGCAAGAATGCAGTTGTAGCCATAAACGCCCGCGATAATAAAGATAGATGGGTAATGAAACTCGACCCAGCGACCGGGTCATTAACTTTACTTTATCGCGAACATAATAATGCCTGGGTTGGCGGCCCCGGTACAAACAATTTAGGATGGACCGACAATATCCATTTTTATTTTGAAAGTGAGGCAAGCGGATATGCTCACATTTATGTTGTAGATGTAACTAATGGCGCTGTCAAACAGCTTACCAATGGCAATTGGGAAGTTCAAACCCTGCGGCTGGCGAATGATAAACAGAGCTTTTATTTTACGGCAAATATAGATCATCCCGGCGTTGCCGATTTTTACCGTATCCCGGTAACCGGAGGAGTGCCAGTAAAGCTAACGAGTTTGAAAGGCGGTAATGATGTATCGCTTTCACCGGATGAGAAATGGCTGGCTATCCGCTATTCCTACTCAAATAAACCGTGGGAATTATATCTGCAACCAAATAAACCCGGAGCCACTGCCGTACAAATAACGCATTCAATAACAAATGAATTTAAATCATACCCGTGGCGCGATCCGCAGGTCATCACCTTTGTAAACAGGTACGGCAACAATGTTTACGCACGTCTTTATTTGCCAAAAAAGGCAGATCCCGCAAAGCCGGCGGTAGTTTTTGTTCATGGTGCCGGCTATTTACAAAATGCCGATTATAAATGGAGCTACTATTTTCGCGAATATATGTTTAACAATATGCTTGCCGATAATGGTTACACGGTACTGGATATGGACTATTCAGGAAGCGCGGGTTATGGTCGCGATTGGCGTACCGCAATTTACCGGCACATGGGGGGCAAAGATTTGACCGATCAGGTCGACGGTGTAAAAATGCTGGTAGAAAAATATGGGGTTAATCCTAAACATGTTGGTTTGTATGGCGGTTCCTACGGTGGTTTTATCACCCTCATGGCCATGTTTACAGCGCAGAATACATTTGCCTCCGGGGCTGCAATACGTTCAGTTACTGATTGGGCGCATTACAACCACGGTTATACAGATGATATTTTGAATGAGCCTTTTACCGATGAAAAGGCTTATCGCCAAAGCTCGCCTATTTATTTTGCCGACGGTTTAAAGGGCAATTTGTTAATGCTGCACGGTATGGTTGACCAAAATGTAAATTACCAGGATATTATCCGGCTAACGCAGCGATTAATAGAACTCCATAAAGACAACTGGGAACTGGCATCATACCCGGCAGAAGATCACGCCTTTGAACAGCCCAGCAGCTGGAGCGACGAGTACAAGCGGATATTTAAGCTGTTTGAACAAACTTTGAGGAAATAATATATCATCATTAAAAAAATGAAGGTAACTGCTGTAATTTTAATAATACTTTGCATCGGCTGTACACCTAAGTCAAAAGCGCCGGCGATACATATAAGTTTAACAGACAGCAACCGCTCAGTTAAATTCAAAGGGCTTGATTACGCAATTATAAGCGAAATCAACCGTGATTCGGTTTCGGGCATATGGGAAAATCTATTGCCGGTTTTTAAAATGCCGATTGATACCGATCTGAAAAATTATCAGCCCATGCAGCCTGGGCGATATCAGCTTAAAGACAGCGCCGTGGTATTCACGCCTGATACTCCCTTTGTAAAAGGCCAGAGTTACTTTATACGGTATTTCGAGTTTGGAGAAAACAGCGATAAATGGGCTTATATAAAAGGGATAAAGCAATTAGGAAAAATACCTTATAAAGATTTGATTTTTAAGCAATGAATAACTTGAATTTACAATAAAATTTATTATATTTGCATCCAAATTAAAAAAGAGGGGACGGTAGTCCCCTCTTTTATTTTATCGATTAAATTATCAGAATGATAATGAATATTGAAAAGAGAGTCAGGGAACTGGTTGAGGAAAAGATAAAGGATAAGCCAAACCTTTTTATTGTTGATATAAAAATGCATTCTAACGGGAAGCTTATTATATTAATTGATGGTGATAAAGGCGTTGGTATTGATGATTGCGTGGCAATAAGCAGGCATGTGGGTTTTCACCTTGAAGAGGAAAACACAATTGAAACGGCTTATAACCTCGAAGTTTCATCGCCCGGAATCGACACGCCATTAACATCAACCCGGCAATATTTAAAAAATATTGGTCGAAATTTGATGATCAATATGGTTAACGGGACAAAAAGAGAAGGTAAACTAACAGGCATAACAGAAGATGCCGTTATGATTGAAGAAAAAAAACAAGAAAAAGGGAAAAAAGCTGAAATTGTTGAAAGCATAATCCCAATTGATCAAATAACAGAAACAAAAGTTTTAATATCATTCAAGTAAGAAAATGAGCAATATTAATTTAATTGATTCTTTTCAGGAATTTAAAGATTTCAAGAACATTGACCGCCCAACCATGATGAGCGTACTGGAAGACGTATTCAGGAGCATGATCAGAAAAAAGTTCGGGACAGATGAAAATTGCGATGTAATTGTAAACACAGATAACGGTGACCTTGAAATCTGGCGCACACGCCAGGTGGTTGAAGATGGTTTTAGCGAAGATGATGACCTTGAAATAGAGCTTGCAGAGGCTAAAACGCTGGATGCCGACCTGGAAGTTGGTGATGAACATATTGAGCAAATTACGCTCGAGAGTTTTGGTCGCCGTGCCATCCTTGCAGCGCGCCAAACGCTGGTTTCTAAAATCCTGGAACTGGAGAAAGACGAAATATTTAAAAAATATAAAGACCGTATAGGTGAAATAGTTACCGGAGAAGTTTACCAGGTATGGAAAAAAGAAGCATTGGTGCTTGATGACGAAGGGAACGAATTGTTGCTGCCAAAAACAGAGCAAATACCTGCTGACTACTTTAAGAAAGGCGATAGCGTAAAAGCCGTTGTGTATAAGGTAGATATGATGAACAGCAATCCCAAGATCATTATATCGCGTACAGCCCCTGAGTTTTTACAGCGTTTATTTGAAATGGAAGTGCCTGAAATTTTTGACGGCCTTATAACCATCAAAAAAATAGTACGCGAGCCCGGCGAACGCGCTAAAGTTGCTGTTGAATCATACGATGATCGTATCGATCCGGTTGGCGCTTGCGTAGGTATGAAGGGGTCACGTATACATGGAATTGTGCGCGAACTTAAAAATGAAAATATTGATGTGATTAATTACACCAATAACTTGCAGCTATACATTCAGCGGGCACTATCTCCCGCTAAAATAACATCTATTAAATTGGATGACGAGAAAAAAACAGCCGCGGTATATTTAAAGCCCGACCAGGTTTCATTGGCAATTGGCCGCGGTGGACATAACATTAAACTGGCAGGTAAGTTGACCGGCTATGAAATTGATGTATATCGCGAAGCGGACGAAAGTGATGAGGATGTGGATATTGAAGAATTTTCAGACGAGATCGATAGCTGGATAATTGATGAGTTTAAGCGTATTGGTTTAGATACAGCAAAATCTGTACTCGCCTTGACAGTTAACGAATTGGTCAAACGTACCGATTTAGAAGAAGAAACTGTAAAAGAAGTATTATCAATTCTGCAAGCGGAGTTTGAATAAAGATGATAACCAAAATTAAAATCGTATTTTTGCACAAAAGCAGAGATTAAATATAATAAATGTCAGAAGACAAATCGATAAAATTATTTACGGCAGCAAAGGAGCTGAACATAGGGACAGGTACCATTGTTGACTTTTTAGCCACAAAAGGCTATAAGGTACAAAAGCACCCCACCACACGGCTTGATGGGGATATGTACAATGCCCTGTTAAAGGAATTTGCTGTTGATAAAATTATTAAGGAGGAAGCTAAACAGATCAGTATCGGAAAGATACGGAAAGAAGAGCCTGTTCAGTTCCTCGATAAGCCAAATGAACACCGACGTTCAAGGGATTTTGAAAATGAAGATATCCTGATAAAAAATGCTGGCCATCATTATAGCGCGCCTGTAGTTGAAAAACCAAGACCAGTTGAACCAAAACCTGTTGAGACGCCGCACGTAAAGACAGAAGATCAAAACGAAGTGTTGCCAGGGGTAAAAGTTGTAGGTAAGATTGACCTGAATAACCTGAATGCAAAAGTTCAGCCCGCTGAAAAACCGATAGAGAAAGAAGAGGAGCCGGTAGCTAAACAGGAACCGGTTGTACAAAAACCAAAACCTGAACCGGTAATAGAAGCTCCGAAAAAGGTTGAAGAGGAAGCTCCGAAGCCTGAAGCGAAGCAGGAACCGGTTAAGAAACCAGAAGAACCCGTTGCCAAACCCATCGAAGTTGTAGAAACGCCTGTGGAAAGTACCGAAGTTCAGGAGCCTGAGGTAATAAAAGCAAAAGCCGAAAGGTTGGCTGGCCCTAATATAATTGGTAAGATACAATTACCGGATAGTGCGCCAAAGCGCAATCCGGTGGCTTCATCGTCAAATGCCAATAATGCGGCGTCAGACCATAAACGGAAACGCAAGCGCAAAGACCATCAAGGTCCCGGCCATAATCCGCAGGGTAATAATCCTGCAAATCACGCTGCACAACAGCAGGCTAATCCGCCAGGGCAGCAGCAGGCACATGGCGGCAATCGCCCTGATTTCAGGAACAGAGGAAATAATCCGCAGGGAGGCGGAGGTAATGCCGGCCATACAGGTGGTGGCAACCGTCCTGATTTCAGGAACAATCGTCATACACCGCAAAATACCACTCCTAAAGAAGAACCTTCAGAAAAGGATATACAGGATCAAATAAAAGCGACCCTGGCCCGCTTAAGCGGAGCCGGTAAATCAGGTAAATTTGCTCAGCGGGCCAAGTTCCGTCGTCAAAAGCGCGATGACGTAGCCGCAAGTGCCGAGGAGTTGGCAATGGAGCAAGAGCTCCAGTCGAAAGTATTAAAAGTTACCGAGTTTGTTACGGCAAATGAGTTGGCTTCGATGATGGATGTTTCCGTTACGCAGATCATCTCAACCTGTATGAGCCTTGGCATGTTTGTATCCATTAACCAGAGACTTGATGCCGAGACGCTAAGTATAGTAGCTGATGAGTTTGGATACCAGATAGAATTTGTAAAACCTCAGGATGAAGAGGCAAATCTTGATCAGATAGACGAGCCGCAAGATCTTATACCACGGGCGCCAATTGTTACCATAATGGGACACGTCGACCATGGTAAAACTTCATTGCTTGATTTTATCCGTAAGACAAACGTTATTGGTGGGGAAGCAGGCGGTATTACGCAGCACATCGGTGCTTACGAGGTTACGTTGCCTGACGATAAAGGGAAAATAACATTTTTAGATACTCCGGGCCACGAAGCGTTTACGGCGATGCGTGCTAGGGGTGCCCAGGTAACGGATATTGTAATTATAGTAATTGCGGCAGACGATAGTGTGATGCCTCAAACCCGCGAAGCCATTAACCATGCGCAGGCAGCAGGCGCACCAATCATTTTTGCCTTTAACAAAATTGACAGACCAGGAGCAAATGCAGATAAAATACGCGAGCAGCTATCAGCCATGAATATTTTGGTTGAGGAATGGGGCGGAAAATACCAGTCGCAGGAAATCTCAGCAAAGACAGGCTTGAATGTAGACCTGCTATTAGAAAAAATATTACTGGAAGCGGAGTTACTGGAATTAAAAGCTAATCCGAATAAACGTGCCGTAGGTACTGTTATAGAAGCTGCATTAGATAAAGGCCGTGGTATCGTTACTACTATTCTGGTACAGGCCGGCAGGTTAAAAGTAGGTGACCCTATATTAGCCGGTTGTTATAGCGGCCGTGTAAAGGCGTTGACCAATGAGCGCGGCCAAAGGGTTGAATCTGCAGGCCCGTCAACTCCTGTACAGGTGTTGGGTATGCAGGGAGCTCCAACAGCGGGCGATAAATTCAACGTACTGGAAAGTGAAGTTGAAGCTCGTGAAATAGCCAATAAACGTTTACAATTACAGCGTGAACAAGGCTTACGTACTCAAAAACATATAACACTTGACGAAATTGGCCGCCGCCTTGCAGTAGGTAACTTTAAAGAGCTTAACATTATTGTAAAAGGTGACGTTGACGGCTCTATCGAAGCTTTGTCTGATTCCTTACTAAAATTATCAACCGAGCAGATACAGGTAAATATTATTTCGAAAGCGGTAGGTCAAATATCTGAATCGGATGTATTGTTAGCTTCAGCATCGGATGCGATTATAATAGGCTTCCAGGTGCGTCCATCCGGAGGTGCACGCAAACTTGCTGAGCACGAACAAATTGACATCAGGCTTTACTCTATCATTTACGATGCAATTAATGAGATCAAAGCTGCAATGGAAGGAATGCTTGCACCAACGTTCGAAGAGAAGATTGTAGCTAACGTTGAAATCCGCGAAACTTTCAAGATCAGTAAAGTAGGTACCATTGCAGGCTGTATGGTGTTGGATGGTAAAATTACCCGGAATAGCAAAATACGTATAATACGTGAAGGCGTGGTGATTTACTCAGGAGAACTTGCTTCATTGAAACGCTTTAAGGATGACGTTAAAGAAGTTAGCGCCGGTTACGAATGTGGTTTGAACATACATAACTTTAATAATATTGAAGTAGGCGATATAGTAGAGGCTTACGAAAATGTTGAGGTTAAACGCAAACTTTAAACCAGGCACTAAAAGCAGATAAGAAAGGCCTCCCGGTGAATCGGGAGGCCTTTCTTTTTACCTTTTGTGATGATAGTGTTTTTTTGCAGCGTAGTGCTTTTTGTAATGTTTTTTGTGGTGCACAGGTTTAGCACTTACCGCACTGTAGCTAAATATAGCTAACAGCATAATTGTTAATACTTTTAAAATTTTCATATAACGATGTTTGGGATTATAATTAAACCAGCCAATTATACCCGAAATCAGTTGGTTTAGTTACACCAGACCTGTAACATTTTTGTGAACTCCCAATTAAATATTTAACCACAGAATTGTTACAGAAGACTACAGGGTTAATAGATTTTTTATTTGCTATTTTCAACAATTCGTTGATTTTCATTTAAGATCGCGTATATTTCCCAACCTTTACTATGATATCCTCCTAAATTACATTGTCTTTATGATAAAACATTTTAACTTGTTCTTAATATTATGTCTTTTAAACATAATATTATGTGCAAATCTAGTTGCCCAACCCGCGCCCGGAATGCTGCAAAAAAATTCAATGAGCAATGCTTTGAATTTTTACAATGCCGCTTTGGGCGATCAGTCTTCGCTATACAACGGCCCCGAATATTATTTTTACGATCCGCACATTAAAGGGAATGCATATTTTTTAGATAGGAATGGTTTTACCGCGGGATCTGTTAACTACGACGGTATAAATTATAGTGGCGTACAGATGTTATACGACTTATACAGTGAAAAGATAGCGGTGTTGCTATATAATCATTTCTCTAAATTTTCTTTATTGAATGAAAGGGTAAAAAGCTTCCATTTTTTGGATCATCAATTTATAAACCTCACACCCGATAGTTTAGGTAATAGTACCGTCATTAAACCAGGCTTTTATGATTTGCAGTATAGCGGAAAATCACAAGTTTTGGTTAAATGGTCAAAAGATATTCAAGCAACTACAGGTGTAGCTTCAAATCCTGAGAATTACTTTAATCTGATAGAGAGGTTTTATTTAAAGAAGAACAACACTTACTATGCAATAACGAGCCAGGGAGTGCTCATAAATGTTTTAAAGGACAAAAAAAAGGAACTTCAGCAATATATAAGGGATAATCAAATTAAATTTCGAAAAGGACCGGAAGAGGCCATGGTCAAAATTGCATCTTATTATGACCATCTAACCAACTAATATGAGAAAAATTTCTACCCTAATCTTTTGGTCCCTGCTCTTTTTTCAATTCAGTTATGCACAGCAAAGCGTTGTAAAACTAATCAGCGTAAACTTTCAGCAGGCCACTATTACCCAGTTTGTTAATGATCTTGAATCAAAAAGCGGCAAACATTTTTATTACGATCCCGTTCAATTCGATAGCTTACGGGTTACTCTTCAAGTAAATGAAAAACCATTAGAAACCATACTGGATATGGCTTTCAAAAGCAGTGATTTTCATTATGCAATTTATCAACAGCAAATATTCCTAACTAAAGGCAGGGAGATAAGAACCGATCTCGCAGCGGGCTTTTCGGCAACTAATTCAACGGCAACCCAGGTGCAAAAATCATCGGTAGTGGCCAACTATACCGACGACAAAGACAAAAAAGTTCCGGAAGCAACCACCGAAAATAAACTATATGAAATAGGTGTTAAAACTAATAACATAAAGGAAGGTAATGCCATATTAACAGGGTACATACGAAATATTAAGTCGGGCGAGGCGGTGATAGGCGCTAGTATTTTCTTGGCGAGTTCAAAAACCGGAGTAGCTACCGATCAATTCGGATATTTCACAATAACCTTATCCAGGGGACGCCATACGCTGAATGTCAGGGGACTTGGAATGCGCGATACCAGGAGGCAGATTATACTTTATTCCGATGGGAAATTGAACATAGAGATGCAGGAGCAGGTAAATAGTCTAAAAGAAGTAAAAATATCAGCAGATAAAGTTGCGAACGTACGCAGTGTTGAGCTGGGTGTTACACGTTTGGACATAAAAAGTATTAAGCAAATACCGACGGCCTTTGGAGAAGCAGATGTTTTGAAGGTGGTGTTATCTCTGCCGGGGGTTACGTCAGTAGGTGAGGCTACCACTGGCTTCAATGTCAGAGGCGGATCGGCGGATGAAAATTTGATCCTGCTTGATGGATCTACTATTTATAACCCGTCACACTTTTTTGGATTTTTCGCTGCTTTTAATCCAGATATTGTGAAGGATATAGAGCTTTATAAAAGCAGTATTCCTGAAAAATACGGGGGTCGTTTATCATCCGTATTAGAAATAACCAATCGCGAAGGCAATAAGAAGATTTTTACCGGATCGGCGGGTATTGGATTATTAACCAGTCGGTTTAACATTGAAGGACCTATTGTTAAAGACAGAACATCTTTTATTTTTGGCGCCCGAGCCACCTATTCAGACTGGCTGCTTAATTTATTGCCGGCGGCTTATAAGAATAGTTCTGCGTCATTTTCAGATTTCAACTTTGATCTAAGTCACCAGATTAACGAGAAAAACAACCTTTATCTTTCGAGCTATCTTAGTTTTGACAAGTTCAGGCTTAATAGTGATACTACCTATAAATACAACAACAAAAGCATCGTATTAAAATGGAAACATAACTTTAATAATAAACTGTATAGCGTAATATCCGGCGGGTACGATAGCTATCAGTATGATGTATCAAGCGAGGCCAATCCGGTAAACGGGTACGATCTTGCTTTTCATATCCGTCAAACTGATTTCAAATTAGATTTTAATTACTATTTAAACAGCAAGCACACCGTAACTTTTGGGTTGAGTTCAATACTTTATGGAAACGATCCCGGTACTTTTGGCCCTGAAGGTGCTAAATCACTGGTTGTGCCACAAGTGGTTGCATCAGAACAAGGGTTGGAAAGTGCCATATATTTAGGCGACAAGTATGATGTTACGTCCAACTTATCAGTCAGCGCTGGCATCCGGTATAATGTTTACAGTTACCTCGGGCCTCAGACGGTTGACAATTACGCACCCAATTTGCCAAAAGAACCGGCAAACGTTCTTGACAGCACAACCTACAAGAAAGGCCAGTTTATTAATACTTATGCAGCGCCCGATTTCAGGATATCAGCGCGGTATTTATTAAATGATAATTTATCAGTAAAAGCAGGTTATAACACGTTACATCAGTATCTTCACTTGCTTACCAACTCAACTTCGATTTCTCCTACTGATGTATACAAATTAAGCGATCCTAATGTAAAGCCGGAATCAGGCGATCAGGTTTCATTGGGCTTGTTTAAAAATGCTAAAGCTAATACAATCGAAATGTCGGTAGAAGTATATTATAAACGCTTAAGAAATTACCTTGATTACAAAAGCGGTGCTGTATTGTTATTAAATCAGCATATTGAACAAGACGTGATTAATACACAGGGCAAAGCTTACGGCGCTGAATTTTTGATAAAGAAAACCGCGGGGAAACTTAACGGCTGGCTCAGCTACACTTACTCCCGTACCTTGTTAAAACAGGATGACCCCAATGCTGGTGAATTAATAAACGGAGGCAGTTATTACCCGTCAAACTGGGATAAGCCACACGCGATTAATTTTACCGGTAATTATAAATTTACGCATCGCTATAGTATTTCATTAGCTATATTATACAGCACCGGCCGGCCTATTACCTTACCTATAGCCAAGTATGAGTATGCAGGTTCGGAAAGGGTATTTTACTCGGATAGAAATGAATACCGGATACCTGATTATTTCAGATCGGATTTTTCGGTAAATATTGAAGGAAATCATAGGGTACATCAAAAATTCCATAATTCATGGACATTTGGAGTTTATAATTTAACAGGGCGGCAAAACGCATATTCGACTTTCTTTACGGAACAGGGCGGGGTTATAAGCGGTTATAAATTATCAATATTTGCTACGCCTATTCCTTTTATTAATTACAATATCAGGTTTTAATATTATGCAAAATCGTTCCAGATATATTATATGTTTTGCATTTATGGTGGGCGCCGGCTGTAAAAAACCATATAATCCACCCGTCGTTGCCGCCCCGGCCAGCTATCTTGTGGTAGAAGGAATAATTAATGCGGGATCTGATTCAACCGTCATTAAAATAAACCGTACTGTTAATATCTCATCCGGAGTCACCAAAAGCCCGGAAAAAAATGCTTTGGTTTCTATTCAAAGCAGCGCAGATAATACCTACCAGCTTACCGAAATATCCAATGGCATTTATGCAACAGCAGGTCTAAATCTCGACGTTACAAAAACATATCGACTTAGTATTAAAACATCCGGTAATCAGCAGTATTTTTCGGATTATGTTCCTGTTAAAAATACGCCTCCGATTGATAGTATCGGTTTTACCGTTCAGGCAGACGGCATACAATTGTATGTTAATACGCACGACCCTAACAACAGCACCCGCTATTATCTTTGGAATTATGTTGAGACATGGCAATTTCATGCCAAATTTTTTTCCTCGTATATAACCAATGGTACTGATATTGTATTGAGGACACCTAATCAAATGATCTATACTTGTTTTGCAAGTGACCTGTCCAGTTCAATAATTTTAGGATCATCTGCTAAATTATCACAGGACGTAATTTATCAAAGCCCTCTTGGCTTTGTCCCTTCCACCTCCGAAAAACTCGAAACAAAATACAGCATACTTGTTAGAGAATATGCTTTAACCAGCGAGGAATATACGTTTTGGACGAATCTAAAAAAGAACACCGAACAACTGGGAAGCATATTTGACGCAGAACCATCAAATATTAACGGGAATATACATAATGTAAGTAATCCCTCTGAACCGGTTATTGGATACGTAGGCGCAAGTACGGTTCAATCAAAACGAGTGTTTATTTCAAACACACAGTTACCGCCAACATGGGCAACAATCTATCCTTACGATTGCCAATTGGATTCAGATTATTTTGACAAACCTAAGACTATACACCCAGAAAACCAGGTTTTAGAATACCTAATTCCCCTGGGTTCTGGTAATATACCAATCGCTGGTTTTACAGCGGTAAATTCGCCGATTCTATTAGGATATACAGCAGCAGGGAGCGAATGCGTAGATTGCACGTTACGGGGTACTAACAAACAACCGTCCTTTTGGCAATAATTAGATTTATGAAAAAAGCGGGATTATGTTTAGTTTTTCTTATTTCAGTTGTAGGTTGCAGAAAGCCATATAACCCACCTGCTGTGAAGGCATCGGGAACCTACCTTGTTGTTGAAGGTGTGATAGCCAGCGCGCCCGATTCAATAATTATCAAAGTTAGCAACACGGTAAATCTTTCAAATAAGACTACTATAAACCCTGTACATGGGGCCTTGCTTACCATAGAGAGTGACAACAATGACATTTATCCTTTGACTGAAACGACCAATGGCCACTACGTATCGGCCGGATTAAACCTGGATAATACACGAAAATATCACTTAAGGATAAAAACCCTGAATGATGAGTATTTGTCGGATTTTGTACCGGTAGTGAATTCTCCTGCTATTGACAGTGTTAATTTCACTGTCGGTATCAACGGTATCAACATTTATTCCAATACGCACGACCCTCAAAATAATACACATTACTATCGCTGGGACTACCAGGAGACATGGATAATACATTCCAATTATTATTCATTTTATAAATCTAATGGCGATACGGTCCTAGAACGGGATTTGGGTAACGACCAGGTTTACCAGTGCTGGCGAAGCGATACATCAAACGTTATCCTTTTAGCTTCGTCGGTTAATCTTTCTAAGAATGTTATTGTTAATAACCCGATAACCTTTGTAGACCCCTTAACGGGAAAACTGGGCGGCAGAAATAGCATCCTTGTCGACCAGGCGGCTTTGTCAAATAATGCTTACAGCATAAATGTAAGGCAATATGGTTTAACAGGTGATGCATATACCTTTTGGAGGAATCTCAAAAAGAACACGGAACAACTGGGCAGCATCTTTGATGCACAACCGTCGCAAATCAACGGCAACATCCATTCTATTAAAAACCCTGCCGAAATTGTTATAGGCTATATAAGCGCCGGCAGTATTTCAAGTAAAAGATTGTTTATTTCAAATCAGCAAATACCATTAAACATGGCAGTGACAACTAATCCGGTTTGCACAATCGATTCATTTTATTTTTCTTCTTTTCCAACGGCCGGCGGTGTGCCAATTAACCAGGAAAACGAACATTTTAATTACAATACGGGTGCTCAATATGGCGGTGTAAAGTACGTACCCGTAGCAGCAATTTTTAACACTCAGCTAAGTATAGTAATAGGGCATACAGGATCAACGGAAGCATGTGTTGACTGTACATTAAAGGGTACTAATAAACAACCAGCCTTTTGGCGATAAATAGGAGTATGAAAAAAATAAGGTACTTATCAATTATGACAGTTTGTATTATAGGTTGTAAAAAACCATATAATCCGTCTATTGTTAAGTCTTCAACGAATTACCTGGTGGTGGAGGGGGTAATAAACGCGGGTTCTGACTCAACGGTTATCAAGCTAAGCAGAACCGTTGATGTTTCCTCGTTAGTTACAAAAAAACCTGAACGTGATGCTATAGTTACCGTTGAAAGCGATCAAAAGAGCGTTTACACGCTCGCAGAAACTAAACCCGGCTATTATGTCGTTTCGGGTTTGAACCTTGATGTAACGATAAAATACCGGCTGGATATTAAAACGTCAAATAATCAGCAGTATCTTTCAGATTTTGAAAAGGTAAAAACTACACCGCCTATTGATAGCGTTGGTTTTACCGTGCAGAGCAATGATATACAGCTATATGTAAATACCCACGACCCAGGCAACAACACCCGCTATTATAGGTGGGACTACAATGAAACGTGGCAATTTCATTCTGAATTTGAATCCTATGTAGTTTCCGATGGTCAAAGCCTGGTGCAGCGGACGCCGTCGCAAATGATATATAATTGTTTTGGGAACAATATTTCGAGCAACATAGTTTTGGGCTCTTCAGCTAAATTACAGCAGGACGTAATTTATCAAAACCCGGTAACTATGATAGCGTCTTCATCAGAAAAAATAGAAACAAAATACAGTATACTGTTAAGACAATATGCTATAACAGGTGAGGCTTATAAGTTCTGGGTAAATTTAAAAAAGAGCACTGAACAACTAGGGAGCATATTTGATGCGGAGCCTACACAGATTAACGGAAACATACATAATGTTAGTAATCCTGAAGAACAAGTCGTTGGTTACATAAGCGCCTGTACGGTTCAAACGAAAAGGATATTTATCACAAAAGATCAGGTACCAAAATCATGGAAAACCGTGTACCCTTATACCTGTGTGCAAGATTCGAATCTTAGTTATGCTAGTTTGGTACATCCGGGTTCGGCAATTGCAACAAACCCGTTTTTCCACGGCCCAAATCCCGCGGGATTTTTATCGGCGCCTGTGGAATGCGTGGATTGCACACTAAGGGGAACGACAGCGACACCTATATTTTGGAAATAATTAATAAATGAATAGAGCGAGCTACTTGTTAGTTTTAATAATAGGTATTATGGGTTGTAAAAAACCATATAATCCACCGGTTATTGCTTCTCCAAAAAGTTATTTAGTTGTGGAGGGCGTAATAAACGCAGGATCGGATTCAACTGTTATTAAATTGAGCAGGACGGTTAATCTTTCTTCTAACAGTACAAAAAATCCCGAGCGAAATGCCATACTAACCATTGAAAGCGACCAAAATACCGTTTATCCGCTTACCGAAACTAAAGGCGGTTATTATATGGCTGCGGGATTAAACCTGGATACTACCAGGCAATATCGCTTAAATATCAGGACATCAAATGATCAGCAATATCTCTCAGATTTCGCGCAAGTAAAATCGACGCCACCTATAGACAGCGTGGGTTTTAAAGTTCAAAACAACGGCATACAACTATATGTAAATACACACGACTCCAAAAACAACTCCATCTATTATCGATGGGAGTATGATGAAACCTGGAAATTTCATGCAAAGTACGAGTCTATCTTGATCACCGACGGGTTATTTATAGTTGATAGGAAACCTGATCAATATACCTATTTTTGTTTTGCGAATGACACATCAAGCTCAATCGTAATCGGATCGTCTGCAAAACTAAAACAGGATGTAATTTATCAAGCCCCAATAACTTTCGTTGAATCTTCATCAGAAAAAATTGAGACAGAATACAGTATAAGGGTGCGTCAGTACGCTTTAACCGGTGATGCTTACACTTTTTGGGAAAATATAAAAAAGAATACCGAACAGCTGGGCAGCATCTTTGATGCTCAACCGTCAAATATTAAGGGAAATATACACAATGTAAACAATCCTTCTGAGCCGGTAATTGGGTATATAAGCGTCTCTCTGGTTCAAACAAAGCGGGTATTCATTCATAACAATCAAGTGCCAAACTGGAATCCAGCAGACCCCTATGATTGCCAGTTGGATTCGATGCTTTATTGCCACGGCAAGATGTGTCAGAATGATGTTGCTTTATTTTTGCTTCCGATAGGTTCTACCGAAATTCCGGTTTATGCAATCCCTGTCGGTTCGCATAACCCAATAGGTTTCATGTCGTCAACTAATTACTGTACCGATTGTACTTTAAGGGGCACTAAAACGCAGCCGGCTTTTTGGAGATGATGTGAAACAATGAAGATTAATTATATAGGAAAATTTATTTACAAATACAAATTGATAATAGGTAACCACAGTACTGGCAACAACGCCAAAACGAAACAAAAACAAGTTCTTATTATGAGACAAATGATACGGTTCTTTAAGATTTTATTGTTGACAAGCGCTTTTTCCCTGCTAATATTGAATTGCAGGGCTCAGGTTATACAAGAAGTACAAAACAGTTTTAACCTGTATGCACAGAGCGCTTTCCAGGAGAAAATATTCGTTCATACAGATAAAACTGTATATCTCCCCGGCGAAATATTGTGGTTTAAAGTTTATTGTGTTGACGGTAATGATCATAAACTACTGGACTTAAGCAAAGTGGTATACATTGATATTTTAGATAACAACCAGGCACCACTGCTTCAAACCAAAGTTTCCATCAAAAATGGTATGGGTAACGGCTCGTTATACATCCCTGTATCAATTAGCAACGGTAATTATAAATTCAGGGCTTATACCAGTTGGATGAAGAATTTTAGCCCGGAATTTTATTTTGAAAAACAAATCACATTAATCAACCCATTAAAATCGCCTGAAAGCACCACTAAAAATAACACGCCGGCTTACGATGTGCAGTTCTTCCCTGAAGGTGGAAATTTAGTGAGTGGAATTAGCAGTAAAGTAGCCTTTAAAGCTGTTGGCAGCGATGGCAGAGGTGTTGAAGTTACCGGTGCAATTGTTGATCAGCGTAATGATACCGTTACGCGGTTTAGGTCTTTAAAATTTGGTATGGGTACTTTTTCTTTTACCCCCGCCGCAAATGACGTTTATAAGGCTCTAATAAAAATCGGCGGTAATAACCTCGTTAAGGATCTGCCCGCGATTAATAGCCAGGGATATGTAATGAATGTTACAGATGGGGGAACAGGAGAATTGAACGTTACAGTAAAAAGCAATAGCAATGTGGCCGAAAATATTTACCTGCTGGCACATACTATGCAATCTATCAAAGCCGCCGAAACTACTACGATCGCCAACGGGTCGGCTCACTTTACTTTAAATAGGAATTCGTTAGGTGATGGTATATCGCACATAACTGTTTTTAACAACGCTAAACAACCGGTATGTGAAAGGCTATATTTTAAAAGGCCGGCTTCACAACTGGCCATTGAAGCGAGTGCCGACCAACAACAGTACGATCTGCGAAAAAAAGTGAATATATCCATTTCGGCAAAAGATGCGGAGGGTAAAGCAATAAACGCTGATTTGTCGATGGCCGTTTATCGTATTGATTCTCTTCAGAATATTGATCAGAGCAATATTTTTAGTTATCTGTGGCTAACCTCCGATTTAAGGGGAAATATAGAAGCGCCCGACTATTATTTTAAAGATAACAACGCCGAAACCAATGAAGCGCTGGATAATCTGATGCTTACACAGGGCTGGCGAAGATTTCAATGGAGCCAGCTATTAGAAAACAAACCGGCACCATTTAGTTTCTTACCCGAATATAACGGACATATCGTAACCGGACGGATATTTAATACAGTGACAGGTTCTGCGGCGGCAGGTATTTTAACCTACCTTGGCGTACCTGGTAAAAGAGTGCAGTTGTATACTTGCAGAAGCGATTCATCGGGCCACCTGCTGTACAATACGAAAGACTTTTATGGTCCGAATGAAATCATCGCTCAAACCAATTCCCAGATAGACAGTATTTACAGGATTGATATTTTAAGCCCTTTTTCGGAGCAATATTCAAAAACAGTTTTACCGCGGTTTAATTTTAGTACGGAAACATCGGGGGCGTTACGTGAACATAGTTTGGGAATACAAGTGTTAAATATTTATTCAGGCAATAATATAAAACGGTTCTACGATCCCCAGGTTGATAGCAGTGCATTCTATGGTATTCCATATAAAAAGTATAAGTTGGATGATTTTACACGTTTTACTACCATGGAAGAAGACCTGCGGGAGTATGTATCGGAAGATAATATTGTGAAAACAAAGGGCAGGTTCCATATTAAAGTACTAAACGACCGCGGCTTTTTAGATGGTGATCCGCTGGTATTGCTGGATGGAATACCAGTTTTTAATATTGATAAAGTAATTGCAATTGATCCTTTAAAAATCAGAAAGCTGGAAATTATACGCGAAAGGTACTTTTATGGGCCGGCATCAGAAGACGGGATATTTAGTTTTACCTCTTATAAAGGCGATTTGGGCGGTGTTGAACTCGATCCGCATGCAATAGTAGTGGATTATGAAGGGCTTCAGTTGCAACGCGAATTTTATTCGCCGATTTATGATTCACCAGCCCAATCGGCAAGCAGAATACCCGATTTCAGGAACTTATTATACTGGTCGCCTTCGGTAAATGCAACTGGTAAAGGGGCAGCATCATTTTATACCTCTGATCAGAAAGGTAAATACATCGGGATAGTGCAGGGAATAACACTCGATGGGCAAGCAGGGAGCCAATCGTTTACTTTCCAGGTTAATTAGTAAAAAACAGATGTAAACTATTTATGCAGCTTTATGTTTACCCTATAAACTTAAAGCCATGAACGATATTTTGTTTGCCCGGGAATTTGCCCATGAACTGGAGGCTGAAGTACCTGCCTCCACAAAATGCCTGGAACGTATCCGCCCCGAACTATTCGGCTGGAAACCTCATGAAAAATCAATGGAAATGGGATATTTGGCTCTTTTGGTGGCCGAGATCCCTTTGTGGATAATACATATTATAAAACAACCGGAAATAGATTTTGCTACTTTTAAGCACTATCAACCAAAAACGACGCAAGACCTGGTTAACCACCTTGATAAAAATGTGGCCGGAGCTAAAGAAGCATTATTAAATATTAGCGAAGGGCAACTGGCGGAACCTTTTTATCTTAAAGCAAACGGCCATGTACTATTTAGTTCCACAAAAAGGGAACAAGTGGAATCAAGCATAAATCACTTGGTGCACCACCGCGGGCAATTGACCGTATATATGCGGTTGAATGATATTGCTGTACCATCTATTTACGGCCCATCGGCGGATGACAAGAGCTTTACTTCAGATACAGGGAGCAGACATAATTAATTCCATATCAGAGCTTTGGTATAAAAGGCTTTCCGGGCTTATCAAATGCATTCACGCCATGTACTGCTAATTTTCTACGGTACACTTTATCCCTGCAGGCAACATAAAGAATATCAAAGTTGGGGCCTCCAAAACAAATATTCGCAGGGCCGCCATTTGGAACCGGAACAATGGCTATTACGCGTCCTATTTCATCGAGAATTTGAATGCCAAGCCTCGATGTAACATAAATCCTGGCGTTTTTGTCGCACCGTAACCCATCCGACCATGCGTTTTCTGCATCATCGGGCACATGAAGCCAGCCATAATGTTGTTTATAAGCCAACGTGCCGTCAGCTTTAACCTGGTAAACCCACACCCAATGGCTAGCAGACTCGGTTACATACAGTTGCGTTTGATCGGGGCTCAGAGTCAGGCCATTTGGGAATTTTAAACCTTCGTCAACAACGGTTTTTTTTCCATCGGGTGTTACGAGGTACAGTTTGCCGGGCTTTTCACTTCCATCGGGAGCAGTTATATAAATGTTTCCGTTGTTAGCCACCACGAGGTCATTCCCAGGTATGCCATCAGCAACAACCGACTCTTTGTTATTCGCATCATAACTTAGCACCTGGTTAGTTGCTGTTGCAACGGTATACCTTTTTCCGTCGGCACCGAAAGCAGTACCGCTTGCCTTTTTTGCATCAATGTTGAGCGTACTTAGCTTTCCATTCACATCAACTTTATAAGTTTTTGAGTTAGGGATATCCTGAAAGAAAACTTCGCCTGCAGCGTTTGCCGCTGTCCCCTCTGTAAAACCGTAGCCCTGGCCAACCAGTTCCCAACCTTCGCCCGGAATTAAAATATCTTTTATAAACTGATTTTTAGAACTTCCAGCGACAACCGGTTTTGGGTAGCCCTTCCACAGCCAGCGCATGGCATCTGGAAAGATGGCAGTGGCCTGGACACCGTTGTGGCCGCCTTCGCCCCAGGCATGGTTTACTTCATAACCTGCAAAAGTAAATGCCCTTTCCATCAGCTGCGCGGTCATCCACCAATCGCCTGCATAGTTGTTCAGGTCGTTTGAGCCATCCTGTAAAAATATTCTAATCGGTTTGGGTTCGTACTTTCTTATTAACGTTGCATACCGCTCAGCGCCCCGGAAACCGACGTAGGTGCCAATGGAGCTAAAGACCCTTGAAAACGCATCTGGACGTTCCCACGCTGCGGTGAAAGCGCATACTGCGCCACTACTCGCCCCGCCGATAGCACGGTCGTTCGCATTTTTTGATAGTTTGATTTGTCGTCCATCACTTGTTTTTAGTTTCTCAACCTCAGGCAAAATCTCCTGTAGTAAAAACCTCACGTAAGCATCCCCCAACCCATCATATTCCAAACTTCTGTTGCCACGGTCTATTGCTGCATCCTTATTATCAGCAGGCACATGGCCCGGCTGAATGAATATCCCGATAGTTACCGGCATTTCTTTGCTATAAATCAAATTATCGAAAACGGTAGGTGCTTTAAACTGGATACCATCCTGGTTTACATAAACGCAGGCCGGCTTTTTGCCGTCGTATTCGGCAGGTACATATACCCAATAATCGCGTACGGTGCCGGGAAATATTTTTGAGCTATTAAAAGTATATTTTGTCAACTCTCCTTTTGGTACGCCGGCATGTTCAACAGAGGCAGAATCTACAGGGTATTTTTCAACAGGGGTTTGGCAAAACGTAACAATTTGCGACATCATAAAACACAATGCAAGGGACAGGGCTTTCATATTTGATGGTTGTTAAAATAAAGGTTGTAATAACTGGCTATCAAATATAAAAAATCTTATGATCAACGATCTCGTATCGCCATATAAATAGCTGGCTGTTAGCGTTTATTTTCCAATGGTATAAAATTCAATCCAACAAATAGTGAACGAGCCAGGCGTGTAGGAGAGGTTATTTTAGTTGGACCGCTTGACCAGGGCATAATAAAGGCGACTGGAGGTCCAAAACCCGGTAAGAGATTACGCAGGCTTTGGACCTCCCATCATCGCCATCAATATTTCAGGATAAAGAATCCGGTTTTCTGTTTTAATTCACCTTTATCTTTGTACTCCAGTAAGTAAAAATAAGTGCCCGGGTTTTGCAGTTTTCCGTTTTTATTAGAGCGGCCGTTGAATACGATTGATGTGTTGTCATACCCCTGCGCTTCATATATCAGGTCTCCAAGCCGGTTCATAATCAACAACCTGTTTTCAGGATAAGAGGCAATATCATTAATCACCAGCACATCATTAAAGCCATCACCATTGGGCGACAAAGCCTGATGCACGTTTAGGTGATCTACTGTAAACTGAATGGCGCCAATGTCATCGTTAACGCTGGTGGTTTGGTAAAAACTATCAAACGATCCTGTGAGCCCGCCTGCTTCCTTAGTTATTTGCAGTGAGTAGGTTTTGGTACTTTTGCCATTTTGCGCGGTTACAACGATTGAAATGTTATTTACACCAACATTTAATAAAATCGGCGAAGATGCTGTGCCCGGTGTTACGGGCATACCATTTATCGTTACCGTTTCAAAGTCAAAAATAGTCATCGGGGTTATGGTGATACTCGATATTGTTCTGGACGCCCGCGAGGTATAGTTTAATACCGTAGGGGTAAAGACAGGACTAACCGTACCGCTGCTAAGTTGCAGGTTGGAAAGGAAAGCATATTCTGATGGTCCGCGTGTTACAGTTACCGTATAAGTTGTTGCAGCACTCTGCTTAAATAGTTTTACAGTGATAACATTGGGACCAACCACTAGAGGCAATCCGCCCGATGCGGAACCGGAAGCCACAATTGTTCCGTTAACTGTTACGGTGTCGGTAAGATCAACCAACGTAGGTGTCAACGTAATTGATGTTGTGGCGTTGGATACATTTGCGGTATAGTTAGTTGTTGCGGTGGCGAAAGCTGGACTGAGTGTGCCGCTGCTAAGGTGCAGGCTGGCAAGGCCGGCGCTATTTGTGCCTGGGTTAACAGTTATAGTAAATGTAACGGGTGCACCACTAAAGCCTGTGCCGTTAGTGTTATTTGCGATAAAATTCCCTAATGAATTCGGCGATGCCCCTACCGGTATCGTGGCTATTACGGCATTGGTTGCAGTATTGATCGCTACCACATTTCCGGCAAGGCTTGTAGCATACACCATGCTCCCATCCGGGCTTATCGATATGCCATATAGTTGACTTGACTGTACAGGTATTGTAGTTATAACAGCGTTGGTTGAGGTATTGAATACTAATACGGACGGTGCGCCATTTGCTACATATCCTTTGCTGCCATCCGGGCTGAGAACTATGCCAATCGGAAACGACGGCACTGTAATATTTGACACCACCGTATTGGTTGCGGCATCAATCACAGAAACTTCGGGTAAATCGCCATTAGTAACAAACACCCGTTTACCATCAAGACTTACTGCTACATCAATAGGGAAAGACCTGAAGCCTACTATATTTATTTCTGCTATAACAGTCTTGGATATCGTATTTATTACCGTAACAAGTGGTCCAAGGCTATTTGCCACATACACCCGGCTGCCATCCGGGCTTATTGCTATTCCGGTATTACCCGGAAGTATGGATATGGTATCTGTTATCGCATTAATCGCCGTATTGATCACCAATAAATTTGACTGGTTGCTATTTACTACTACATAAAGCTTACTGCCGTCGGGAGCTACAACCAAAGTGATCGGCACACGTCCGGTTTGTATAGTATTTACAACCGTATTGGTTTTGGTGTCAATGACAGAGATGTATGAAGAACCCGAATTCGCAACATACACTTTACTGCCATCCGGACTTGCAGATACACCAAATGGCGCTATGCCCACAGGTATTGTAGCTACTACCGTATTGGTTGCAGTATTGATAACAGAAACACTATTTGAGTCCCGATTCGCAATATAAGCAAACACGCCTGATGCCGTTACGGGCGTCACTGTAATGGTAGCTGTCACCGGGCTGATGCCGCTGTTTATAGCAGTGAAGGATGGAATATTGCCGCTGCCGCTTGCCGCCAAACCAATGCCTGGTGTATTGTTCACCCAATTAAAAGCTCCTGAGCCGGTAAAATTGACCGCTGTTGTCGCCGTTCCGCTTGTAACTGTTTGATTAGGCACCGTAGTAACGGTTGGAGGAGCAATTATAGTACCTGCCACCGCTAAATTTTGAGTTGGTGCTCCTGCTGTGGCTAATGTTACATTGCCCGTTATACTACCCATTGGGGCAGCAGCTGCGGAGCGCACAAAGACCACCGTGCTATTCACTATCCCGCCTGCCTCGGTGAGCGTTATACTGCCGCCATAGCCGCTGCCGGGGGATAATGACACTTCAAAGCCAGTTGGCGAGGTTGCGGTAATGTCGGCTATCAATCCATTGCCCGAAACCATAAACTGCAGTATATTCGGGTTGACCGATGGTGAACCGACAACAGCCGAAATAAAGCCTGTTGCCGAGCCCGCGTTTATAAAAGGCAATAAAGTGGCTATTACGGTATAAGTTTTGGTAGCGGTTCCATCAACTGAAGTTACCAAAATTGTAATCGTATTTTGTCCGGCCACTAAAGGTATACTTGTCGCCGTTGAATCTGACGCCATTGTTCCGTTAATGCTTATAGTAGCTCCCGGGTTAGTCGTTATCGGTGTTAAGGAGAGTAAAGAAACATTGCTTACCGTATCCGTATAGCTTATTATCGTGGCAGCGAAAGCAGGGCTTAGTGTTCCGCTACCAACTTGCAGATTAGCCAAACTCGCGTCGCTGGATGTTGAGGTCACCGCAATATTGATGGTTGCTGTGCCGATACCACCGGTATTATAAGCTGTGACGGTATAGTCAGTAGCAGAGCTCAAGGCTGTTGGTGTACCGCTGATTATACCGGTGGTAGTGTCAAATACAAGGCCTGCGGGTAAGGCGGGACTAATGGCATAACCGCCGGGAACTATCTTCCTGATGAGATTATTACCTGCATCAGCGACATATACATTGCCAAATGGGTCAACTGCCAAACCTCCCGGCCCATTAAAGGTTGCCAGGGTGTCGGGACCATTGGCTGAGCCCTGCATCCCGCTGCCAGCTAAGGTGCTCACCACCCCTTCGGGGTTTATCTTCCTTATCAGGTTGCTCCCGCATGACGCATATAAATTACCTTGTGCGTCTGTCGCTATGCCGCCGAAAGTGTCATTTATATTTACAAACGGATTTGTTAGATCGTTAAAGTTGTAAATAAAATTATTAGCTACGGCCACATACACCGCTCCAAGCGGACTTATCGTTATTGCATTTGCGTTGAGAGGGCCGCCATTGTTGTTAATGGCGCCAAAAAGTGGCCCGCTCGGAAGAAGATAATCGACCTCATGATTGCCAAAATCAGCCACAAGTACAGTCCCATCGGCCTGGACTACCACCCCAGTGGGGTCATTAAAGCCCTGCGGACATACCGCACAGCTTACAGGACCCACCCCGTTGGAAAAGACACTTGGTACCCCCGCCTGATTTATCTTCCAAACCAAGTTACTAAGAGCATCGGCCACAAATAAATTGCCAAAGGCATCAAATGCAAGGCCAGTAGGGCCATTGAAGCCGCTCGCAAAAGTAGTTACCACGCCCGCAACACTTATCTTCCTGATGAGGTTATTAAAGGCATCAGCTACATATACATTACCAAACGCATCGATTGCTACTCCGACCGGGTTAAAAAAACTTGCCGACGACCCGGGGCCATTAACGGCTCCGGATGTGCCGTTGCCAGCAAAGGTGCTTACCAAAACATGAGGTGGTACCGCACCGCCTGTGCTTGAAGGACTTAATGAATCGATTACTGCACCAATAAAATAAGTTTTCGGGCCTGCGTAGCTGATTTTTGGCGCAGGTGGTGGGTTGATGACAGTTATATTAACTGTTGTTGTGATGCTGCCCGCAGTATTGGTGCCTTTTATGCTGTAATTTGCAGCTGTGCTTGCGGCCGAAGCTTTTCCGCTGATGACACCCGTTATGCCATCCAGGTTTAAACCTGTTGGTAAGGATGGGGTAACGACATAGCTGTTTGCCAAACCGCCTGTGGTGGTAGGGCTTAAGTAAATGGGTACACCTTTTGTGACAATTAACGGGCTGCCGGGATATGAGATGGTCGCAGGTGGCAAGTTATCTACGGTTATAGTAACCGAAGCGGCACCACCGCCGGTACCATTAAATGCTTCAACTGTGTAGCTTGTCGCCGGGCTTATTGCTGTTGGCGTGCCGCTGATAGTGCCCGATGAGCCGTCAAATACCAGCCCGGCAGGTAAGGTCGGGATTATCTTATTCAGGCTGCCAAGGGCATCGCTCACATACAAATTGCCTAAAGCGTCAGCTACTATGCCACCACCGCTGATAGCACCAGGAGGAATTGAATAAGTGATTACTGAACCGGCGGGGCTGATCTCGCGGACGACCCCTCCATCTACTAAATATAAATTGCCAGATGCATCGATCGTTAAACCGGCGGGGGAATTGAAACTGGCCGCGTTGCCAGTACCATCCGCTGAACCGACGTTGCTGCTGCCTGCCAATGTGCCTACGGCACCCGCAGGGGTTATTGTCCGAATCTCGAACTCGTCAGCTACATACAAATTACCCGAAGCATCAATTGTCAATCCGAATGCACTAGCAAACCCTGCCGTAGTGCCTGTGCCGTCGACTGAAATCCCGACTCCGTTGCCAGCAAAAGTAGTTACTACTCCCGCAGGGCTGATCTTACGGATAAGGTTATTTCCTTGATCTGTTACATATATATTGCCAGACGCGTCCAATACCACTCCGTAAGGCAAATTAAAACTTGCCGCTGTGCCGGTACCGTTGGCAGAACCTGCTGTTCCGCTCCCGGCCAGAGTAGTTACCACGCCTGCAGAGGTGATTTTACGGATAAGGTTATTCTGTTGATCTGCAACATACACATTGCCGGACGCGTCTATTGCCAGTCCCGCCGGGGCATTGAAACTTGCCGCCGTGCCTGTGCCATTTGTTGCGCCTGCCACGCCGCTGCCCGCTAAAGTTGTAACTACACCGGCAGGGCTGATTTTAAGGATCAGGTTATTCGTTAAATTGGAGGCATACAAATTGCCGGACGGATCGATTGTCAATCCTGAAATGGCACTATTTATGGGCACAAAGGATCTTACTCCTCCCCCCAAAACAAAGCCAACTATTTCAGCGCCCGGACCGCCAATGCTCGTTGGAGTTAACGGGGCGATAGGCGTACCAACGTTATAGTTTGGGGGGTTGCTGACATAGGTTATGACGGGAGGTATTGAAAAGGGAAAGGTGATCTGTGCTAAAAGACCATTAACTCTCACCAGCATCAGTAAGAAAATAATTGCGCGTAGGGTATTTTTCATATTAGTTTAGGATTATCGAAATTTCAAATCAAAAAATAGCAACAGAAGCACTATTTACGGCAAGTATTAACAGGCAACGGTCACCGTTTTTAACGGTAATTTAAAATCAGGAAAGTAGTGTGCCGTGGTGTTGTAATCAGGAAAACAGCGCAACGGTAACGAAATATTTTATTGCGATAAATAGCCAGTGCGGATGTGCGGAGAAGGGAACAATTATCTAATAAATTAATGCGGTTTTATTGTCACGACTTATCTGTACATCATTATAAATCAACCGAGTAAATGTAATAAATTAATAATTAAATAAAGCAAGTAAATATGAAAATTGACGCGGCATTATTGTGATTTTTCCACGGTTATCCTGTTGAAAACGAGAGCGATATTTTCAAACTACTCCTGGAAGTCCAGAACCCGGCAACGGTTTAACCAAGCCCCGGACTTTCTATGAAATATCGCTATCAGTATTTCAGGATAAAGAATCCCGTTTTTTGTTTTAACTCTCCTTTGTCCTTGTACTCCAGCAAGTAAAAATAAGTACCCGGGTTTTGCAGTTTTCCGTTATTAGAGCGGCCGTTG
>DASYEP010000152.1:0-14492 GCA_036498965.1 Mucilaginibacter sp.
ATGAGGATAGGTTTGGTTTTCATGGTACCAAATTAATATTTTTACAACACTAATTGACACGAATGGATTCGAATTATACAAATGCAGCTGAAATTCGTGTAATTCGCCCTTATTCGTGTCAATTAGTGGATATTGAGTTCATCATTCGCCAGTCCATCCAACTCCTGCGGGTTATGGGTTACAATTAAAACGGTGGTGCCCATTTCGTTAAATATCACTTTCAACTCCCTAATCAAAGCCAACTTCATTTCCGGATCAAGAGCCGAAAACGGTTCGTCCATTAAAAGTAATTTTGGTTTTATAGCAAGCGCCCTTAAAATTGCCAGACGTTGCTGCTGGCCGCCCGACAGGTATTCGGGTTTGTGATTTGTAAATGTTTCGAGTTTTCCTATGGTAAGTAATTTCTCAATCCAGGCGGCGTCACTTGTCGCATATTCCAAATGTTCGCGGACGGTCATGTTGGGGAACAATGCATAATCCTGGAAAACGAAGCCAACTATTCTTTTTTGCGGAGGTATAGATATTTTCGATTCCGTATCCAGCCACGAAATTCCATCGACAATTATATTGCCCTTCTCCGGCTGAATAAACCCGGCGATGATTTTTAAAAAAGTGGTTTTTCCGGCGCCGGATGGTCCGTAAACTTGTGTTATACTTCCAGTCGCGAATGTGCGGGAGACTTTTAATACCAGCTGCCCCTTGTACGCCTTTAACTTTTTTTCAATAGCTACACTGATCATTCTAAAGGGCTTTTAAGCTGATATTTATTAAAGATGAATACCGATATCACCATAGCGAAGGTAATGGAAAACAGGATAAAAGAATAGGCATTGGCCGCGGCGTAATCCATTTGCTCTACCGAATCATACACCGCTATAGACGCCACACGCGTTACATTTGGGATATTGCCGCCTATCATCAGCACAACGCCAAATTCGCCCAGCGTATGCGCGAAAGTCAGCACTACAGCGGTTAGCAGCGATGGTCTTATGTTTGGCAGTAACACATGTACGAAAGTCTGCCATTTTGTTTTGCCAATGCTGTATGATGCCTGCGAAAGCGAAAGCGGCAACTGCTGTAAAGCCGATTTTATAGGGCCGATCATAAAGGGCATGCTATAAATAATTGAAGCCAGTACAAGTCCCTGGAAAGAAAATACGAACTGAATATTAAAAACCTGGTGCAGCCATTTGCCAACGCCATGCTGCGGACTAAATGCCAGCAATAAATAAAACCCCAGCACCGACGGCGGCAGTACCAAAGGCATGGTGATGATAGCCTCCAATATAATTTTAACAACCGACCGCCCCTTTGAGAGCCACCAAGCAATAGGTAATCCCACTATTAATAGCAGAGCGGTAGTGATACTTGCTAATTTCAGGGTGAGCCAAATTGGGGATAAATCCATATTCCCGCTAAAATTAAAAATAAAAAAGGATCGGTCTATATTGGAATATTCATTTAACCCTCAACCATAAAAAATTAAATGCTCCATCGGAGCAAAATATCGGTAACGGTAACAGGTAAAAAAAGAAGCTCGCGTGCCGTAGCTACGAAACCCGACGTATTGCATGTCCTCCGGGTTGCGTACCGATGGGCGCTGAATATTTCCCAATTTTTTCTTCTACCAAGATTTTGCGCCGATGGCTCATCGTATCGGGGTAAACTAATTGTGATCTAATTCTTATAGCCGTATTCTTTAAAAATGGCTCTGGCAGCCGGACTCAATATATATTGATAAAATTTCTCTGCATCTGCCTTTGCATCCGCGCGTTTTATCAATAGCATTCCCTGCTCAATGGGGGCGTATGTTTTCGGGTCAATCTCTTTCCAATAAAGCTGTGTTTTATTAGCGGGGTCTTTTACCAGGGCTTGCGTTGTAAACCCTATTTCCACTACGCCTGTGGTAATATAAGTATTAACCTGCGAAATACTTTCACCATAAACCATCTTCGATTGGATGGCATTAAAAATCCCTTTTTGCTGTAATGTTTCTTCAGCAGCCTTGCCGTATGGCGCTATTTTGGGGTTAGCAATAGCAATTTTTTTGATTTTTTCAGTGCTAAGTAATTTATCCCAATTCGCTAAATCAATATCCTGGTTACTGCAAATGATCAAACTCCCCTGGGCATATACCAGTGGCTTTTTTGAACTGAAGCCATCTTTAAAAAGGCTTTCGGCGAAACCCATATCGGCGGATAAAAAAACATCATAAGGCGCGCCGTTTTTAATCTGTTGTGTCAGGTTGCCTGAGGAGCCGACAATAGGGTCGATGGTAATTCCCGTTTTTTGTTTAAAGTCTTGTCCCAAAACTTTTATTACCGATTGCAGATTCGCAGCAACCGCCACCTTTAAATTTTGAGCAAAGGCCGCCGACGTAGCTAATAAATAAAATGCTATTAAGAATTTTACTCTTTTCATTTTTTCACAGGATTTGTTTCAGATAAATAACATTACACCGACGCTGTTTGTTAGCTAAACATAGCGGAATTTTATCACACATCGGCCAAAAAACTCAAAGTAAATGTATGCAACTGCTTCAGTTTTGTTACATTAGCATGTTACGTGTCGATAAACTCGGCTTTATAAACCCTTTAAGCTACTGTTAAACACTTCATGAAAAAAAAAGCAAATCAAATTGCCATGCTACTATTGTCGTTTTTTATTTATTTCCTCAACGCAGGTTGCAGTAAAAAAACGACGAATCCAACGCCTCAGCCAACGCCTGTTGTTACCCCGGTTACTCCAGTGAAATCTGATGTGGTTATGTGGCTCACCAACGCGGATAAATCCCAACTGTTTTCAAAACAAAATATCGGCTTAAATTTTGTCGCCGGAAGTAATTCCAATACAACCATTAGTGTGGACACTACCACCACTTACCAAACAATTGACGGGTTTGGCTTTTGTTTAACGGGAGGAAGCGCGACAATGATCAATAGCCTTAACTCAACACAACAGACCGCGTTATTAACCGAATTATTTGCAACGGATAATTCCAATATCGGCATAAGTTATCTCAGAATCTCGATAGGGGCATCAGATTTAAGCGCAACAGATTTTACTTATGATGACGTGCCAACGGGCCAAACAGATATTAACCTCGCCAACTTTAGTATTTCCCCGGAACTCACAGACCTGGTACCAGTTTTAAAGAAGATATTGGCAATTAACCCTAATATAAAAATATTGGCCTGCCCATGGACAGCCCCGGTATGGATGAAGGTTAATACTATAGGCAATAACGGTTTTTCGGGGGGAAGTTTAAATACGGCTTATTATGATGCTTACGCTGCTTATTTTGTAAAATACATACAGGCCATGAAGGCGCAGGGCATCACTATTGACGCTATCACTCCGCAGAATGAACCCTTAAATGCCAACAATAATCCGGCTATGGTAATGCAGCCGGTTGAAGAGGATAATTTTGTAAAAAATAGTTTAGGCCCCCAGCTCAGAACCGCCGGTCTTTCCACAAAAATAATTGTGTATGACCATAACACCGACCGTACAGATTATCCCTTACTCATCCTGGCCGACCCTGCGGCCAATCCTTTTGTTGATGGTTCGGCATTTCATCTTTACTCCGGATTCATTGATGCGCTTAGTCCGGTGCATAATGCGTACCCCAATAAGAACATTTATTTTACTGAGCAATACACAGCATCAACAGGGGGCTTTGCGGGCGACCTTTCCTGGCATATCAGCAACCTGATCGTCGGTGCAACTAAAAATTGGAGCAGAAATGTATTGGAGTGGAACCTGGCGACAGATGCTTCTTTCGGACCGCATACCAATGGTGGATGTTCCGTATGCCAGGGGGCTATAACCGTTAATGGATCGGCTGTGGCGCGTAACGTTTCTTATTATATCATTGCTCACGCATCAAAATTTGTACGGCCCGGTGCAGTAAGGATAGCTTCGACTGATGAATCGGCATTAGCGTTACCGAATGTCGCTTTCAAAAACACCGACGGATCAAAAGTGCTTATTGTGCTGAATTCGGGAAGCACGCCACAAGCGTTTAACATACAGTTTAATGGGAAGATTGTTAGCAGCACACTTAACGGAGGGGCGGTTGCAACGTATGTTTGGTAATGTTAGAAATATAATAGGTGCAGGTATCGCGCTTGGATTTGTTATGACTTCAAGCGCGTGCAAAAAAGATTTTAATAAAACTCCGGCCACAATATCTACAACCACGCCTACCACTACACCGGTAACAACACCCGGAACCTATAGTTTAGTTTGGTCGGACGAGTTTGATGGTAACGCGTTAGATACAACAAAATGGGTTGTTGAAAACAGGAATGCTGGCGTAAATAATGAGCTGGAATATTATCTCCCCTCAAATCTCAGCGTGAGTAACGGCAACCTGGTGATTGCCGCCAGAAAACAGTCGTTTGGCGGCCAGCCATATTCGTCGGGGAAGGTAACCACTTTCGGTAAATTTTCATCGCAGTACGGCCGTATAGAAGCCAGTATTAAAATGCCCCTGGGAGCGGGAATGTGGCCTGCTTTCTGGATGCTGGGCAGCAACATCGATGTGGTAAATTGGCCAACATGCGGCGAAATTGATATTATGGAGCATATAAATGCTGATAATACAATTTACGGAACCATGCATTGGAATGTTAACGGGCACGTTTCTTACGGCGCAACAACAGCCACAAGTCCTGATAATTACCATTTATATGCTGTAGAATGGGATACGAACTCTATCCGTTGGTATGTAGACAGCACACTTTATGTTAACGCCAATATTGCCGGAAACATAAATGGCACCAACGCCTTTCACCTTCCTTTTTTTATTATCTTAAATTTAGCGGTCGGGGGGAACTTCCCCAACACAACGGTTGATGAAAGTAAATTGCCGGAGAATATGTATGTTGATTATGTGAGAGTATATAAGGCCAACTAATTGGCAGGATGCCGGGGAAGCTTTTAAAATTGACAGCAATTTTCGCGTTGCGTCGAGTTTCCAAAACTAAAGGGATATCATGAACTTGTTTCGGCACCCCAAATGCAAAGTATACGCCATGTAAATGAGCATGCAAGATGTACACCAAGCAGGCCGCTTGTGCTGTGGGGTACCGAAACGAGTTCGGCATGACTTGGTGTTTTGAGCGCGATTTCACCTTGGATAGAATATAGATAGACGAGATTTCTCAAACCGGAATCTTTTTAATGCGATCCTTGTGCCTTCCACCTTCAAATATGGTAGTTAGAAAAACTTCAACAATTTTTTGAGATTCGTAAAGTGAAACAAAGCGTGCCGGAATACACAATATATTTGCGTTGTTATGGCCCCTGGCAAGTTCGGCCACCTCTTCACTCCAGCAGATAGCCGCTCTTATTCCCTGGTGCTTATTTGCGGTAATTGCCACACCGTTTGCGGTTCCGTCAATAAGGATTCCGAAATCAAATTCGCCTTTTTCCACTGCCAATGCTATAGGGTGGGCATAGTCGGGATAATCAACGGCAGTTAAATCGTACGTTCCAAAATCTTTTAATTCCTTAGCATTTAGAATTTCCTTTATGCCATTTTTATAATCAAACCCTAAATGGTCCGCACCGATAGCGATCCTTAATGTTTCGTTATTCATGCTATAAAATTAAAGGAAAATTGTGAATATAATTTGCCGATTTGAACTTGAAAATTAGCTAATTTGAAAATATGTCGATCGATTTTCAAACTGACACATTCTCAAATTAGCTAATCCGGCGCGAATTAATTTATTATAGTCAATTCCTCGCTCTTCTTTTCGCGTCTTCGTTGTACTACCCCGGCAACGCTAATACTCAACTCATATAATAAGAGTAAAGGGATGGCAACAACGGTCATGGTAAGCATATCTGGCGTTGGCGTAACTATTGCAGCGATAATCAAAATAATAACAATAGCGTAACGTCTGCTCTCGCGCATAAATTTTGGTGTGAGTATACCAAGGCTCGAAAGTATGTAGACCAAAATAGGCATTTGAAAAACAACGCCTGTAGCAAGGGTTAATGTTGCCACTGATGAAATATAAGAATCAATGCTGAACAGGTTTTGAATGGCGGTACTTACTATATAACCAGATAAAAATCTGATGGATAATGGAGTAATTACAAAATAGCCAAATAACACACCCACCATAAACAGAAAGGATGCATAAAATACAAAACCACTTGCGGCTTTGCGTTCCTTTTCGTGAAGGGCAGGTCTAACAAACTTCCACAATTCATAAAACAAATAGGGGATACCCAAAACCAGGCCAATCATTAATGACGAATTGATTTGCAGGGTAAACTGCCCTGCCATATCTGTATTTATTAATTGAACGTTTATCTTATCAACACAAAAATTCTTGGCTTTAATGTGCATGAATTCAGGCATCACCCTCTGCAAAAAATCCCCTGCGCCGCACATCATCCGGTAAGTCCAGAAGTCCGAGTGCGTGGGGGCCATTATCACATCATCAAAAATCCAGTTATAGTAACTGAAAGCAAGTATGGTAAACAGTATGATTGCTAAAGCTGCCCGGATAAGGTGCCATCTTAAGGCTTCTAAATGCTCGAAAAATGACATTTCTGACTCCATCGCCTTCCCTTTTTCCCTGATCGCCTTAATTAATCTGCTACCTATATTCATTTCTAAAAGTGATATTCCGGCATATAATTACCCGGAAAATATTTGCGTTAGTTTTTTAAACGCGGTTTAACTCGTATTATTTGATTGATCAGAAATGAATTAGCGGTAAAGGATATTCATCTTTGATGTGAATAGCCTTTACTCTTTTTTATTCCGAATATTCAAACGTCTCCATAAACTTTGTTGTAAAATTACCTGCCCTGAAATTGGGGTCCTGCAGTAATTTTAAATGGAACGGTATAGTGGTTTTCACCCCTTCAATCACAAACTCACTTAGTGCTCGCTCCATGGTGCTCAATGCTTCGTCGCGGGTTTGCGCTACGCAAATAACTTTGGCGATCATGGAGTCGTAATTCGGAGGTATGGCATAACCAGTATAAACATGCGTGTCAACACGTACACCGTGTCCGCCCGGCGAGTGAAAATTAGTGATCTTACCTGGTGAAGGCCTGAAGTTATTAAAGGGGTCTTCTGCGTTGATGCGGCATTCTATAGCATGCAATATAGGTTCGTAATTTTTACCTGAAATCGGTATTCCGGCTGCAACCTTTATCTGCTCTTTAATAAGGTCGAAATTAATTACTTCCTCGGTAACCGGGTGCTCCACCTGTATACGGGTGTTCATTTCCATAAAATAGAAATTCCGGTTCTTGTCAACCAGAAACTCTACAGTACCGGCACCCTCATATTTTACCGCCTTGGCACCTTTTATTGCGGCGTCTCCCATTTTTTTACGCAGCTTCTCAGTCATAAAAGGGGATGGGGATTCTTCAACGAGTTTTTGATGGCGACGCTGTATAGAGCAGTCGCGTTCAGAAAGGTGGCAAACTTTGCCAAACTGATCGCCTACAACCTGTATCTCGATGTGGCGTGGATCTTCAACATATTTTTCAAGATACATGCCATCATTACCAAATGCTGCGCCCGATTCAGCACGTGCGGAGTCCCATGCATTTTCAAACTCCTCATCTTTCCATACGACGCGCATCCCGCGGCCGCCGCCGCCTGCTGTGGCCTTCAGTATAACGGGATAGCCTATTTTTTTTGATATTTCAATGCCTTGCTTTACATCTTTCAGTAGTCCTTCTGAACCAGGTATGGTAGGCACACCCGCTTTTTTCATAGTCTCCTTGGCCGAAGCCTTATCGCCCATGGCGTTGATCTGATCAGCTGTGGCTCCTATAAATTTGATACCATATTCCGCACAGATAGCAGAGAACTTAGCATTCTCTGATAAAAACCCGTAGCCCGGATGAATAGCGTCGGCATTAGTTAACTCGGCGGCAGAAATAATATTCGGAATATTTAAATAAGAATCGCGACTGGGCGGCGGTCCTATGCAAACAGCTTCATCAGCAAAGCGTACGTGAAGACTGTCCCGGTCGGCAGTTGAATAAACAGCCACTGTTTTAATGCCCATTTCCTTGCAGGTACGAATTATTCGCAGGGCAATTTCACCACGGTTAGCTATTAATATTTTTTTAAACATTTCTTAAATTTTTAAGATTGCACCGATTGCTAAAAAAGATTACACCGATTTATTTCGGTATTATCGGTGAAATCAAACAATAATCAGTGAAATCAAATTAAAAAGGTTCAACCAAAAACAACGGCTGATCGTATTCAACTGGTGATGCGTTATCAACCAATATTTTTACAATGCGGCCGGATATTTCTGATTCAATTTCATTGAAAAGCTTCATCGCTTCAATAATACAAATTACTGTTCCCGTTTCAATCTCGTCACCTACGTTAACAAACAATGGTTTTTCGGGACTGGCCGAACGATAGAACGTGCCGATCATTGGCGATTTTATAGTTACATATTTTGATGTATCGTTAATAGGTTCAGCGGCAGGGGCCGGTGATGGGGCAGGCATAAGTGCAGCTGTGGTAGCCGACTGTTGTACAGCCGGTATAGTTGCATTTACTATAGTTGGAGCCTGGTTTGTTTTTATCGTGATTTTGAAATCTTTTTGTTCTATTGCGACTTCGTTTACACCAGATTTGGAAACAAAGCGTATCAGATCCTGAATTTGTTTAATATCCATGCTCGGGGATTAATTGGTTTCGGATAAAGTTATACGTTAATATGCAGATGTGCAAATTCAAATATGCAGATTGTAGGATGTGCATATTTCAAATGTGCAGATGTGCAAATGCTTTATAAATTAGTTAATTAATTAGTTAATATGCAGACGTGCGAATTTTAGAAGTGCAAATGTGCGAATTTTTAATATGTTAATTAGTTAGTTATGTATAAACAACATTATTTTAGTAATGTTCAAATTTTTTGAGTTCGGATTTTCAAATTGTTAGATATTCAAAAATGCATTTTATATTTTCATTTGCACATTTGAAATCTGCACATCTTCCTAATAAGCCCATTTTAGATAAATAGACCCCCATGTAAATCCACCACCAAAGGCCGCTAATATCAAATTATCACCTTTTTTGAATTTATTCTCCCATTCCCACAAACACAAAGGTATTGTTGCGTTGGTTGTATTGCCGTAACGCTCAATGTTTATTATTACTTTATCAGCGCTAACGCCTGTGCGGTTGGCTGTTGCGTCAATAATGCGTTTATTAGCCTGGTGTGGTACCAGCCATGCAATATCGTCTGCCTTAAGGTTATTACGTTCCATTACTTCAGCGGCCACATCGGCCATGTTTGTTACGGCAAATTTAAATACTGCTTGTCCTTCCTGGTATGCGTAATGTTCGCGGGCATCAACGGTTTCATGTGAAGCAGGTTTTACCGAACCTCCTGCTTTTTGGTGCAGGTATGCTACTCCGGAACCATCGCTTCGTGTAATAGTATCAATTATGCCGTTGCCCTCAGTATTAGGTTCCAATAAAACAGCACCGCAGCCATCACCGAATATGATACAGGTAGCACGATCCTGATAATTAGTTATGGATGACATTTTATCGCCTCCAACAACCAGAACTTTTTTATGCTTTCCGGTTTCAATGAATTGAGAACCAGTTGCCAGGCCGAATAAAAAGCCCGAACAGGCCGCGGAGAGATCATAACCCCAGGCGTTTTTGGCGCCAATTTTATCTGCCAGTATATTCGCCGTGGCCGGAAATACAAAATCAGGAGTAGTAGTACAAAAAATAATCAGATCAATTTCTTCCGGACCGATACCACGTTTTTTTAACAACCCCTCTACCGCGGGGACTGCCATGTCAGAAGTGCCGAGACCCTCGCCTTTTAATATATGCCGTTCTTTTATACCAGTGCGGGTAGTGATCCACTCATCATTGGTATCAACCATTGTTTCAAGTTCACGATTTGTTAGTATATAATCGGGCACATATGCGTGCACTGCTGTAATAGCAGCATGAATTTTACTCATTTTTATATTTTTGAAAAACTCTTTGTCGTTATTAATGTGCCCCGTACATACAGGGTGCAGATTTCAAATGTGCAAATAATTATTGATGTGCGAATGACAATTAATGTGCAAATGTGCGAATTTCAAATGTGCAGATGATTAATTCGCACGTTAATTTCTTTCATTTGCATATTTGCACATTTACTCATCTGCACATCTTTTTAATAAGCCCATTTTAAATAGACAGACCCCCACGTAAACCCGCCGCCAAAAGCAGCAAGTATTAAATTGTCGCCCTTTTTAAATTTATTTTCCCACTCCCATAAACATAACGGTAATGTTCCGTTAGTGGTATTACCAAAACGTTCTATGTTCACTATTACTTTGTCTGCACTAACGCCCGTTCGGATCGCAGTTGCATCAATAATACGTTTATTAGCCTGGTGCGGTACCAGCCATGAAATATCGTCCGCTTTAAGATTATTGCGCTCCATTACCTCTGCCGCTACTTCGGCCATGTTGGTTACAGCAAATTTAAATACAGCCTGACCTTCCTGGTAAAGAAAATGCTCGCGGGCATCAATCGTTTCATGGGAGGCAGGTTTTACTGAGCCACCAGCTTTTTGATGCAGGTGTACTACTCCCGATCCATCGCTTTTCAAAACAGAATCAATAACACCATTGCCTTCATCGTTCGGTTCCAGCAAAACAGCGCCGCAGCCATCACCAAAAATAATACAGGTGGTACGATCCTGGTAATTGATCATCGACGACATTTTATCTCCGCCAACAACTAAAACTTTTTTGTGCTTCCCGCTTTCGATAAACTGGGAGCCAGTTGTAAGACCAAATAAAAATCCGGAGCATGTTGCCTGCAGATCATAACCCCATGCATTTTTTGCGCCAATTTTATCAGCAAGTATATTTGCCGTTGCCGGAAATACTCTATCAGGAGTTGTTGTACAAAAAATTATCAGTTCAATTTCGTCAGCACTGATTCCGCGCTTTTTTAACAGACCTTCAACAGCCGGAACTGCCATGTCAGATGTACCCAGGCCTTCACCTTTCAGTATGCGCCGCTCTTTAATCCCGGTACGCGTAGTTATCCACTCATCATTTGTATCAACTATCGTTTCCAACTCGTGGTTAGTCAACACATATTCCGGAACATAACCATGAACTGCCGTAATAGCAGCATGAATTTTACTCATTATAATATCTTTTACTGGAAAGCCAGTTTTATTTTATCAACCAAAGCACTTTCTACCATATCTTTTGATAGCAGCAGCATATTTTTAATAGCCTCGGGGGTTGATATACCGTGCCCAACCAAAACAGGAGCATTTACACCCAATATTGGGCTTCCTCCATACTGCTCATAGTTGAACATGCTAAAAAAGTCGTCTTTTATACCTTTTTCGTGGGTAACTTCATAGAAAGATTCGGCAAGTTTCAGAATAACGTTGCCGGTAAAGCCATCACAAACAAACACATCGGCGTTGCTGTAAAACAACCCGCGTCCTTCAACATTGCCTTCAAAGTTAAATTGTTTGCTTTCTTTCATCAGGGGGTAGGCAGCCTGGCAGAGGATATTGCCTTTTTCCTCTTCTTCGCCGATGTTTATCAGCGCAACAAGAGGATCTGGAACATGATAAACATACTTGGAAAACAAGCTGCCGAGCGTTCCAAACTGCAATAAAAATTCGGGCTTGCAATCGGCATTAGCGCCTACGTCTACCAAAATGGCCAACTTGCCATTTAATTTCGGCATAATGCTTGTAATTGCAGGCCGTAAAACACCTGGGATGGTTTTTACGCTAAACATGGCGCCAACCAGCATAGCACCGCTGTTGCCGGCAGACGAAAAAGCGTCGATGCCGCCCTCCTTCAGTAACTTAAAACCAACCGTTATACTGGAATCTGGCTTTTGTGTTATTGCTTTGGTGGGATGTTCGCCCATGCCAATCACTTCGGTTGTATGCACAAACTCGAAATGATCCGGACTGAAATTATTCTTCTGAAGTAAATCTACAGCTATTTCCTTATCGCCGATAAGCACCAGTTTTTGGTCGGCAGATAACGCTTTGTAAGCTGAAATTGCGCCTAAGATGGTTGCTTCCGGAGCGAAATCGCCGCCCATAATATCTAAGCCAATCTTCATTTCAGAAAATTAAACTTAGGCTACTGCTGCTTTCTCGATCAATAATTTACCGTTGTAGTAAACATTACCATCAACAGTATAAGCTCTGTGCGGTAAATGAACAGCGCCGGTAGTTTTGCAGGTAGTTAGGGTAGGCGCTACTGCTTTATCATGAGTTCTGCGCTTATCTCTTCTTGATTTGGATATTTTTCGTTTTGGATGTGGCATAAATCCTGGTTTTTATATTTTATTTAATTTTTTTGAGGGCATCCCAGCGTGGGTCTGCTTGCTCATCTTTTTCTGTATTTGCTGCAAGCTTACTTAAGCTATCCAGCATTTCTTTATCACAATAGGGAGTATTTCCCTCGTCGTCGCATACTGTTATAAATGGCAAAGCAACATTTATATACTCATAAACCAATCCTGCTATATTGATCTCATGATCATTTTTAGTGAGGATGATGATTTCTTCGTCGTCACCAATCGTTTCGTCACTAAATTTCGCCACCTGCTGCTCACGTATATCTACCGGATACGGATACCGGGCCAAACAACGATCACAATTTGTATCTATTGTTCCGCTTATGTGGAAATTCAGGATCATCATGGTCTCCTGCTTTTCCAGCTCTACCAGGCACTTCAAATCAGCTTTTTTAACAAGTGAATATTCAAACTCGTCAAAAAAAGAATCATCAACAATAAACTCAAACTCGTGTTTCCCCAGCTTCAGGCCGGTAAAAGGAATCGAATAAATTCTTAGCGATTTCAATGAGCAACAATTAGCCCGCAAATGTAAGGATAAAAATGATATTTGAAAAGTGTTTTTTCAAATATCGCTACCCCTTTTCAATGTGCTGATTTGCAGGTGATTGAAAAATTGAAACTTGCTTTTGCCAGCTTATTTTAAGCGAAGTAATTTTCAATAGCAGTTATCGCCTGCGCTAACCCATCTTCCTTATTAATCAGTTCACCCGTTTCCCGCACATTTTTTAATATTTCGGCGGTTTGCGTTTTTTCAATCGCGGCGAGCAATTTACGGGTTGTTAATTTTTTAAAAGGTATATGTATTCCCAGTTTTTTTTCTTCAATAATTTTGCCCCACCACGGCTGGTCGGCAAAAACGGAAACTATAATTGAAGGTATTTTTGCTTTTAGCACAGCAGCAGTTGTTCCGGCGCCCCCGTGTATAATGGCCGCCTTGCACCGCGGAAAAAGCCATTGGTGATTTATGTATTTTACAACAAATAAATTAGGATGTTCTATCAAAGTATCAATTACCGACCACCCTTTACAAAAAATGATGCGCAAGGTTGTTGTCGACAAAATATCATTTAAAATATTCCCGAATAACTCGGCATCGGGTACGGGTATGCTTCCAAAACCGGCATATATTGGTTTTTCGCCGGCTTGCAGCCATGCCTGGAGGCCGTCGGGAGCCTGGTCCATTAAATGATCAGTTTTGCTCTCAATCGGTAAGGTCAGGTATCCGGTTATATGCGTGTTGGTGGGCCAGTCTTTCGGACTCGAAATCAACTGCGAACTAAAGCTATATAAATTCAAGGTGTTTTCTTTATATAATCTAGCGGTCGTTGGTTTTTTTGCGGCCGCTAACCCAAGGCCTATTCTGAATTCATTAATGTCCTTTTTATTGAATTGCCAATAAAAATGCGCTAATAACCAATAGGTGAAAAGATTATATGCAGGAAAGTTTAAAAAATCCAATCCTGCAAAAGGAAACTCTTTGGTAGGCGTTGTGGGCGGATTAAACTGTACTATCGCCCATTTTACATTTAATTTTTCAGCGAGCGACCGTGACCAGGGGATGGCCAGGACACTTGTTATCAACGCATCTGCATTGGCGCCGCCTTTCAATATGTCCTGTTTAATGAAGGGAAGTATTTTTTTTCCGCCCTTTTGCAGATAGCGTAAGAGGGCTATGGCATTGCCGGTTTTTAACACACGAAGTCCTTCGGGTAAATAAAGCAATTCTTCAGCATTGCCGTGAAGCGGATAAAAAGTTACGCCGTAGCCTTCCACAAAATCCTTGAAATTTTCAGGGGCCAATAATGTAACCTTGTTCCCCCTGGTCATCAATCCTAATGCCAAAGCAATAAAAGGCTGAACATCTCCTCTTGAACCATAAGTAATAATTGCGTAATGCATTTGTTTTTAATGAAGGCCGATTAGATTCAAATGTAATGCATTATGATATTCGTAAAGAGTTTTAAAACAGAAAAGAGGCTGTATCATAAATCATGATCAGCCTCTTTTTAATTAATGAATGTGAGGCATTAAAAAAGGGGTTATCCTTTAGTTTTTTCTTGAGTAATTATTTGGAATAATCATCTGATTTTCATATATTTAAGGTATAAAC
>DASYEP010000153.1:0-1852 GCA_036498965.1 Mucilaginibacter sp.
CGGTTTTAATGTTTACCTGGACCTGTTGGAGAATTATGATCACCTGACCAATATGGTGAATCAGCAGGTGGCAGGTCAGCACATAGAGATAGTTGGCAACGAATTTATTGTAGACCATACCAAGGTTTGGGGCATCGGCAAGCAGATTGTAATGCAGGTAGATTTTAAAGGCTCCAGCACGGGCACCATTTACCTGGTAGGCACGCCAACCTATGACCCGGCGACACGTGAGCTATCCTTCCCCGACCTGAGCTTTGACCTGCAGACCAAAGCCTGGATGCTGAAAGCTGCCAAATGGATGTTCAATGGTAAAATAACCGATGTGATACGCCAGCGGGCAACCTATAATTTTACCCAGTTTATTGCCGGCAGCAAAGCCCGTATTCAAAAAGAAATGAGCCGCGATATGGGTAACAATATCCGCTCTGAAGTGATGATCAAAGACCTGGATATACAGGCTATCTATCCCACCAGTGAAAAACTGATCGTAAGGACTTTATCAGACGGGCAGATCAGGGTGAAGGTGGTGATGTGAGATGGTTAGAATCCCGATTAATATTTTTGATAGATTTTACTTAATGATTGCTCCCAACACCATATCAAGGGTAAATGAAATAACAAATAATAGGCAACTTAAGTACACTCCAGCATTGATACTCAAATTAGCTGGTCTATCGAAGTCAGGAGATTTAACATATTCATATCTCTTTTTTTTAATATAAATATAACTGAATACTTCACTCATTAAATATATTGAGAGGATAATGAAATAAATTGCATAGGGCAAAAGAATAAGGTTTTTTTTAAAAATAAAAGCAGTTAATAATTGTGCAATCACAAGTAAAAAAAAGCCAATTGTCATCGAGGCTAAAAAAATACCTCGATTGATGATACTTCCAAACTCTAAGCCATCCATATGTTTTTTCTCATAATAAGTGGTCGTGTAAAAGATTATAAGGTCTGCTAGTTTCATTTTTTATTATTTGCTAATATGTTGTCTAAATCACTAATCCCTTCTCAATTTCAAAACCCTCATCACCTTTAGCTTATTATACTGCTGCAACAGTATCGGGCATACGTTATAAATAACATCTGCCGATAGGATGAGTAAAGCCAACACAAATTGCTGTTGATAAAGTGCATGGATAAAAGTAAGGCCAAAAAATACAAAGCATGCCAGGTGATAGTGCTCATACATAGCAATGGTGCTTAAATAATTTTGCGCCTGTGCACGGTTTTTGATCACTTTGTATTGCGGGTCGTTTTTATGGATGGCATTGTTGGCGAAGGTACCGTTCTGTACCAGTTTCTGAATAAGCTTTACGCCCAGGCGTTCATAAAACTTTTTATTACTGCTTAACTGTAGCTCGCTGAAGATGCCGTTGGGCAGAAAAGCAAATGCCGCGCTGAGCAATATTAAAACATACAGCCAGGCAGAATAATTCTCCATCCAGTAATAAACTACCGGCACAAAACATAAGATGGTCCAGAAAAAATTGATAAGCTGATTTAGGGCCTGGTTTTTCAAGTTACTGCTGATGATACGGCTAATTTAAGTAAAAGACGGAGTGTTTTGATTTATGCGAAACAAATATTAGATTGCGTCAAACCGACACTTCCATTCTTTTCCTATGATAAAAAAGCAAACTAAAATTGCCTTTGGTATTTTGATCCTGTCAGCGCCTTTTATTTTTTATTCGTTTATTGTTAGCAAAGCTTATTTTTTGCCGGTGGTCCGCATTGAGTCGGGCATGATATCGGGAGTAAAAAACAAAACGGGCGATGTGACTGCCTATAAAGGTATCCCTTTTGCCGCACCACCTGTGGGCGAACTCCGCTGGAAAGCGCCGCA
>DASYEP010000154.1:0-40644 GCA_036498965.1 Mucilaginibacter sp.
CAGGTTAATGGCTACCGGGGGGAAACCAAAGATACCCGGTTGATGGAAAAAAGAGTGGAACATGATATCTCGTATATGGAAAACTGGTCGCTGATGCTCGACCTGAGAATCGTTTTCCTTACCGTCGTAAACATTTTCAGGGGAGAAGAAAGAGCTTTCTAAGCTTCCTTCCCACATTTTTATATCTATTTTGTTCCGTTAAATCTCAACACAAAATATCCCGTCTTTCTTCTTAATTCTCCATTCAACGTGTATTCTATTGTGTAAAAATAGGTGCCCGGCTGTTGCAAACGTCCGTTTACGTTGGAATGGCCGTCAAAAGCTTTGTTGGAATTATCATACCCGGTGGTATTATAAACTGCAACGCCATTACTATTAAATATGGTGACTTTATTGCCGGGGTACTCTTCTATACCTTCTATTAGCAGAAAATCATTTATACCATCTCCATTTGGCGAAACAGCCTGATGAACCAAAATTTTATCTCCGCCATTGCTATTATCTGATAGTGCGGGCTTTTCTCTTATAACATTAATTGTATAAGACCGAATTGTTGCGCCATCCTGTGCGGTTACCAGGGTTGTAATTTTATTTTCTCCGATATTCAGAGCCACAGGCATAGAAGTGTTGCCGCCTAAAAGTGTTGTACCGTTTACAGTTAAAGTGGCGTTGGTGTCGCTTGCGACCGGAGTTATCGCCAATGCAGAAGTCGAATTATTAACGGTAACATTATAGTTAAGTGTATCCGGGTTAAAAATCGGCGACAACTGTCCAAAATCAGTTTTTAGCGATGCAAGGTTTGCATTTGTGGAACTTTTTTGCCGGTCTGTAGTTAACAATAATTTTGTGCTTAATGCGCTTGACGCACGTTTTACCGTTATGGCATAAGAATTTGTTGTGCCGTCCTGTGCAGTAACAACTATTGAGATTATATTATTGCCGATTGCAAGCACAATAGCCGGTGAAATTGCACCGCTGGGAAGTTTTACCCCATTTAAAGTTAGGGTGGCATTTACGTCGCTTGTGGTCGGCCTTATCTGTATTGAGGTGGTTGTATTGCCTACGCCCATTGTGTAACCGGTGGTAGCGGTCGCAAACCCAGGACTCAGCTTTCCGGTGCCGACCGCCACATTTGACAAGCCTGCATTTGAAGATGGCGCGCGGACCACCGTTGTTGTATAAGTAATTTTTGTTGTTTTATCCTGTGCGGTTACTATAGTCTTAATGGTGTTATTGCCAACTTTCAAAGCAATAGTTGCCGACGCCGAGCCACCGGTCACAGCAGTTCCGTTGACTGCAACCGTTGCGGCCGGGTCACTTGTTGTTGGTTTTAGCGTCACCGAAGCTGTAGCATTACCAACATTTACTGTATAACCAGTCGTCCCTGCAGCAAATACAGGGCTTAAGTTCCCGCTGCTAAGCGCAAGATTTGATAAACTAGCTATTGTCGACAATCCGCGGATAACAGTAACCGTATATGTTTGCTTTGTTATCCCGTCCTGGGCGGTCACTACTGTTGTAATAAAGTTGTTGCCCACCTTTAACACGACAGGAGCGGATGTGGCACCCGTTACCTGCGTCCCATTTACAGTTACGCTTGCTGTAGGATCAACTGTTGATGGTGTTAACGTGACACTGCTTATACTATAAGGTGCATTTACAGTATAATTACCGTTTCCGGTGGAAAATTGTGTACCAGAACTGCCATCGTTTAATGCTATACCCGAAATGGAAGCATTTGATGATGGCGCTCTTGAAACTATCAATGTATATGATTGTGTAGTGATTCCGTCCTGCGCAGTTACTATAGTAGTAATAAGGTTATTACCAACATTTAAGCCCTGGCCAGCGGAAGGCACACCGTAGGCTACCGTTTTACCGTTTACAGTTACAGTGGCAGTCGGGTCACTTGATCTTGATGTTAATGTAATGCTGCTTACGTTGTTTGGTACGCTTGCCGAATAGCTTAATGTCGCACTATTAAATGCCGGATTTAAACTTCCATTACTTATGAACAAAGAGGAAAGCGCCGCATTTGCTATTCCGGCCCTTAAAACTATTATTGAATATGTCTGCGTAACCGTCCCACCACTGGCTGAAACCGTCGTAGTAATTGTGTTACCACCAACGTTTAAAGGCAAGCTGACAGACGCAATGCCCGACATCACCGGCACGCCGTTTACGGTTATTGTAGCAGTAGGGTCGTTTGTGGTTGGTGTTACCTGAATGCTGTTTACATTATTTGCGACATTGGCCAGGTAATTTAGCACGGTGCTTGAAAATGCCGGACTTAAGCTGCCATTGTTGAGGCTAAGACTTGTTAACATAGCATTGGGTATCGCTGATCTGTTAACCGTAACTGTATATGAGCTGGCAGTTACTCCATCCTGCGCTGTTACGGTAGTAGTGATGATATTATCGCCCACAATCAAAGGAAGGTTTGCTGAAGCAGACCCCGGCGCAACAATCGTTCCGTTTACTGTAACCGTTGCCGTAGGATCACTCACTACCGGTGTTGCGTTGATATTGCTTACGCCATTGGCTACGTTCACGAGGTAACTCGCTACTCCGGTGGAAAATGCCGGGTTTAAGTTTCCGCTACTAAAGGACAAATTTGATAGGCCAGCATTTGAAGATGGCGCCCGGGTAACGGTTATTGTATATGATTGTGTGGTGATACCATTCTGTGCAGTCACTATGGTTGTAATCGTGTTATTTCCTACATTCAAAGACACCGGAACTGACGCGGTACCCGAGGCTACGGCTGTGCCGTTTACAGTCACCGTTGCTGTCGGGTCACTCGATACAGGGGTCACGGTTGTACTGCTTATACTGTTCGGTACGTTTGCAGTATAATTCCCGGTGCCGGTCGAAAACACAGGACTTAAGGTTATCGCGCTAAGAGACAGATTGGAAAGTATCGTATTTGAGGATGACGCACTGACAACGGTTATAATAAGTTGAGCTGTACTCGTTGTACTATTACTATAGGTTGCTGTTATGGTGTAAGTTGTAGTTGATACCGATGCCGACGGGGTACCTGTTATCTGACCATTAGTGGTATTAAAGGTTAAGCCGGCAGGTAAAGCCGGATTTATTGAATACGTTATATTGCTATTAACTGTTATTGTCGATTTCGATAAAGAATTAGTACCAAAATTGGCTATATATAGATTGCCCGAAGCATCGAAAACTCCTTGCCGTGGAGCGTTTAAACCGGTGGATAGAACCGTTGAAATTTGACCGGCGGAATTGATACTTTTAATTGCATTATTTCCAAAGTCAGCAACATAAATGTTACCCGAATTATCCTTACTTAAATGCCTGGGGTTATTAAAGCCTGATGCGAAGGTTGTTCGTGCCAGGCTACCCGTCGCAACTTTTATTATATCGCCAGGGATTTGCTCCCCTACATACATATTACCTGCATTATCAATAGTAATTCCATAAGGGCTGCTGAAGCCGGTTAAATAGACTGATGTATTAGTACCGGTATCAATTTTAATAATATTTCCGGAAAAATAATTGGCAACGTAAGCGTTATTTGAAGCATCAAATGCTATTCCATAAGGATCGCTAAAACCTGTAATTACGGCCAGAAGCGTTCCCGTAGCGCTATATTTTAAAACGCTGTTTGCGGTAAATTGAGATATGTATATATTTCCTAAGCCATCCACTGCCGCTTCTGAAGCCTGTATGTCGCCGGTATTTACGGTAAAAACAGCTGTCCCGGCAGAACTGAATTTGGTTAAATCGCCGGTTGAATTATTGGTTGTGTAAATATTATTTGATCCATCTATTGCTATACCAAACGGAGTATTATATGACGTAAAAGTTGTGGGGGTGTTGTAATTTCCCGCAGCTACTGGTCCTCCCGAAGAAGTTGGCGATAATGGAGTTATGGCAGAACCTACAGTATAAATTTGTGGTGACGAGTAAGAAATTGCCTGTGAACTTTGGGCGTAAACATATTTATTATTTATTATTATAAGTGAAATAAGTAATATTAATATCAAAAGTTTTTTCAAAACAACGTAAATTATATGGCCAAGCAATTAAAAACTTAATTGGTTTTACGTATAATTTGAAAAAATTGTTCCCTTTTTGGGCAAAAAACGAAGAATTCCGTTTTAAATGGTTTAGGTTAAAATATCAAGATATTTAGTATAATTTATTTATTTTTTATTAAATAATATTCCCAAATAAATAATTTTTTCTCTTTAAATTATAATAAATTTCCCCCCTTTTACCGCGTTCAGCTAAATTTCAGGATAAAATACCCGTTTTTTCGGCCCGATTTTCCATTTATCATAAAGTCAATTTGATAAAAGTAGGTGCCCGGTCGTTGCATACGTCCATTTATGTTTGAGTGTCCATCAAACATTTTGCTGGAATTATCATATCCTTTGGTATTATAGATTGTTATACCATTCCTGTCAAATATGGTAACCTGATTGGCAGGGAAATTCTCGATCCCCTCAATGAATAGAAAGTCATTTATACCGTCGCCATTTGGCGAAACGGCCTGATGAACTATTATATTGTTAGCGACACTATCCGCCGCGTTTGTTTCCGCGGGCGTAAATGATTGGGTTAAATTGCTGCCACCGACGCTAAATCCTACGATACCGCCAATAGGCGTGCCCACATTAATTATTACTACATATGTCTGTATAGTTAAACCATCCTGTGCGGTGACTATCGTAGTAATTGTGTTACTCCCTTGGGCCAGAGGCAGGGGACGGGAATTGGACCCCGAGGTTACTGACACACCATTTACTGTCACCGTTGCCGTTGGGTCATTTACTATTGGCCTTATTATTGTTGAAAGGGTGGTACTACTAACGTTTGCAGTGTAACTTATCGTTCCTGGCGCAAACGTCGGGCTTAAATTTGCATTATTGAGAATAAGGTTGGTCAGCGTCGCATTTGACGATGGTAGACGGATCACTGTAGTGGTATAAGTAACTTTTGTCGTTTTGTCCTGCGCAGTTACCACCGTTGTAATTATATTTTTGCCTACTTTCAGCGTAATTGGTGTCGACGTAGTGCTGGTGCCCAGCGAGATTCCGTTTATCATGACGGTTGCGTTCGGGTCATTCAATGTCGGCGTAACCCTGATTGAAGTTATAGCGTTGGCCACGGTTGTCTTATAATTGGTTGTACCTGTTGCAAATGTCGGGCTCAAATTACCGCTGCTTAGTACCAGGTTTGAAAGGCCTGCGTTTGAAGATGGCGCCCGGACGACTATGACTACATAGGTACGCTTTGTTATTTTGTCCTGTGCTGTGATTACTGTTGTAATGGAAGTGTTGCCGATCTTGAGAGTAAAAGAGACCGCTGTTGTACCGCTGGCAAGTGCTGTTCCATTTAAGGCCATTGTTGCGGTGGCGTCACTTAGTATTGGGCTTATCGTTAACGAAGTTGTAGCGTTGCTGACATTCACAATATAATTGGTAGTTCCAGTTGAAAACGCCGGACTTAAACTCCCGCTGCTAACTACTATGTTTGACAATGAGGCGTTTGATGACACCGCGCGGGTGACCGCTATCAGATACATTTTTGTTGTTATTCCGTCCTGTGCGGTCACAACTATCTTTATTACGTTACCACCCGTATTTAAGGCTATAGATCCTGTCGTTGTGCCGCTTGTTACCGTTGTTCCGTTTACCGTAACTGTTGCTGCTGGATCGCTTACGGTCGGTTTTACTGTTACTGACGTGACAGCATTGACTACACTTGCCGTATAATTGATATTTCCCGTTGAAAATGCCGGGCTAACCCCCCCGCTGCTAAGAACCAGGCCTGCCAAACCAGCATTTGTTGCAGGTACCCGGTTTACCGTTACTGTGTAAATATTTGTGGTTCCGTCCTGTGCCGTTATCACTATTGTAATTATATTATTGTTGCCTACTGTAAGGACAATCGGCTTCGATGTAGTACCGCTGGCCAATGCGGCCCCATTTACGGTTATCGTAGCTGTAGGATCAACCACAGTTGGCTTTATAGTAGTAGTAGTAATAGCATTGCTTACTGTTGCCGTATAGTTGTTAGTTGCTGTTGAAAATGTCTGTCCGAAACTCGAATTGCTAAGTACCAGACCTGACAAACCTGCATTTGACGATGGTGGACGTATCACTGTTACCGTATATGTGAGCTTTGTAACTTTATCCTGTGCGGTCACCACCGTTGTAATTATATTGTTGCCTACCTTAAGATTAAACAATGGTGATGTAGTGCCGGCGTTTAACAAAGCTCCGTTTACGGTTACAATTGCAGTCGGATCGCTTACCGTCGGCCTTATGTTGATTGAAATAACAGAATTACTTACGCTTACTGTATAAGCGGTTGTTCCTGTTGTAAATGCCGGACTTAAACTACCATTATTAAGAACCATGTTTGATAGGCCAGCATTTGATGATGGCGCGCGGATAACAGTTATTATATAGGTGCTTCTAGTCCTGTCCTGTGCTGTGACTATTGTTGTAATGGTGTTGCTGCCTATTTTTAAGGCAACAGAGGCAGATGTAGTGCCGCTTGCAAGCGCAGCCCCATTTACGGTTAGTATGGCCGTGACGTCACTGACGATCGGCTTCACAGTGAAGCTAGTTACACTGTTTGCCACATTTACAGTATAGCTCGAGGTGGTGCTTAAAAACGGTGTGCTAAAGCTGCCACTGCTCAAACCCAGGCTGGCGAGTGCGGAATTTGATGAAAGGGCTCTGTTTACCGTTATGTTATAGATAAGCTTTGTGGTTCCGTCTTGTGCGGTAACTACTGTTGTAATTGTATTATTGCCAACATTTAAAGGCATCGAGGCTGAGGCTGTTCCCGACAACAGCGGGATGCCGTTTACAGTCATTGTTGCCGTAGTGTCATTCGTTGTCGGAGTAATTGCAATGCTTGTTACGCCATTTGGCACACTCTGGGTATAGTTTTTTGTATTGGGTGAAAAAATCTGGTTAAAATTACCCGTACTTGCTGAAAGGCCTGAAAGGGAAGCATCTGTTGATAACATCCTTACAACAGTTATTAAGTAAGATTGCATAGTTACCCCGTCCTGAGCGGTGACCGTTGCAATGATTGTATTATTGCCAATATTTAAAGGAATAGTATCTGAAGGCATTCCGGAGTTAACCGCGATACCGTTTACTGCTATTGTAACTGTGGTATCAATTGCCAGAGGTGTTACTGAAATGCCGGTTATGTTATATCGCACACTCACCTTGTAACTGCCGGTTCCGCTTGAAAACGAAGGGCTAAAACCGCCACTGCTCACGTACATACCGGAAAGCATCGCGCGTGATGATCCGGCTCTAAGAACCGTTACCGAATAGGATTGCGTAGTGGTTCCATTTGCCGCGGTAATTGTTATTAATATGGTATTGCCTCCGATAACCATTGGCTGGCTGGCAGAAGGCGTGCCAGAGGTTACGATTATACCATTTACCTTTATAATTGCTGTTGGATCAGCCGCGGTTGGTGTCAGGGTGATGCTGTTAACATTGTTGCTGACATTCGCCAGGTAATTTCCGTTTCCGCTCGAAAACGCAGGGCTTAGGCTACCGCTGCTTATTGAAAGACTGGCCAGAGCGGTAGACAAGGCCGATCTGTTAACCGTTATTAAATACGTTTTTTTAGTTACGCCGTCCTGTGCAGTGACGGTTGTTGTAATAGTATTATTTCCAATATTTAAGGGCAGGCTGGCCGACTGCGAGCCAAAGGCGGTTTTTGTGCCGTTCACCGTTACCGTTGCCAGTGAATCACTTGTTGTTGGCGTTACCGTAATACTGTTTATACTATTCGCCACATTTGCTGTATAATTAAGGGTTCCGCTAACATATGTGGGATTTAAACTGCCGCTGCTTAATGCAAGGTTAGCGAGGTCGGCAACGTTAGGTAAATTAACTGCAATTGAAAGCGGTGCGGTGACGGTTGCCCCCGTGTTATAGGTTGCCTTTATAGTAAACGTTGTTGCGGGCAAAAGCTTAACAGGCACTCCTGTTATTTGTCCGCTGGAAGTATTAAAGCTCAATCCGGAAGGTAGCGCCGGCGTTATTGAAAAACTTGTTATGTAATTTGTTGGGATTGATTTTAATAAGGTATTTGTGCCATAGTTGGCGATAAATATATCGCCCGATGAATCAAAAGCCGCCTGCCTGGGAGAGCTTAAGCCTGTTGATATTACAGCGGTAACTTTACCACTTGCACTAATTCCTTTAATGGCATTGTTCCCATAGTCAGCGACGTATATGTTGCCAAATTTGTCACTGTTTAAGTGGCGGGGATTGTTAAAACCAGATGCAAAAACCGTTCTTGCCAAAGTACCTGCTGCAACTTTTACCACATCGCCTGGCGCTTGTTCGCCCACGTACATATTTCCTGCGCCATCAATGGTAATTCCGTAAGGCTTGTTAAAACCGGTTAAGTACACCGATACTTTGGTTGTACCTGAATCAATTTTAAGAATATTCCCCGACAGATAATTTGCGATATAAACATTATTTAATGCATCGAACGCGATACCATAAGGATCGCTAAATCCAGTAATCACAGCTAAAAGTGTTCCGGTCGAATTATATTTTAGAACGCTGTTGGCTGAAAACTGAGATACATAAATATTGCCAGCGTGATCTACCCCAACTTCCGATCCCTGGATGTCACCTGTGTTTACGGTGAAGAGAGCTGTTCCGGCAGAATTGAATTTAGCTAAATATCCTGTTGAGTTATTAGTTGTATATACATTGTTTGATCCGTCTATCGCTATACTATACGGTGTATTATATTTAGTAAAAGTTGCAGGTGTATTGTAGGTCAACGGAAATACCGTTCCTGCTGTCGTAGTTGGAGATAACGGGGTTATAGTAGAATCAACAATATAAACCTGCGGAGTAGTATAAGCAATTCCTGGCAAACCTTGCGAATAAACGCTTTGGTTATTCAGTATTGCTGAAAAAAAAATAAAAACAACTAATAGTAAACCGTTTTTCAAAATTATAAACTTATTAAAATAATATTTAAAAATCAATATTTATCTTAACAAAGGTTATTAAAATAGGTGAATGTGGCATTAAATATACGTTATTTTTAAATTATCATTCAAAAAAATGAAAAACAACAGTAATAATTTTAATATTTAACTTTTATTAACTTTATTGAAAAGTATTTTTCTTAAAAAGATAAATAATTTAATTTAAAGAATAGTTAAAAAATCTGAATTCTTTCTGAAGAATAACGAGGGGGACTTATTTTACAATTAACCGAATATTTTTTTTATAAGTTCGTATGACTATTATCTCCGCATATCAAATAACAATTCTGAATTTTTCTTTTTCTCTCCGGGTGTGATTGATATGTCGTTCAGGAATTGACTCATTACATTATCAATATTTAAATATTGCAAAGCATATTTCCGGGCATTGATATGTTTTTCTGAAAAATCAGTGTTTGATATCCGTAAAATGCTTTCAGCCAGTTTCACATAATCATCCGGAGGTATTACAAACCCGGCGTCAAAATCTTCTATTAATAGCTGAAGGGAAGTATCTCTTTCTGCTGTAACAAGGCTAACTCCGCCGGCAGACAATATGGCAAGTAACTTTGAAGGCATAACTAAGTCGCCTATGAAGGCTTTTTGTATGATTAAATGTAAGTCGGCCATGTTTAAAAAATTATTAAAATCTTTTTTATCCTGCAAAGGGAGAAAGGTTATATTTTTTAATTCCTTCGTTGCAACAAGGTCTTGCAGTTTAGGCTTATACGGCCCGCTACCGCAAATAATAAATTGTATTCTTTTATCATCTTTTAAACTTTCTGCAGCATAAATAATATTCTCTAATCCTTGTTTTTCGCCAATACTTCCCGAGTAAAGACAAACAAATTGATTTTTGCTAAATCCCCAATTTTGTTTTAGCATGGATTTATCATCAACCGGAAAAAAAGCAGAAGTATCGACCCAGTTAGGAAAAAATAAGACCTGACGATCAACCTTCAATTGTATCCTGTTGATCATTCCCTGGGAAATACTGCTGATAACATCGCACCGATTAAGTATAATTTTTTCGGCCTTGTACAATAAGTTAAATAATTTATTCCCCTTAAGTAGTCCTGATTCCTGCGCAGCCTCAATTTGCAGGTCCTGAACGTGATATATTAATTTTCCGCCCTTAAACATGCGATAAAACAAAGCAAGGTAACTCAGATGAAATGGCGGCGCAACTGTGATAATGTAGTCAAATTTTTTGTTGAATAATATCAATTTTACTACGGCAAAAAACATTGAGATCGAAAACGATAAGTCATGCAGCATCCTGTTTACGCCACTCAGACTTTTAGGAACATATAACGGGCATCTGTAAACGGTAAGCTTTTTCCCATATCCCGGAAAGGAAACAACTTCTTTTTTATACCACCCGTTTTTATACGGCGACTGAACTTTCCAGTAAGGATAATACGGGTATGTTGTAACTGCGGTACAATCGATTCCCTTTTTTGTGAGCCATTCCATCATTTCACCGCTATATTTCCCAATTCCGGTTGGCTCTGGCGCAAAATTATGCCCTATTAAAAGTATTCTTCTATTATTGTCCATTTAGCTAATAATCAAATAAAATCAATGAATGGTTGTTATGATTTTGTTAGTTCCCTTTACAACAATTAATTTCTTTTTGATTATTCAGAAATTTTCCCGCGTATTTTCATTTTGCGAATTTACCTAAAGAAACTAAATAAAAAAGTTCCTTCCGGATTAAGAAATCGTTTCCAGAAAATTTGATGACTTGGTTTTTTATTTGATCATTCTATTATTGAAATGAATGGGAACAACGTTTATTATTTTTAAAATTTGCATTCAAAAAACTGTGAAGGTTTTCTGATTTGTCGTTTATGAAGAATTTTTAACCTAAAAAGGCTTTCATTTAAACAAAATGAAATTTGTTTATAATACTTTTAACCTCATAATATTTTGATTAGAAACTATTTACATCTTACTTTGCCGGCAAGTAATATGTAAATATCTATTTACCCTATTACTTACGTATAAAGACAAAATGGACACTAGCCTGAGCAATAAACAAAAATGCTGAAGAAAGAAGTTACGCAAAAAAGAATTAAACAAAGACAGGTGTTACCACGTACAGTTACTGAAAACTACAATGAAACGGCGCATATGACGCCGCAAAAGCTGGAAGAAGTTCAAAAGGAATTGATAGCGTTTTTTGAAGCTATGGATGACGTTTTCTTCTCGGTTGATATGATAAATTTGCGGGTTACACAGATATCGAAAAGTTGTGAAAAATTGTATGGTTATAAAGCGGCTGAATTCCTCACCAACCATCTTTTTTGGTTTGGGTTGATCCACCCGGATGACAAACATATTGTTGAGAATGAAAACAACATACTACGCCTGGGTGGACAAATAAATAATACGTATCGCATCATCCGTAAGGACAACGCAATCCGCTGGGTTGAAAGCAAAATTGTTCCCGGCCTGGATGAAACGGGAAAACTGATAAGAGTTGATGGGATAACACGGGATATTACCGACCGTAAAGAGGCGGAAGAGAACCACAAAAGAAGCGAGGACCGCTACCGGCAAATTGTTGAAACTGCCCAGGAAGGGATATGGACGATTGACGAAAACGAAAAAACAAACTTCGTAAATAAAAAGATCTGCGATATCCTGGAGTATTCCCCCGAAGAAATGATGGGAAAAAAGCTGTACGACTTTATGGATAAGGAGGGCAAAGCCTATGCTATGCAATGTATAGAACGAAGAAGACAGGGAGTAAAAGAAAACCTGGACTTCAGGTACGTTACAAAAAGTGGCAAAAACGTTTGGGCTAATATATCAACAAACCCCATTTTCGACGAGACAGGAAAATACAAAGGCTCGCTTGCAATGGTAATTGATATTACGCAGCGCAAATTAAATGAAGAAGCGCTGAAAAATCAGAGGCAAACCTTCGCACCATCTTCGACAATACCGATTCGGCTTATGTATTGTTTAGCAGTGAGATGAAAATCATCTCTTTTAATGCCCTGGCTCAAAGGTTTTCAGAAGAACAAAATAATATACAGCTGAAAATAAACGCCTCGATAAGGCCCTATTTTACCCCTGAAAGGTGGTTATTCATAAAAAAGACATTAAATAAGGTTAAGCGGGAATCGATTGTTAATTACGAAATAAGTTTGCCGAACGCGGATGGATCGGTAAAATGGTTTGATGTTCGATGGCTTATAGTGAAAAACAGTGATCACAAAAATTGCGGATTCATATTGACGCACAACGATATTACCAAAGAAAAAATAATTGCCCTTGAACGCGAAAAAATAACCGCCGACCTTATTAAACAAAATAGTGACCTGGAGCAGTTTACTTATATCATATCACATAACCTTCGTGCGCCAGTTGCCAACATTGTTGGCTTGTCAAATATGCTCAAAGAAGACGATCTTGAACATTCTGAAAAGCAAGAAATGCTTGACAGGATTTCGATAGCCATAAATAATATAGAAACGGTTATTACCGATTTGAACATGATTTTGCAGGTACGGAAACCATTGAATGAAAAAAATGAAGTGGTTTATTTTAATGAAATGACAGATGCAATTAAGACAAGCGTTCTTGATACTACGGTGAATGATAGCGTGCAATTTAAATGCTCATTCAAGGAGGCTGACTCAGTGTTTACTATACGTAGCTATCTTTATAGTATTTTCTTTAATCTCATATCAAACAGCATTAAGTACAGCAAACCGGATGTTGCCCCGGTAATTACCATAAAAAGCCGAAAACTAAAAGACAAGATTGAATTAAGTTTTAAGGATAACGGAAGAGGAATTGATCTTCAGAAAAATAGCCAAATGCTGTTTGGCTTGTACAAACGTTTCGACACTTCTGTAGAAGGCAAAGGTATGGGGTTGTTTATGGTAAAAACCCAGGTCGAAGCACTTGGAGGAACAATTAAAGTAATAAGTAAACCAGGGCAGGGCACTAATTTTATTATAACCCTGCCAATATAATCCTGATCGGTTTATTAATACTTACCAAAACTTTTTAATTGATTGTTTTTGCTTTTTTCAATCTCTTCATGTATCAGGTAAAAAAAACCAGCCCTCAGCCGTTCACCACTTTTACTTAGTAAGATGGATTTGCTCATTACGTTTTTAAGAAAACTGTGGTGATAATTTGTATGATTTTCATTACTGGTGGAAAGATAGTTCACAAGGTTGTGAGCGATAAATGACATTTTAGAACCCTCTATTATCGCCAGGTTGGAATTATCGCCAACGAGAAAGTCATTAACATACAAGTTATATTCTACAGACTGGCTGTTTTGTTTTTCACCAGGCAAAAACTTTACACCTGCCTCCGCCTGACGCTGCAAATGATCTACCAATGCATGCAATTGCTGGTAAATAACTTCGAGGTCAGTATCCGAACTGAACATCCTGGCTGTTTTATAATATTCTATCTGATATAGCGTGGTATGTATGTTGCCCACATTCATAATCTCAATACTTGGCAACAACGTGTATTGTTTAATAATATTTACCCCTGTTTCAAGTAACGATTTTTCAAAAACGCTAAAGTCAAAGGGCTGATGTGCGAGCGCTGGGAACTGTAGCAAAGTCTTCATCCAGGCGAAATTCTTAAAAGCGGCAAGTTCGGGATACGAAAACCAATAGAAAACAACCATGTCCTTACAGAAATATATCAATTCCCTATTTTTAAAACTGTTTAAATAAGTAAGGTCTTTTAGCATCTGTTTAAGATACATGTCAAAATCAAAGGTTTCGGGCCGTACATATTTTCCTGAAAAAACTATGGAATCAGAACCCTTTAAACCTAATATCTGATCGAGCGATAATTTAAAATGCCCCGCAAGTTTGTTGATTTCTTCCAGTGAAATAACTTTTTCTCCTCTTATCCGGCGGTAAGCGCTGTCATTGCTTATGTTCAGTAGGTTAGCAATCTCATCTGCCAGCGAGATATGGGCAGGTATTTTTGATTTAATGTAATTAAAAAATGATTGCTGCAGTTCGTTACTTTCCATCTACCTTTTAACTTTTAGTAATTTCCACTAAACCGGATAATTATTTTTTGCAGTTTATACTTCTATCAATAAAAATATCATATATAAAAGTAAATAATAATTCCTGATTACTGCTTTTGATAAAATTGTCAGAAAATACCACAATTCTCAGGTTAGAGCTCAGAAACCAATTATGCTAATAGGCTGTGGGAGAGTAAGTTTGGGTTAACAAACAATCTAAAACCCAAACATCATGAAACGATTAATCTTCTCAATAGCAATTGCGGTTATTATTATCCGAAACGCATCTGCTCAAAATACAGCTTCCCAAACCATGGCCGCCGATACCGTCACCAATTTAAAAAACGCATGGTATATCGAAGTTGCGGGAGCCAGTTTGATAGGCGTAACTTTTAATTATGAAAGATTCCTTTCAAAAAAACCCGGCGGGTTAAGTGTTCATGCCGGATTTGGAGGGGGCGTATTTACATTATTTGATGACGGCTTCGTATTCGGTGCAGTACCTGCGGGCATTTCATATAATATTCCTACCTCCGCTGATAAAAGACAGATGATAGAAATTGGGGGCGACTATTCCCTGATTTTCGCCGAGGGTGATCAAAGCAGTTTTCTTTCCGGAATAGTAAGCTGGCGCTATGAAACGCCATCCCACAACCTAATAATCAGGCTTACGCTAATGCCCATTATTCGCCCCATAGGCGAAGAAGATAGTGGTGGCCCATGGTTCGGGTTTAGCATTGGCCGGAGATTCTGATCAATTACCGAAAAAAAGCAAGTACCCACTATTGAAACCACATATCCTAAAATACCCTATTCACTTTAATAAATAAAAAGATGAAACCAGATTTTGAAGACATTTACTATATCCTGCCAGCGCTTATTACAATAATAACCCTGGAAGTTATCGAAATGATCAGGGAAAATCATTTCGGTGCGGGCAAAAAGAGTTTGTTTGCAAGTGTATGTATAGGGTCCGTGGCGATTGCAATTGCCTCACTTGTTAAAGGTGTTGTATTATATATATATGTGTGGATTTACCAATTCCGTTTGTTCACCCTCCCTGCCGATATATGGTGGGCATGGGTTATTTGCTTTTTTGCCGACGATATTTCTTATTATTGGTTTCACCGCTGCAGCCATCAGATACGTTTTTTGTGGGCATCGCATATTGTGCATCATTCCGCACAAACATTTACTTTATCAACGGCGCTCCGTTTACCATGGACAAGCAATATCACCGGAACTTTTTTATTCTGGGCCTGGATGCCTTTGGTAGGTCTATCGCCGGTGATGATCGTAACGATGAAATCATTAAGCGCGATTTATCAATTCTGGCTGCACACCGAAAAAATCAAGAAATTACCTAAATGGTTTGAAGCTATGTTTAATACACCATCACATCATGCGATACACCATTCGAGTCTTGTTAATCATTTAGATAAAAATCATGGTGGTACATTAATGATCTGCGATCGCTTATTTGGCACATTTCTTAATAAAACCCAAAAGCCGGTATATGGGCTAACAAAAAACATTAATTCAAATAATCCCTTTGTGATAATATTTTACGAATGGGCCAACCTATTCAAAGACCTTAAAAAATCAAAAACTTTTATCGACTGCTTAAATTTCATTTTCAACTCACCCGGCTGGACAAACAATGGAAATAGCAAAACAACAAGGATATTGAGAGCCGAACGGTTAATGAACAAAGGCCGGATCAGGAAATTACAGATTTAATTTCCTGATCCGCCTGTTATCTGCGTTAACCTACTTCTTCAAATTTATCAATCGCCACTCTTATCCTATCGTCAGGTTCCCCTTCGATCTCAAATAACAGGGTAACTTTGCCGGCCTTGCCTTCTATAGTAATGGTTACATTCTTGTCTCCACCATCTTGACCGGAAGCAGTTGCCTTTATAATTGTTTTTCCTTCTTTATAAGGAACACTCCAGTTACACTCTGCCGATTTGATTTTACCGGTTATTTTATGTTCATCATTTACGGACACATTCAAGTCCGATTTGGTTATTTCAACTACGGCTTTCTCCTCATCCGTTCTCTGCACAGTTCCACCGGCATCCAGGTGCTCGGTTTTTGATGTGGTAAGTTTTATCTTTTTGTCGCATTGGGCAAAGCTCACAACGCTGCCTGCTATTAACAGGGCAATAATGATAATAGTTGTTTTCATGTTTTTGGTTTTTATGATGTTCGATTTTTTGCTTAAGTCAACTTTTTGTAGGGTCACTTACCGGCTAAGAGATTCTTTATACCCTCGCACATTTTTTTTATCCGCATATAAGAGGAATAGGAGTTTCTCTTTTTATCAAGTACAATTTTTAATTTTCCCGGCGACTCCTTTACATAGAAATTCGTTCTGTCGGGCAGACTGGTAGTTACGTCAAAATAGTCATTTTCCGAATTTCCAAGCCTGTCGGGACTTATGCTTTTATTTAAATAGTTATAAACCCTCCCCGTGCTGGCGGCATCGTAATGCGCGGTAAAGCTATAAGTGTCCACATTTTCATTTACAGAAATGTTGATATCATGATTGTTTACTTCAAACTTTGTCCATACAAGGAAAATGCTTAATGACATTAAACAAAGTGCGGTTAAAAGAAAGCTTATTTTCATTTTCTTATCGTTTTTAGTTATTTCCGAATCTATCCGTTAGGATGCCTTTTCTCGCTACCCCCGCTTTACCATCCTGACCATATACCAAAGATATATGTTTTATATGGTAATATGCAATACATAGTACTTTTAAAAAAATACATTTTTCATAATTAATTGATATTCAATAAAATAATTTTTAAGTAAGGCAAATAGGGTTAATAAGCCCCCCCCTTCTAGTTTGCTGCGGACTGGTTCTATTTTGGGTCAACACACCGCATTTCACCCGATAAGAACTTATCGGTAAGCTTATATTGCGAGTCAAACATCGATTAAGATTTTTGACAGAATAAAAAAGTATTAAAAAACCAAAGGCAGTTTTTTTACGTAAACAATTATTTGATGATTATAAAAATTGGCAAATGCCTGAAAAAAAACAAAAGGAGCTAACCGAACAAAAAGAATTTAACACAGACGCTTTTATAAGGCTTAAATCATTCTTTGAAAGCTCAACCGATTGCCGGCTACTACTGGGTAAAGAAGGTGAGGTGCTGGACTTTAATGGAGCAGCTTTTAACTTTATCAAGAGCATTTATAAAACCGACCTAAAAGGAGGCGACGAATTTGTTAAATATGTACACCATGATTTTGTGCTCACTTTTATAGAAAAGTATAAGCTGGCCTTACACGGTAAAAACTCTTTGGAACAGGTGTCAACAAATTGTGCCAAACGCGGTGAAATATGGTGGGAAGCAGCTTTTGAGACAGTCGTTGACGAAAACAATGATTTAATCGGCGTTTCGTATGTTTTACGTAATATAACTGAACGCACAATAAGAGAACAAAAGATCATCGCTCAAAATCAGTCCTTGCTAAAAATTGCTCACATACAGGCACATGATTTCCGTGCCCCGCTCACTTCGATTATGGGTTTAATGAGCCTTATAAAACAGGATAACTACAATGCGTCAAAAGAATATCTTGAGGTGCTTGAGCAAGCTGTCTATACCCTCGACGGCAAGATCAGAAAAATTATAAGTGACGCTGATAACGATAATAATGAGATTAGTAAAGACGTTGCCGAAGTTCGGCATTAAAGCAACGAAACTCCACTTTTCTGCAAAATCTCCCCACCAGTTCAAATAAAGTATCTTTTTAAAAATAGCCTCCTATAGAATTTATGCTATTTTGAACCAACCTAAAACAGGTGATACTCCCCCGCCCAGGCAATTTTTCTTAAAATTCGCTTCATTTTTCCTTTCTATCCTTTAGAACGCAACATTAACTTCTGAGATAATTACTTAAAGTAAAGCGATTGAGCAATAGGGTAATTGGAATATCAAATAAAACATATTAATTTTAAAGCACAATATGTCCAACTTCGTGATTCCTAAAATATTTTTATCGTACGCCTGGGCAAACGCCGATGTGGTTGACGAAATTGACAATGATTTTAAAACAATCGGGATCAAACTAACCCGGGATGTCCGTGATTTGGGGTATCGTAAAAGCATTAAAGAATTCATGTACTCCATAGATGAACACGACTTTGTGCTGATGCTGATAAGCGACGAATACCTTCGCAGTGAAAACTGCATGTACGAAGTTACAGAGCTTTTGGGCACGCACCATTTTAAAGAGCGTATTTTACCTATAGTGCATGATAATGCGAGCCAAATTTTTAAGCTGATGGAACGCGCCGTTTATTACGACTATTGGAAAACAAAACATCAGCAAGCCAAAGAATTTAACAGGAAATATGCAAACCAGGATTCTGTAGATGCTGTCAGAAAGTTTGCCAGTATCTACAATTACATGGACGTTTTTTTTACCAGACTCACCGACCTGAATGTCCTTAGTCTGCCATATTTGAAAAAACAAAACTATCTTCCATTGCTGGATATTGTGGGGATTAGTGAACTAAACAACCAGCCTCCGCCCGTAGTACCTCCGCCTGTAATAACTGAAAGAGCTGAAAGCACTGATTCAATTGAATCGGAGGCAGTTTCTATTTCACAAATTGAAAACGAAGAAGAACGGTTAAATGCAATAGATAAGTTTTTAGCTGTCAACCAGGGCAAAGCATACAATATATATTATAAAGCCTGGTTTGCAGGTAACAGTAAGGAATACGCCAAGGCAAAGATTTATTACACGCAATTTTTAAAGGACAGTAACAACGGCGAAACAAAATTGCAAAGTTACGCTCACAACAATTTAGCGAATTTGCTCAAAGAACAATTCGCCGACAATAATGGCGCAAAATTTCATTACGAAGAAGCTCTGCGAATTGATCCTCAATTTGCACTTTCTCACAATGGCCTGGCATTTTTGCTGACTGATAAATTCGCTGATCACAATGGTGCTAAATATCATTACGAAGAAGCTATAAGAATTAATCCACAATACTCACTTGCTCATTATAATTTGGCGGCTTTGTTGACAGATAGATTTGCTGACCACAACGGTGCAAAATATCATTATGAGGAATCGTTGCGCCTTAATCCGCAATATGCACTTGCTCACAATAACCTGGCTGTGTTGCTCACAAATAAATTTGCTGATCACAATGGGGCGAAACATCACTACGAGGAGGCAATACGTTTAGACCCATATCTTGCACTGGCGGAATATAACCTGGCAGCCTTACTTACAAATCAGTTTGCTGATCAAAAAGGCTCGAAATTGCACTACGAGAAATCATTGAGTATTAATCCAAATTATGCTGTGGCTCATAATAACCTGGCTGTGTTGCTTACAGATAAATTCGGCGATCATGCCGGTGCCAGGCTTCATTACGAGGAAGCAATAAGGCTCGATCCGCAACTCGCTATTGCAAGAGACAACCTTGCAAAACTGCCGAAAAAATAGTTCTTCCGGCATGTACTAATTACTATTAGCATATATTATCAGGTAATTTCAAACTCTTTTTTTCTACCTTAAACAATTTCCCGATTTCATTACCTTTGACAAAAACCTTACTATGAACTATTGGCTTATAAAATCGGAACCTGAAAAATATAGCTGGGAAAAATTTAACCAGGATGGACGTACCTTTTGGGATGGCGTGCGCAATTTTGCCGCGCGTAATAACTTGCGTACGATGAAAGAAGGCGACCTGGTTTTTTTTTACCACAGCAATGAAGGTAAAGAGATAGTGGGTATTGCCAAAGTGGTTAAAGAAGCCTATCAGGACCCCACGACAGACGATACCAATTGGGTGGTGGTTGATTTTGCGCCCGTGGAGCCGCTGAAAAGACCAGTTACACTGGCAGAAATTAAGGCTGACACCTCACTAAAGACCCTGGAACTGGTTCGCCTTGGGCGACTATCGGTGAGTGCGGTGAAGCCGGAGGAATTTGATAAGATTTTGGCCATGAGCCAGTCTTGAGTTGTATGTCAAAAGCAAAAAGCCTTGAATCGGAAATTTGAATTACGGCTGCATTGCCGCCGTGTTATAGCTATAGCAGCGCTATTTTTTGCGGGGACAATGATGACCCGGGGTCAATCGCCATTTAAAGAATTCGAAAATTTATTCACTACCCCAAAAAACTACGTTGTAACCCACACAAAAACACCACCCGTTATTGATGGGGATATAAATGATGTAGCCTGGCAACAAGCGATATGGACGGATGATTTCCAGGACATAGAAGGCGATTTAAAACCAAAGCCCCCTCTCCAAACAAAACTGAAAATGCTTTGGGACGATAGCTGTGTATATATTGCTGTTCAAATTCGAGATCCAAATGTATGGGCAACCTTAACTCAGCATGATGCTGTGGTTTTTAGGGATAATGATTTTGAGCTCTTTCTTAGCACCAATAACTCCACTCATCAATATTTCGAAATTGAATATAACGCATTAAACACCATTTTCGATTTATTTCTTAATAAGCCATACCGAAATGGTGGCAACCCGTTAGCCACGTGGGATGCTAAGGGCCTCCGATCAGCAATAAGGGTACAAGGGACTTTGAATAATCCGACCGATACAGACGAGGGCTGGACTGTTGAGACAGCTATTCCTTTCAAAGCTGTCGGTATAGGGGGTAACAGGCAACTGCCAACTGACGGAACACTATGGCGCATCAACTTTTCGCGTGTGGAATGGGACGCAAAAGTAGTGGACGGAAAATATGTTAAACTGAAAGACGCAACCGGCAATACTTTGCCTGAACATAATTGGGTATGGTCGCCTCAGGGGGTGATCAACATGCATTATCCCGAGCGCTGGGGTTATCTTCAGTTCAGTAAGGGTAACACAAATAATACAACCTTTACGCTCCCATATTCCGAGCAGCAAAAGCGATATTTATGGCTGATTTATTACCAGGAGAAGCTTTGGCATAATGAGCACCGTGCGTATACCGATTCGTTAAAAACATTTGGCCTTGAAAGCGCCGTTAATATTAACGGAAGCGCTAACACCCTTAAGCTTGAAGCAACGGCGCACCAGTTTATGGCATTTATTACCGGCGAAAAAGATAAAATCACCTGGACGATAAATCAGGAAGGACTTGTGAAACAACTAAATATCCGTACCAATGAATAAACGTGATTTTATAAAAGCAAGCTTACTGGTTGGCGCAACATCTGCGTTGCCTTTTAAAAGTGAAGCATCAGTGGCAGCCACAGGTAAAAAGAAGAAAAAACTCAAAAATTGGATTTGGACAAACCCTAATCAAAAAGATACCGATGATGAACTCAAAACAAGATATGCTGCTTATAAAACAGCAGGTATAACCGGTATATTTTTTGAAGCTGATAGTGAAAGGCATTTCCGCGCCGCAAAAACATTCGGCCTGGAAACTCACCGCTGGATATGGACCTTTAACCGCGCAGAGTTGATAAGCGTCCATCCCGAATGGTATAGCAAAAACAGGAACGGAGACTCATGTGCCGACAAGCCGCCTTATGTAAATTATTACCGCTGGTTATGCCCATCGCGCGAAGAGGTTCAGCAGTATTTAGAGCACCAGGTAACAGATATTTTAAATAAAGATTATGTTGACGGTATTCACCTGGATTATGTACGTTATTGTGACGTGGTTCTACCAGTAAATCTTTGGGCAAAATACAATATTGACCAAACAAAAGAACTGCACGAGTATGATTACTGTTATTGCGACGTTTGCAAAGCTAAATTTAAGGATCAATACGGAACAGACCTTTCAACTATCCAATACCCCGAAGCAAGCCTATCGTGGAGGTTGTTCAGATATAATAATATAACCAGGGTTGTAAATAGCCTGTCGTCAATAGCACATCAGCATAAAAAAGTAATTACCGCTGCTGTTTTCCCAACACCCGAGGTAGCACGCCGTAATGTGAGACAGGACTGGACAAACTGGAATCTTGACGGCGTTTGCCCTATGATATACCATGGCTTTTACAAAGAAGGCGTAAGCTGGATTGGCAACGCAGTCGCGGAAGGGGTTCACTTTTTAGCAGGCTCTTTTCCGTTATATGCCGGTCTTTACTTGTCCGATTTTAAAAGCGATGATGAAGTAAGACAAGGAATACAAGTGGCTTTAAAAAACGGAGCTGCAGGCGTATCACTTTTTGGCAACGCAAATCAACAGGTTTTGGATATTTTGCAACAGGAAACGTCAAAGAGCCAATCTTGATTTCAGATTTACGATTTCAGATTTACGAAGTTTTTGAAACTTTGTAAGTGTTCACTCTACGGTGTCGGACTATCCAAATTTTCGCCAACAAACAAAGCCTTTAGTTCTGTAGCATCGTCAGGTTTCATTTTGCCACCAAGTATAAGGCGCAGCTGCCTGCGGCGAAGTGCGCCGTCGAATAAAATGATATCCTCAATGGTATCGGGTATTAGTTCGGGTACCGGTATGGTATGTCCATTTTCGTCAAGAGCCACAAACGTAAAATAAGCTTCATTACTTTTAACACGCGTACCCGACGGTATATTTTGCGCCCAAACGTCAAGTCTAACCTCCACAGAGGTTGTAAATGCACGCGACACTTTTGCCTCTATAGTTATTACATCTCCCAGTTTAATTGAGCGTTTAAAAGAAACATTATCAACAGAAGCAGTTACAACAATACGGTTACAATGCTTTTGCGCTGAGATGGCCGCTGCGATATCCATCCAATGTAATAAACGCCCACCCATTAAATTATTCATTGTATTGGTATCATTGGGCAATACCAGTTCATTCATTATAGTAAAAGATTCTTTAGGCGACTTTCCGTTCATGGAGTTTTATTTTTAGTAAAGATACGGTTTAAGGGGGAAGGCGCTCAAAGCTAAAAGCAGAAAGCTTAAAGCAACTTATCTCTCGTCCAAATTTAAAAGCTTTTAGCTTTAGTCTTTTTGCTTTCAGCTCAAAAGGCTTTGGTCTTTTTGCTTTCAGCTTCTCCTAAATATTCTGCGCAATTACAAACCCGCTGGCCCAGGCCCATTGAAAATTATATCCTCCAAGCCATCCGGTAACATCTACGCATTCGCCGCCAAAGTATAGGCCAGGGACTTTCTTAGTCTCCAGGGTTTTTGAAGACAGCTCGTCCGTTGATACACCACCCCGCATCACTTCCGCTTTATCATAGCCCTTATCCCCTGCGGGCTTTACTTTAAACTCATGTATTAAATTGTTAATGTTTTCGATGTCTGCCTTACTCAATGATGCCAGGTTTTTATCAGCGGGCAAGTAATCGGTTAAAGCCTCAGCAAACTTCCTGGTAAATAAACCTGCCAAATAAGCAAGCAGCATCTTTTTTCCGTTTGCTGCTCTTTCCGTTTGTATCATCTCTTCAATATTCTGATGAGGCAAAAGATCGATATATAAATATTCCCCCGGCCGCCAGTACGACGATATTTGCAATATGGCCGGCCCGCTTAAGCCCCAATGGGTAAACAAAATATTTTCCTCAAAACTTGCTCTGTCATTCCATACGCGACAAAAAATACTGCTTCCTGATAATTGCTCGTACCAGGGCTGGTCTTTTCCGGTTATCGTTACAGGCACCAGTCCAGGAGCAGTGTCATTTATTTTTAAACTAAATTTCCGTGCCGTGCGTAACCCGAAATCGGTAGCACCCATTTTGGGGATGGGCAAACCACCGGATGCTATTACCACTTTCGGGGCGAAGATTGTTTCCGTTTTTCCGTTTATTTCCAATGAAACATTAAATCCATTTTCAACGCTTTCAACATCTCTAACTTCTACATCACACCATATCTCCTGACCCAGATCGCGGCATAAATCTGTAAAAACATTTACCACATCTTTTGCTTTGTCGCTGACCGGGAAAAGCTGGCCGAGTGTTTTCTCCTTGCCTATTATCCCATAAGTTTCAAAAAAACTGATCGTATCTTCAACCGACCATTGTGATAGCGTTGATTTGCTGAAATGCTCATTTTGCGATATAAACTGCTGCGGTGAAGCATACAGGTTGGTGTAGTTGCATCGGCCGCCACCGCTAATGAGTATCTTCGCTCCTACCTTGTCATTTTTTTCCAGTACCAATGTACATTTGCCTAAAAATCCGGCCTGCACTGCGCACATCAGTCCGCAGGCGCCACCCCCAATTATTATAGCGTCGAAATCTGTTTGTTTTGTTAATTTTGCTGTCATGGAAGTTGCGCAAATATCTGAATTTGGAAAGATACTCATCTTTATAATTACAGGGATAATAATGGTATGCTTTGCCTTTTTTATCACAAGGATAATTGCGCCTCATAAACCGAACCCGGAAAAGCTAACCTCATACGAGTGCGGCGAAGAACCGACCGGCAGCGCATGGTTGCCATTTAACTCGCGGTTTTACGTAATAGCACTGGTCTTTTTATTGTTTGATGTGGAGATGGTATTTGTTTTCCCCTGGGCCATCGTATTTGGCAGTCACGAAATGAATAGTGTCGACCCGCGTTGGGGATGGCTGTCGCTCATCGAAATGTTTTTGTTTTTAGGGATTCTGATACTTGGACTTGCTTATGTGTGGGTAAAAGGCGATCTCGACTGGATAAAACCAAAACCTATTGTACCCGGAACTGACAGTGTTATACCGCACTCTTTGTATGATAAACTGAATATAGAGCAGAGCGCTTATAAAATAAAAGAATTTACCCCTGATAACGTTGCAAGTGCTCCAACAGAGACGATAGCAATACCCGCTGCCCAGCCAATCAGGAAGCCTATGTTTAAGCCAACTTTTAAAAAGCCAGCAAATGAATAACGATATAACGAGCGAAAATGGTGGTGTGGTGATCACAAAAATGAACGATCTTCTTAATTGGGCGCGTTTATCGTCGTTATGGCCGTTAAGTTTTGGAATAGCCTGTTGTGCAATTGAGTTTATGGGTGCATTCGCTTCAACTTACGACCTTGACCGCTATGGCGTTTTCCCACGCCCATCTGCGCGTCAAGCTGACGTGATCATCATAGCAGGTACCGTTACCTTTAAAATGGCTGAACGCATAAAACGCCTGTACGAGCAAATGCCAGAGCCAAAATATGTCATCTCCATGGGTTCCTGCTCCAACTGCGGCGGTCCATATTGGCAACACGGCTACCATGTAGTAAAAGGTGTTGACCGTGTTATACCAGTTGATATTTACGTACAAGGCTGCCCTCCCCGTCCAGAAGCATTAATCGGCGCTATTTTGGAATTGCAGAAGAAGATTGAAGGGGAAAGTATTTTGGGAGCTCGGAAGTCGGAAAATCAGATAGTTTAAAAAGTAAAAGGGGTGTCATGGTAATTTCTATGACAGGCTCGCTTTTTTACCATAAATTCGGCAATCGAAATAACCCTCGCTATCTCATTTCCATAATAGCCGCTATTGTTTCAATCCCTTCCCATAAAAAACTGATCTTTACATTTTCGTTTTCAGCATGCTGATTATTATCATAATTAACCAACGGCATGGTAATTACTTTCGCGCCCAGCTCTTTTTCGAAGACAAATAGCGGCAGGCTGCCCCCCATTGTGGGTGTAAGTACAACCGGGTATTCAACGGTAGATTGCACCGCTTTAATCACCGACTGCGCTATCGGCATATCCATAGGCGTACGCTGCGCATTGTAACCTACATCTTGGGTAACCTTGATTATCTTGCCATATTTTTGTCTTTCTTCATCAGTAGGCTCCCTGTCAATTACGTAATAGCCCTGTGCCTTTATATAATCGGTTACTTTTTGTACCTGCCTGTCAACATCATTACCTAAAACCAGCCGCAGATCAAGTACGGCCTCGGCTTTAACCGGTATCACATTGGCCGCAAGCGAACCCACGTTGCCACTGGCCATACCATTAATATTTAAGCTCGGCTGCATAAAGCCCTCTATTAAACTCAGGTCTCCGCCTTCGGGCTCAGCGATACCTAAATCTTTTTTTAAATCGGCTTCGACCGATGGTATTTTTTTAATGGCAGCTTTTTCGGTTTCGCTTGGTGGTATCACATCGTCATAAAATCCTTTAATCGTAACATGTCCTTTGTCATCTTTCATTCCCGCAAGCAGTTGTGCCAGCATTAAGCCTGGGTTAGGGGCCCAATTGCCATAATTACCGCTATGTAAAGGTCGTTTGGGTCCATAAACGGTCAGGCGCATATTTACGTCTCCCCTAACACCAAATACAATCATTTTTTTACCGGAAATATGGCGCGGACCATCACAAATTATCCAAACGTCTGATGCCAGTTTATCCTTATATTTTCTGAAAATCTCAGCAAGGTGGGGCGAACTTTTTTCTTCCTCACCTTCAAAAAAGAATTTTAGGTTACAGTTGGGGGTAATGCCGCTTTTCACAAGCGCATCATATGCATTTATAATGCACATTATACTGGCCTTATCATCCGCGCTTGCCCGACCGCTAATCCGCCAGTCGGGATTAATGTTCATTCCCGGTTGATAATTAATAATAGTTCCTCCCTGCTCAATGGGTTTAGTGATAAATACAGGATCGAACGGTTTTAATCCGGCTGCCCATTGTTTAGGGTTAACCGGCTGGCCGTCATAATGTGCATAAAAATTAATAGTCTTTGTCGCGCCTGGCACGTTAACCTCACCAAAAACAACTGGATTTCCAAAAGCAGGTTTCAAAAGTTCAGCCTTGACACCGCGCTTTGCAAGCATATCAATTATATAAGCAGCATTTAGCCTGATATTGGCAGAGTCGTCTGTTTCATCGGGAATAGCTACAAACTTCAAGTATTCTTCAATAATTTGCTGCTCATTGGTTTTACGGAAAGCAGTTACCTTTTGAAGGTTATTTTGTGCGGACAGGCTGTAAGTGCACAATAATAAGATTGGGATGAGACGCAATGAGGAAGGTTTCATAACGATATGATAAAATATAACTGGCTGTAATATAGGCAATTTATGAAATAACTGTTGGTCATTTATCCACAACAATAAGGATTAGAGGCAAAGTGAAAAATATGATCGAAGAAAAATGCCCATCCAATAACAAATCCTGTTAAATTTAGGGCTCCTATCATAACCAATTTAATAAGATGAAAAGATCATTGTTGTTAGTTATATTTTTCTTTTCTGTATTTTTAACAAACGCTCAATCAACCAATCCCAAAAAAGATATTTTCCCGGCCGCCACCGTTTTCAAAGAAAACATCCCCTATGCCGACGATACACTAAAAAAGCACCTGCTGGATATTTACCTGCCGCCTGTTAAAAAATCCAGTTATCCTTTGATTGTTTGGATTCACGGCGGTGCATGGCTATCGAATGATAAATATGCCGATATGGGTTACATGACCAATACTATAAAAGCATTCATCGATAGCGGCTATGCGCTTGCATCTATTGATTACCGTTTCAGCACCACCGCCGCGTTCCCTGCGTTGATTCAGGATTGTAACCAGGCTATAGAGTTTTTATACGAAAACGCGGATAAATATAGCCTGGACAAGGACCGGATTGCTTTGATCGGATTTTCAGCAGGCGGACACCTTGCCAACCTGATGGCTTTATCAAACAACAATAATGTAAAGGCTTTTTATCACGATAAGAAGAAACCAAATTTTAAAATTAAACTCTGCCTGGATTTTTATGGCCCGTCTGATTTTTCAGTGCTCAAAGGTCTTGGCGATGATAATCCTCGAAATCCTATCACTTTATTACTCGGCGCTACCGTAACTGATCGACCGGATCTGGCGAAGAGGGCGAGCCCTATAACCTATATTGACAAGAATGATCCACCCTTTTTAATTGTACAGGGCGAAAAAGATCAGTCGGTAAACCCTCAACAATCCATTTCATTGAGCGAGAAACTAAAAGCGGTTGGCGTGAAAAACGAACTCATCATTGTACCGGGTGCTCCCCATTACGGCGTAATGTTCGACGCTGAATTTATCCGGAAAAGAATATTTTATTTTCTGAATGAATACATGAAATAAAACGGTAATGGACAAAACAGCTTCTCCTCCCATATATCAAACCGGCCATGCTATGTCAGCAGATGGAACCCAAATTGGTTACCGGCAATTGGGTAATGGTCCAAGTTTGATTTTAGTGCACGGTGGCATGCAGGCCTCACAAAACTTTATGAAGCTTGGCGAATATCTTGCCGATTCATTTACTGTTTATATCGTCGACCGCCGCGGCCGTGGCATGAGCGGCCCATTTGGCAACAATTATAGCCTGGTAAAAGATTGTGAGGACGTAAAAGCTATTGCTGATAAAACAAACACCAATAATATCTTTGGCTTAAGTTCGGGCGGGGTTATTTCCCTGCAAACTACATTGTTATTTCCGGATAGTATTCTCAAAATCGCTATTTATGAACCACCTTTTTTATTGAGAGATATTATAAAAGGCAATTTTTTTATTGAACGTTTTGACCGGGAAATCTTCCGTGAGGAAATAGCCGACGCATTTATAACAGTTACAAAGGGATTACAGATTTCACCTTTATTCAAATTTCTACCCCGTTTTCTGCTAACCCCTTTATTTAGATTAATGTTTAAAAAGGAAGAGGTTATTACTGACGAAAATGACGTACCAATAAAATCGCTCGTCCCAACATTTCACTTTGATTATAAAATAGTAACTGAAACCGTGGGAACACTTGAAAACTATAAAGTTACTAATGCGGAAGTCCTTTTGCTCGGCGGAAGTAAAAGTCCTGACTACTTATTAAACGGTTTAAAAAAATTGGCAAGCATCCTTCCAAACGCAAAAAAAGTAATTTTCAAAGGACTGGATCACATGGGGCCAGATAACAGCGGGAAACCTGAATTAATTGCACAGGAACTAAAAAAATTCTTCAGTTAAATTATCTTCTGCTAAACTTTAGCGAAATACACCTTCATTATAACAACCGGCACTATCAATAAACCCAGTGAGAACAAAATATATTTTTTATATAATTTCCCATTGTTGCCCGGATATTTAATTAATAATTCTTTGTACCTGTCGTTATTAAAGATCAGCAGATAATTCAAAATAACGAAAGGGATAAAAAAGGTAATTACTATTGAAATAAATCCATTTAGCGGTTTGGCATTAAAAATACTGACCGGAAAAAATAGTAGAAAATTTTTATTGACTATTGTTTTCATCCAATAAAAAAAAGTCAACAGGTTGGCTCCGTTTAACACAGACATAGGGATAATTGTATTAAGCTTCCAATTTGTTTTCCGGTTCCTTTTAGATTGCTCAACAACTATTGCGTCTACCCAAATTTTATAATACAGCCCTAGTACATCAACTTTGGTCTTCATTCATTAAATCCTCATCAATTTCCTCGTTTACAGCTTCTATCGCATCTTCAACGGAGTGACGCTGTGTGGTTGACTTAGCTTTCTGAGTTAGTTCAACCAGCGTTTTATAGTGCTCGTAAAGTATATTTAGCTCGCTTTCGCTCAAATCCTGGATATTTAACAGTCGGTTGCTGGCTCCTGTATTTGCAGCGATCAATTCATTTAGCTTAAGTTGTACTGCGATCGATTCTTTGTTCTGTGATTTCTGAATTAGAAAAACCATTAAAAAAGTAATGATAGAGGTACCGGTATTAACTACTAGTAACCAGGTATTTGAAAAATGAAAAATTGGTCCGGTTATTCCCCAAAGCACAATTAGTCCTACTGCGGTGAAAAAGACCGGTGAACCGCCGCTATGTAAACTAATTACGTTGCTTACTTTTTCAAATCCTGAAGCTTTGGCTTCTTCTTGTGTACTCATGTCATATATTTACATCATAAGCTTAAAACTTTCAGAATTGTTTTGACAGAGGTTAATGCCTTACTCCTGATGTTGAGTGATGGCCGATAAAAAAAGAAAGCGATGGATTTATAAATCCATCGCTTTCTCTAAGTCAATTGTTAATTAAAATTTATTTTGTCAAAAGGCCGTCAAGACCGATAATTACACCATTCGTGCCTAAAATATCAAAGGCAACAACTTTTGCTTTATTACCCTGACTATCGGTTATCACAAGATTTTTGGTTTCATTCACACCTAAAGTAAGTGTTTGGCCGTCAATTGTCTTTAAGGGGTCCGATCCGGTGGCCCTTAAAGCTGCAAGTATAGCGGCTTTATCATTTTTTCCCATAACTATATGCCCTTTTAAAACCGTAGCCAAAGCTGCCGGATCTTTCATCAATGCATCCAGCTTGTCTGACGGTATATTACTGAATGCAGTATTATTAGGCGCAAAAATGGTGTAGGGTCCCGGGCCTTTTACAGTAGCACCAAGGTTAGCCGCCCGTAGCGCTGCGGCCATCACATTATAATCCGAATTAGCGGATAATGTTGTCAACAGATCGCCCGTTGGTGTCGTTGCAGCGGCTTGTGCGAATAATTTGCCGGTGGATAAACTTATACCTAATACCGCTAATACTGTTAAAATTACTTTTTTCATTACTAAGTTTTGTTTAATGTTTATAAAATTTAATTTAAGGATAGTTCTTTCATAATAACTTAAAACGCTTTCACCTAAGTTAACTTATTTGAATTTTAACCATTGCTGATACAAATGGTTTGAAAAAATAAAAATATGACTTAGCTATTTATTACAAGAGCGGTGAAATGTAAAAGATTAGTGACATTCTGCTAAAAAAAATTAAATCGATTAGTTATCATTACAAATATTATACATAGTTTTATAATTATATCAAGTAAACCATTGTCAGTCAGCACTAACAACAAACCTAGCAACACTTTTACCATTATTCTGTTAACAGGATTATTAACCGGCACGCTGGATGCCCTTGGTGCTATAATCTGGAGCCATAAAATAAAAGCGGCGTCAATTTTTAAGTATATTGCAAGTGGCGCGTTTGGAAAAGAGGCGCTCGATGGCGGGAACAACATGGTTTGGTGGGGGATATTTTTCCATTTTATAATAGCCTTTGCTTTTACCGCAGTTTTTTACCTTTACTATCCTAAGTTCCTTTCCGTTCTAAAGAATAAATATTTAGTAGCCATAGTATTCGGACTTATCACATGGTTAGTCACCAATTTGATTATAGTACCGTTAAGCGAAATAGGTTGGCGACCTTACCACCATGTACTCCCAGTGTTAATTGGCATGACAATTTTAATACTTGCAATTGGCCTTCCTATTGTTCTCATTGCTGATAAACAATATTCAAAGCGCGGTAAACTTTAATTTTTCCATGATTCCGAGTGCCCACGCTAGCCTGGGTTTATTCAGCGGACATCGATATTCATAGATGGTGCTGATGTAAGATACCTGAATTTGCAGATATAATTTGCACATTTGCACATCCGCATATCTGCACATCGGCAATATGCATATCGTTATAATGAAGGCTTTTTACGGAGATTTAAAATTAGGAATTTTAGGCGGCGGCCAATTAGGCCGGATGCTGATACAACAGGCAATTAACTACAACGTCACAGTAAAGGTACTTGATCCAGATCGGGAGGCGCCATGCCGCAAATTGTGCGACGAGTTTGTCAAGGGGACATTAAGCGACTACGAAACCGTCTATAATTTCGGCAAAAAAGCCGATCTTATCACCATCGAAATTGAAAAAGTAAATGTTGATGCACTTGAGCAGCTGGAAAAAGAGGGTGTTTTAGTATATCCCCAACCGCGCATCATCCGGCTGATTCAGGACAAAGGTTTGCAAAAGCAATTTTTCAAAGAGAATAACATACCAACCGCCGAATTTCAAATTATATCATCGGCACAACAACTGCGGCAAAGCCATATCCCATTTCCCTACATCCAAAAACTAAGACGCGATGGTTACGACGGCCGGGGTGTTTATAAAGTTATTGACGAATCGTACCTGTCAAATGCTTTTACAGAACCTAGCCTGATTGAACGCTGGGTCGACTTTGAAAAAGAAATAGGCGTTATTGTTGCACGCAATGAAAGCGGCGAAGTAAAAACTTTCCCGCTTGTTGAAATGGAGTTTAATCCTGATGCCAATTTGGTTGAGTTCCTGATCTCCCCTTCTACCCTTCCGTTCGAAGTGCACCAGGAAGCGGCCCAAATCGCAACCAAAATTGCCGAGGACTTAAAAATTGTAGGTTTGCTGGCGGTTGAAATGTTCCTGGATAAAAACGGCAAAATATTGGTAAATGAACTTGCTCCACGACCGCACAACAGCGGGCACCAGAGCATTGAAGGCAATGTAGTTTCGCAATTCGAACAGCATTTAAGGGCAATATTTGATCAGCCATTAGGTGATACTACTTGTTTGAACAACGCAATAATGGTAAACGTTCTGGGTGAAGCCGGATATGAAGGCCCCGCCGTTTACCAGGGCATCGAAAAAGTATTGAAATTATCCGGAGTATATGTACATTTATATGGGAAGGCTTTAACAAAACCTTTCCGTAAAATGGGTCATGTTACTATTGTTGATGCCGACAGGGATAAAGCCATTGAAAAAGCGAGATTTGTACAACAGACGTTAAAAGTAATTAGTTGATAGTTAACCGTTATGTCATTGCGAGGAACGAAGCAATCGCGAACCATACATGACGGACTTATAGCGAGGAGATTGCTTTCCCGAAATAAATTCGGGACGGGCTGTTCCTTACGGCAATGACAAAGATTATGAGTAGTTTACCAAAAATAGGTATTATAATGGGCAGCAAATCCGATCTTAATGTGATGCAGGATGCAGCCGATGTTTTAAAAGAACTGGGAGTAGCGTATGAAATATCAGTAGTTTCGGCCCACCGCACACCCGACCGAATGTTTAATTATGCACGGGCGGCAGCCGGGCGCGGCTTAAAGGTTATAATAGCAGGCGCGGGCGGCGCAGCGCACTTACCAGGAATGGTAGCCTCATTAACGCACCTGCCCGTGATCGGTGTTCCTGTAAAATCAAGTAACTCTATTGATGGCTGGGACTCTATACTTTCTATATTGCAAATGCCAAACGGCATCCCCGTAGCGACAGTAGCGTTGAACGCCGCCAAAAATGCGGGTATCCTGGCCGCACAAATAATATCGACAGCGGATGATAAAATCGTTAAAAATTTGATTGCCTACAAAGAAAATCTCAAGAAAAAAGTAGAGGAATCGGATTTAGGATTAGAACCGATAACCGGGATAAGTTGAAAATGCTTCCCGTCTTTCGGACTTTATTGACTTTCGGACTTTCCGGACTCCGCCCCTAATTCAAAGCCGGGTTTTCCGGAAAATTAGCAATATGGGCGTATCGCTGGCCAAGTCCGATTACAATTTTACGCCAAAAATTTTCCTCGTCCGATTTAAAGATCATATCCAGATTTTTATTGGCAACTATCCAGCTATCGGCTTTTATTTCATTATCAAGTTGTTTTTCTGTCCAACCGGAATAGCCAGTGAAAAATCTTATCTCGTCAGTGGTTAAGCTGTAGTTCATTATCAATTCCTTAACCTTTTCAAAATCACCACCCCAAAATACGCCCTCTCCTACTTCAATTCCATCTGCAATTTTATCGGGGCAGCAATGAATAAAGTGCAGGGTATTATTTGCCACCGGGCCGCCAACATACACCGGTATTTCTGAATAAGATACCTCGGGTAAAAGATCGCCCAATAAAAATTCGCTGGCGTGATTTAGGATAAATCCCATTGCTCCTTCGTCAGAGTATTCTGTTAGCAAAATGACTGATCTTTTAAAGATCGGGTCCGGCATAAACGGTTCTGAGATTAACAAACGTCCTGCAGCGGCTGCTATGGTACTGAGCATTGGATTAATTTTTTTGTCAATATAACAAGTTTTACAAAAATATGTTCGCTTGTTTCAATTTGAAAGTCTTTGAACATTATACGGAATAATTAATTTGTAAGTTTGCAATCATGAACCAGGAAGATTTGCAGAATTTGAGAGCGGATTATAGCGCAGCCTCGCTGTCCGAATCGAGTACAAAGGCCGACCCCATAAAACAATTTGAAGTTTGGTTTAACGATGCTAAGGAAGCTAATGTCCCCGAATTTAACGCGATGACGCTTGCCACGGCAACTACCGATGGGCGGCCATCAGCCCGAATAGTATTGCTGAAAGGATTTTATGAAAACGGCTTTATTTTCTATACTAATTACCTCAGCCGCAAAGGGAGAGAGATCAACAAAAATCCCAATGCAGCACTAACCTTTTTTTGGCCTGAAATGGAACGACAGGTACGTATTGAGGGTACTATTGAGAAAGTAAGTAAAGGGGAGTCAGAAAAATATTTTCATTCAAGGCCCCAAAATAGCCAGGTTGGCGCGCTGGCCTCGCCACAAAGTCAGGAAATCCCCGACCGCAAAACACTGGAAGATAAGTGGAATGAACTTGCGGCCGAATATGAAGGTAAAGAAGTACCCAAACCCTCATTTTGGGGTGGTTATATTTTAAAACCGCGTATGATTGAATTTTGGCAGGGCCGTCCAAATCGTCTGCATGACCGTATCGTTTACAAAAAGGTAGATAACAAAAACTGGAAAAAATCACGCCTGGCACCATGAGTTTTGATGATATTAAAGCATTGCTTACCGATAAATTTGGCGCGGAAGCAATAACAGGCGAAGAAACAGACGGCTTACAACCCGCATTATTGATTGATCCTGACCGCATTGTTGAAGTATGCCTCGAACTTCGGAATAACCCGGGTACTTATTTCGACTTTCTATCCTGTCTTACAGGCGTTGATTATGGCGTTGAGGCAAGCCGCTTTGGCGTAGTTTATCATCTTGCGTCAATCCCCTATCAGACGCAACTAACTTTAAAAATAAGTAAAGAAAACAACAGGGAGTTAAACGAGTTACCTGCCTTTCCAAGCGTGACATCCGTTTACAAAACTGCCGACTGGCACGAACGGGAAGCTTATGACCTGGTAGGGATATTTTTTGAAGGCCACCCTGACCTACGGCGGATTCTATTACCTGATGATTGGGAAGGTTATCCGTTAAGAAAAGATTATAAAACCGCGGAATATTATAAAGGGATAAAAATAGATTAGCCCCCCGACCCCCTAAAGGGGGATTTTAAGTGATGAAATATACACAAGCTTTAGAAAATTACAATCAAAAAATCGCCCATGCTGCTACCGAAGATATGGTGCTGAACATGGGTCCGCAGCATCCGTCGACGCATGGGGTTTTAAGGCTGGAACTGATTACCGATGGCGAAATAGTTAAAGAAGTAATACCCCATATCGGCTATCTGCATCGCTGTTTCGAAAAACATGCCGAGTTGCTAACTTACCAGCAAACCATTCCGTTTACCGACAGACTGGATTATTTGGCTTCGATGAACAACAGCCACGCATTTGTAATGGGTGTTGAACGGATGATGGGTATTGATAAAGATATTCCAAAACGAATTGAATATATAAGGGTACTGGTTTGCGAATTGAACCGTATAGGTTCGCACCTTATTGCGATAGGCACTTACGGAATTGATATAGGTGCATTTACTCCTTTTTTATGGTGTTTTCGCGACAGGGAACACATAATGGGCATGCTGGAGTGGGCATCGGGATCGCGCATGCTCTACAATTATATTTGGGTTGGCGGGTTGTTCTATGACCTTCCTGTTGGATTTGAAGAACGCTGCCGCGAGTTTGTCGACTATTTTAAACCAAAAATGGTTGAACTGAATCAGCTTTTAACAGATAACCAGGTTTTTATAAACCGAACGGCCAATGTGGGCGTTTTACCGCTTGACGTAGCCATTAATTACGGATGCTCGGGGCCAATGCTGCGCGGCTCTGGTTTAAAATGGGATTTGCGCAGGATTGATGGTTATTCTGTTTATCCCGAATTGGAGTTTGATGTGCCGGTTGGCAAAGGTGAAATGGGAACGGTAGGCGACTGTTGGGACCGCTATAAAGTACGTGCAGACGAAATTGCACAATCCCTGCGAATGATTGAACAATGCCTCGACCGGTTACAAAAGGAGCTAAAACGAACACCTGATTTTGATCCGCGTGCAAAGTTGCCGCGCAAAACTATACCAAAAGCACAGGATTATTATGTTCGGTGCGAGGGAGCAAAAGGAGAATTAGGATTTTATTTTATGACGGATGGGAAATCAGAAATACCTACTCGTGTAAAGGCACGCGCGCCGAGCTTTAATAATTTGTCCGTACTACCCGAAATAGCAAAAGGTGTAATGATAGCCGATCTGATTGCAATTGTAGGCTCTATAGATTTTGTACTCGGCGAAGTTGACAGATAATATACAAAAAAAGCGGCTCAATAATTGAGCCGCCCTCGGAATTTGTATAGTTTATTTGGGAAACTTATTGATTGTAAACTCTAACCATAAAAACGTAGTTCTGCAGTTTCTTTATTTGCTGAACACGGCTTAACCCAGCCAAAACATTTTTATAATTTAAACTCAAAGTTTCATTTAAGGAATCAGCCGGAATATCCTGTATTGTTTTCAACAAATAGCTTGATTTTACGGCAAAAGCAGCACCTTCAATGTGGGTTTGTTTAGCATTTATTATTCCGATCACAGTACCTTTACCGTCCAGCAAAGGGCCCCCACTATTTCCAAAATCAACGGGGGTTGAAACCTGGTATTGAGTGGTATCGCCATTAATTCCGCTGCTTGCAGTTAAAAAACCGGGGCCTAAAACCATTGCATCGCGGGGATAGCCTATTGTAAATACATTTTCGCCAATATCACTTTCCGATTTCTTAAAGTTATAAGGTATTGCGCCCAAACCCTTAAATGAAGGATCATTTATTTTTAAAACAGCAATATCAGTTTGCGGATCTGAATGAATTACCTTAGCGCGGAACGATCTTCCATCTGAATTTTGAACATAAACCGAATCGGCATTATTGATCACATGGTAATCAGTGACAATATATCCATCAGATGAAATGGCGAAACCTGTGCCCCTGAATTTACCGGGGTTAGTAATATTACTTTTTCCCGGCAGGTTAATACTATTGAACCTGTGATTTAACAGGTCAATTGATTTTTTCGTATGATCTACCTCACGCGATAACTTTACGTAGTTCAACTCACGGTTATTCAGATAACCGGTGAAAAACATCGTACATAAAACGGCAAATATCGCTATTGACGCCGCTACTGAAATTTTTGAGTGATGGGTTCGCCAAAGTTGAACTATCCAGGAAGGATGCGCCATCAATTCCTCATGCAGGGCATGAATATCAATTTCGCTATGAATTGCATCCAGGCGTCGTTCCAGCTCCAAACGCTCACCATATTGTTTTATCAGCCCCGTAAACTGTTTATGCTCGTCTACCAGGTTGTTTACTTCCGGATTTTCTGAACGAAGTATTTCAAAACGTGCACGTTCTTCAGCGTTCATGTCGCCGTTAAGGTAACGTTCTACTACTTCTAAAAGTTGACTTTCACTCATCGCTTTGCTCTCCTTATATCTGCTGAAAAAAAAGTTTTTTCAGCCTTTGCAGGCATTTATATTTTTGAGTTTTGGCATTGTCTGCATTTGTATAGCCAAAATTCTCACAGATTTCCTGCATCGATCTGTTATTTATATAGAAATCCTCTATTATCGTTTTACAAGGCTCGCCCAATAATTGAAGGGCATTTCCCATCTTACTAAATTGAACATCCATTTCAGTATTCTTTTCATTTTCATCATCAACCGTCAGGTACTCTTCAAAATCTTTGATGTTACCACCATACCTGTTCATTTGGCTAAGTCTTTTTAACCAAAGTCTCCTGCAAATTGAATAAATATATGTTTTAAGTTTACTGCTTAGTTCAAAATTGCCACCTTTAACTTTATTGTAAAGTATAATTATGGCTTCCTGGTAAATGTCTTTAGCATCGTCGGTATTACCGTTATTGTTAATTATTAGCTGTAATACCATCGGAAAATAAGCAACATATAACCGCTTTAAAACACTTTCCGAATTATTTAAGATGCCCAGAATAACTTCACTGTCCGAAGGTATTCCGCTGTTTAACTCTTTACTCACTACTTAATACAATTTTTGCGAAATTGTAACCCATAATCGGTAAAAAAAAATTAAAACGGAAATATTTTAGTCCGAAAGTCAGGAAAGTCCGGAAGTCAGGGAAAAATAATGCTGAGGGCACAAATTAATGAAGCTCACTAAGCCATCCAAAAACTATTAACTAAAGATATTAAGATCTTTTTTTACGTAATCAATTTTCGAGCTCTATTCTCATCTTCCAGACTTTCCTGACTTCCAGACTCCCAAAAAAACACTACATTAGCAAAATTGTTACAATCAACACTTTAAACTACTATTCGAAATGAAAAGCTCCTTCAAACTTCCTCTTTTGGCTATTGCTGTTGCCTTATTTGTAACGGCATGTAGTGGTAATAGCTCACATACCGCTGCTGATTCAGTAAAAGTCGACACTGCTCAACCTAATAAGGCAGCTTCCGATACCGTCATTAAAATTGACACCAATGCCTCTATCATCAAAACGGGTACCTTCAGTAAGATGATAGCAAAGACAACAAGTGTTAAAAAAATAAATGGAACAAATGACTAAAAAAAGAGCCGATCAGGTATTTTCATCGCCCGAATAAACAGACGTCAAATTAAAATTATTAAAATTTAACCAGCTATAAGCGTGTATTTTACGATTTGTTTTAAAGATTATCGGGTTACCTTTTTTAAAACGTGGTATTAAACAGCAAACATTCACATTTAAAATAATAATAAAAATGAAAAATTCAATCAAAATGGGCGCTTTAGCCTTAGTAATTGCTGTTTCTTTCGCTGCTTGCAAAGGTAAAGGTTCTGCTGGTTCTGATTCAACTAAAGTAGATTCAACTGTTAAAGTTGATTCAACTGTTAAAAAAGACTCTACTGTTAAAATTGACACTGCAAAAGCAGACACAGCTAAAAAAGATACAGCTAAGAAAATGTAATTTTTCTTAAGCTTTCTGTTAATTTTTTAGTTTTTAACGTCAAAAGGTGACTTGTAATTTTTTATTAAAATTATGGGTTACCTTTTGTTGTTTTCGGTATTAACAACAAAATATTTAATCACTTAAAAAAATTAACATGAAAAATTCATTCAAAATGGGCGCTTTAGCCTTAGTAATTGCTGTTTCTTTCGCTGCTTGCAAAGGTAAAGGTTCTGCTTCTGGCGATTCAACTAAAACTGATTCAGCTAAAATGGATTCAGCTAAAATGACTGACACTTCTAAAATGAAAATGTCTGACACCACTAAGAAAGACACTGCTAAAAAAGACACTGCTAAAAAAATGTAATTTCATTTTTGTCAAAACAAAAGCGCTCCTGATTTATCTGGGGCGTTTTTGTTTTATAGGTATCTTTATCGCAACATGTACGCTATTTACCCACCTCGCCTGCGATGGGCAGACATTAAGGCACAAAACTTAGTAGTTAAAATTAATTTGACGTTTTTATAAACAGATAAATTATTTTTACCGCCAACATATCTGCCATGCTTTCTATCAATCACGTAACAGTACGATCTTTAAATAGCACGCTATTTACCAATTTAAATTTTAACGTAAACAAGGGTGAGAACTGGGCGCTGATTGGCGAAAGCGGATCGGGCAAGAGCGCTCTGCTGCAAACCATTGCGGGTAGGTTTAACATAACAGGCGGTACAATCAATTATCATTTTTTTGATGATTTTTCAAAAAACGAAACCCCAACAGATAACTATTTTACTTTTCACAAGCTGATTGCCATCGTCGAAAGCAAACATCACTTCAAAAACCTTTCGAACACAAGCGAATTTTATTATCAGCAGCGCTATAACTCGTCCGACTCGGAAGATGCCCTGACGGTTGATCAATACCTGCATTCCATAACAACAACCGGTAAAAACGCGTTCTGGACTTTTGAAAAGGTAACCAGGCTTTTAAGTCTTGATTTGCTGCAAGACAAGCAATTGATAAAACTATCAAACGGTGAAACGAAACGCCTGATGCTTGCAGCAGCGCTTATAAAAAACCCTGTATTATTATTGCTGGACAGCCCGTTAACCGGCTTGGATGTGCAAACACGCAGTGCTTTTAATTCAATTTTGAATGAGATCATCTCATCAGGAATTACGGTAATTATGGCAACGTCGGCGCATGAAATTCCGGAAGGTATTACCCATGTGGCCGTTTTGCACGACAGAATGATAGGCGCGCAAATTTCAAAAGATGAGTTTAATCCCGAGCAATTTTTCCCTGAAACGAAGGACGAAATAGATTATACTGAACTTAAGTCGCTTTTAAACACAGGTTCTGCCAATCATGCTTATCAGGCAATGGTGAGGATGAATAATGTACATATTAAGTATGGAGAGAAAGTTATCCTCGATGAAATAAACTGGAAAATACTCCCGGGCGAACGATGGGCGTTATTAGGACCAAACGGCGCCGGTAAATCCACCCTCCTGAGTCTTATAAACGGGGATAATCCACAGGCCTATGCTAATGACATTGTTTTGTTTGATAAAAAACGCGGCACCGGTGAAAGTATTTGGGATATAAAAAGTAAAATCGGTTTTGTATCGCCCGAACTGCACCAATATTTCCCTACTGATAACAGTTGTTTACAGGTTATTGAATCAGGTTATTA
>DASYEP010000155.1:0-3962 GCA_036498965.1 Mucilaginibacter sp.
AAAATCCCTAAAATCAGCTTAATCCCGGTTCCGGTTCTCCGCTTCAAATTAACCATTATATTCCCAAATATGAGTACGATGTTAATATCGTATAATCATTTGCCCGAAAATAATACATCCAGGCAACCGTAATGAACATCGGTCTGTATTTACTTTACGTCTATAATTACCGGGCTTTTATCTATTATTATTTTTATTAAAGAGGCTTAGTTATATATTAGCCGCTTATTAAAATGCCAACTAAACAATAACCATAAAACGCTAACAAAAACAATGAAAAAACTTATTTACCCAATGGCTGCTTTAGGCCTGATTGTGGCATCGGCCTTTACCGTTGTTAAATCGCAGGACTGGAAAATTGCCGACACCTATTCTATTAAATTCGATGGCGGCGACCCTTCGGGCGAGTTCCGCGGACTGAAAGGAACTGTTAGCTTCGACCCGGCTAATCTTGCTTCATCAAAATTTGATGCAACCATCGATGTGGCCAGTATCAACACCGGTAATGGTATGAAAAACACCCATGCCAAAAGTGAAAAATGGTTTGATGCTACTAAATATCCTACCATTAAATTTACTTCATCGTCAATCACCAAAACGGCAAGCGGCTATGCAGCAGCTGGTACACTGGAGATGCACGGCGTTCAAAAACCGGTAACCATCCCCTTCACTTTTGATAACAACGAATTTAAAGGCAGCCTCGAAGTTAACCGTATGGACTATAACGTGAATACCGCGGAGCCTAACCACGGTAGCCAGAAGTTCAAAGTTGATATTGACGTACCGGTTACTAAATAACGCGGCATGTTTAAACGGGCATTTATCCACGGGTTAGTTGCCGCCGCACTGGCTGCAATAGCAGGGATTATTTATAATCGCATTTATTATTTCGCTACCGAGACTGATTTTTCCAAAATCATAAACATTGGCAGTATTATAGGCATCAGCGTGCTGGTGTGTATGGTGGCTACGTTTATTTATTTCGGATTGGTAAAGTGGCTGGGTAAAACAGGGGAGATTATTTTCAATTTTCTGTTTTCGCTCATATCATTTGCGTGCGTGATGATACCCATATCGATATCATTGCCGCTGGATATTAAATCGCCCGAAATTTTCCCGGGCCTCGCAGTGCCGATGGTATTTTTCCCGGCAATTGCATGGTACACCGTGAAACCACTGTTTGCAGGGAAAGAGTAAGACTGATTAACTTATAAAGGCAAGGCCGGGTAGTGATATCCGGCCTTTTTCTTTTTTTAACCACGGAGTTACAGAGAAGGCACAGAGGCCACAGAGATTTAAATTTTGTTGCCACCAATTGTCAGGACTGTTTTTTCTTTTCTCCGCGAGCTCTGTGACTTCTCTGTATCTGTGGTTAAATTTAACCAGCCATTCCGAAATTAATAAATGAGGTTTAAGATTGCTGAAACGTGAAATAATCTTCGGTCTAATTGATTAGGCTGAAGATGCTGTTTAAAAAAAAGCGGGGCCTCAGAAATTTAGTTGCTATCTTAGCAAAGCTTCGCTCTTACGAGCGGGTCTCATATTATTTCAATTTTATAAAAAAGGCGGCAATTTGGAAGTGTTCCCGCCTTTTTCTTTTGTCAATTTACGTATAATTATTTGATTATCAAAGCCTTATGATAATTTTTTTTGATTTGTATTTCACTGATAATTAGAGCCAACAACAAAAACGACTAAAAAGCAGGCTACGGCTGGAACGCTTCCAGGGCAGACAGTTTATCCTGCTGGTTTACGTGGTGCTTAGGCGCCATTATCCTAACTTTTACGGGTTATTAGGGAGTATCCCCGATCACCGGCAGCGCCGGAGCTACGAGGTAGCGGAACTGATTATGGCCGGATTGAGTATGTTTATCTTCAAACGCGGGTCGCGCAACCAGGCAGACATGGGCGTGAATGCGACCTTCGAGCAGAACTATGCCGTTGTTTTCGGCATGCGTATTCCCATTATGGATACGGTTGATATATTTCTGCGTAAACTGGAGCCGAAGGAACTGGAAAAACTAAAAACAGTGCTGGTTAAGCATCTTATGGAGAAGAAAGTGTTGGAAAAATGGAAGTACGGGGGCCGTTATCTGGTATCGGTGGATGGAACGGGGCTTTGCAGTTATGATTATGAACCTTATAAAGGCTGTCCCCATAAAACCAGCAAGAACGGCAAAACCACCTGGCAGGCATATGCACTGGAAGCTAAACTGGTAAGCGCAAACGGGTTTAGTATTTCGCTGCTAAGCTGCTGGCTGGAGAACTCGGAAAACATGGATGAGAAGCAGGATTGTGAGCTCAAAGCATTTTGCAGGCTGGGCAAAGCGTTAAAAAAAGCATACCCCCGCTTGCCGGTGCTGCTGTTAGCTGACGGGTTGTATGCCAATCAAACCGTTTTCAGCATATGCCGGAAAAATGACTGGCGCTTTATCATTACGTTCAAAGAAGGGAACCTTAAATCGGTGTGGCAGGAAATAGGCTTACTGATACCTATGCATTCGGGCCAAAAGCTTGAGCGTATACTGGAAAAGAGCCCAACAAAAGGCTGGCTAAAACAACAGGTGCAGTATATCAATGACCTGGATTATTCAAAATATAAGCTGCACTGGGTGGAATACCGGAGCAGCTATGACAACAGAGAACCACATGAATACTTTAGTCATATCAGCGATATGAGCATGGATAAAGTTAAGGCCTGGGAAATAAGCCACCATGGCCGTTTGCGGTGGTGTATTGAAAACGAAGGCTTCAATACCCAAAAGAACGGAGGATATAATCTTGAACATAAGTTTTCCAGAAAGGTGCTCCCGGCAAAGAAGAACTATTATGAACTGTTGCAGATTGCACACCTGATTAATCAACTGGCAGAAAAACTTCAGCATGTCAAAACCCAATTACAAGACTGTAAAATAACCCTGGCAGCCCTTTGGGAGGATATGATGGCCTGTATGAGGAATCAAATTATCAACCCTTACGAATTAGAACAGATATTGGAGGAGTATAAACAACTCAGGTATTGAATGGCTTTTGGAGAACCCCTGCTCCTTAACATTCAGGGCTTAACAAATGCAAACAGCAAAGCGGGAGGGCAGACTAAACATACTATAACAAGCTTAAAATTAATTGATCGGACACATAAACCTGTCCGCGTATATCCTTTTTGGCTCAATAGTTCTACTAAAATCGGAAATTGCCCTTTTTATTAATTTCGGAATCCCTGAATTTAACCCTGGCATTCTTTGGAATAACAAAGGTTTTATTATTTTTACTTCTAATTAAAAAATTGGCGCGTGAGAAAAAGAATATTCATTATTGAAAACGACGAGGAGATTAAGCAAATAGTAACTTACATACTTGAGCTGGAAGGTTACGATGTGGTGGGTTCCCGGTACGACAGTGCCGCTCTTATCAGCTTAAAAGCCGATTTGATATTGCTGGACGAATGGGTAAATAAAAGAGAAGGTCACATGCTTTGCACGGAAATTAAAGCGATAGAGGTCCTTCAGGCCGTGCCCGTTGTAATTTTCTCGACAGCTCCCGATATTGCCGACATCGCAAAAAAATGCAAAGCGGATGGATTTGTGCATAAACCATTCGACCTTGATACTTTAATCGCCGTGGTTAAAAAATTATTACCCTTGCCGGCGGCTGTGTGATGTTTAAGCAAGAACGCAAAATTATATTGTTATTAAAATGAGCCGATGGCAGCTGTAAACCTGCATCAGGACTAAGGCATTAAAAGTGTAAACTTATTTCATGACGATACGGGTGTTCCACCTGTACACAAGTGTTCCATCTAAAAAGTGGAACACTTGATAAAATGAGTCAAATTATTCATAATCAGCGCTTTTGATGTTTGCCAGGTGTTCCACTTTTTTTAAAGTGGAACACCTGGCAAGTTTACGGTCCCCATTAAAACTGTTTCAAAAAGCTCACCTTCGCTATCATCGACTGATTTT
>DASYEP010000156.1:0-111871 GCA_036498965.1 Mucilaginibacter sp.
TGGAAATAAATATCAATCAGCTGACCCTTTTTCAAACATAAAAAATAGGGGACTTACTTTTTTATTTCATTTCAAAAATGCCCCCTGTTTAATCGGATACCACTTTATTATTTCTTAATTAGTTTTACCGGACAACAGTGAGTCCTGAGTCTAAAGTCCAAAGTCTGATTTGCTTTTTTTTTCCTAAAGACTTCGACATTTTATGATTGACGCGACATTGGTATGAAATATTTAAATGGCCTGCCCTGTATTCTATATCAAGGCAGGCCATTTGTGTCGTTATTGCGCCCTGCTCTCACAAAAAAGTTCCAGGCTTCGCGAAAAAGGCTCCTTATTGCTTATAATATCGGAATTGTAAATTTAAATGTTGTACCTACGCCTACGGCGCTTTCCACGTCAATGGTGCCACCATGTTGCGCCACAAAGTCATTTACAAGCAATAGCCCGAGCCCGCTCCCTATTTCGTTATTTGTGCCCGATACGGACGTATTTACTTTTTTGAATAATTGTTCCTGCACATCTCCCGTCATCCCTACTCCCGAGTCTTCAACACATACTGATACCATAGGTCCGTCCACTTCGGCATTAATAAATACAGCCCCCCCTTGTGGAGTGTATTTAATAGCATTGGTAACCAGGTTCTGGACGATGGAGCGCAGCATTAGTGAATCGGCCTGCACATAAATTTCGCAGGGTATTTTATTGTGGAGTTTAATCTCCTTTTGAATCGCATTCGGCAGTATTAGTTCTAACGATTCTTCTACGCCTCCTACAAGATGTATCCTTTCGGGATTAAAATTTGTTTTGGTACTCTGTTTTTTAGCCCAATCTACTACCTCGTTTAACTGGGCAAGCAGTTTTTTGGATGTTCGATTGATAATTTGAGCAAGTTGTTTTACCTGGTTAATCGTGAGTGTTTCCGGATCTTCGCTTAATTTTTCCGCCGATGCCAAAAGTGCAGTAAGCGGGTTCCGAAGATCATGCGATATAACGGAGAGGAATTTATCCTTTGATAGATTAAGCGCCTTTAATTCATGATTTAAATTTTCAAGTTCAACTGTACGTTCTGCTACCCGTTGTTCCAGTTCCTGGTTTAGTTGCATCAAATCGTCATTGATTGCCTGCAATTTTTCTTCTTGTCGCCTTAAAAGCTGATTTTTTTTATGCAATTCGGCAAACACTGCAACTTTTGAACGTAGAATTTCGGGGTTAAACGGTTTCCTTATAAAGTCGACCGCTCCCGCCTGGTAGCCTTTAAATACAGCGGCTTCTTCATAGTCATGAGCAGTAATAAATATGATAGGGATATGCTTAAATTTATCACGCTGATATATCAGCTCAGCTGTTTCATAGCCGTCCATTATCGGCATTTTTACATCAAGAAGAATTAATGAGAAGTCTTCTTCTTTCAAAAGTATCCTCAGCGCTTCCCGTCCGGACGATGCCCTGAAAAAGGTATAACCATCCTGTTCTAAAGATACCTCCATCGACAGGATGTTATTCTCATTATCATCAACCAGCAACAACTTTATTTCGGCGCCAGGACCGAATTTTTCATTTTTATTTCCCATATCAATTTAACACGGTTTATTTTATGAGCCAAACCCTCATCAGCGATAACAGTTGGTCGGTTTTTACCGGTTTAGTAATATAATCGGATGCGCCGGACGAAATACATTTTTGCCTATCGCCTATCATTGCCTTGGCTGTTACCGCTATAATCGGTAAAGTTTTATTCCTTGGCTCTTTGCGAATTATCTGGATTGTTTCATAACCATCCATTTCAGGCATCATAATATCCATCAACACAATGTCTATTCGTTTATCATTGTTCAAAATCTCAAGGGCTTCCCTTCCGCTTTCTGCAGTGATCACTTCTATGTTGGATCGTTCAAAAACAGCTGTAAGGGCAAAAAGGTTTCGAACATCATCATCAACCACCAGTACTTTTTTTCCGTCAAGTACATCGTTGTTTGCCCTTATGCCATCTAACATTTTGAGTTTGCTTTCGCTCACAAACTTTTTATCAACATGCAATAATATCAAAATCTCTTCGAGCAGGTAGGCTTGCGACGAAGGTGTTTTTGTAATTATTTTGTGATTGAGTCTTTTTAACTGGATAAGTTCGTCCTGCGTAAAATCACGTGCGGAATGCAGAATTATAGTTGTTTCCGGTTTTTTTAACAAGTTAATTTTGGTTAACAGATCTATCCCATTTGCATCCGGCAATACAAAATCCAAAACTATACAGTCAAACATTTCCTTTTTAAGTATCGAGACCGCCTTTTTCCCCGTTGCGGCGGCAAAAACTTCTATGCTGTCATTTGATAAAAGCTCCGATAATCTTTGGAGTTCATTTTCATTATCTTCAATTATCAGTACCTTTTTCTTTGTATGTTCATTGAAGCTCACTATTCCCGAGATCAGTTCATCTAACGAACTATTGGATAAAGGCTTTAAACTAAAGCTTTTAGCACCATATTTCAGTGCAAGTAACTTGTTATCTTCTCCGCAAATAAGATGTACCGGGATGTGCCGTAAGTTGATATCGCTCTTCAATAACTTAAGAATTTTCCATCCGTTAGACTCCGGCATATTTACATCGAGTGTAATAGCTATTGGGTTATACTTTTGTATACTTTCAAATATTTCCAAATAACTGATGGCAACGACTACTTTAAGATCAAAATAATGGGCCTTATCAACAAGTATCTTCGTAAAACGTATATCATCTTCAATCACAAGCAAAACCCTGTCTTCGGCCACAATTGTATGCCTGTCGTCGTCCATCATCAACTCAGCCGAATCTATGAGGTTAGTACGCGCATGAGAAACCGGGTAATTTTCTTTTATAGAATAACTATTTGACGATTTTTCTTCCTGATATTTTAATGGCAGAAATAAGGTAAATGTGCTTCCTTTACCCAATTCGCTTCCAACGGTTATGGTGCCTCCTAACAACTCGGCAAACCCCTTGCTGATTGAGAGACCAAGACCTGTGCCGCCATATTTACGGCTCGTTGAACCTTCCGCCTGCTGGAAAGCTTCGAAAATAATGCCTTGTGTGTTTTTTGATATACCTATACCGGAGTCCTGTATCGAAAATGCTATCACAGAATCTGCCCCGCTCAACGGGTTTTCCTGGCCCGGCAAAGGCTTGTAAATATGAAGCCTTACGCTGCCTTTTTCGGTAAACTTAAACGCATTTGAAAGCAGGTTCTTCAATATCTGGTTAAGGCGCTGCATGTCTGTTTCCATCATTTCAGGCAAACCTTCCTCCACATTAATCTCGAACTTAAGGTTCTTGGCTTCTGAAATAGGCTTGAAAGTCGACTCCGCAAACGACGCGATCTCTTTAAAGCTTACCGGCATAACGTCAGCTGCGATAACGCCCGACTCAATTTTTGAAAGGTCAAGAATGTCATTTATCAGCTGGATCAGGTCATCCCCGCATGAATGAATGGTTTTAGCAAACATTCTTTGTTTTTCGGTAAGATTGCCTTCTGGATTTTCAAAAAGCTGCTGGGCAAGGATCAATAAGCTGTTCAGCGGCGTCCTTAACTCATGCGACATGTTTGCCAAAAACTCCGATTTATATTTGGATGTTAAGGTAAGCTGTTCTGCTTTTTCCTCCAGCGAACGGCCCTTGTCGTGCAATTCGTCGTTAGCTCTTCTTAACTCCTCCTGCTGTGCGGAAAGCTCACCAGCCAGTGATTGTGATTGAGACAATAATTCTTCTGTACGGGTATTAGTTTCGATGTTGTTTAACACGATACCGATACTTTCAGTCAACTGATCAAGGAAGTCGATATGTGTATCGCTAAAATTCTCAAATGACGCAAGCTCGATAACAGCCTTTACATTATTTTCAAAAAGCACGGGTAAAATCACAAGGTCTATTGGGGGAGCAGCTCCGATACCCGAATTGATTTGAAGATATTCATTTGGAACATTAGCCAGTCTTATCCGCTCTTTATCTGTAGCGCATTGGCCAACAAGTCCCTCGCTGATCGAAAATTCCTGGTTGATTAATTTGCGGCTCTTATGCGCGTACCCCGCAAATAGCTTCAGTTTCATTTCGTCCGCGCCTTCAGGTTGCTCCAGGATATAAAATGCACCATAACGGGCATTTACCAGCTCGGCCAGTTCAGATAACACCTTGTTCGCAACCGCATTCCTGTCGCGCTGACCCTGCAACATCTGCGCAAACTTGGCCAAGTTCGATTTCAGCCAATCCTGCTCATGGTTTCTGAGGGTAGTATCTTTCAGGTTAGCGATCATCTGGTTAATAGTATCCTTTAACGCCTCCAGCTCACCTTTGGCGTCCACACGGATGGTTCGGGTAAGGTCACCCTTTGTTACAGCAGAGGCAACTTCTGAAATTGAACGCACCTGTACAGTAAGGTTTTGTGCCAATTGGTTCACGTTCTCTGTCAAATCCTTCCAGGTACCTGATGCACCCGGAACGCTGGCCTGTCCGCCTAAGCGGCCTTGTACGCCCACCTCACGCGCTACTGTAGTTACCTCATCGGCAAATACCGCCAGCGTATCAATCATTTCGTTAATAGTATCTGTTAATTGCGCCACCTCGCCCAGGGCGTTGATAGATAGCCGCTGTTTGAGGTTTCCTTTTGCAATACCTGTAGCCACTTTTGCGATACCCCTTATCTGTCCGGTAAGGTTTGACGCCATTTGATTTACCGAGTCAGTTAAGTCTTTCCAGGTACCGTCCACCCCTTTTACGTGCGCCTGGCCTCCCAGTTTTCCTTCAGTACCTACCTCACGAGCCACACGCGTTACTTCGGATGCAAAGGAGTTTAACTGATCCACCATCGTATTAATGGTGTTTTTCAGGTCCATGATCTCTCCTTTCACGTCGATGATCACCGTCTTGGAAAGGTCACCGCTGGCTACCGCTTTTGTTACTTCGGCTATGTTACGCACCTGCAAAGTAAGATTACTCGACATGTGGTTTACAGAGTCCGTTAAATCCTTCCAGGTACCACCCACACCCGGTACAAATGCCTGACCACCGAGGTTACCGTCGGTACCCACCTCACGGGCCACCCGGGTTACTTCGGATGCAAAACCGCGCAGCTGGTCAACCATGGTATTAATGGTTTCCTTCAACTGAAGGATCTCGCCCCTAACGTCAACGGTGATCTTTTTTGATAAGTCGCCATTTGCAATCGCGATAGACACATCGGCTATGTTACGCAGCTGAGCGGTTAGATTACCAGCCATTTTATTTACCGAGTCCGTTAAATCTTTCCAGGTACCGTCAACACCCGGCACGTTGGCCTGGCCTCCCAGCTGTCCTTCTGATCCCACCTCACGGGCCACACGCGTTACTTCGGATGCGAAGCCGCGCAGCTGATCAACCATCGTATTAATGGTGTCTTTCAGTTCCAATAACTCACCTTTGGCGTTTACTGTAATCTTTCGTGAGAGGTCGCCTTTGGCCACCGCTGTGGTTACTTCGGCAATGTTACGCACCTGTGAGGTAAGGTTATCGGCCATTTTATTTACCGAGTCTGTTAAGTCCTTCCAAGTTCCACCAACACCCGGCACATTCGCCTGGCCACCTAATTGTCCTTCCGAACCCACCTCACGGGCCACACGGGTTACTTCGGAACCAAATGAGTTAAGCTGATCCACCATCGTGTTAATGGTGATCTTTAACTCCAGCATTTCGCCCTGTACGTCAACCGTAATCTTTTTTGATAAGTCGCCTTTGGCAACCGCCGTGGTTACCTCGGCTATATTTCTAACCTGGCCGGTTAAGTTACCCGCCATCTGGTTTACTGAATCTGTTAAATCCTTCCAGGTACCGCCCACACCCGGCACATTTGCCTGACCACCCAACTGCCCTTCGGAGCCCACCTCACGAGCCACACGTGTTACTTCCGATGAGAAGGAGTTTAACTGATCCACCATCGTATTGATGGTATTTTTCAACTCCAGCAACTCGCCCTTGGCATCAACCGTAATCTTACGCGATAAGTCACCTTTTGCCACCGCAGTGGTTACACCGGCTATGTTTCGCACCTGGTCGGTAAGGTTGCTTCCCATCTGGTTTACAGAGTCGGTCAGATCCTTCCAAACCCCGCCGACACCCTTTACCTTTGCCTGGCCGCCCAGTTTACCCTCTGTACCTACTTCGAGTGCCACACGCGTTACTTCGGATGCGAAAGAGTTTAGCTGGTCAACCATGGTATTAATGGTCTTTTTAAGCTCAAGCATCTCTCCCTTTACGTCAACCGTAATCTTTTTGGAAAGGTCACCGTTTGCAACAGCGGTGGTTACACCCGCTATATTACGTACCTGCGATGTTAAGTTACCCGCCATGCGGTTTACTGAATCCGTTAAGTCCTTCCAGGTTCCGGCTACACCGGGCACTTTCGCCTGGCCGCCCAGCTTACCTTCGGTACCTACTTCGAGCGCCACACGCGTTACTTCGGACGAGAAGGAGTTTAGCTGATCCACCATGGTATTGATGGTGTTTTTCAACTCCAGTATTTCCCCTTTTGCCTCAACCGTAATTTTCCGGGAGAGGTCACCTTTTGCCACCGCAGTGGTTACCGCGGCAACGTTACGTACCTGTGCGGTAAGGTTACCAGCCATTTGGTTTACCGAATCAGTGAGCTCGGCCCATACACCGGCAACACCCTTAATCTTAGCCTGTTCACCCAGTTTTCCCTCCGAGCCTACCTGCCGCGCTACCCGGGTCACTTCCATGGAGAATAACCTTAGTTTGGAAAGCATCTGGTTTGATTCCTTTGCGATACGTAAAAACTCCCCTTTTAAAGGGTGACCGCTTATTTCAAGAGGAATTTGTTTCGACAAATCGCCGTTTGCCACCGAGTTAATCATCCCGGCTATCTCGAGTGTTGGAGAAGTTAGGTCGGATATCAGGTTATTCAGTGAATTTACCCCACCAGCCCATTGGCCGCGCGCGTCGGGCAATTCTATTCTTTTTGATAAATTTCCGCGCTTGCCGATGGTTACCTCTGCCGAGGAGATTTCGGCAACCAAACGCTCATTCATGTCTATGATGTCGTTCAGCACTTCACATATCCGCCCGTTTATGCCTGCCTGGGTAACCGGCATGCGCACGTCAAGCTTTCCGTTTTTTACCAACGAAAGAACCCTTAAAAGTTCTTTTAAGTCCAACGCATCTTCCTTAACACCATTCAGGTGAGATGCTTTTTTTATGGGAATATCAATTATTTCCTGTTCCATTGCGCGATAGGTTTCTTCAAGGTCACAAATTAATTAAGGACGGGCAGCGTACAATTGACGGGTTACAGCTGGGGCATATAATATCCGGATTAGCGACATTTAGTGACATAGTAAATATATAAAATTGCGGCACTTTTTAAAACGAATTTACCCAGAAAAAGTTTACAGGTCGGAATAAAAAGTAGAGCTTATATGTTTAAAAATCAGTTGGTTAATCAAAACAACACCTAACACATGTTTCAATTAAACATATTTTATCTTAACGAAATTTATTTAATCTAATATTTAAATTAATAATTGAATAATTTGTCGTAACAAATAATTTACAGCCTGTTATAAATTGGTTTCTTTTTTAGCTATAACGCAAAAAAATTTAAAACTGATACAATTAAACCGGAAGGGCAAACCAAAAAGTTGATCCTTTACCTACTTCACTTTCTATATTGATACGGCTATTATGCTGTTTGATGATTTGCGAAGAAATAAACAATCCCAAACCCAATCCCGAATATCTCTGCGTGTTTTCATCCACCCGGTAAAAGCGGTCGAATATAAATGGCAGCTTTTCATTTGGTATACCGATGCCAAAATCGGTGATAGCTATTTTGAGATTATCATCGGATTTGCTTATACTGATGATAACCTTTTTACCATTAGGAGAATACTTAACGGCATTTGACAGCAAATTTATTATTACTTGTTCCAGTCTGCTCCTGTCGGCATTTATTTCGAAATTGGCATCACCTTCTAAAATAATTTTATGATCAGGCGCGTTGTTTTGTATTTCCTCACAGCACTCGGTTATTAATTCGTTTAACTTAAACCTGGTTTTCTTTAGTTCCAGCCTACCCGTCTGTAGTTTGGTAACATCTAACAGGTCTTTTACAAGTTCAACAAGTTTATCTACCTGCTTTATTGCTTTTTGCACAAAGTTTAACGCAGTTTTCATTTCCGGATTTTGTGATGCAGTGCGTTCAACCATCTGCAAAGCCGCCCGCAAACTTGTTATGGGTGTTTTTAATTCATGACTGGCAATACTTATAAATTCATCCTTTTTATTCAATAAATCCCGGGTAGCTTCATCAATTAATTTTTGCCCGGTAATATCAAGCAAGGTGCCAATAAAACGTATGGCATTCCCCTGTTCATCAAAATAAGCTCTTCCCTTTGCTTTTAGCCATTTTATATTATCTTCTATTTTTATAGTTCTGAACTCCGTATCAAATTCCCCCGAGTTAGTCCCTTTTAATGCTTCATTAATATTAGCTTCTACGCGATCCTTATCATCCAGATGTATAAAATTCATGAATGCCGGCAAATCTATCATACCAGAAGGCAACAGTCCAAATATTTCCGTGCAGCGTTTGTCACAAATCAGTTCTTTACTTCCAGGGTCAAAATCCCAGGTACCTAAGCCGGCAGAATCAATTGCAAATTTTAATCTTTCCTTACTTTCTTCCAACAGGCGTTCGGCTTCAGCCAAACCTTCTTCTACTCTTCTCTTATCAGTAATATCCTCTATTGCAAGCAGCACTAATTTTTCACCGTTCAAATTGTCAAGCAGCCGCGCATTAAGGCACATGGTCTTTTTTCCGATAACAGGAAAAACATGAGTGACCTCAAAATCCATAAGCTCCTTTTTCGACGGGAGCACATTGTCTAAAATTTCCCTAAGCCTCGGAATATCCCATTGCTTGTTACCAAGATTGTAAATAAACTGTCCTTCGGTATCTTTTTCAGTAGTCCTGAATTTTTTATAAAAACCCTCGGTGGCCCGTTTTACACGCAGATCTCCACCAAGAATAATCAACGGGTCGCGAATGGTATTAACAATGCTTTCGATGTATAACCTTGCACTGTTTAATTGGTCGTTCCGGTCAAGTAATTCCGTGTTAACAATCATTATCTCCTCGTTGGTGCTTTGCAATTCTTCCTTAGAGGTTTCCAATTCCTCGTTGAGGCTTTGCAGCTCCTCGCTTCCCGAAAGCAATTCCTCATTGGCGCTCTGCAGTTCTTCATTAGCGGTTTCCTGCTCTTCGGTGATGGCGCGCATGTCTGCGCGCGCCTGGGTAAGTTCCTTTTCTAATTGTTCAATACGTAGTTCGCTTAAGTTATAAGTTGCATTTTCAGATGAACCATTTATTTCGGTTGGTGCTTGCTGAATGCCGCTTGAAGAGGCAGGTTGAAAAACAATAAGAAAATAAGGGTTTTCGGTGTCCTTTAAAGGAACAGCCTGGATATTTACATAATGCTGCAAGCCATTCACTTTGAAAAAAACGGCAAATTTACGGGCCGGGCCGCTCGTTTTTTTGGCCATATGCAATACGTTTCGCACCTCGAACGCAAGGCCCTCCCGTGCCATTTTTAATACATTAAAACTTGGTTTTCCGATTGGGGGTACGAGCCATGTTTCGGTTATGCCACGGAATTGTACAATATCGAACTTTTCATCAACCAGCACGGCAGCGGGCATAAAGTTTGCCAGCATGGCATCGTCGGCCACTTTGAAAATATCTTTGTCATTGCGCTCTTTCTGAACAATATTATCAAGTTCTTTAAATCTTTTCTCACTACCCACGGAACTTACCGTCATGAACCGGCCGACTGAACCCTTGCGGTGATATATTTTTTCTGCACCATCAAAAGGTGAAAAGATATCTGTGTTGGTACCTACAGTTTCTGACTTACCCAGCATCAAAAAGCCGTCTACATTTAAAGAATAATGAAAAGTTGTTAAAGCCTTTTTTTGTAAAACAGGTTCAAGGTAAATCAACACATTACGGCAACTCACAAGGTCAATTTTAGAAAAAGGCGGATCTTTTAATAAATTGTGATGTGCAAACACGCACATATCGCGGATGATTTTATTCACCTGGTAATTACCATCCATTTTTGTGAAAAACTGTTGCAGTCGGGATGACGAAACTCCTTCCAGTTCGTTAGCGCGGTAAATACCCGTACGGGCTTTGGCAATTGCGGTTTCAGAAATATCAGTGGCAAACACTTGTAATTTCATTGCGGAGGCTTTATCGCCAAGATATTCCTGGATACAAATGGCAATAGAATAAGCTTCCTCACCGGTTGCACATCCTGCCACCCAAATCCTCAGTGATTCGCCGTTGGTTTTTCTTTCAATAATGGTTGGGATCAAGGTGGCACTTAAAACGTCAAAGCTTCGTGTGTCACGAAAAAAATTCGTGACCGATATCAGCATGTCATTATATAGAGCATCTTGCTCACCTTTGTTTTCCCGCAAAAAAACGAGATAATCAGCCGGTTTCTCTATTTTATTGAGCGCCATGCGGCGGATGATGCGGCGTTTTAACGTGCTTTGTTTATAATAGGTAAAATCAACCCCCCTGCGCACACGCAGCACTGTAAGTATTTGTTTAAAAATTTCAGCGTCTTGTTTGGGGATCAAATCTGTTATTTCTGACTTTGTGTAGTCGGAATGAAACGGGTAGTTAATTGCTATTATATGTTCAGCAATTTTTTCAGGGGGTAATACAAAATCGACGGCGCCTGCCCTTACAGCGCTATTTGGCATGCTATCAAACGCTGCCGAACCCTCATCCTGGGCAAAAGTTAAACCGCCGTACGATTTTATAACTTGCAAACCAAGTGTCCCGTCGTTTAGAGCGCCAGATAAAATAACACCCACCGCGAAGCTTTGGTAAACAAGGCCCAGCGATGAAAAGAAAAGATCAACCGTATTCCCCTTTTTATTCCGTTTGTCGAGCGGTGCAAGTCTTAACGAACCATCAACAACAGTCACCACTTGATTTTGTGGAATAATATATAAATGATTTTGCTCTATATGAAGGTTATCGGTTATCTGTTGAACCGGAAAAGGCGCTACTCTTTGAAGCAGTTCGGGCAAAATACTCTCATGTTCCGGGCTCAAATGCTGAATAAAAACATAAGCCATGCCCGATTTTGCGGGCAAAGCCTGCAGAAACGATTTTACTGCATCCAACCCGCCTGCTGAAGCGCCGATGCCAACAACAGGAAATTGTGAATCCATAGTATCTTCACTTTTCACTTTTCCCATTATACAGAGTTAAGAATTTTAACAACAAGATTACTGGATATTTAATTTAAGTATCCTCAAATATATTACTAAACAGCCGGTTTTTTATTTTGATTTTACCGATAAATGAAATATTCAAATTTTTAAATTATAAAAATAATTTATTTTTTTAATTAGAAATTAATATTTTTGTTGCAAACCACTATAGATCAAGAATGCATATTGACGACTGTATAAAAGAACCGGAAAAGAAGCCTTCGGAACCAGGTGACGATCCCGGCAATAATTTTAACAGGAACAAAAACTGCAACGTTTCAAAATTCGTAAGTTCTATTACGAGCCTTTTCGGCTTTCTTTTATGATATGAGATCAGTGAACGATTTTAAGATTAAGGGTATAATTTCAAATATCCGTAACATTAGGGAGTCCAAAGGTTATTCCCAGTTTTATCTTGCTACAAAGCTCGGTATATCGCAAAATGCTTACAGCAAAATTGAGTTGGGATATAGCAGCATTACTGTAGACCGGCTTTTGAAAATTGCCGATATTTTGGATACAGATATAATAGATCTGTTAAATTACAAAAGTGACAAACCGGTACGGCTAAAAGTGCTTGATTAATTTTTGAAGAGTGGGCTAATTTCAAGTCAACAGTCCCGATAGCTATCGGGATTAGCCGCTGGTCTAAAGTCGGATGTTCCCTTTCGGACTTAGGCAGTGTGCTCAAGACTGCCGATATTTTACGATAACACAAACACCATGTTATATCAATACCTTCCCTGCCGCCATTCGAAACGCCTGTAAAAAACAAAAGCTGTCCGATGGAGACAGCTTTGTTTCATAGGTAGACGATAGTATATGATGGTCAGGCCGCTTTTGTAATATGGCCCTGTTTGTTTTCCCGGTTCAATTTAAATTGTGCAAGATCCTGCTGTAATAACATCTTAAGTTTCAGATCTATTGCCTTTAATAATATAGCAGTATTGTCAGTTGAAGTTTTCATAGGTTTGATGTTTTAGTGTTTATCGTTAAACCAATACTGTGCCATATTTTTAATCAACCCGATAAAAAATATCAGAATAAAAGAAAAAATTATTTTGAATGGGTTATCAAGGTCAGTTTGTAAAAAATGTGTTGGGTGTGGTGTTCAATATTGTTCAGAAAAATATGCAATTGGAATAATTAAAATCTAAATTTGATGATTTTTTGATTTACGTCGCTTATATTTATAGAACTAAATCACAATTAAAAATCTGTTGACCTGCCCTTATGCTCAAGCGATTTACCCTAACCTTATTTACCATAAATAAGATAAAACTAACCGCATGCCTGTTGTTGATTGCGAATATTACCACAGCTCAGGACATTGCTTTTGCTCATAAAATGGTTGATACCCTAACTTCGTCCTATTTTTGGGGAAGAGGCTATACTAAAAATGGTATGGCTAAAACCGCTGCATTTTTAAGCGGACAATTTCGCGAATATGGCGTAAGCCCTATGGATGGGGAAAACTTTTTGCAGCCGTTTAGTTATCCGGTTAATACCTTTCCGGGTAAGATGGAGGTTACTATCAATGGCGTTGTATTAGTGCCGGGCCGGGATTTTATTGTATCACCTGATAGTCGCGGGGTTAAAGGAGAGGGAACTTTGATTAAGACGGACAGCGTTACTTTTGTTGATCAGGCGAACCGAGTAATGGTTGTGCTGCAGGACAAGCTGACCTGGTCTACCGAGCAGAAGCTGTTGAATTTTACAGCGATTCAGTTGGATAAAAAGCTACAGAAAACTTTGCCCGCCACTATTAAAGTAAATATAGAGAACGAAATGGTGAGTCATTTTAAAACAGGCAATGTATGCGGTATAGTAAAAGGCACATCAAAGCCTGATTCAGTGATTATTTATACAGCTCATTACGACCATTTAGGAGGCATGGGAAGTGAGACCTATTTTCCGGGTGCCAACGATAATGCAAGCGGGGTTACCGAGGTATTGACTTTAGCAAAATATTATGCTGCTCATCCGCAGCCCTATTCAATAGCATTTATCCTGTTCGCCGGGGAAGAAGCTGGTTTATTGGGCTCAAAATACTTTACAGAAAATCCGCTTATTCCTTTAAAAAACATCAGGTTTTTGGTTAACCTCGATTTGGAGGGAACGGGTATTGAAGGCATCACTGTGGTAAACGCCACCGTTTATCCCAATGAATTTACGATGCTTAAACAAATAAACGAAAAGAATAAATACCTGGTAAAAGTAAATTCAAGGGGCAAAGCTGCAAACAGCGACCACTATCTTTTTACAGAAAAAGGAGTGCCCGCATTTTATATGTACACGCTGGGTGGCATAAAAGCGTATCATGATATTTATGATGTAAGCGCCACGTTGCCGTTGACGGAATACGAAAATGAATTTAACCTGTTATTAAGATTTAACGAAGGCCTGATGGGAAAAACACTCAATTGAAATTCAGCGGCAAAGTCTGTTCAATATCCCGGTATGCTGAGGATATATTTCCGTTAATTCCTCTTTTTTTGCCATTTCAAATTCGCTAAAATCAAATCCGGGAGCAACTGCACAACTTGCTAAAGTAAATCCGCTTTTGGAGGGAATTTCTGCTGCGAACCAAGCACCACCGGGTATCACCACCGACAGATTACCCGAAGTACTGTCAGAAAGCTCAATTGCCGAGTATCGGCCATTGTCATCTATTGAATGAATTAATAACGGAACTCCTTTGTGGAAATACCATATTTCATCGGACAAAAGCCGGTGAAATCCGGAATAGTCGACACCCTCCAGTAAATAGTAAATTGAAGTGCAGGCTTGTTTTACTTCAACACTACCGAGCCTTAATACCTGTTGTTCCGATCTAAAAATTTCTTTATAATACCCGCCCTCGGGATGCGGTTGGAGCTTTAAATGTTCGATCCAATAAGAGGCTAATTGAGGATTCATTTTGTAAGTCAACTAACAAAAATGTCATTTCGAACGTAGTGAGAAAACTTTACCGAACCGCATAGTTCGTCTTGTAAGTAGTATAAGTTTTCTCCCTACGGTCGAAATGACATCGGCGAGGAATAATTTATATTTAAAACAACTTCTCAGCTGGCGGTGTAACTCCTTTTAAACGAAGATATACCGTTGTTTGCCCGCGATGATGGGTTTGGTGCTCAAATGCTTTTCCAATCATTCCGAACCGGGTTATGTCCTCGCTGTGAAACTTTATCGTTTCGGCTAACTGCGCCGGAGTCATAGCTTGCAAAGTGCTTATCGCAAAATCATAACTATCCATTACCGCTTTTGTAACAGCTTCCTTTGTTGGAGCGACACCTTTTTCATTGGGTTGTGAAAGCGGCATTTTTTTTCCGGTTCCATTGGTAATAAGGAAATAGGTTCCATCAGATAAGTGAAGCATTTGTTGGGCAAACGACCTGATCTCGGGTGTAGGCTTAAAGGCGTAACCATCTTCGGGCATTGCATCAAGGTAAGCCTTGGTGTAATCTTTAGCGCGCTGCCATTCTTTAACAAACTCTGATTGGGTGAATTGCGCATAAACTGAGTTGCTGGCAAATGCTGTTACCAGCAATAGTAATAGTGATAAACGTTTCATAATTTGATGTTGAGGTTTTGATACGAAGTTAGAACTATTAATTTTAATCAGGCAACAACAGTTGCCAAATGTTTTTTTGATTTTCTTTCGGCCATCCATAATACGATCAGTAGCAGCAAACCGACTGCAAAAAAACAATCAAGCGCAAGTGCCGAATCGCGCATTTCATGTGTCCAGGCTTCCACCTCCGCAAAACAAAACAAGCCCACAACGATAGCTGATTTTTCAGTCACATCATAAAAACTAAAAAAAGAAGCGGTATCGGGAATTCCAACCGGAAGATATTTTGAGTAGGTGGAGCGTGATAAAGACTGAACTCCGCCCATAACTATCCCCACCCCAAAGGCCGCAAAATAAAACTGTGTTTGGTTAGCAATAAAATAAACAAGGCAGCATAATATTGTCCAAATGGTAACTAAACCTATTAAAGTGCTAACGTTGCCGTATTTGGCTGAGGATTTGGATGTAATCCATGCTCCTATGATAGCCACCACCTGGATAATCAGGATGATGCTGATCAGGTCTTCGTCCTTCATGTGCAATTCTTTGGCGGCAAAATTAGCGGCTACGAGCATAATGGTTTGTACACCCACCGAGTAAAAAAAGAAAGCTGAAAGAAAACGCTTCAGCAAGGGCATTTTCCTGATCTTACCAAATACCTTAGCCAGTTCTTTAAACCCACCTGTCAATACGTTGTATTTATGCGAGCCCGCATTGGGCTCACCCTTCGGAAGCATGATAAAAGGAATAACGGAAAAGCCAATCCACCAGGCAAATACTATTAAAAATGATATACGTGCAGGCAGGTCGTCGCTGGTGATGCCAAAGGTTTTTGGCGATAGAACAACAACGAAACATAATATCTGCACTACAATACTGCCTGCAAATCCATAAATAAATCCTTTGGCACTTACCGAATCCTGCTTATCGAGCGTGGCAATTTGAGGGAGATAGGAATTGTAAAATACGAACCCTCCGCAATAACCTACGGATGCTATTCCGTAAAAAATTAGTGGTAATTCAAGACTGCTTCCGGGTTTAAAGAAAAATAAACCAGCGCAGGCCAAAGCCCCCATCCAGGTAAAAAATTGCAGGTAACGTTTTTTGTTGCCCCGGTAATCGGCTATTGACGTCAATATAGGGAGCATTGCCACTATAATGAGGTACGAAAGCCCTAATATGTTGGTTTGTAATACGGTATTAACGTATTTATGCCCAAAAAAAGTAACAACATCATTATGGGTTTTCTGATTGGTGGTGTAGTACACATAATATGCCGGGAATATAGTTGAGGTAATCACCATATTATACGATTGGTTTGCCCAGTCGAACATGCACCATGCCCAGATAGTTTTTTTGTCGTTTTTTGCTTTCATACAGGCTCTAAAAATATACAAATTTTAGAGTTTACGAAAACAATTAAAACGAGATTATAGGGCAAGATAAACAGGGCTGCTATGCAGCATGCAGGGGCAATTTGGGTGCTTGAAAAATTGCTACAAATAAGTAGCTTCAATAGGTATTGAGCAATATAGATAAAGGTGCTCCCGCCAATACCTTAACCGGTATGTTTAAGCGTTGGTTCCGCAAATTCAGGTGACGTATATTTCAATAATCCCCACGCGGCTTTTAAAATATCATTGGCAGACGGCATTTCGTCGTGGGCGTTAAACATCCGATTATTTGCAAGCCCGACTATTTCATTTCTGTTACTTAAGTTTTCTGGGTTCCCGAATTTTAAAACTTTGCAAGGCGACCTCCAGGGTGTACGCTGAGGGGTTGTTAAAGCATAAAGCACAACAACAGGCGTACTTACTGCAGAGGCTATGTGGATGGCCCCGGTATTTACAGATATTACGAGTGGCGACCGGTCTATCAATAAAATAAATTCATTCAGATTAAATAATCCCGCGGCAGAGAAACTGTTGGGACTTGTCTTATCCCGAAAGTAATCTGTTACCGCTTTTTCGTCGGATGAACCGGTAAAAATTACCTGGCAATCAAATTCTTCGATTATTTCCCTTCCTGCATCGATCCATTTATCACTCGGATACTCCCTTTTTATATCATTTACACCCGGATGCATCAATATCCACTTTCTATCTGTATCCACACCAATGGAAGCAAGCTTGTCCTTAACATTTGACCACGATTCTTCATTTTTCTTTAATGCAAAGCGCTCACAACCTGCAATGGCATTAACGGTTTTCACAAGATCGAGACCGCGTTTTACCTGGTGTTTAATAAATGAATAATGTTCTCTGTCACCGTCCCATTCCGGTTCCCTGTCAGGTATCCAATCGGTTAATAATTGGTAAGGGTTTTCGCTGCAATAGGCCAATCGTTTGGGTATACCAGCTAAATAGCATAGCAATGCGGCAGGTGTAGAATTTTGGTTATACATCGTAAAAATCACCGCTGCATCAAATTTTCTTTGTTTTATTTCCTCTACCAGCCAATTAATGTCGGTCGTTTCCGAGTTATCCTGAACTTTCATCCAGGGGAGATCGAATATCATAGTATCATCAATCTCGGGCATGTGCTTGGTAATATCTTCACCCTTTGGCGAGGCGATTACTGTAATATGTGCGCCGAACGATTCTTTTAACGCCCCTAATGCAGGCCCGGTCATAATCAAATCACCCACATTATCGGGTAGGATACATAAAATATTTTTGCATGATTCCCAGTTAGTCATTGCTTTTTTAGAGTTTTAATAACCGCCATTTCAACCCACTCAATATTAACTAAAAGATAATATTTGTAAAACAAACAGTAATTTATTGAAATACTTTACGCACAGTTAATGACTGCAACAAAACATGGTTAGCAATGTTTAAATAATATAATTATTTTTGAAAAAAAGTCAATAGGATGCCGGCACGGAAAAATCCGCATTTGTAAAAAGAATCAAAGCAGTCGGGATTTTACCGTCCTACCACCATTTTAAAGGGAATTGAATTTCTTCTACCGAACCGCATATTATGTCGGGTTTAAAGGCGTAATGGCCAAGATCTTCTTTTCTTGATATGCCCGAAAGTACAAGGATTGTTTTATAGCCCATTTGCACGCCACCCTGTATATCAGTTTCCATGGTATCGCCCACCACTGTTGTTTCTGCAGTTTCCAGGCCAAGGAATTTCCGCGCCGAACGCATCATTACAGGGCTTGGTTTCCCCGTAACAAACGCTTTAACACCCGACGCCTCTTCGATCATTGCCGTAGTAGCAGCAATACCCAAATTATTCCATCCGGGTTTTTTTGGCGATGGGTCACGGTTGGTGGTTATAAATTTTGCGCCGGCAAGAATCATATCCACAGCCCGCTGCACCATTTCCAAAGTAAAATTCCTACCCTCGCCAAGTACTACAAATTCCGGGTCCGTGTTAACCAGCGTAATGCCGTTTTCGTGCAAACTAGTGAGCAGTCCGCCCTCGCCTAAAACGTACGCCGTCCCTCCCGGACCCTGGTCGCCCAGGAATTTCCCTGTAGCCATCGCACTGGTATAAACATGATTTTCGGTCACCTCTATTCCCAGTCCTTTTAGTTTACGCACCGCTTCAAGGGGTGTGCGCTGACTGTTGTTGGTCATAAAGGCAAATGGTATATTATTTTCGAGCAGATGGTTAATAAATTTATCGGCACCCTGTATCATGGTTTCGCCGCTATATATCACGCCGTCCATATCTATTAAAAGTCCGTGTTTCATAAGTAATGTATTGATTGTTATGTTTATTGAATATGCAAGGCTTCGTGTTTACCTGCGATTTGGTTTATCAAAGATAACGATAGAAAATTACAAATGAAAATATCCTAACAAATATGATCATATATTATTATTTTAATAGTTAATTAACAATTAAATTAAACTATTTTCAATACATTAAATCCATTATTGAAATTTATATAAAATCACTTAACTTCTGAAGCCTTTGTATGAAAATTGCGGCTTCACGTTTTTATCATAGACTGCTAAAGGTTTATTATCAGTTCTTTAATCAGCCTTACATTCAATTGCGGCTCGTATTTTAACTCCTGCGGGAGTATTTTGATTTGCCTGTAGTTATCAGTCAGAAAGCTGCACGTTTCCGAAGCCATATTTATAGTAAGATGCTTAGCCAGGCAATTATGGGCGCCAATGCCAAAGGTTAAATGCTGGTCATTGTTGTTTCGTTCAGGATCATATATTCCAGGCTCTTGAAATACGGAGGCATCAAGGTTTGCCGCAGCCGTTGCTACTAAAATAGATTGACCTGCTTTAATTTGCTCGCCGCCAATCCAAATATCTTTAACCGGTACACGCCGCGTATTATGAACCGGTGGATCGAAACGCAGCGTTTCAATAACCATTCTTTTAAAATAAGATTCGTTAGCCGATAGTTTTGAATTATGATTGTGCACAAAGCTCAAAAGCGTATTAGTCAATATACCCCTGCCAGCATCATAACATTGAATAAATAGTCCCAAAAGGTTACAAACAAATAATTCGATGGCTTTCTCTTTATTTATACCGGCTAAGTGGTCTGCGGAAAATTTATATGATTTGATATATTTTTCAGAAATAACGTAAAACTCATCGATCACGCTGTTAATTGCAGTGATATCGCTATCAGTCTTATTTGGCGACATGATTTTTACCAGGAATGATATATTATCTACCACAAAAGCACATTCATCATCACTGAACCCCAATTCTTTTAAAATAACCAACGCAGGCAATTTTTTGCAGACTGTGGCTACCCAGTCAAATTCCTTGATATTTTCTATATCGCTCAATAGGTTTTCCAAGAGACCGCTGATTGATACCGGCTTCATGCTTTGGTAAATTATTAAGGCGGCCTGCCTTGAGTCAGCATGTTGTTGATCATTACTTATTCGTGATAAGTTTCGGATCATCAATTTGGCCTTATCATTTAACAAGCTATCGTTTTCACCAACCGGCGCCGGAACATGAGCATCGGCATTCAATAATATTGTTTTGCAAAATTCGTAGGCATAGGTTACCCAGCAATCAAGGTCCTGGTTCCAATAGAGAGGATTGTCTCTTAGCTGTCGGGTATATATTTCTTTGTAATCGGTGTTGTCCCAATTTAAAATTGTGTTTTGATTCATCTGGGTTGGTTTTGCTACATCAAAAGTATTTACCTTTAACATTTAATACTTCATTATACACTTAAGTATTGAATCCGTGGAAAACCAATTCAGCCAGATAGCATCATTAATCGGCGACCCGGCGAGGGCCAAAATATTATGGGCTTTGCTAGACGGACGAGCATATACCGCCACCGAGCTTGCAATTTATGCCGATACCACTCCTCAAAATATCAGCATGCATTTAAGTAAACTGGTTAATGCTGATCTGCTATCTGTTGAAAGCCAGGGACGACACCGGTACTATAATTACTCCCGGGCCGATGTACCGTATGCCATTGAAGCAATGGCTAATCTTATACCTTCAGGTAACTTCGCAATTCACAGGGCAGCAGCCGATAAACCGGTAAAATATTGCCGGACCTGTTATGATCATTTGGCAGGCAAGGTTGGTGTGTTGTTAACAGACGGTTTATTAAAACAAGAATTTATTTATAAATGTGATGATAACTTTGATATAAGCACTGAAGGCGAAGCCTGGTTTAAGTCGTTCGGAATTGATATTGAGGTTCTAAAAAAGCAAAAACGTTCACTTGCCAGGCCATGTCTTGATTGGAGCGAACGAAAACATCACCTCGCCGGATCATTAGGTGCGGCCTTGTTAAACCAGATGATTGCCGAGGGATGGGTTAGAAGAGAAAAAGACTCAAGGACAATGATCGTTACCAGAAAGGGCGAACAAGCTTTTTTGGATTATTTTAAAATTGATATTAAATAAATTCAATTTAAATTATCTTATGAAACAACATATTGCCCACATAACATTAGTAGTTGATGATTACAATGGAGCTATTCAATTTTACACCGAAAAATTGCATTTCGAACTGCTTGAAGATACTGTATTAAGCGATGACAAAAGATGGGTTTTAGTGAGGCCGAAAGGTTCAACCGAATGTTCTTTATTATTGGCAAAGGCCGCAGAAGGTGAGCAAAAAACCCGGATCGGTAATCAAACCGGCGGGCGCGTCTTTTTATTTCTACATACCGAGGATTTTTGGAGAGATTACCATCAAATGCTCAAAAACGGAATAAGCTTTGTTCGCGAACCAAAAGAAGAAGCTTACGGGATCGTCGCTGTTTTTGAGGATTTATATGGCAATCTGTGGGATTTGATAGGAACAGTCTCCAGCCCCCTCTAAATCTCCCCCGGTTGGGGAGACTTTTTGACTACTTATCTATTAGCAATATTAATATCACAGCTTTTAAAGTCCTGCCTATCGGGGAGGATTATTGATGTTTAGGGCATTCATGAGCGCTCCGCGGTTTAAGTGGAGCTAAATTATTTTACATAATATTTGTTTCGTACGAACTTTTTCCTACGTTTGTATTGTCATGAATATTAAAGATCAAAACAAGCAATTGGAGCCCACTAAATCGGAGCTCGAAATTTTGCAGGTACTGTGGGAAAAGGGTCCGTCAACCGTGCGTGAGGTAAACAGCGAGTTGCTAAAACAAAAAGATGTGAACTATACCACTACCCTTAAGCTGATGCAGATTATGGCCGACAAGGGCATCCTCCAGCGTGACGAAAGCCAGATGAAACACATTTACAGTGTTACCGAAGAAGAGCAAAAAACCAAAGATCATTTGCTCGACAAATTTGTCGAGCAAATGTATAAAGGTTCGGCGAGTAAGCTGGTGATGCAGTTGCTCGGCAATAAAAAAACATCGCAAAAAGAATTGCAGGAAATAAAAGACCTGCTCAAAAAAATGGAAGAATAAATAATTAAAATATTACCGCCATGGATTTTTTAACCGTAAAACTATTTCCCGATAATTTGATAGAGGCAATTGGCAACACATTATTGCATTCTTTATGGCAGGGTTTATTGCTGGCTGCTGTCACCGGACTAATTATTGTATGCACACGCAAGTCTTCAGCTGCTAAACGTTATAATTTATTGATAGCGGCGTTTACGTTATTTGCAGTTGCAGCAATAGGTACGTTTGTTATTGAACTTAGCTATACCGGAGCCAATTACCACGTTGCCCCAACCCATAATATTACAATTAAAAATACTCCGGTTGCCAAATCCAACTTGGTGGCAATTCAACAAACGCCTTTTAAAGATAAGGTTATCACCTTATTCAACAAAAATGCTAATACCATAGTGTTGATATGGTTCCTGTTTGTTTGCGCCCGCTGCCTTCAACTATTAACCGGGTTACAAGGTGTATACTATCTTCGCCGCAGAGCCATTTTCCAGGTTGATAAACAATGGAAAAATCGTATCAAACAGCTGGCTATGAAACTCGACATAAAACAATTAATTGAAATTGCCGAATCAGGTTTAGCCAAAGTGCCTATGGTAATAGGACATTTAAAACCATTGATCCTGATACCCGTGGGTTTAATGACATCCTTGTCGCCCGAAGAAGTTGAAGCAATCCTCGTTCATGAACTAGCGCATATCCGTAGGCGTGATTATTTGGTAAACCTGCTTCAAAGTTTGATGGAGATAATATTTTTCTTTAACCCAGCTGTTTTATGGATATCCGCATTAATAAAAACTGAACGCGAAAATTGCTGTGATGATATTGCAGTAGCCCAAAGCAGCAGCAAAGCTGACTATATCAGGGCGCTTGTATCGTGCCAGGAGTACAATTCATTGTCGCCTGCATACGCCATGGCATTAAGCGGAAACAAAACTCATTTATTGGCGCGAGTAAAACGCATTATAACAAACAATAATCATTCATTAAATATGATGGAAAAATCTTTACTGGCTATTTGCCTGGTAAGCGCGGGGCTGCTTACTGCTGCTTTTTCAAATGCGGACAAAATAGATAAACTGGTGACTAAAACAGCCAAAGCCATAGTTCATTTAAATAGCGCGGTTAATGAGAATTTAAACTCTACCAAAGCGGTAAATAAAATCAATCTCGCCTCTAAAAAAGACACCGCAACTGCCAATAAATTAAAAATTTTTCAATCTAATGAGATTGGCGACCATACATCATTCCAGGTTTCTAATAACGGTTATACCAGCCAGATTTATAAGGAGAAAGGTATTTTGTACCAGCTTAATTATAAAAAAGGAAGCTTAATTTCGATGCAGGTAGATGGTAAAACCATACCCAAAAATCAAATTGCTGCATATCAGCCAATAATTGATCAAATTCCTCATCGGTCTGAAACACAACATGCTGAGAACAGCGACAACGTTGTGCAAAGTTCAAGCAGTTCTGATTCCGAATCTAAAACTTCAACATTAAGAATCAATGGATCTGTTTTAAAACTTGATGCAAAACAAGAAAGTGCTAATGAAAACAGAGATTTGATATTAGCAGACTCGGTTAACAAGGCCTACCATAAAACACCTGTGCCTACCCCTCCCGGTGCTACTTATCCCCGGCCTTATCCAATACACCCAAGTTATACTCCCGAAAGCATGCGGGAGCGGGCCCTTAAAGACTCTATTGCCAATGCCACCATTACTGCTGACCTAATGAAAGATGGCCTGATTACCGATCCCGGGAATTTAGTCTTCAAACTAACCGACGAAGAATTCATTTTAAACGGCAAAAAACAAGACGATGCTATTTTTCAACGGTATAAGAGAAAGTACGTCCCCGCCGGGAATAGTACCAATTGGACGTGGACACATTCAATCCATCAATAAAACTCATACATTGAGGGCAAAAAATAAGACTTCCCTGTCCGTAAGCCCCATCTAAACGGCGGAGTCCTCATGAATGCCAAAAACAATAATAACTTGAATAATCTCCCCCGGGTTGGGGAGACTTTTTGAATTTCTTCAATAACGAATGTTTTTGTTTAGTGAATTTGTTTAATTAACCACCCGGTTATGTCCTCGGCAGCTTTGTCATTTTCATAAACCGGAGGTAGCCGACCATTGGTATATTCGTTATATAACCATGGATCACCAACTGCAAATACGGTTCCTTTGCCATACCTGGCGATGGCGATTATTACTGCTCTATGGCTGTTTTGTAATACCGCATTCGCATGACCGATTATGCCTATTGAACAAACATCTTTCATATAGATTCTACCTGCAGTTTTAAAGAGCGGGTTACCGCTGGTAACAACTGCGCCATAAGCGAAGTGCTGGTCATCTATTACATGATTTTGTAAATCATCATTAAAGTGCATTCCAAAACGTGCAGCCAAATGGTTAAAATGCGGCAGCTCAACATTGGCGCTGTCGTTTGCGAACATAACCAAAACACCACCGGCTTTAACCCATTTTGCTATTTCATTGACGTCATTTTTTTCGATATAATTAGGATGCGGGCTTTCTTTTTTTGTATCCGGATCTACGATGATATAAATATTCGCACCTTTTAAATTATCTAACGTTGGTGCCTTGTCAAGGGAGGTTAATTTGGCGCCATGCTTTTTAAAAGCGTTTCCCAAAATAGAAAAACCGGTGCCGGCGGTGTCTTCCCACATATAGTGAAAACGAACCTCCTGCCCCGCTTTATCTTTATGCACTTCATGATTAAAATAATAATCAAGCATTACTGTTTGAGCGTTCGTCCTTAAAAAGGCAATTGTTAGAATGATTAAGGTGGTTGTTGATATTATTTTTTTCATTGCTGGACTTATTTGCCTCACCTAAATCCTCTCCAAAGGAGAGGACTTTAGCTTCGTTTAGATTTTAACTTTTTAAGTCCCTCTCCCTTTGGAGAGGGGTTGGGGTGAGGCGAGAAGAGCATTGCCAATCCCAAACTCGTAAATTATCTCATCTCACTCACCGGTACCGGATCCATATCCGTATAATCCAAATTCTCACCGGCCATACCCCATATAAAACTATAGCTTGCTGTGCCACTGCCGGCATGGATACTCCATGGCGGCGAAACAACTGCATCGTAATTATTCATTAAAATATGCCTGGTCTCATCTCCTTCTCCCATATAATGGAACACCCGGTTACTCTCTGGCAAATCAAAATAAAAATAGGCCTCCATACGACGATCGTGTACATGCGCCGGCATGGTATTCCAAATACTGCCCGTGTGTAAAATGGTTAATCCCATCACTAATTGGCAACTTTTAATCCCATCCAAATGGATGTATTTATTGATGGTGCGATAGTTAGCGGTTGAAGCATGTCCCAGGGTTACCTTTACAGCTTCACCGTTAGTCATCAGTGTGGCTGGCAAAACAGCATGCGCCGGGGAGGACAACAAGTAAAATACCGCCGGCTGACTGGCATCTTCACTGGAAAAGACAACTTGCTTAGTTCCTTTTCCCAGGTACAAACAATCGAGTTTTTTGAGTTTATATGTTTTACCATCAGCGGTAACGGCGCCATCACCTGCAACATTGATAATGCCTATTTCTCTCCGCTCTAAAAAATAGTTTGCACGCAGTTTAGCATAATTTTCAAGTTCGAGTTGCTGATCGGTTGGATTTGCAATACCGACTATCATCCTGTCGTAAAGGGTGTAAACGCAATTTATTTTATTCGGCTCCACCAAATTTTCGAGCAGAAAACGCTCCCTTATTACAGAGGTGGTATAATGTTTAAAATCGTCGGGATGTACGCTGTGTATTACTTTCAAAGCTGTAGAAATTTAGATTATAATTCGATGCTAAAATACATACTCGCTAATTAACATGTTACAATTCTGGCTTAATAAATTGAAAATATAGTTTTAATATTGTTTATTGAAAACTAAGAACTCTTAAAACCAATATTTCCTATGAAAACGTCGATCGCATGCAAAATAAATCCTTTTATATTTTTCCTGCTTTTTATAATCAGCACCAGCATGGTTATCCGGCAAACCGGTAAAGACTGGACAGAAAAGGACGCCAAAAAGTGGGTTAAAAGTAAAGAATGGAGCCATGGCTTAAAAGTTAATGTCACCAGCTCGGTGAATGCTGTTGAGTTTGCCAAACAATATCATGCCAATAGGGACTATTGGGACAAGGCCTTTACATTTATGCGCGACAAAAATTTAAAAGACCTTGCGCCGGGCAAATATGTGATAGATGGTGATAATGTTTATGCTACAGTAACCGAAGCCCCATCAAAAACATTTGAACAATCCGCCTGGGAATCGCATCGCAAATATATTGATCTGCAGTATGTGGTTGTTGGACAAGAAAAAATCGGCGTGTCGCCATTATCTGAAACAACAGTTACCGCACCTTACGACGAGTCGAAAGATATTGCACACTATACCGCAAAAGGAAAATTCTATACCGCAACGCCTGACGAATTCTTCCTGTTTTTCCCTAACGATGCTCACCGCCCCAATATTTTAGTTGATGGGTATGATGTTGTGAAGAAATTGGTTATTAAGATTAAATACGCTAATTGAACAAATTTTCAGACCCTCTTTACCACTCGTGGTAGAGAGGGTGGACAAGCGCAGCGTAGTCCGGGTGAGTAAATATGCGAGCGACACTACCGCCGATGCACTGCGCTAATGCATTGGCGGGTTGACTCACCCAGACTGCGCTACGCTAGTCAGCCCTCTCTTCGGCAAGCCGTAAGGAGGGCAAAACACTAAACGCTTCAAAATTACTTCTCCAATTTCTTAAGTCTCATCAACGCTTCCAAATAATAGTAATCAGCATAAATAATAGACACGTTAATTTCGCTGTTGGCTGGCTTATGACCTGTTGAATGCAATAAAAATGCGCTGTTCACATCCCTGCTCTGATAGTTTGCTGAAGAAAGCGACGTTAGGATTTCGATGGCTTGTTTGCGATAATTGGCGGCTTTTGTTTTGTCGGGTGCGTATTGAGATAACTCCAACAATGCCGAAGCCGAAATCGCGGCGGCAGAAGCATCTTTGGGAACATTTGGTATTGCAGGATCATCAAAATCGTAAAAAGGGACTTTATCTTCGGGTAATCTTTTTAAGTATGTATCGGCTACATGTTGGGCAAAATCAAGGAACTCCGGTTTCTTAGTTTCGCGATAGCACATGGTGAAACCGTATATTGCCCAGGCCTGTCCCCTTGCCCACATCGAATTGTCAGCATAGCCTTGTGCGGTTACACCCTTAATCTTCTTTCCTGTTACCGTATCATAAACAACAACATGGTAAGCGCTGTAATCGGGCCGGAAATGGTTTTGCATGGTGGTTTCGGCATGTTTTACCGCTATATCGTATAATTTGTGACTGCCCCCATTTTTGGAAGCCCAGAACAACAACTCCAGGTTCATCATATTATCTATGATTGTGTTATGGGGCCAATTCTTTACTTTAACCATGCCCGGCCACGAAAGGATAGTGCCCACCTTTGGGTTAAAAAGAGTCGCCAGTGAATCGGCGGATCTTAATATTACCGGTTTGTAGTCCGCATTTTTTGTAAGGCGGTATCCAGCGCCAAAACTGTTAAACATGATAAAGCCCAGGTCGTGGTCGAAACCGCTATGATTTATCTGTGGAGTTAGTTCCCGTGTATATTTATCAGCGGCGGTTTTCCATTTATCATCGCCGGTTGCTTCATACAATTTCCACAAAATCCCCGACCAAAAACCGCTGCACCAATCACGATAGTTTACATATCTCCACTCCTTCGAACCGTTTTCTATAGTTCTCGGCATATCTTTATCTCCACTGGGGATATCCTTCAGAGTTATTTCAGCCTGGTCGGCACAATATTTAATTTCTTTTGCAGGCGACAATTTTTGCTGTGCGAACGTGATGCTTGCGAACAGGCAAAACGTAATACTTAAAGGTGCTTTTTTGAAATGATGTTTCATCATGGGTTTACAGTGATTTATTGATAACCAATAATAGTCGGTTTGGAGGAGATGAGCAAATAAAGTATTTTATTTATGGGGGTATTTAGCGAGTGTTGATTATTGTTGAGTGCGGGCACTTAAAATATTTTATGATCAAGCTGGGGGTACTTGACTGGGAGGGGGCTAATTCTTTAGTTGGTATATAATTATGATTTAAGACAATAAGGCTTGAAAGTCCAACATCTTGTTATAATTTAAAATATGTAGTGACAATCCATCTTCATCGGGGTTAGCTGTAATTGTTATTCCATATAACATGGATTGTTCAGGGTCATTTAAATCTAGAATGCCGTGAGCCGTATTGAACAACCAGCTTCTTCCTGCCCAAAAATCACTATCGTCAACTAAATCCAATTCATGTGGCTGTAATTCGCTGTCACCATAGTTGTCGCTACCATATAGCTTTGCAATCTGATCACACAATTTAATGATTGAAGCAGTCTCAATTTCATATTTGCTGTAATAAGTAACGTGCGTTTGTACATTTTCATCAAGACATTTATTTTGATCGAATATTCGGATACGCATTTCTTCAAATATTTCTAATTCAGGCGGGTCAAGATGAAATGAATAGTCAACAAACTTAATTTTGGCATCTTCATAAAACGGTTCGTTCTCAATCTCGTCGCGACTAACAACCTCGTTGATACTGTGTTGGAGAATATTAAGAATTGTGCCATTTCCTCTAACCTCACAATCCGGGAACCTTTCGGGCCTAATCCTGACAAGAAACAAAAGTTGTCGTAATGGATTTAGCTTGTAATTTAGCGTTGTTGCAATATTTCCATTAAGCCATGTATGCATTATTTCATCAGTTTCCTTTTCAAACTTGCCTTCAGCTAATTTTTCAACTTTATTGGCTTCATCGAAAGATGAAAACTTGGATTCTTTTATAAATCCTCCGCCGAGATTTGTCTTTAAAATATGATAAAAAGATAAAATAGCTGCTGATTGATGTACATCTGCAAAAAACATTAAGGAAATATCACCTTCACACCTATGTTTAATAATCAAGTGCTCGAAAAGATCAAAGAAGCGCGTACGAAGCTTTAATTCAACTTTGGTAACACCATCTACCAAATCATCGGGATTATTCAGGATTTGTTCAAATGGGACTTCTTCTAGTTCGTTTTTATTAAGCCCTAAAGCATCCAGATAATTCCAATCATCCTGAAAAGTTGATCGCAGGAAAGTATTAATTTCAGTTTTATTGCGTCTCGAAAAATTGAAGGGATTGAATGACATAGGTATAGGAATAAAATTGCGGTTACTCAAAAATAGTCTTTATCCTTAAAACTCACCCGAACTTTGAACTGTTTACCGTAAGATCTTCAGTCCCTCAATACGCTTAAAATGCTTTTTATTTAAGGTAGCGATTGATAATCCGTTTACCAGACAAGTTGCGGCAATAAAAATATCCCGAAATTCGATCAGTTCATTTTCCTTTTTTAACTGGTGGTAAATTTTGGAGGCTTGCAATGCCACTGCATCTGTAAACGGCAGTACAATCAACGATTCCGTTACTAATTTGATATCCTTTTCTTTGTCCTTACTTGTCGCGCCCATATAGAGCTCGTATATCGAAACGGCTGATATATACAACGTGGGTTCGTCCGAGAGCTGATAAAGTTTAGAAGCTAATTTATCTTTGGAACGTAAATGATCTATTATTATGTTGGTGTCGATTACCATTGCTCGGGCCTGAGGTTTTCAAAAGCCTTTTTACTTTCGTCAAAAACTTTCAGATCGTCTTCTGTCCAGGTGGAAACACTGGCCAGTTTCTTTTTATAATCGGATGGCTTAGCAGAACTCTCTGACTGAATGGTTACACCTAAGTCGGTAAGTATTTGTTTAACCAAAGTACTTTTCTCGTCGGGTATATTGATAGTCAACTTTTCCATATATCAAATTTACAATTTTTTAGACAATTATACTGGCACGTCACTATAAAACTTTATGCCCGCGAGAATCGTGCGGGATTTCGCCGTCGTTGATCTTGCGACCAACATAGTGAAAGTTTTTTCTATCAATGATTAACTTTTGTTCTGTTTGAAGACTAATAAAGATCTACCAATATCATTTGAATTTTATAACAATAACTTTGATTTTTATAATTATTAAAATCTATTCCTGCTTATCTTAGTCTTTTAATTTTGGTTATGACGACGCAAAAAGAAACTGCTGAAAGATTTTTGCAAAGGGGCGGGGATAAAAATATCATATTTAAAGAGTTTAACGTCTTTGAAACGGCCTCGTTTTGCAGTAAACCAATACCCTATAACCGCAGAGATTTTTACAAGATCGCACTGGTAAAATGCAAGGCCAATTTATATTATGCCGACAGGGGAATTACCATTGACCGGCCGGCACTTTTATTTGCCAACCCGCTGATCCCTTACGCATTTGAGCCCGAAACCAAAGAGCAGGGTTATTTCTGTTTGTTCACCGAAGAATTTTTTAAGAGTAACGACCGCAACGAAAGTTTACAGGACTCGCCTTTGTATAAAATCGGGGCCGACCCGGTTTTCTTCCTGGACGAAGAACAGGAACTGGTGATCAAATCATTCTTCCGGAAGATGATTGATGAAATAGACCGGGATTACATACACAAATATGATTTACTAAGGAATTACGTAAACCTGATTATTCACGAGGCGCTTAAAATGCAACCTAATACCCATTATTTTAAGCACCAAAATGCAACGGGCAGGATTGCTGATCTTTTTATGGCGCTATTGGAGCGGCAATTTCCAATCGATTCGCCGCAGGCAACTGTGAAATTAAAAACAGCTAATGATTTTGCCACCCATCTTTCAGTACACGTTAACCATCTCAATAGTTCCGTTCGCCAGGTAACCGGCAAAACCACTACCGAAGTGATTACCGCCAGGATCATCAATGAAGCAAAAGCGCTTTTATTGCACACCGATTGGAACGTTTCTGAAATTGCTTATAGTCTTGGCTTTGAATATCCGGCCTACTTTACTAATCTCTTTAAAAAACAAACAGGTGCAACGCCACTTTCGCTGAGAAAGTAGGGCTGTTATTGTGGCCTTCTCCTTGGTTGCCCGCCGGGGAAGAACCAATGTTCTACGGCCTTACCGTTTGAATACCGGGTCATTTCAATACCTTCAATCACCATGCCCGGATTGGCTCCGGTATATTTGATCCAGTCGCCAAAATACTCGCCATTCATTACCCGTGTTTTTACCTCAACCTTGGTTGGCTTAAAGCGTGCATAAAACGTTTGGATGCTTGCTTTTAAACTGTCAGGGCCTACTTTTTCTCCCACACCATGATTAACAAAATCAGGACCAGCAATGTCGCCTAATTTGCTGACGTCACCTGTTTGTAATGCTCTTAAAAACTCATCGTTTGCAGCTTGGTTCTTCTTTGCTTCAGCTTCGCTGACAGTTCGTGTACTATTGCTTTGTCCAAAACCTTTTGTTGTGGTAATGGCAACGATTAAGATGGCTATTGCGATATAATTTATTTTCATGATTGATTTATTTATAAGTGTCTGATAATTATTTCCCGGTCTTGCTTCTAACTACAATGGGATCAACCTCAACAAGTTCAAGGGAAGTCACCATATTTTTTACTATGTCTTTATATTTTTTGAAATGCGGTGTTTGTAAATGTGATTGGTAGGCTGCGGTATCGGCATATGTTTCAAAAATTGTAATATGGCTGGGATGCTTTTTTTCGGATACCGCGTACAACGTCAGCACCCCTGACTCTATTCGCAAAGAGGTTTCTATCTCCTCCTTCAGGGCAGCTTTATAACTTTCCAGTTGAACCGAGTCGACTTGAATTTTTGCGATCCGTACTATTTGGTTTTTTTGCTGGCCAACTGCGATGCCGCTTGAGAATAACATCATGATGAAGATGAATAGTGTTTTATTTATTGCCATTTTAAATTGGTTTAACGAGTTGCTTTATTTCGTTCGTTATTTCTTTAATCGTTTAAGCGTGTAAGGCTGGCCCGGTGCTAAAACAATAATCCGCTCCGGATTTACAACCAGTTTAGCTAATCGGGCAGGGTCTCCATTGAAAGGTAAAAAAGCGGGAGCGTCTACAAATCCCCAATGCCCCAGCAAGATAGGTGTATTGGGATAAGCGTTTACGATTTTCGCGGAGCCTTCCAGGCCAAAATGCCAGGCACTATCTTCTGAATAATCCAATAAAATAAGATCGGGTGCAGGCATCGTCAACTGCTCGGGCATTAATTTTGAATCGCCCGTTGCCCAAATATTGCCGTCAGGCGTTTCGATCCAGAAACCGCAGGCGTCTCCCGGGTTAAAGTGGCGCTGGCCCGCTCTGCGATACGCGTTCTGCCATGCATGATCGGCAGGCGTTAGTTTAACACGTACATTGCCAAAACTGAAAGTTTCGCCAATGGCATGACCAAATGAATGGAGCTTTTCATTTTTCATTAATGAATCTACATATATGGTGGAATGGAATTCCTTAGTTACCGGCGCCAGATCGCGAAAGGTGGGAACACTGTAGTGATCGTTATCGCTATGGGTAGCGAAAATGGCATCAACATGAGGAACGTCTTTTATCGCGATCGGAAAAGCCATCAACAACGGCATGTCGTAACCTTCCAACAATGGGTCGACCATAAGAGTAGTGCCGCGTGTGTTTACCAAAAAACCGGCCATTCCCAGCCATCTGATTGTTGTGTTGTTGGACGACTTAAATGCTTCCGCGCCAAAAGGCTGCGTTGCAGGGGCTTTTGCCTGGTATTTTTTAGGTGCCTTTTTAGTTGTGTCTGTTGTCGATTGCGCCTGAAGATTGACAGTCCCTAACAGTACGGCTGCTAATAACAAAATCAGTGTTTTTACCTTCATATTCATTTATTTTAAAATTACTTCTATATAGCAGGCTATCTTGAAGCCAGAACTTTCAACAATAACTCTTTCCCAATAGCAGATTCTTTTTCACCAACGCTGTTTTCAATAAGCGTGAAGAGTTGCCTTAATTGGTGATCAGTAATACCGACGTTTAATCCCATTCCTAAGTGCGCCTGTAATTGAGCCTCCACACCTCCAAGGCTTGTTAATGCCGAGATGGTGGTCAATTCCCTTTCAGCATAGGTGAGCACATCACGACTGAAGATATCGGCGAACAAATGCTCCTTTAAAAACGTGTCGATTATCGGTGCGAATGCAGCAGGGCCGGTTTTAGGACCGGTCTGCGCCCTTTTGGTAAGTATCTCCAATGTCTTCTTCCCGGTTTCATATTTATCGCCGGAATCTTTTATTGGTGAGGCTTCTTTTCCTTCAATGTCTTTAATTCCTCGTTCTTTTTGCTCATCCAAAACTGACATGAACGTAATAATACCGTTAAGGCTTCGCGGAAACCCGCAATAAGCATATAGTTGGACAAGCACTTCCTTGATTTCGTTAACGGTCAACCCAGCATCTAACCCTATATTCAGCGCTTCTTTCAGTTTTGCCAAATTGCCTTTGGCCGTAAAAGCAGAGATCAATACAATACCTTGTTGCCTTGTGTCAAGCGTCTGAATGTTATCATCTGTGTTCATTGGTATTTGCTTTATGTCTCTACCCCAAAATTACCGTCGTACGATTTGGCATTTCTATAGAAATCAAAGAAATACTTGCAATTTTCAAAGGACGAATCGAAGCAGGATAGACCAAACCTGCGTTTGCTGATTATTTAAATTGAGTTCGGGATAAGATTTAGGTGTTGAAAAAATACATACACTCTATTTGCCTCACCTAAATCCTCTCCAAAGGAGAGGACTTTCTAATATTTCTTCATTTTTTAGTCCCTCTCCATTGGAGAGGTATTGGGGTGAGGCGAGTTGGTGGCTTATCCCGAACTCACGATATTTAGGAATATAATCTTATTTTAGTATCCAAGTAGGACGAATACTGAATTATAAAGAAGTAAACATCAAAGATTCAATCAAATGTCATTTCAAGCCTATCTCGATAACATTAAAAGTAAAACAGGCAAAAGCCCCGACGACTTTAAAAAACTGGCCGACCAAAAAGGCTTTTCAATAAACGGTGAACTCAAACCCGCAACTAAGGCAGGCGAAATAGTAAGCTGGCTAAAACAAGACTTTGAATTAGGCCACGGACATGCCATGGCCATTTACGCTTTGCTAAAGGGTATGAAGAAAGAAAATGAAGATTAGTTTTTGTGTTTAATTGATAGCTGTACTGCTGTTGCTACAGCATGGAGTAACTCTTAACCAATAAACTACATTTGTTATTTTGTGTATTTTCGTACATGCAAACACTTGAAATACAAGTGCCGGACAATAAAACCCGCCTTGTTAAAGAATTTTTAAAAGAGTTGGGCGTAACCGTTAAGGTGAAAAAAGAAAATAATATTCCCAATACCGATACCAAAGCAGCGATGGATGAATTAAAGGCGGGCAAAGGCATAAAATTCAAAAACGCCGAAGCGCTTTTTACTAACTTATAATTGTTTAAGTTTGCTATCAGCTATTTATAAACCTTTTCATGACTAAATTATACCGGGCAATTTCGCAGGCCGAGAAAGAAGATTATGACCAGATTCGACTTTTTCGTACCACGCGAAATACGCTGGAAGCCAAACAATTTTTTAAATCACTTGCTGCTGTCAGACAATTCGTGGAAAGGTCTGTATTACAGACTTACAATCCTCCTTATTTATACCTGCTTACTGTCACCGTTGATAACAGTTTATTACACGAAGCCAATCCTGATAATATGTCCCTTGATGGATTTGAAGCGATGAACATAGCTGAAGATGACTTGATAGCCTTTAATAATTGTGTTACCTTTGTAGAAGAGGAAGAATTATGACTACGTTTCTTAAATCTTATAACTTCACTGCAATATTGTCTTTGTTTTCTACAGAAAACGGGGGTAGGAAGAAACCTGTTTATGATAATTTTCGCCCCTCGTTCTCTTTTAACTCTGTCAATCATGTATCCGGAGAGATATCGTTTCCTGAGCAGGATGAAGTTCTGCCAGGATCAACAGCCAAAGCAGTAGTGAAAATTCTTCCATCAAAACATATCCGTCAGCACTTAAAAAGCGGAGATTCCTTTACCATTCTGGAGGGATCTAAAATTATAGGTAGTGGCGTCATTCAGCAGATTGACCAGGAAAATAGGTTTCCGGTTGTCCAATAGCCATTCTTTAATATTAACTGCTGTCTTTCGCCTTCGTTGGCCCTGTGACCAACCAATCGAATGTTTTTAATATGAACGTGTCTTGCTGGTATTTTAGACAGTTTACATTCAGGGTTACCAGGAAATGCCGGTGACAACACCGGCATTGGCGAAGTCTGATTACCTATGGTCGTCACTGTCAATACCCGGTCTATCCCTATTTTTTTTCATCCATGAGCCGGGCAAGCATCTGTTTTCCATTTTCGCTCTGGGGATTCAGTTCCAGCGATTTTCGGTAATATTTTATCGCAAGTTCCTTGTCGCCTTTGTCCATGTATGCTTCGGCATAACTATCCCATGCATTCCACGACTGGGGGAAATCGTCGGTGTTTTGTTTAAATACAGCCAGCGCATCGTCAAGTTTCGTCAACCGGATTAGCGTATAGCCCACATTGTTCATGTCGTTTTCACTTATCATTTGCGAAGTGTCTTTTTTTCGTTCCTCCCTGTACACATCCAGCGCTTTCGCAGCGCCATCGGCAATAACCGATTTGGTAAGCCGGCGTGACGGCGAGTTGTATCGTTCGTAACCCAGGTTATCAAGCGAAGGATGGTTGCCCCCAACGGCATCAGCTAATATTTCCCGGGCAATGCCCAATCCATTTGAGCTGTTTGCAAAATAAACTACGGCATCCTTGCTTGATACGGACGCCATAAAAAAGGCTTTCGCATCACCATTATCGCCCCAGTGCCAAAACCATGTTCCATCCGGCTTGGTCTCCAACCCTACCCCAAGTCCCCACGCCAGTTCGGGATATTTATTGGTAACCCGTATACCCGGGGCCAGCATCCGCTCCCATGTATCTTTTTTCAGGCCCGTCCCATTTAGTACCGCTACAATGAACTTCGCATAGTCCCCTGCATTAGTTGTGAGACTTGCAGCAGTATTGGCCCCACCTTTAACAACCTCGGGGCCTACACTTGCCTTGTCCGTCCTTCCGGTCACCTTTCCAAAATTGTCGTGCCGATAAACTTTGGTACTATCGAACTTTGCAAGCCATATATAACTACTGGAATTCATGCCAAGCGGTTTGAGTACCGTTTTTTGCATAAAGTCCTCCAACGCCATGCCGGTTATCTTTTCCACTACTTTAGAAAGGTAAACGAAGCCCTCGCCCGAATAGCTCCATTTTTGGCCCGGATCAAAATGTATCTGTAGTGTTTTGCTTTTATCGAATTCGCGCCAATTCGGGAAGCCGGAACTATGCGTAAGTACATGTCTTGCCGTTATCAGGTTTATCCGTTGGTCGGGCACGTCATAATTGTTCCCCAGATATTTGGTCAACGGCACGTCGAGGTTCAGTTTACCCTGGTCTACCAGTTTAAGCACGCCATAGGCAAAAACACATTTACTGAGCGAAGCCGCCTCGAAAACAGTTTGCGAGGTGACAGGTGCGCGGGTATCGGCATTCATCACACCATAAGAACTTGTCCAAACCAATTTTCCATCGCGAATCAGGGCTATAGACATACCTGGAATATCTGCCTTTTGCATCAGGTCAGGAACGTCTTTCTGAAGCTTTTCAATCGCCTCTTTGGCAGTGGTTGTCGCTTGCGGACTTGCGTGTAAGGTCGTCAGCACCAGCGAAATAAACAGAAGGGAAGTGATTTTAAAATTCATGGGCATTCGGTTTAAACCATTGAGTAACCTATGAGCGCAAAGCATATGCCATCGTTTTATTTTATTGAAAGTTAAACAGTTATTTCAGATAATCAAAAATAAGCTGTTCGTTTATGAACAACGATAGTATCGAAAGCAATCATGTTCTTTCATTTTTCGGGTATGATGATAAATCGTTGTTGCGTAAATGATTTAAGTAGAAAGATCTGCCAGCGCATGCCCGTGACAACACCTGCATGAGCGGAGACGGCCTAAGGGATATTTGTGCCAAATTATAAGTTGAAACAAACCGCCGGAGGTTACAAGAGATATTGATTATCTTTACTATAATTTTGATGTCGCCACTAAACCCCTGGCGGTGAGTTCAGAAGGCATTCAGTCCGCTGTTAAACTTTTCACTAAAATCAAACAAACAATTTCTCCCACATAAAATCAAACCAAATGAAAACACTAAAAAAATGGCTTGTTGTTGTACAGGTCGCAATGCCGCTTCTTTTTTTCTCAGCTACATCACTCAAGGCTGCTGACGCTTATTATTACGAGATCAAAGTGTATCATTTTAAAACTGACACGCAGGAAAAACGGCTTAATGCGTTTTTCAAGGATGCTTTGGTGCCATCGCTGCACGATGCCGGTATTAAGAATGTTGGCGTGTTTAGACCCATTAAGCAGGATACCGATAAACGCTTCTATGTTTTTATTCCTTGTAAAAATTGGGAGCAACTGGAGGGCCTCGATCAGAAATTATCAAAAGATAAATCATACAATAAAGACGGCAAAGACTATGTCGATGCCTCATTCAATAGTTACCCGTACACGCGAATAGAAACCATTATACTACGGGCTTTTGAAGATATGGAAGAGCCTGCCAAGCCAAAACTTAAAGCTGATAAAGCAGCCCGTGTTTATGAGTTGCGCAGCTATGAAAGCGCGAGCGAAAAGGCAGGCGCGAGCAAAATAAAAATGATGAATGATGGCGGCGAGATGAAGCTTTTTAAGAAGCTTGATTTTAACGCCGTGTTTTATGGTAAAGTGATAGCAGGAAGCCGGATGCCAAATATGATGTATATGACAACATTTAACAGCAAGGAAGAAAGGGATGCCCGCTGGAAAGAATTTGGCGAATCGTCTGACTGGAAAAAACTTGTTGCCAAAGAAGAATATCAGCACAATATGAACAAGAGTGACATATGGCTTTTACACCCGATGGATTACTCAGATTTTTAACGACATTTCGGTTCGGTGGTCCTCGCTCACGCCTTTGTTGGTCTTGTGCCAACGAACCGAATGTTTTTGATGTGAATGATTACGCACTCGCATCTTTATTGTATTTGCCCCGGTAGTCCAGTGGCGACATGCCGGTAATTTTCCTAAACACCTCCCTGAAGGCTTTCACATCCGAATAACCCACCTCGTACATTACTTCATTAATGGTTTTACGGCTGCTTTCGAAAGCTTTTTTTGCCGATTCAATTTTTACCCGTTGAGCATATTCAACAGGTGTATTCCCGGTTGCCTTGAAGAACCTTCTGTCAAAATGCCGCCGGCCGATGGCGAATTTCGCAGACAACTGTTCCGCAGATATTTTTTCATGTGGCTGACTTTCTATATAAGCTTGTGCCTGCTCTACCATTTCATCCCCATGCAGTTTCTGCCCTGTGAATATGGCAAAAGCGGATTGACTGTTCCGGTCCAGTTCTATCTGGAATATTTTGGAACAATAAATTGCAGTTTGCCGGTCATAATATTTTTCTACCAGGAATACCATCAGGTTCAGGAAGGAATAGGCGCCGCCGTTGGTATATATTCCTTTTTCGTCGGTTATCAATTGATCCGCTTGTAAATTTACTTTGGGAAATTGCTGCCGAAAAGCGTCTGCATGCACCCAATGAGTAGAGCAATTTCTTCCGTCCAGCAAACCCGATGACGCAAGCATGAAAGCGCCGGAACATATACTCGCTATTTCTGCCCCATCCCTGTATTGTTTACATATCCAGTCAATCAGCAACTGATTCTCCTGCCCACCGTTTTGATAAAAAGGAGCGGAAGAAGGGATCAGGATGAGATCGGTTTTATCAATAGCCGAAATATGCGCCTGCGGTTTGACGGTGAACAAACCACCATATAATTCCTCTTTTTCGGAAGTACCTGCCAATTCAACTGTAAACAAATCCTGTTTTCCGCTTTTCCTCCAGTAGCTATTTGCTGTATTAATGATTTCAAAAGCTCCTGAGATGCAGGCAACCGTGCTAAAATTACTTTGTTGCCCGGGAAAAATAATGGTCAAATGTTTCATTGATAATTTTTATCAAAGATAAATATTACCAATGTCCAAATCAACCCACTACAAAGTCCATTTCACACCCTGTGCAAGTAGTTTTCAGACACTACATTTGCGTAACTTACAAGTTACATATAAACAAATAAAACTATGAACAATCAAAATTTCACTACCTCTTTTGTGGTAGATCAAACACCAAAACAAGCCTTTCACGGCATCACAAATGTTCGCGGATGGTGGTCGCAAAATATCGAAGGCGGCACAGCCAAACTAAACGATGTATTTACCTACCGGATGAAAGACCTTCACCAGTGTACTATGAAATTAATAGAAGTAGTGCCGGATCAGAAGGTGGTTTGGTATTGCCTGGACAACCATTTTAAGTTTACCGAAGATAAAACCGAATGGATCGGCAACAAGTTAATTTTTGACATCGCCGAAAAGGACGGTAAAACCAGGGTGACTTTTACGCAGGAAGGTTTGGTACCTGCTTACGAATGTTATGACATTTGCAATAGCGCCTGGACAGATTATGTCACCAACAGTTTACGTAATTTAATTACTACCGGTAAAGGCAATCCCAACAAAAAAGAATCTGAAGATTAGCAGATTTCAATAAGTCTAAATCAACCCCTTACAAAGTCTATTTAACACCCTATTAAAGTAATTTTTGGACTATACATTTGATGTATGAAAAGATTGGAAAATAAAGTAGCTGTTATTTACGGCGCCGGCGCGATTGGAAGTGCCACAGCAAAAGCTTTTGCCGAAGAAGGGGCAAACGTTTTTTTAAAAAGCTATGCTCAACTGGATGCAACAAACGAACAGGCTGTGGAAGCGCAGCTCGACGATGTTATTAACAAAGCCGGCAGGATAGATATTTCTTTCAACGCCATGGGTATCCCGCAAAAAGGTATTCAGGGGATTGGGTTGACCGAACTATCAGTAGATAGCTTTATGCACCCGGTAATTACTTATCTGAAAGCCCATTTTATTACCGCCAGAGCAGCGGCACGACGCATGGTAAAGCAAGGGAATGGAGTTATCCTGATGCATACACCAAACGCCAGCCGGATCAGCCCGCCTTTTGTTGGGGGAATGGTACCGGCATGGGCGGCTATGGAGGCGCTCTGCCGTTCCCTGTCAGTTGAGTGCAGCCCATACGGTGTGCGAGCCGTTTCCTTGCTGACCACGGGTATACCGGAGACGCCGCTTATTGATGAGGTTTGGGATATTCACGGTAAATCACATGGGATCACCTTTGAGCAATTTCACACCGGAATGGAAGAAAAAACCCACCGGGGAAAATTAACTACCCTGGCAGAGCTTACTGATACCGCCGTTTTCGTAGCATCTGATCAGGGCAGTGCGATAACAGGCACCCTCGTTAACCTGACGGCCGGCATGATTATCTAAAAAATAAAATCAAATTATATAAAAATGAAAAATCAAGATTTAACTTTTTCCCTGCTGGTGGATCAGAGCCCAGAGGAAGTGTTTAACGCGGTCAACAACGTTCGCGGTTGGTGGACCGAGGGTGTAGTTGGCGAAACCGATCAACTTAACGATGAATTTTCGGTGAAGTTTTGGGACGTACATTACTCCAAACAAAAACTAATCGAAGTGATTCCGGCCGAAAAAGTGGTTTGGCTGGTCACCGACAGCAAACTCACTTTTATAAAAGACCAAAGTGAATGGACAGGTACTAAAATCGATTTCGAAATCACCCGGGTGGGAGATAAAACCCAACTACAATTTACCCACGTCGGTTTGGTTCCCGAAGGAGAATGTTTCACTGACTGCTCCAGTGCCTGGAACGGCTATGTGAATAACAGCTTAAAAGATCTCATCACCACCGGTAAAGGACAGCCTACTACAGTAGAACAATTAATAAAATAAAACTATGAAAATAGCAAACAAAACTATATTAATCACCGGCGCCAATCGTGGCATTGGCAATGCATTGCTTGAAGAAGCTTTAAAGAAAGGTGCGAAGAGGGTTTACGCAGGTACCCGGGTACCTTTTTCACACCCCGATGACAGGGTTATCCCCTTGAAACTGGATGTTACTGACACTGATCAGATCAAAGATGTCGCAGCAAAAATCGAGTCGCTCGATATCCTTGTTAACAATGCAGGTGTGGCTTTTTATGACAACCTCGACGACGGATCGATGATCGAAAAACACCTGTCTGTAAACCTTTACGGGACCTACAATCTTACCCGGGCGCTATTACCGGTATTGATCAATAGCAAGGGTGCGATAGTTAACATTCTTTCGCTGCTGTCGCTGGCGCCTTTGCCGCCCATTGCTTCTTATTCTATCTCCAAGGCCGCCGCGTTTTCAATGACCCAATCACTGCGCGCTTTCCTCGCCATGCAGGGTGTTCGGGTGCACGCAGTACTGACCGGCCCAGTGGACACGGACATGAACCGTGGCCTTGATATTCCAAAGGCTTCACCGGAATTGGCAGCACAAAACATCTTTGCCGGTGTAGAAAAGGAAGAGGATGAGATCTTCCCTGAACCTATGTCGGCATCTGTGGCAGAGAGCTGGAACAATAGTGCAATGAAGGGAATGGAGAAGCAGAATGCAGTTTTCGTTACTGTATAAATCTGATTATAGGAACCTCCACCCAGCAAAGGTCTTTAATAAAAAAAATTACAGATAATATGAATATAAAAGGAAAAAAGCCGTCGTTACTGGCGGCAGTAAGGGATTGGGACTTGGCATTGCCGAAGCGCTTGTGGCTCAGGGAGCTGAGGTAACAGTTGTGGCGCGCGATAAAGGGCGCTTAGCTGAAGTCGCCAAGCGGCTTGGCGTGGCTACAATTTGTGGCGATATAACAGACCCGGCTCTTGCCCGGCAAGTATTAAACAACATACACCCCTCCATCCTGGTGCTCAATGCAGGCGCGACTCCTGTATTGGGCCCGATCAACGAACTCAGCTGGGATGAATTCAACACAGCCTGGGAAGTAGACGTAAAAGCTACCTTTTACTGGTTGCAGGAAGTGATTCGACTTCCGTTGCCACAAGGCAGCAGGGTCATCATCGGGTCGAGCGGGGCAGCCATGAACAGCGGCTCTCCACTCTCGGGCAGCTACGCCGGTGCAAAGCGCCAGCAATGGCTCATGGCCCTTTATGCGAATGGTGTTGCTAAGAGTTTTAACCTTGGTATTCATTTCCAGGCTATTATCCCGATGCAAATTATCGGGGAAACTGAGTTGGGCCATAAGGCTGCGAAAGCGTACGCTAAGCGCAAAAGTATAAGCGTTGAAGCGCTCCTTGCCGGTTTTGGCACTCCGTTGCCGCCTGCCAAAGTAGGTGAACACGTAGTATCTATCCTGACGGATTCGCGTTACGAAACCGGCGTTGCCTTTGGGCTGAAGGGAGACTTGGGAATCGTGTCATTGGATATCTGATTTTAGGTTGCAAGGATTAAAAGAAAGATTTATTCGCTACATATTTGGTGGCAATGTTTTGTCAGTAAAAATGTAGTATAATTCGCGAATTAAAAATCACAAATAGCTGTTAATGCGTGAAATAAATAAAACTCGCGTTCGTCGTGAACGTGAACAGTGAACAATATCCTAAAACAAAAAAGACTTCCGAAGTTCCTAAAACTTCGGAAGTTCTGATGAAAATCATTGTTTTTTTTTACTCTTCTTTTCAAGTACTAATACCACTTTGTTAAAATCGGAAGATGCATTGATGATTTTTCTGAATTGATCAAATTGGCTAAGCGGGTACGAAGCGTTTCTATATTCTTCCAGGGTGTGTACGGAAAGCACATTGCCTTTAATTTTAGAAAGCTGGTTTATGAACCCCTGCCAATTCTCTGCGTTATTTATTGATATAGACTTATGCTATTTTCACTATTAAGATCGACAATCCATTTTTCGATGTAAGTAAGCAAATCATCTTTGTCAGGATTCGAATTATTCTCTCCGTGTGAGCCAAAAACAATCAATCCCAAAGCAATGCAATATTTGATGTCAAGTCGCAATATTAAGCCTACAGTAAAACCGGCGACGAAATTATCTCTTGCATCGTTTGCAATCTCAATGCTATGATCTACCACCTTCCGTGACAGCGTGAATTGTTGCTCTTCAGAATATACCAGCGCTTCATTTGCCGAGTAAATTAATAATTGACTTACTGCCATCGTTCTAAATATGGAAAAGTACTTCCTTTTTAAGTCGCTTGGCGTAAAAATTTTTAATGTTGAATCCGGACGTTCCCCATTCAGCACCATCCACAATTTGACAGCCTCACTTTCGTCAAGGCAAAATGTAACCCGACCATGTTTTGAAAATTCACTTATAATGTCGAGCACCTCATCCACCTCGAAGGATAACTTTTCAGCGGGATCTCCGAGATAAAAAATAAACTCTAAATCCTTTTTCATTAAAGGCCGGATAACATCTGAAAGCAACCCGGACCATAAGTCGGAGGAGTTTGCCACATTGGTCCAGTCGTCAAACGCGATAGTGCGACAAGCAAGAAACAGCTCTGACAAGTCAGCAACGAGTTTTTCGTTTTTAAGTTCAGACCATCTGTTCCCTTTGTGGCCATCTTCTTTAATATCAACGGCCCATCCGGGAAGTACATCTCCGGCGTTCGGAGAACTTAAAGTTAGGCTACGGACACCTAAACCGGTTAAAAATTCAGGCAGTTTAGCCTCTTTAATTCCAAATGCCTTTTTAAGAATTCCTGAATTTGGCATGTCATTATCATATGCCCGGCTTAGGTAAATATTATGAGAATCCTCAAAGATCCTGACAGCTTCGGCCATATCAGCTAATATGGGAAGCACATTTTTAATTTCGATATTATATGCCTGCATGGTTCAATTTTTTTATTACTTTTTCAAATCAATTAGATGGATTAAATAACAGGATAATACTGTTTTGAGGGCCTGTAGATGTTTAATTATCGCTTAATATTTGCGGCAGAAGATTAAAATAGATTCCGGGCGCCTTGGGTGTCAACTTGGCTTACCCGACCAAAAATTTGGCAAAAGTTCTATTTGCTACCTGCTGACCGGTTTCATATGGATGTCCTCTGCCGCACGAACTAGTAAAAAGTGCGTTCCTATTTACAACCGCTCCGGCAAGCTGCCACCCGTCATCTTTCGTTTCAACAGGTGGCAGATCGTTACTATCAGGCCTTTTGCAGTTGAGTGCTCCACCATTTTTCAAAATTGATGGCTCCCAATTCTGCCTTTCCGGCCGGCACCAATGCCGCATGAGAAATTTCTCCGCCATAATACGACGGCTTACCGTCTGACAGCGCCTGGCGCGGATCGTTTGCGTTCCGGAGATACCGGGCTATTATTTCATATAAGGCGAAGCGTTCGGGACCGGCTATTTCTGTTATGCCATTAATAGGAGCCTCCAGTGCGTATTTGGCTACAAAAGTGGCTACATCTTCTGCTGCGATAGGCTGGAAAAGGACATCCGAAAGATGTACTTCATTTTCATTAGTAGCCTGATTGGCGATGCCTGCCAGAAACTCAAAAAACTGAGTACTCCTCACAATAGTATAAGGTACCCCTGATTGCTTAATAAGATCTTCCTGAACTTTTTTGGCCCGCATATAGCCGATGTTTTGCATGATGTCGGTTCCAACAATAGAAAGCGCTACATGGTGTTTTACACCGGCGTTAATTTCTGCTGCCAATAAGTTATGGCCCGCAGTTTGAAAAAATTCCATAACCGCCTGGTCTTCAAATGAAGGAGAATTTGCCAGGTCCACAACGATGTCCGTATTGTTTAGGGCCTCAGCCAGTCCGGCCCCTGTAATGGTATTGATACCTGTGTCCGGAGAGGCGGCGATAACCTGGTGCCCCTGCTGACGAAGTTTTGCTACTACTTTTGATCCGATGAGGCCTGTGCCTCCAATGACTACGATTTTCATATATTGATTTTTAATGATTTGTCACTGAAAAGACAAAGGCAATGCCAATCAAGTAAATCATTAATAGTCAAGATTATAAGAAATATGAGCTATTCCGATTTTCATTTTATTTAGTGAAAACACGAGCCGACTCACTATATAAAGGGAAGAAAAACAGTTACTCCGGGGAATATCGTCACGAAAAATAATCGCGTTTACTAATACCTAATTTTTTCATTTTGGAATGCAAGGTATTGCCGGGGACTTTCAGTATTTCAGCAGCACCACCCGTGCCCGATATTTTGCCGGCACATCGCTTCAAAGCATCAATAATATGACTGCGCTCAACCTCCTCCAACGACCGGTTTAAAAGATGCGCCTCACCTTGCATCCCGGTATCCTTATTCGTTGGTATATAGACATCTTGCAATGTACCTCCGGTTGTCAATAATACGCTGCGTTCCAGTAAATGGTCCAATTCCCGCACATTACCGGGCCAGGTGTAACTGCGCAATTGCTGTATTACATTAGGCGCAATTTTCCTGATCTTCCGGCCGGTATTTCTGCTGTGCTTCTGTACAAAAAAATGAGCAAGTGGCTCAATATCCTCCGGCCTGTCGCGAAGCGGAGGCATGTTAATTGGAAATACGTTCAGTCGAAAATACAGGTCTGAGCGAAATCGTCCTGCTTTTATCTCTTCCTCCAAACTACGGTTGGTTGCGGCAATCAGCCTTACATCAATCTTTATGGTTTGTTTGCCGCCCAATCGCTCCAGTTCGCGCTCTTGTATTACACGCAGCAATTTGGCTTGTAACTCAAGCGGCAGTTCGCCAATTTCGTCAAGAAAAAGCGTACTGTTATTGGCCAGCTCAAACTTACCTATGCGTTTGTCGATGGCTCCGGTAAAAGCACCCTTTTCATGACCGAACAATTCGCTCTCAATAAGATTTGCCGGCAAAGCAGCGCAATTAACTTTTACCATCACCTTATCCCGGCGTGGCGATGCGTTGTGTACGGCTCTCGCAATTAATTCCTTTCCAGTTCCTGTTTCGCCTGATACCAAAACGGTAGCATTGGAATCGGCCACCAGTGATATCAGGCGATAAACTTTTTGCATCTGGTCGCCATTGCCAATTATTTCCGAGAAGTTGTATATGGTTTTGATCTGTTCTCTCAGGTGTTCATTTTCCTCTTCCAACTGCTTTTTGTAAGCGAGCAATTTTTCATTAGCCTGTATATTGGCAATGGCGACAGCTATTTGAGCACATATCCCTTTCAGCAGCGACTGGCTCAGTCTGTTTGCCAGCAGCCAGATGGTGCCGATGTTTTTGTCGCTTACGCGTAATGGCAGAGCGTACATATTTTTTAGCCCGGTTGTTTTCCAGAGTTTTGCGTATGCATTGCCGGTTTTTAATTCTTCCTCCACGTTAAACACCAATCCATCTTTACCAGCAAGCACCTGTGCTGTATAGGTTTCTTCAATGGTGATTCTGTTGGTCGCGCTTTTATCATACTGCTCCGGGGCTTTTTCAAACAAGGTACTATCATGCATAAAGGGCGACAAGTGAAAGCCGTCGTCATCTATTACACGCAGCATGGCGAGTTTTGTATGCATGGTTTTGTCCAGTACCCTGAAAATGGCATTCTGCAAATCATCCTTTGTTCTTGATTGCGTAATATCATTGCTGAAATCCAGCAGAAAAGCCTGCTCTTCCTGCTTTCTACTGATTTGTTCATGGGCCAGAATATTGGCCATTGCAATGGATATTTGAGCACAAATACCTTGCAATAACTGAACATTGATCTCCCCGATATCGAGGAACAAAATTCCAAGGTTCGTTTCGCCGTTACGCAGGCGGATACCCACAACGTCTTTAAACCCCATCTCCTTCCAATATTGCAAATAGGCTGAAGTGATACCGCGTTGTATTTCTCTGTCTACATTAAACAATAAAGGTATTGAGCTATTTAAGACACGATTTTGAAGTCCGTCATTGATAGGGTACCTGGCTTTCTCCAGCGCGTTCAATATTTTGGGATCGTGGTTTTTACGAAGATCATACGCATAGGGGCTCATTGTCACATTGTCTTCATTAATCCGGCGAATAACAAAGCCGCCTGGCGGGTTTAACTTACTTAGCGCAGTATAAACTGCATCGGCAAGTTCTTCCTTCGTTCTCACCGTCACGATATCGTTGCTAAAATCGAGAAGAAACGACTTTTCTTTTTCCTTGTAAAGCAGTTCCTCATTTTTGATAATATTGGACACGGCGCTTGACAGCTGGGGTATGATGCCTTTGATAATGCTCCGGAATTCGTTGCTGAAACTACCGGGTTTATCTGAATATATATGAATAAAGCCCATGGGCTTCCCTTCTTTCATAAACCGCGTCATTAAAATCTCTCTTACGCCATTTTCATAGTTAACACGAAGAAACGAGGGGCTTTGCGGGCTGTTCATTATATCTTCCAACAGGAATGATACGGGTCCGTCTGCCTGCAATACTGACTGGATAAAGGGCTCATTCAACGAAAAATGAGACATCACCATTTCCTGGTATCTCGAATGCGACCGGATCGGAGATCCTTCATTGTCGAGCAGGAAAGGGACATAGGTCTCGTCTTTGTAATCAATCAGGGTGATAATTGTATGAGTAAAGTAGAATAAGCCTTTTATCCTTTTTTTAAAAAGCGTAATCAGATCGTTCTTGTCCCGAACCCGGGTGATATCATTTCCCAGTTCCAACAATATCTTTCTTTCCTGCTCAAGCCCCAACATCGAGGGTGCCGGTAAATCCGATTCAGAAAGTTTCGCCTTTTTCATGACGGCAATTTATAGAATTTCAGGCAGACGTTTCAGTTTTGTTGATGTTGTCCGATAGGCGTTTGTTTTAACACCAAACAAAAAAAACGCTTCTCAGTTTTCCTGAAATGCGCTTGGGTCTTTCATGGTACAAATCTTGAACCGCTTTTTTGAAGACTTGATTGACATGTGCGATTTTTCGAAATTATCCGCTTGAATTCAACATTTCTTTTTAAAATAAGCTTAATTGGCACAGATAGTTTTCCCTTAATTGACATCTGATATTTTGCGTGCTTGGTTGTAAGGATTTTTTTAAATCCGTCGGGGAATTTATTTTCAGAAAGCTTTTTGAAAAATGTTATTTTAGGTCGGCCCTTGTGATCGCCTTTTCATGAAAAAAACAAAAACCCTCATTCCTTATTATACAGAAATCAATGACTTTCTGGCATCGATTCCGTGGCCCGGAAGAACAAACGACCCGGACTTTTTCTGCTTGCGATTAAAAAAACTTGATCAGGAAACTAAGGTCTACCGGCCGCCTTTTAAACGATCGTTTTATTTTTTTGCCCTGGTGTTCAACTCAGGTAAGATCGAGGTGAGCTATGGCGATCAAACCGTTCGCGATCCGGATTCGTACCTCGTTTTCCATTCACCAAACCTGGTTTATAGTTTCGCACACAACAACGAGTTGGAAGGTTATTTGATTTATTTTAAGCCGGAATGCTTCTCTTTCTTTAAGCCCGGCTTTCACCAGCAATTTTCTTTGTTTGATCTGCTACATACTAACCTATTTAATTTTGACCACGCCACTTTCGACCAGCTAGCCCCGCATTTTGAAGAAGTATTTATGGCTTATGAAAGATCGGCCAAAGGCGGCCACATCGAAGCCCGGGTAAAGTTACTCGGTTTGCTCTATCACCTGGAAGACTACGCACTCCAGAAAAAAAAGGAGGTTGCTCCCGTTAATGCGCAGCAAATTTTGCTGCATAAGTTTATTCAACTGATCGGCAATCATTATATCGATAAGCGCACGGTTCGAGAATATGCAGATATGTTATCCGTTAGCGCCAATCATCTTTCCCGGTCAGTTAAACAGGTTTCAGAGAAAAACGCGTTAAATTTTATTACCGAACGTTTGGCTGTCGAAGCACGTTCACTCGTTTTACATACTGACCTGGAGATTGCGGAGATTGCTTATCAACTTAATTTTGTCGACCCGGCCAATTTTGGTAAATTTTTTAAAAAACACTCCGGGATCTCTCCGTCAGCGTTCCGCAAAAGCGCAAAGTCTTAAATTGACCAGTTTAACCCACTTTTCGATCATAAGTATTTACACCGAATTCAATTTCTTTGTTCCATCTAATTTATGTTATGAACTTTAATACAACAGTAGATACATATCTGGACAAGGCCGAAGCGTTTGCAAAACCCATTTTGTCGCACTGGCGTCAGCTCATTCACGAAAACTGCCCTGAGACGGAGGAAGCCGTCAAATGGAGCTTCCCTCATTTTGAGTATAGAAATGACAACCTATGTGTGATTGCCGCCTATAAAAATCATTGCTCATTTACATTTTTGAAGGCAGAGCTGATGAGCGACCCGCGGCTGAAAGAAAGTAAAGATCTGAAACCTATTCAGCGCTTTTTGGGCAAGGTCACTAAAATGGAAGACCTGCCACCGGATAATGAATTTATTGCGATGCTCAAAGAGGCTATGCAGTTAAACGAGCAGGGCATCAAAATTAAACGGGAAAAACCGGAATCAGACCAACCTAAAGCTTTGGAAACGCCAGACTACTTATTGGTAGCTTTGGCAGTCAACCCGGCGGCAAAGGAAGTTTTTGAAAGCAAGTCAAATTCTTTCCGCAAGGAATATATTATTTGGATCACGGACGCCAGGACTGATGAAACAAGGCAAAAAAGGATCAATGAAGCCGTAGCCTGGATAGCTGAAGGAAAAAGCAGATTTTGGCAGCATAAAAAATAGCAAACAGTCGTCAGAAAACGGTTCGCCAATTTATCACATGTCGCGAAACCTCTTATATCCATAGTAGAGTTTCGAGCTATTACGTGCCTGTCATTAAATTCAGCCGGAAGACCAAGAGCAACGCCCACGCCCAGCAAACTTATTTAATAAGCTTTCGGGCATGTAAATATCGATAAGATATAAAGTTAATAAAAAGAGCCCCTCATTTTTATGAGAGGCGTCTGGGGTCCTTCAGGGTACAAATCTCGAACCTCTTTGTTAAACATTTGATTGAAATAGGCAGTTTTTCGAAAACCTTACTTTCTATTTAACGGCAACACAAGGAAATCGATAATTAATGAAACAATTTCGTTATTCTTAGTCATTCCCCAATAGACCGGATACCTTCCATCTCCATAACCCGAACTGAACATTGTCATATTTAAATCAGAGTTTGGAATTTTCAAATTTATCCAATCACCATCGTCCTTGGGGTCTTTTGCATTCTTTTTAAACTCGGCTGCCAAATAATCGTCGTAAATATTTCCTCCCGGATGGCTTTTTTCGAATTCGTCTTCAAATTGTCTATAGGATAAACCAGCTTTATAGTCAAAAAAACCACCAAGACCAGCATCTACCGGAAAGCCAAAATAATCGTCAGGGTCTTTAAGTTCTAAAGTGTTCTCTCCATCATGAAGTGCGAGCACCCATTTATCTGCTTTTTTTGAACCAAATTCCAATTTTGCGATCGCATATCTTTCTCCTGATTTCTTTGTTTTGGCAACATAAATCTTCACAGGATATATCCCGGGTTTAACAGTTTTATTAAAAGGGGTAAAATTTACTGTCACAAGAGGGTCGCATACTATGATTTTCCCCGTCGGCACTTTAAGATTTCCAATTCCGAGAAGCTCTATCGGGAATCCATCAACAATCTTATTGTCAAAAACTTGATTATAATTTACTTGAGATAATACTTCGCGTTGAACAATCTCTTTTTTGGTGGTATCTATTGTGCGAATCCCTGCATCTTGACTGGCGTGAGATTGTGGTTGATTACAATCGCAAACAACTAAAGAGATTAATGTTATAAGATATGCGGGTTTCATTGTTGTAGAATTGAACCAATATACAAACATTGCAAAAAAAACGCTTCATAGTAAACTAAGAAGCGTTTTTTAAAGGTGGGTAAATGATGGGGCTCGAACCCACGACCCTCGGTACCACAAACCGATGCTCTAACCAACTGAGCTACATCTACCGTTTGGAGGTCACAAAAATAAGAATCTCCCGCCTATTTGCAAAGTCTTTTTTGATTTAGGTTGCGAGAAGTTGAAAATGGGTTGTAAGGGTTGTAAAAGTTGTACTTGCAGTGGTAGTTGAAAATGTTGAAATGGTTGTAAAAGTTGTAGTAGTAAATTTTTACAACCTTTTTAACATTTATAACCTTTACAACCCTTACAACCTTTTTTAACCTCCTTTAAAATTACAATCAGCTTACCCGTTATGTTTAATCGATGGGTACTTTTGTAACATGGCCGAACAATTGATTGAACTGAATGTAACCGGGATGCACTGTAATAACTGTGCTATGTCTGTCCATAAACTACTGGAAAAAAAAGGCTTACAAAATATACACGTCGACTTTGCGAGTGAAGAAGTAAAGTTTTCAAATGATAACGACGCCGACCTGGCGGTGATAAAAAAGGACATAGAAGGATTGGGTTATAAGATTGTGGATGATCCCGCTACGCAGGTTACCCCGTTCTATGAAAAGGTAGAAAACAAATTCATTTTCTGCGCTATATTAACCGCTCCGTTACTGCTGCACATGATTTTGCCATGGCATTTTTTGCACCTGCCCATGGTACAATTGCTTTTATGTTTACCTGTATTTTTATTGGGATGTCAACATTTTGGAAAAAGCGCGATAAACTCCATAAAGGGTGGCGTACCCAATATGGATGTACTAATATTCGTCGGATCATCAGCTGCTTTTATCTATAGCCTGATAGGCACTTTGGAAAACCTGGGCGAGCATTACCAGTTTTACGAAACCTGTGCGACAATAATTACGCTTGTATTGCTGGGTAATGTGTTTGAAAAGCGATCGGTTACGCAAACTACTTCGGCAGTAAAGGACCTTGTAAAAATTCAACAGGTAAATGCCAACCGGGTGGTTAACGGCGAAGTGGAAGTAATCAGCGCCAAGGAAGTTCGTCCCGGCGATACACTTTTGGTAAACCAGGGAGATAAGATACCCGTTGACGGTGAGGTACTATCCGGCAACGCTTCTGTTGACGAAGCCATGCTGACCGGCGAAAGCGTACCGGTTGAAAAAGAAAAATATGATAAAGTAATAGGCGGAACAATTATTCAGCACGGCAACATCAGGATGATCGCCACTAAAGTGGGATCAAACACTGTTCTGGCCCAGATTATTGAGCTGATGAAAAAGGCCCAGGCTGCAAAGCCACCCGTACAAAAATTAGGTGATAAAGTAGCTGCCGTGTTTGTTCCAGCGGTAATTCTGATTGCCGTAATAACCTTTATCATAACTTATTTTGTTATCCATACCCCAATGCAGGTGGCGCTCATGAATTCAATAGCAGTGTTGGTGATCTCCTGCCCCTGCGCTATGGGATTAGCTACCCCTACTGCGGTTATGGTGGGCCTTGGCCGGGCTGCGAAAAACGGCATTCTTATAAAAGGCGGTGATACAATTGAAGCAGTTGCGTATACCAAGTACGTGGTATTTGATAAAACAGGAACACTCACCACCGGCAAATTTCATATTACTGATATAAAAACAGATGATGGCGCTAATGTTGAACAGGTAAGGGGAATAATTGTGGCGATCGAAGAAAGGTCAAACCATCCTATAGCCCGCTCGTTTGTTAGCGAGTTAAAGCAGCTTCCTCAAACCAAATTGATACTAAAATCTGCCAAAGAAGAAAAGGGATTGGGTATGCGTGCGGAAGATGTTGAAGGGAATCATTATTTCCTCGGGTCGGGCAAATCAAAAGATGAAAGCGATTTTAATTTGTCACTTTATAAAAATCAAAAACTACTGGCACAAATTGCCATCGAGGATGAAATAAAGCCCGATGCGGCAACACTGATTGCACAGCTTAAAAAAATGGGTATTGTCCCGGTTCTGTTAAGCGGCGATAAAAACAGCCGGTGTTTAAAAGTGGCAAAGCTTATAGGAATTGAAGATGTTCATGCGGAAAAACTACCGGATGAAAAACTAAAAATCATCGACATCTACAAACAAAAAGGCAAAACGGTTATGATTGGCGACGGCATTAACGATGCCCCTGCCCTTACCCAGGCAGATGTAGGCGTTTCTATGAATGATGCCAGCCAGGTAGCTATACAATCAGCAAAGGTTGTATTGTTAAATACCGACCTGCATTCGGTCGTGAAGTTTTTACAGATCAGTAAACATACGCTGATCACCATTAAACAAAATCTCTTTTGGGCATTTGCCTACAATATTGTAGCTATTCCGATAGCAGCGTTCGGATTTTTAAACCCAATGATAGGTGCATTTACCATGGCATTTTCAGATGTAGTGGTGATTGGAAATTCTTTGAGATTGAAGGTGAAGAAGGTTGGCCCCCCAACCCCCTAAAGGGGGAGTGCTGGTGTTTTATTTCTATTAATAAGACTTTACAACAATGTAATTTTTCTTCCTCTTTACAGTGTTGGGAGCTATTTATTAATAACTTTGGAACTCATTTTTAATTTTACTCCCCCTTTAGGGGGCCGGGGGGCCAATGATCGAAATTTTTACAGACGGTGCATCAAGCGGGAACCCGGGACCTGGTGGTTATGGGGTAATCCTGCGTTCAGGTAAACACTATAAAGAGCTTTCGGAAGGCTTTCGCAAAACCACCAATAATCGCATGGAACTGCTGGCTGTGATTAAAGGGCTGGAAGCTTTGAAAAGTCCCAATTCAGCAGTCACTATTTATTCCGACTCCAAATATGTTATTGATGCCATCGAAAAAAGATGGGTGCATAGCTGGCTGCAAAAAGGTTTTAGCGGTAAAAAAAACAAAGACCTGTGGCTGCGCTATTTAGATATCAGTAAAATACACAACATAAAGTTTGTATGGGTTCGCGGTCACGCCGGTCACCCCGAAAACGAGCGTTGCGATGAACTGGCAGTTGCGGCTGCCAAGCAGAAAAACTTGTTGATAGATTCCGTTTTTGAAGTGGAGGCGGCTAAGGTGAATCTGCTTTAATTGGTTGATTGAGTTAGATTAGGTTGATTGAGTGAGCAGTTAAAAATTGAAGTAATCACAACCCATTCTCTTAATCAATCCAGTCAATTACTTACTTCCCCACCAACTCAATAATCTGCAGTCCCTCAATTTTATCTTCGTTAATACTAAAACGCATCAACGTTCTCACTTTTTGCCACCCTTGTTTTCCGGCGGCGCCTGGGTTTATATGCAGACAGCTTATTTTTTTATCGTAAATCACTTTTAAAATATGTGAATGCCCGGATATAAACAGTTGCGGCGGGTTGGCATATATCTCATTCCTTACCTGCGGACTATATTTTCCGGGGTAACCGCCAATATGGGTTATCCATACATCCACGTTTTCGCAATTGAATCTCAAGTTTTCTGAATACACGCTTCTTATCTCGGCACCATCTATATTGCCGTAGACGCCTTTAAATGGTTTAAATGCGGCCAGTTTATCAGCCACTTCTATACTGCCAAAATCACCGGCATGCCAAATTTCATCGCAGTTTTCAAAATGTTTAAAAACTGCATCGTCGAGGTAACTGTGGGTATCGGAGAGGAGGCCTATTTTAGTCATGACAATCTAAATAATGTTATAATGATATAAATAACAATCATCACTGTTAAGAATATACTATTTGTCACATATTTCTTTTTGATATTAAAATAAATTGCGATTAAAAAAGCAGTCACATATACAATCAAAAAAATAAAGCTATTCCTTGCCAGTTGAAAGATAAACTTATCATCAACACCAAAGGCTTTTAATGGGCCTCGACTGTCATAGAGCTGAAGAATATGTAATAAAAAATATACGATAGGGAACACTAAAACTATTGAGAAAAATATAGATATGATTTTCATATTAAAAATTGAGAAAGTAAGGTTGCAGCAAATTTTGATATTCTTCTGAGTAAATCCCGACCGACTTATAAATTGTGAAATTACGTGTTTGCACAGAGGTTTTTTCAAAACCGAAACATACAATAACTCTGTGTGCATATGAATGCGGATACGATTGTACACTAATGATCTCCTGCGGATAAATAAAATAAGCCGCAGCCAATTCTAAAAGTGTTTTGCCGATATTTACGGGCAGGATCAACCAGAAAGAACCTCCAGGTGTTAAATGCTCAGAAACAGATCGGATTAGCTTTTCAAAAAAATCAATATCGGTGTGTTTGGCTAAAGTTTTTTTAACACCTTGTGATTTTAATGAATCAATATAAAAAGGCGGATTTGAAACAATCAAGTCATATTTTCTTTCCGGGAACCCATCAAAATAACTTTCAAAACCCATTGCATAAACGTTCAGCCTGTCAGCAAATGGCGAGCCTTTAAAATTCCTCTCCGCTGTTTTTACGGCATCGTCGTCAATCTCAACTGCGTCGATTTTGGTACCGATAAACCGCTGGGCTAACATCAAAGCAATTACCCCAGTGCCGGTGCCGATGTCTAAAATGTTAGCGGGATTATCTGCGCTAGTCGTCGCACCAAGCAAAACACCATCCGTGTTGATCTTCATGGCACAGCCGCTTTGGTCTACGGTGAATTGCTTAAATCTAAACATGCTCGAAATTTACGAATTACGATTTTAGATTTACGATTTGGATACTACTAATGAACTATTGAACCAATGAACTGATGAACTAATGAACAAAAGTTATTGCGTAACTCACAGCATATTCCGAAGGATAGTTTTTTGAAGGTTCGATAACCAGTTCATCGTCTTTCTGTTTCCATGTCACTTTTTTATCACTGCCAAGCATTTTTATCCCTGCTATTTTACCGTTGCCGGATTTTACAGAAAGTGCTTTTATACTCACAGGTTCCACCGGCAAACCTAAAGACGTAACGTATAAAATATCACCTTTCGTTGTGAATCGTATATCACGCGCGTTATAAGGGTCTTTTTGATCAGCATAATCATTGAAAACAATCTTATTCTCTCCTCGTTCGATAATTTGATACTCTTCTTTTTGTAATTGCAAAAAAATCCGTTCGCTCAGCAATGATGGTTTCATTTCCATTGTTTCAGTAATTTCATATTTAAGTTTAAATCCGATGTCGCCCATAATGAAAGAAACCTTGTGCTTATTGCCGTTTGAAAATACATTTAAAGTCGTTAAAAAGGTGATATTTAAAATAAAAAATGCACTTCAATATAAATTCAAAAAAAATGACCCGACAAGAAATGATCAAAGAAGCCTACACCGCATTCAACAAAAGAGATATCGATGCAGTGTTATCCCTTTTTCATACCGAAGTAGATTGGCCTAACGGCTGGGAAGGCGGATATGTTCATGGACACAGCGAAGTAAGGGACTATTGGACGCGACAATGGAATGAATTAAATCCAACTGTAACACCCGTCAGTTTTAAAGAATTGGAGAACGATATGCTTGAGGTTGAAGTGAAACAGGTAGTGAAAGACTTAAATGGACAACTATTATTTGATGGCATAGTTTACCATACCTATCAGTTTGATAACGGATTTATAAAACGAATGGAAATAAAAAATTAGTAACAATAGAAATAGGGTATTTGCGAAGAAAATCACCTCTAAAACCTATCGTTGGGAGATTCGGCTGAAGCCTCTGTTTGTTTAGCTAATTCAGCCGTTGGCTGAAGCGGAACGGCCATGAATAAAAAAAATTGATCGCAATTGTTCAAAGCGCTTTAAATTCATTGCCGTCCCACTTATCGGGCGGAACAAATAGCAAATTAATAGGGGCTTTAGCCAAAAACAGCCCAAAGTTCTTAAAAGCAATTTCCCTTGGTCATTCGCCCGGTTGATCTTTAATTCCATAAGCCGCATTAAACATATTGCTGGCTACCGAAACTTGCCGGTCATCCGTTACACAAGCATAATAATCAACGCCTTTCTTTACTAACGATGCCGGGATAGTGACTGAATAAGTGCTATTGTTTTCTTTGATTGCAACTAACGGCACCCAAACTCTTGTTTGCCATTTTTCGGAAGGTTCGCTGTAATATAGTACCACAGACGCGATGTTAACTCCGGCAGCTGTATCAATTTTAATTTCAATTTTTTTGCCGCTGTCCACTTCAATTTTTTCGCGGGTAATTTTCGCTGTCGGGAATGGCTGCCCGATTCCTTTTAAATAGTAGTCGAGATAAATTTGCTGCATAATAGATCCCGCAGGCATTTGCTTATGGTTGAAGTTGGGATCCCATACATGGTTTTTTGTGGAATGAATTGCATGAAGTGTACTTTCAACGGCTTCCGGCCAAAAATAAGTGTCATTTGAGCTGGCTTCCAAAAAGTAAGGTGCCTTAATATGCTTCGCACGCCGACCGGCATCAAAATATTTTAGCCACGGGGTTCTGATTGAATCGGGTAATTCAGCTATCATTTTTGTCCAGAATGAGCCCTTTTCATAGTAACCACAGCCAAATACAGAGTATGCCGCTTTTACTTTTTTGCCCAGTATCCCGGCTAACATCGTAGTTGAGTAGCCACCCCAGGAAAAGCCGGTGATACCAATATTTTTTACATCGACATTTTTTTGTGCGCTTAAAAAATTAAACGCTTCTATCCCTGCAACTTCGGCGTCGACGAGCGTACTATTTTGGAGCCCGTTCCCAATATCAAAACGCGGACCTTCTCCGCCAGGTCTTGATTTCCATGACCCTGATGAGTTTGTCGTTTTGGCAGAGCTACAAATGCCGGGCATGTCAAATGCAAAGGTTACATAGCCTCTACGTGCGTATGTTTCAACACGTTGCAGCATATCTTCGGCCTTGCTGCCACCGCCGTGCAAAAACATAATTGCCGGATACTTGCCCTGTTGCTGCGGGTAAGCCATGATGGCGTAAACCGAATTTTCGTTGTTTTTTGATCCGTATATAAATTTCCGGGTGGTGATGGGAGTTGAGCCGGTATCGGAGTTTATCTCGCTTATTACCTGCTTTATGATTGGGACACTTTTTAGATATGGTGTGTATGGATCAGTTTGAGCTTTGACCAATTGAAACAAGCAAAATTGCGACAACAACAACAGCGCTACAAATATTTTAGAAAGACGGTTGGTAAGAAGGTTCATAATTAAAGCTTGGCGTAATCCTGTATTGGGGATTGTAATCGAGGCTAATTTATACTGGATGGACTAATACATTATTAATAAAAGCTTAATTGGTGCCTTTTGGGTGTCATGTTGAGCCCCGTCGAAGCATTGGCGGGTAAAGGCCTCTACGCACGTGCTTCGACGGGGCTCAGCATGACAACGCTCGTTAGTGATGCTTTCCTTTTCTTTAATTAAAATAGCGTCGTACCGATTAAAGCATTCAGGTACAATAGTTGCATACCATTATAAATGAGATGTAATGGAATATTTTATTTGCTTCTTCTTATTCTTTTATCCTGCAAAAAGGCCGATAAACCCGGGCAGGTGTATGTTTTTACAAAAGACCCACTTACAAACGATTCCGTTACTGAAACAGAGTACTATACAACGCGATCAAAAACCCTCTACAACAAGAAATATATAACGGAAGTTGCAACAGGGAAAGTTAGTCCGGCGGCTGTAATAGCTTTTGCCCGTTCACTTGAAGGCACGCCCTATAGATACGGATCAACCGACCCGGCGCGGGGATTTGATTGTTCCGGTTTTATAAACTATGTATTTAAGCATTTTGGCGTAATTGTACCACGGACATCGGGTGGTTTTACCACGGTGGGGCATGAAGTCCCATTAAATAAAGCCATGCCCGGCGACCTGGTACTTTTCACCGGAACAGACTACAGGGTGAGAACCGTGGGACATATCGGCATAATTATATCGCTTCCCGATCAGGAACCAAAATTTGTGCATGCTACATCTGGCAAAGAAAATGGTGTTACAGAAACAACTTTAAATTCTTATTATTTAGATAGGTATATGAAAACTATTCGCGTTTTTCCAACCGGAGCGCCTAATCTTTATTGGCCGGTAAAACATGTTAAAAGCGATTAGCAACTGCCTGGCAATGGAGAGTATATTAAAGGCTAACTAGATCGAATGTATTACATACTTCTTTGAAATTTTGATTTTTCAAACCAGTATATAGCTCTTTATCTCCAGTACAAAGAATGCCTTTAAGATAAAGGGTTAATGCTACGAAATCAGTATCATTAACATCTATATCCTTTGTTAAATTCAATGATTTTTTCCAGATAGTCTCCGGTATCGAATCCTCGTCAACAAACTTTAATCTTAAAAACAGGCGATGTTGGGCATCATTTAACTGTTGGTCAGATAGCTTCGAAATTTTTTTAATCTTTTCCCAATGTTTTTGAATTTCAAATCGCATATAGTTGCAACTATAAAATTCGAATGAGCTTTTTGAGTTAATCAGTAATTCGCCAATTGCACTATTTGTGTTTAACAATCCACTAAAAACTATATTGGTATCAACTATTATCTTCACTTAATATACTTGCTACCATTGTTGGCCCACCAGCCCTTTTTGACCTCTTTAGCCAATTCATCTGCATCATCCTGTGTGGCCTCAGATTTAGCTGTCGCTTCTTTATAATATAGAAGATTTATTAACCGCTCCAACCCCTCCGTATCCACATCAGCGGGCAATCTTATAATCACTTCATCTTTTGTGCGTTCAATTACCATTTCTTCTTAACTATTTATTCAAATATACATAATAAAATTAAGCCTTTTCAAAGCCGTGGCCAACATTTACCTAACAGTTCGTTGCTATTTAAGTCTCCTCTCCAAATTCTCTTTCACCCCATTTTCCCACTCGTCTTTTAAAATACTTAAAACAATCGAATCCCTTCTTCCGCCTTCCTGCAAAGGCATATTTTTTCTCAATATTCCTTCGGGTATACAGCCTATGCTTTTCATAGCCGCAATACTGCGCTCGTTTCTGGCATCCGCTCTAAACTCAACCCTTACGGCATCCAAAATTTTAAAAGCAAATTGCAGCAATAAAAACTTACAATGTTTATTCAACCCGGTTCCCCTGAATTTTTCGCCATACCAGGTATAACCCAGCTGGACGGTTTGATAATCATTCTGAATATCATAAAAACGCGTGCTGCCTGCGTAGCTTCCTGTTTTTTTATCGTAAACAATAAAAGGATATTCCTTGCCCGCTGTTTTTGCGGTCATGGCATCGCTGATATATTTGCGCATACCATCCTCACCTTTTGCACTCAGGTAGGAATATTTCCAGGTGTCGGGCTCATTCAAAGCAAAGGGTAAAAGAAATTCGATATCGCTTTCTTTTAAAGGCCTTAATAAAACGTGTTCGTCTTCTAATAAGTATTCGGCTTTAGGGTCGAAGTTTAGGGTCATTTTTATGGTGGTTGTTAATTGTAAAATTCGTTTTGCAAATTGGCGAGCCCACTCACCTGGCCGTTGCTTCGCTCGACCACCCTCTCTGCTGCGCAAAGAGGGTAGCTTTATTTTTATTTTTTACCCTCTTCGCAATTTGTTGCAGAGAGGGTCGACCAGCATAGTCCCGAAGTTTCGGGAGCGTGAGTAAATTATACGCTATCCATCAAATCTTCAAAAAATCAAATTTGAACATTTTTGCTTCAAATTCCTTCAACAATATATTGCCAATTTCAACTGTACCAGCAATCATCTCTTCCAGATGCCTGCGGCGTGTACGGTGATTCACAATGGCCACACGTATAGCATATTTGCCATTCAGTATGGTGCTTGAAGGTGCTGCAACGCCTTGTTCGTGCATTCGCATCAGTAACTCTTTGTTAAGGATGTTTAATTGTTCATCGTCCATGTCGCCAGGGTTAAACCGATAACATACAACATTCATGGTAACATTGGTCATTAACTCTAAGTCGGGATGCTGATCTATCAGCTCTCCAAGGTAGTTAGCCTGGTCAATATTTTGGGCGATCATTGCGGCGTATTTATCTGCGCCATGTTCTTTTAACGACATCCACACCTTCAATGCCTTAAACCCTCTTGAAAGTTCCATCCCGTAATTGGAAATCGTTTCGGGCCCGGCGGCTAAACCGCGCGCATGCGCAGTAAGGTAACTAACCGGATTGGCAAACGCATTCCTGTGTGCAGCGACATCTTTGAATAAAACACAGCCAACTTCATATTGCATGTACATCCATTTATGCAGGTCGAAGGCTACACTGTCAGCCTCTTCAATAGCCTTTAACCTGGTTTGATATGCTGGAACCAGTTTCGCTAAAGCTCCGAAAGCGCCGTCAATGTGCAACCATATTTTTTCTTCTCTCGCTATTTGTAAAAGCTCGTCTAATGGATCAATTGCACCTGTGTTAACTGTACCCGCATTTCCCACTATACAAAAGGGAATAAAGCCATTAGCCCTGTCTTCTTTTATCTTTGCCTTTAATACCTCAACATCAATTTCGTAAAAGTCATTTACAGGAATTTTTCGCAATTGTTCATTACCAATTCCAATAACTTCTGCAGCTTTCCCTATACAATTATGGGTTTCGGCGCTGCAATAGGCGGTTAATTTTGCCTGGGCGGCATAAATGCCGGCGTTTTTTGCATTGCCGACAATAGTATTCCGGGCGACAATAAGCGCGGTTATATTGGCGATTGACCCTCCGCTAACCAAAATTCCGCTGCCGTTTGCCGGGTAGTTCAACAGCTCCTTGCACCAGTTTATCACTTGCCTGTCAACATATAAAGCGCTCTGGTCGGCAATGGTGGCATTGTTGTTCATCACGCCTGCCAGCAAATCGGCTAAAGCTCCCATTGGTGTTCCGGTGCCCTGAACCCATGCAAAATGCTTCGGATGAATATTTCCGCCAGGATAAGGCAATATATTTTGCTTAAACTCCTCATACACTTCAAAAATATCAGCAGGTGAATGCGGAAGCGGTCTTTTAAATTCTTCCTTTATCTGCTTCGGGATGGGTGTCCACGGCTTTCTCTCGCCCACATGCTGTAAATACTCAACCATATCGTCAATAATCCGGTGACCAAGCTCCCTTACGTCTTCCCAATCAGTGGGATCCAATCCAATTTCTGGTTTTGTAGTCATGTCTTTCATAATAATGTTTGTTAATGCAAAAATGAATTAAAATTTATTGATAAAACAGATGCAGTTTTATTATTTTTGCACATAACAGAATTTAAAATTTGTTTCAGCTTCCTTTTGCCTCGTCAAATCAAAAGTCAGTTGATTCGTTAAATGCTACAACCCGGTTTTTGCTATTTTATTTACGAATTATGAAAGAGTCAACCTTAATAGCCGCTCACGACGAAGATTTCCTCTACCTGCAAATAGCTGATCGTTTGAGTAGTCAGATACGACAGCTACTTTTAAAAACAGGAGAAAAATTACCTTCGGTACGGGCGCTGAGCCAGGAGCAGGGGATAAGTATTAGCACCGCGTACAAGGCTTACGTACAATTGGAAAATAAAGGACTAATTGAAGCAAGACCAAAATCGGGGTATTATGTGAGGTATACGCCTACCCGGTCTTTTGATCAGCCAAAGCACGAAAAGAAAACGGGCGATACCGAAAAGCTGAGCGTGGACGAAATGATAGCCAGGGTTTATCGCAATTTTTCGAACGAGGGTATTGTTAAATTATCTACCGCATCTCCGGCAATGTCGCTCTTACCACAGGCCAAACTCAACAAATCGATGATGGAGGCCATCCGATTAAGCAGTACCAGTTGTATCACTTATGGAGAAATACAGGGCAATGCAGATTTACGTAAACATATAGCGCGCCTTGCTTTTAACTGGGGTGGGGATATATCGCCCGACGATGTGGTTACCACTCAAGGCTGCATGGAAGCACTGGTATTTTGTTTAAGGGCCGCAACAAAACCGGGCGATGTTGTAGCCATAGACGGTCCCGCATATTTTGGAATATTTAATACGGTGCAAAGCCTAGGTTTAAAGATTGTTGAAATTCCAGCGGATCCTGTCGAAGGATTAAATTTAGATTTTCTGTCGAATGCAATAAAGAAACAAAATATAAAGGCGTGTTTGTTTGTAACTACTTTCAGCAATCCTTTAGGTTATTGTATGCCCAATGAAAAGAAAAAGGAATTGGTTGAGTTATTAGCCAAGAACGATGTGCCGCTAATTGAGGATGATATTTACGGTGAAATGTATTTTGGCAAAACAAGGCCGCGCACCTGTAAAAGTTATGACAAACAAGGTTTGGTGATGTTGTGCTCGTCGGTATCAAAGTCGCTCGCGCCTGGTTACCGGGTAGGTTGGTGCATGCCGGGCAAATTTAAAGCACAGATCATCAATTTAAAGTTGATGCACACACTGTCATCGGCATCGCCTACCCATGCCGCTATTGCACACTTTTTTGAAACCGGCCGGTTTGACCTGCACATGCGTAACTTGCGCAAAGCGCTGCATACCCAATGCTTAAGATATACACAAGCTATTGCAGAATATTTTCCCGGCGACGTAAAAGTTAGCAGGCCGCAAGGTGGTTATGTGTTATGGATTGAATTGAACAAAAAAATAGATGCTTTTGAACTATATGAACAGGCGCTAACTTATAATATCAGTATTTCGCCCGGACAGATTTTTAGTACAGATAGCCGTTTTACAAATTTTATACGTATAAGTTTTGGAATACCTTATAATAATGAGATTGAAGCCAGCCTTAAAACGCTTGGTCTTTTGTTGAAAAAGTTTTAAGCGTTGTGAATTAATGAATGTATATGAAAGATAGTTGTTAAAATGAAAATCCAAATCGTTTTTTTTTAACTGATTAATAATAAATATATTATCTCAATTAAATCATTGTATCGTTAAGAAAAACTTCGTTATTTTAGGGCAAAAATCCCGCATTTCTGACATCATGATCTACTCTTCTTTAACCGAAAGGCTAAATAATCAACATAAAACTATTTCAGCTATTATTATGCAGCTTAATAATGAGCGCATATTACAACGCCCCGCGCGCAACAAGTGGAACATTCATGAGCAAATAGCTCACCTGGCCAAGTACCAGCCTGTGTTTATCGACCGTATCCGTAAAATATTAACCATTGATGAACCTGAATTTGGGATATATAAAGCCGAAGAAGATAGCGAGTTTGGGCTTTATTGTTCATTTACCACGTATGAATTGCTAAAGAAAATATCGAAAGACAGGGAAGAGATATTTAGCTTGATTACTCATTTACCTGCCGATAAAATTGAACGTATGGGCACTCATCCCAGGTACGGCAAATTGACGGTATTAGAATGGACGGAGTTTTTCCTGCTGCACGAAGCGCACCATCTTTATGCTATTTTTAAGCTGGCTCATTCAGGGAAGGTTAAAATATAAAGGGCTGTACGCATGCGTTAAGTTTCTTTAAATTATTATTCAATCTTCTGATCTTTAAAATAAAATATTCCTTTTCCTGAATCGTCAGCACTGTTAAATAACATTTCATTGTTATTTTTGCGCGCGCTTATCACCCAATTAAAATTAAAGAATGGAACAACCTGTTAACAAACCAAAACCACCGGGCATTTTTAGCTTGCTAAAGCCGTACTCGGGTTTGGTTACCCTTTTAATATTATTTGCGCTGTTTAGCAACAGTATAAACTTATGGCTGCCTAAAATTATTTCGCATGGTATAGATGATTATATCCGATCGTATGTTACGCATTCAAAATTTGACGTAAATCCCACTATAATCAAGTTTTCCGGTGCCGTAATCCTGGTATTTATATTTGCCCTTTTACAAACCATTATACAGGTTTATACCTCCGAAAGGGTAGCCCGCGATATGCGGTCGAAGCTTTCCTACAAAATTTCTAAGCAAAGCAGCGTATTTATTGAATCTGTTACACCGGCAAAATTGCTTACCAATCTTACAGCGGATGTAGACGCTATAAAAATGTTCGTGTCGCAGGCACTAGTGTCCATTGTCTCATCAGTGGTTATCATTATCGGTGCGTGTATCTTATTGCTATCCATTAACTGGAAACTTGCATTGTGCATCATACCTATTATTCCCATTATAGGCGGCACTTTCTTTTATGTGCTGAAGAAGGTAAGGGTCTTTTTTATAAAAAGAATGGGCGTTATAGACTGGCTTAATAAAGTAATTAACGAAAGCATTCTAGGCTCTGCTTTGATAAGGGTTATTAACTCTCAGCAATTAGAGTTCGATAAATTTTTAAAGGCAAATACAGAAGCGAAAGATATTGGCTTTTCTATCCTACGGTTGTTTGCCGGTTTGATCCCGGTTATCACATTCACATCGAATATTGCGACACTTAGTATTTTGGCCTTAGGAGGACATTTTGTAATAAATAACACCATGAGCCTGGGCGATTTTGCAGCGTTCAATAGTTACCTGGCACAGTTAATTTTTCCCATCCTTGTTATCGGTTTTATGAGCAATATTATTGCCTCGGCCACAGCTTCGTTCAATCGGATCAATGGTGTTTTGGATACGCCTGACACATCAGAAACCGGGACACTTACAGATTCACTTAAAGGCGATGTTGAAATGAAAGGTGTATCGGTTAACTACGGACAAAAACCGGCATTAAAAAACGTTTCGTTTTCAGTGAAAGCAGGGTCAAAAATAGCCATCATCGGCCCTACAGCTGCCGGCAAATCGCAATTACTTTTCTTGCTCACCGGCTTAATTAAACAAAACGAAGGTGTGGTATTATTTGATGGGAAAAGTATTGATGAATATGAGAGCGAATCGTTCCATAGCCAGGTTGGTTTTGTTTTTCAGGACAGCATCATTTTTAATATGAGCATTCGTGAGAATATAGCCTTTAGCGATACGGTTACCGATGAGTCATTACAAAAAGCTATTGATACTGCCGAACTGAGGGAGTTTGTGGATAGTCTTCCTGAAAAGTTAAGTACGATAGTATCAGAACGTGGTTCGAGTCTTTCGGGTGGGCAAAAACAACGCATTATGCTTGCTCGTGCGCTGGCGATTGACCCTAAAGTTCTGTTGCTAGACGACTTCACCGCCCGGGTTGATACTAATACCGAGAAAAAGATATTAGCCAATGTTCAGAAAAACTACCCCGGTTTAACCCTTATCTCGGTGACTCAAAAAATAGCTTCCGTTGAGCATTACGACCAAATTATTTTATTAATGCAGGGCGAAATCATCGCATCCGGCAAACACGATGAATTAATGCACACAAGTCCTGAATACGTACAAATATTTGATTCGCAACAAAGCACAAGTAACTATGAAATACAACCTAAATGACCTACAGGCCACTGCGCCCAAATCGTCAACGTGGTCGTCGCTTGGTAAGTTGCTTAAGCTGATTGAACACGAAAGAAAGAATTTATTGCTGGCCCTAACAGCTATATTGGTAAACTCTACGCTTAACCTGTTCGGGCCGCTCATTATTGGCAATACCATTGATAATTACATTTTTACAGCCCATAAAAATTATCACGGCGTATTGGTAAACTGCGGTATATTGTTAGGGATGTACCTGGTGGCATTGCTATCCAGCTATATGCAAACAATTTTGATGGGCGGGGTAGGACAGCGTTTGCTGTTTACCTTACGCAATGCCATATTCAATAAATTGCAATTATTGCCGGTTGGGTTTTTTAACCAGAATAAAGCCGGCGACCTAATATCGCGCATTAATAACGATACCGACAAGTTAAACACTTTCTTTTCGCAGTCACTGATGCAGTTTATCGGAAGCATTGCCACTATGCTCGGTGCTGGAATATTTTTACTTTCTGTAAAATTTAATCTCGGCTCCGCAACACTTGTGCCGGCTGTGATAATTTTGCTGTTTACAAGTATGACGTCTGCGTGGGTAAAAAGGAAAAATGCGCGAAACCTGAAAAGTGTGGGAGGCATGAGCGCCGAGATACAGGAAAGCCTCAATAACTTTAAAGTAATTATTGCATTTAACCGCCGCGATTATTTCCGGAAAAAATTTGATGAAGCAAATAAACATAATTACGACACTTCGATAGGAGCCGGCATCGCGAACACTACATACGTACCTGTTTATGGCATGCTGTCCAGCTTTGCCCAACTGATTGTTTTAGTGTATGGCATTTACCTTATTTCGATAGGTGAAATAGGAATAGGTGTAGTGGCGGTCAGCTATTTGTCTTATGCAAATCTTTTTTACAATCCATTAAGGCAGCTCGCGGCGTTATGGGCTACTTTTCAAACCGCTATGGCGGGATGGGATAGGGTTGCTCAAATATTGGAACTTGAGTCTGATCTGGTTACTGTGAATAATAATATTGTCCATTCGTCAAGTTCTTTATTAGAATTTAAGAATGTTCATTTTAGTTATGATGAGAGCCGGGAAATATTGCATAACATCAGCTTTAAGCTTGAACGCGGAAAGACTTATGCCCTGGTAGGCCCAACAGGAGGTGGCAAAACAACTACTGCATCATTAATAGCGCGTTTGTATGATGCAAGTAAAGGGAGTGTATTGCTGGATGGAAAAGATATCAGATCGTACGAGCCTATTGAGCGCACAAAAAAAATCGGATTTATTTTACAGGAACCTTTTTTATTTACAGGGACGGTTCGTGAAAATATTTTGTATGGCAATGAACTGTACGTAAGCTATACAAACGAACAGTTGGAGCAGGTGATACTGGAAGCGAACTTAGGCAGCCTTTTGGCGATATTTGAACAGGGGCTGGATACGAAAGTACTTTCGAGTGGTGATAGCATAAGTCTTGGTCAAAAACAGCTGATCGCTTTTATACGGGCAGTATTGCGCAATCCTGAATTATTGATTTTGGATGAGGCTACTGCCAATATTGATACTATAACAGAAAAGCTGTTGAGTGATATTTTAGATAATTTGCCAAAGGAAACTACCCGTGTAATTATTGCCCACCGCTTAAACACAATAGAAAACGCCGACGAGATATTTTTTGTTAACTCGGGCGAAGTGATCCAGGCTGGTTCATTTGACCACGCCATGGAAATGCTGCTACATGGGAAGAGGGTTAGTTGATTTTTAGTCCGAAAGTCGGAAAAGTCAGTAAAGTCCGAAAGAAATATCATTCGGGCAGCCTGTATTATTTATTGATATGTTGTAAGTTATTCCGATTACAAATTTATCTTCCCGACTTTACTGACTTTTCCGACTTTCGGACTAAACTTTCAATAATTATTTTTACACTTGTAAATTACCAATTAGCCTTATTATGCAGAAATATAGCGGCCAGAAACGAATTTTAGTAGCCACAGATTGTATTATTTTCGGATTTGATGGCTGGAACCTGAAATTATTGCTGGTACACCGCAATATTGAACCCGAAAAAAACAAGTGGAGCCTCATGGGCGGCTTTATTCAGCCATCGGAAAGCCCCGAGGATGCCGCCAACAGGGTTTTGGAGTTGCGCACAGGTTTAAAAAATGTGTATATGGAACAATTCCAGGTATTCGGTAACCCGGATAGAGATCCCGTGGAAAGAACCTTGTCTATTGCTTATTTCGCGCTTATTGACATTCATAAATACGAAAAACAGATAAGCGAAGAATACCATGCTGAATGGTTTTTGTTAAGCGAAATGCCCGAATTAATATTTGACCATGCCGAAATGGTTAAACTGGCTAAAAGACAGTTGCGATACAAGGCCGCTTTACATCCAATTTTATTTCAATTACTTCCCGAAAAATTCACTATCCCACAGCTTCAGGCACTATACGAAGGAGTTTATAATACCAAATTCGACGACCGCAATTTCAGCCGCAAATTATTGTCGACGGGCTTGCTTGTTAAATTACCTGAAAAAGACAAATTTTCTTCGAAAAAGGGTGCGTTTTATTATAAATTAGATCAATCGCATTACACCGAGAATTTTGAGCGATTTTTAAACCTGGTGCCGAATCCTGACAAGTTTTTTTAGTATTTCATAATTGATAGTCTTTTTAATTATTTGATAATTAAAAGATTGATTTTTTGATTTGTTTTTATAAAAAGCATTATCAGGCAACCTTTGGCCTCATTGATGTGTAAATAAAATCAACAAATGAAGAGATTTTTATTTTTCATAAATATTATAATCTATCTCTTCTATTTATTGCCGAAAGTTGCGGCGCAGGGCAATCAAACTGTTTTAAACGGAGGCGCTACTGCACCAATAAATTTCCCGGGCGCAGGGTGTATATATGACTGGAACAACAACATGTCGGTTATTGGGCTGCCGTCAAGTGGAAGGGGTAATATAGCCTCATTTACCGCGTCAAATACAGGAAGTACACCTGTTACTGCTACCATTACGGCAACTCTTTTACCCGATTGGTTTGCCTATGTAACAAACGAAACCGATAACACGGTCTCGGTAATTGATATCACAAAAAATGTATTAGTGGCTACTGTTCCCGTAGGGGCGTTTCCAACCGGTGTAACTGTCAGCCCGGATGGAGGGAAGGTATATGTAGTTAATGGAAACGGCAATTCAGTCTCGGTCATTAATACCATAACCAATTCGGTGACTGCTAGCATTCCTGTAGGTTCAGAACCCTCTGGCGCGATTGTAAGCCCCGACGGCAGCAGGTTATATGTTACAAATTTTAACGATAACACAATATCAATAATTAATACGACCACCAATGCAGTAATATCAACAATTCCGGCTGGCAAAGGGCCTGAAGGCATAGCGATAAGCCCCGATGGCAGCCATATTTATGTTGCAAACCAGGCATTTGGAAGCAGTAGCAGCATCTCCATCATCAATTTAGCAACGAAGGCAATTTCCACCGTAGTGGTTGGCAACGCACCCATTAGCGTATTGATAACGCCTGATGGCAGTAAGGCTTATGTCGCCAACGAAGTTGACAATACAGTATCAGTGATAAATACTTCAAACAATGTGGTGATAGCTACGGTACCGGTGGGCAACACACCGATTGGTATGTCTGTAAGTCCTGATGGTACCAGGGTGTATGTTGCTAACTTAGCTTCTAATGATGTATCGGTAATAAATACTGTAACAAATGTGGTATCTGCTACAATTCCTGTTGGCGTAAACCCGGCGGGAATATCCGCTAGTCCCGATGGCAGCCATATATACGTGGCGAATAATACCTCAAATAATGTTTCGGTAATTGATGCCACGACTAATACAGTATCAAGTTCAATCGCAGTGGGAAATGGTCCGGTTGCTTTTGGTAATTTTATTACGGGAGGCACAGGCTGCAGCACAACGCCAATTACATTTACCATTGCTGTAAATCCTGCATTTGTGCAGCCCGCTATCACCGCTGGTGCATTAACCGGAAGAATTACCGCCTGCGTCGGTAGCGCGTCAGCAAGCCCTTATATCGGGCAGTTTACCGTTTCGGCCAGTAATTTAACCGCCATTATAACTGTCACAGCACCTGCCGGCTTTGAAGTATCGCTTGCGCCTGCCAGCGGTTACGGTGGCAGTTTAACAATTGCGGCACAACAGGTTAACAACCCACTTAGCAATATGATAGTGTATGTCCGATCGTCGGCTTCCGTTCCGGCCGGATATATATCGGGCAATGTTGTACTAACATCTGCCGGTGCAACTAACCAGGTTGTACCCGTTACCGGTTTTATCAATGCATTACCTGGCATAAATATCGTAACTAACCAAACTTTTGTAAGCGGTACAGTCACAACGGGAGTTACCTTTACGGGAACAAGCAATGTGGTTGATTGGATTAATGATACGCCATCCATAGGTTTGGCTGCAAGCGGCAACGGCAATATCGCAGCGTTCACAGCCGTTAATAACAGTAATGTACCGGTTATTGCTACTATTACTGCCACGCCGTCGTTGAAAGGATTTGCATATATAGCAAACTTCGGTTCACATAATGTTTCTGTTATTAACATCGCTACAAATACGGTTGTGGCAACTGTTCCGGTTGGTGCCGACCCCCTGGGAGTATCAGTCAGTCCGGACGGTAGTAAAGCTTACATTTCAAACGAATTTGATAACACTGTATCAGTAATCAATACTTCATCCAATACGGTGGCCGCAACAATCCCTGTAGGTGCGTCTCCAAGCGGTTTAGCGGTAAGCCCCAATGGTAGCCGGTTGTATGTGGCAAACGGAGTTTCAAACACAGTGTCGGTTATCAATACTGCAAATAATACAGCTATCGCAACTATAACCATGGGTTCGCTTCCCTTTGGGATAGCCGTAAGTCCTGACGGGAGCAGTGTGTATGTATCTAACTACAATTCAAATACGGTATCTGTGATAAACGCGGCATCTAATTTAGTCATTGCCACTATTTCTGTTGGATTAAAGCCGATCGGAATAGTTGTAAGTGCGGATGGCAGCAAGGTATACGCAGTGAACCAGGGCTCAAACAATGTGTCGGTGATCAATGCATCATCTAATACAATTGCAGCGACAATCCCCGTTGGCCAGGAACCTACCGGCATTTGCATAAGCCCGGATGGCAGCCGTTTGTATGTAACAAATACTCAATCAAATACCGTTTCCGTGATCAATACCGTAACCAATGCGATTGCGGCGACCGTACCGGTAGATTCGAAGCCGTATGGTATCTCCATCAGCAGCGATGGGAACAGCGTGTACGTAGCAAATAAAATTGTAAATGAGGCCACATTAATAAACACGTTGACAAACGCTGTAATATCTACAATTAACGTGGGAACCACAGTGTATTCATTGGGCAATTTTATCACTCCGGCTTCCGATTGCGCGGGTATGCCAACTACATTTACCATTGCAATAGATCCTGCAATTTCAAGTATCACTGCTGCTGGTGCCCCGTCTCCTTTAAGCACTACTTATGGCACAGCATCCCCGTCAACCAACTTCAGTGTATCAGGCATTAATCTAACTGCAGGGATTTCAGTTATCCCGCCGCCGGGATTCGAAATAAGTACTGATGATGTTAATTTTAGCAGTAAGATTACAATCGGCAACGCTGGAACTATTGCTTCAACTGTGGTTTACATCCGTTTGGCTTCTTCCACGCCGGTCGGAAATTATTCGGGTAATATTGCGCTGAACAGTTCCGGAGCCGCAAACGTAAACGTGTCAATGCCGATAAGTTCAGTAAGCCCTGCCTCTTTAACTATCGCCGCGGATGACAAAAGCCGGGGTTATGGCCAAGCCAATCCTGTTTTAACAGTAACCTATATGGGTTTTGTAAATAGCGAGAGTCCTTCGCAATTAGCAATTCAGCCGATAATATTTACGCCCGCTATATTAACGTCGCCGGTGGGTCAATATCCTATTACTGTTTCCGGCGCGTCGTCTCCAAATTACAATTTCACCTATGTGCCTGGAATACTCACTGTTACCGATGTGCCTCAAACGATAGCTTTCCCAAATGCGTTTACACCTAATGGTGACGGGATAAATGACACCTGGAATATTAAATATCTTGATACTTATCCAAATTGTACAGTAAACGTATACAACAGATATGGAGAAAATGTATATTCGTCAATTGGTTATGGCATTCCATGGAATGGAACATATAATGGATCTGCGTTGCCGACGGGCTCCTATTATTACATAATAAACCTTAAGAATGGTCTCGGTGTTTTTTCTGGAAATGTAACTATCATTAGATAATAATGAAAAAAAATTTACTTTTTTTAATTGTACTTGTTTACTATGCGCAGCCGATACTAGCCCAGCAAAAACCTCAGTACACCCAATATGTATTTAACAACCTCCTTTTAAATCCCGCTGTAAGCGGAATTGAAAATTATACAGATCTTAGAGCAGGATACCGCAGCCAATGGACAGGCTTGCAGGGTGCCCCGGTAACGAGCTACTTAACGGTAACAATGCCCCTGGGCGATAAGTTTTTACAGGGTGATGCAACGGCTTTTCCGGCGGCAGGCGGCATTAACCCCTCGAGCAGATTGTACACGCAGAACTATATGGCGGCCGAACCGCATCACGGTATCGGCTTAATGGTTGTTTCAGACCAGGCCGGCCCCATTTCGCAAACTAATCTCGCCGCTACTTACGCCTATCATCTTGGCCTTACTGAAAGTATAAATTTGGCATTAGGTGTTCAGGCCGGCGTAAATCATATCAGCCTTAACACTTCGCAGATCACGCTCGAAAACCCTTTTGATCCTGCAATTACCAACGGGACTAACAGTCAATGGAAGCCGGATGTTGGGGCAGGGATATGGCTATATGCCTCCAATTATTACTTCGGAGCGTCTGTGCAGCAATTATTGCCGGAAAATCTTTATTTCAGCACAAACAATACGTATAATCAAAGTAAAACAGTTCCGCAATATTTTATAACCAGTGGTGTTAAGGTTTTTTTATCTGACGATATTACACTTTTGCCTTCATTTTTAGTAAAAGTGATTAAACCCGTTCCCATTACTTACGACGTTAATGCCAAGATTTCATTTAAAGATAAATTTTGGATTGGCGGATCTTATCGCCGGGATGATTCATTCGGCGTACTGGCAGGAGTGAATATCAGCTCATTTATTAACGTTGGCTATTCGTATGATATTACAACCTCTGGTTTAAATACAGTGAGCAATGGCACCCATGAAATTGTGATATCGCTGTTGCTAAATAACAGGTATAACGAAACCTGTCCTCAGCATACTTTTTAGTGAGTGGTTAATTGTCAATGGTGAATCTGGAAGTATAGCTCCATTCACTACTGCCTATTCATTACTCACCAGCTACAATTCTTTCCTCAATCTCGCAACCGGTATATTCATTTGTTCGCGGTACTTGGCTACAGTGCGGCGGGCGATATTGTAACCGGCATCTTTCAAAATATCGGTTAACTTTTCGTCGGCCAAAGGATGTTGTTTGTCCTCGGCGCCGATATGCTCTTCCAATATCTTTTTAACTTCTTTGTTTGATACCTCTTCACCGCTTTCAGTTTGAATAGCTTCTGAGAAAAATGATTTTAAAAGGAATGTGCCAAATTCCGTTTGCACGTATTTTGAGTTAGCTACCCTTGAAACAGTTGAAATATCCATGGCGATCCTGTCAGCAATATCCTTCAGAATCATTGGTTTTAAATTCTTGTCATCGCCAGTCAAAAAGAATTCATACTGGTACTGCATTATCGCATTCATGGTTTTTAAAAGCGTTTGCTGCCGTTGTTTAATGGCATCAATAAACCATTTTGCCGAATCGAGTTTTTGCTTGACAAATTGCACCGCTTCTTTCATTTTTTTATCCTTTTGCGATGCTTTATCATAATGTTCAAACATCTCCTGATAGGAGCGGCTCACCCTGAGTTCGGGTGCGTTTTTGGAATTTAAGGTTAATATAAGGACACCGTCGTTGTTAGTGATATGAAAGTCAGGGATCACCTGCATTTGCTTGCTGTTTATTTCGTTTGAATCACCTGGTTTTGGATTCAGTTTCAAAATCTCATTTACAACACCCCGTAATTCATTTGATGACATGTTTAACGATTTTTCCAGCTTGTCGTAATGTTTGCGGGTAAATTCATCCAGGTAATGTTCAACAACATTTATCGCCTTTTTTATGATAGGGTCGCCGTTTTCTTTTTTTCTCAGTTGTATTAAAAGACATTCCTGCAGGCTGCGGGCGCCAACACCGGGAGGGTCAAAACCCTGTATCACCTTCAGCATATCTTCAACATCTTCATCATCCGCAATAATATTTTGCGAAAAGGCAAGGTCGTCGGTAAGGGACATTATTGGCCGGCGAAGATAGCCGTCATCATCAAGGCTTCCAATTATTTGCTTTCCTATCCTGAAATCCTTGTCCGATAACGGGAGAAGATCGAGTTGTTGCTGAAGCATCTCGAAAAAAGAATTTTGTACGGCAAAAGGTATCTCCTTACGTTCATTCTCATCATCGCCATTTTGGTCATATCGCGATCCGTACTCGTTAACATTATCTTCCTGCAAATAATCATCAATGTTGAACTCGTCGGTTTCTCCTTTTTCCTCATCATTGTTGAAGTTGTCGTCCTCAGGATCATGGTCAGGATACTGCTCTTCTGGCTCATTCAAATTTGTTAAGCTTAGATCTTCAAGAGCCGGATTTTCTTCCAGTTCTTCTTTAATCCTTGTATCCAATGAAACAGTTGGCACCTGTAACAATTTAATAAATTGTATTTGTTGCGGGGAGAGTTTCTGTAAGAGTTTTTGTTGAAGATTTTGTTTAAGCATAATCCGATGAACAGCAAAAATACATCAATTACCTTTAACTTAATAAACATAAAATAAGTTTCGCTCCGGGTGTAAATGTGAAGGAAATATTTTATTTGCATGGTTTAATAAATTACTAACTTTAATAAAAAATTTACCATATATGTCATTTGTAAAAGAATTTAAGGAATTTGCAATGCGGGGCAACGTAGTCGACCTCGCAGTGGGTGTTGTGATAGGCGCCGCCTTCGGTAAAATAGTTACATCGCTGGTAGCTGACGTTATTATGCCCCCGATAGGCTATCTGACAGGTGGCGTTGATTTTTCTGACAAGAAAATAGTCCTTAAAGAAGCCGATCCGGCAAATAAGGTTTTAGAGACGGCTATCCATTACGGTAATTTCATAAATGCTATAATTCAATTCATCATTATTGCATTCTGCATTTTTATAGTGGTAAAAGCTATTAACTCTATGAAAAAAGAGGAACCTGCACCTGATCCTGCACCAACTAAGGAAGAAGTTTTACTTACTGAGATTAGGGATTTACTAGCAAAAGGCACAAAATAACACATCGTCCTAACGGATGGTATGTAAGTTTTTAAGACGACTGACGCTAATAATCGGATGAGGTACTTGTTGCCCCTTTGGCGCTATAACAAAAGCTTCAGTACTGTAAATTGCCGTGGCGTTTTTAATATCTGCACTGCTGTAGTACCTGTCCTGACCAATGGGTTCTTGTGCTATTACGCCCGGGACGTAAACATTATGGGCCGAATACGGGTCGTAAGTTTCAAGATATAACCTATCACTCATCTGCTTGTACCCTTTTACTAATAAACAATGACCAAAGCCTGTGAAGCTTTCCAGCCAAAAGCTATTTACATGTTCATAGGTTGAAGAATTGTACGTCAGGTAATACATGTTGACCAAAAATATCATGATGCGATTGTTGTCGATATTGGTTTTAACCAGGCTATCAATGTTAGTTTTATCTTCAACACTATCAACCTCGTGGCTGATGCCATAATAGTTCATATAGTCGCTCATGTTCCGGTCAGACCATTCACCCGCGGTCAAATACATGGAGCGCGCATCCACAACCGTCTTGGTAAAAGTTGAATCGGCCCATTTAATGGCCATAGTAGAGGTAGCCAGGGCACAGTTTATATTATCAGACGTTGTACCCGCGAACTGGTCGAAATAAAAATTATAACTTCTGTTTAATGATTTGCCTGAAATCAGATTCCCCGGCAGACCCCAATAATTGAGCTCCCGTTGCTGGTTAACCAAAAAAGCAGATGAACGTTTACCATCTGCCGATGATATTTTAAAATAGAACAGCTTGCTCATATCAACAGTTGCGCCGCTATTTACGACTGCGCCGTTGACCGTCGCAGTTACATTAGCAGCAAGTATAAAGTTAATTACCATGTGATGATAGTCGGCATCATCAACAACCACCGCATTTATGACGTTGCTCGATGTGTCAATAATACTGTTAATTACCTGGTTGCCGATAGAAAAGCTTAGAAGTCCGCTGCCCAAACTTGCAGTTGTGGTTTTTGTCGGCTGCGGGTTTTGTTTACTGTCTTTTTTGCAAGCTTGTATTAAAACAGAAGCGAATAGTATGAGCAGGCAGATTTTGTTTTTCATATAACGGCATTACGATAGATTTACAGCCAATATACTGATTCAAATTTAATGATATTAATTGAGTTGTAGATGCTCGTAAAATGTAACAATACAACTATATCATTTGTAAATTCAACGACTTTGTATCAAATATTTCTTCAAAATGTTTTTGGCAATTTGGGATCAGTTACAATGATATAATCGCCGTTTTTACTGAATTTGGCCCAATCGGGGTTTTCAAAGCTATCATCGGCGTACACCGCAATATTGAGAATCTTTATTTTCCGCCTGTACTTTTTTAATTGTGCAGCGGCGCCTAATTTTTCTTCGCTGTGAAAGCCGCCGTTCAACTGGAGTATTTTATACCCCCTGTGAGCCTTAAAAAAACGGGCTATCGACCAACCCATAGTTGCATCCCATAAGTTTTGTGCCTGGTACATTTGCATGCCTCCCATGGCACCATGACCACCCATAACTTTCAAAAACTTTTCATAATAAGCTCCTGTTGCAGTATCTATCGGCAGGGGAGGAAGGTGTGATTTACCGGTTTTATCCAATTGTTCTAAGCTGTTTAAACCAAGCCGGTTGGCCATACTCGTGTAACGGGCGGGTGCATTTGCAGCAATTACCGGTATTTTGCTTGCTTTTGCCAGTTCAATAAGAGGACGATAATCTTTATAGTTATGCCAGGCACGTGCATCGGTAATGAAGTTTTTTTCGCGAATGAAGCCGTTTAGATATTCATTCAACACATTTTGACAATCAGTTTCAAACATTTCCATTGAAAGCGCAACTTCACCATGATATTTTTCGTCGAGTTTCTTAAATAATGCATATTCTAAATAGTGGCCCGTTGAATCATTATGTTCCTCGCCAAAAAATAAGACATCGGCGCCAGCCACATCGTTAACAATGTCGTCGATAGTTATTATTTTTTGTTTGGAGGAGCTATATATTTTGTAGTGTGCTGATAAAGAATCCTGGGATATAGCCCGGAACGAAAGGAGGCTGAGAATTAGAACGGCTAATATTTTCATACAATTTGTTGTTAATCAGGTCAATTAATGGATAGTTATTTGTCAGGTAACATGGATAAACTTAGTCAACTCAACTAACTTAATCAACTAATTAAACTACGAAAGTAATTTATTTGAAAAAGTTTAAAAAATACACTACATTTGCGCTCTTGTTTTTAAAGCGACGAAAAGAATAATATAGCCATGAAAAGAACGTTTCAGCCCTCACAAAGGAAAAGAAGAAATAAGCACGGTTTCCGTGAGCGCATGTCAACTGCTAACGGCAGAAGAATTTTAGCAGCCAGAAGAGCTAAAGGAAGAAAAAGACTTACAGTATCTGACGAACGTAGTCATAAAGCATAATACCTGTTGCTTTCTCCAAACAGGGGCTTGAACCGTTTTAGTATTTAAATCCGGTTCGAAACCAGCAACAATGCACACTTTTAAAAAAGAAGAGCGGTTATGTAATAAAAGGCTTATTGATGAGCTTTATCATAACGGTTCTTCTTTTTTATGTTACCCCTTTAAAGCTTCCTGGCTTTTTATTGATGAGCCGATGCAGTTTCCGGCACAAATTTTATTTTCTGTCTCAAAAAAACGCTTCAAGCGTGCCGTGGATCGTAATTTAATAAAACGGCGTATGCGCGAGGCCTACAGGCTTCATAAGCAGCAGCACTTATACAATACGCTGAATAGTACAGAAAAAAAAATTGCACTTTCATTGGGTTATATTGGCAAAGAAATAGCCCCGTATGATTTTACCGAAAAAAAAATGCTGAAGCTTTTGGCGCAACTTTGTACTGAATTAGCAAAATGAAAGCGGTTATTGGTATATTTAAGTTAGTGATTGGATATTTTTTTATCTTTCTTATTAAAATATATCAATACTTTATTTCTCCAATCACTGGGGCATCATGCCGGTATACACCTACCTGTTCGCAGTATGGCGTTGAGGCAATAAAAAAACATGGAGCTTTTAAAGGCGGCTGGTTAACGATAAAACGAATAGCCAGCTGTAACCCATGGGGAGGCCATGGTTACGATCCGGTGCCTTAAGCACAGTCGCCAGAGGTTGGAGATCAGAGATTAGAGTCTTTAGTTTTTGTCTGGTTATCTGAAAAGCATTTATCAACTAATCTCCAATCTCTCACCTCTGATAACTATTCAATAACGAATGACTAGCAACGCAATGACTCAAAAATGATATTACAAATTGAAACAGCCACCGCTTCCTGCTCTGTAGCTTTAGCTAACGACGGTGTTGTATTGGCTGCTAAACAAATAAATGAACGTAATATTCATGCCGAAGTAATTACTTTGTTTATCGACGAACTCATTAAATCGGCAAAAATTCAGTACGGCGATCTCGATGCAATAGCTGTAAGTTGCGGGCCTGGTTCATACACGGGTTTGCGTATAGGTGTTTCGACCGCTAAGGGTTTGTGTTTTGCAATAAACAAACCGCTTATAGCCATTGAAACATTAGAAGCAATGGCTTATGGTGTGATTAGCCTGGATAAAAACATACCTGAAAGTACACTTCTCTGCCCAATGATAGATGCACGGCGAATGGAAGTATTCACCGCGGTATTTAATTGTAAAGGAGAGAAGATAAAACAAACGGCTGCAGAAATTATTACCGCTGATAGTTTTGAAGAACTACTGAAGGATAATAAAATGTTGTTTTTTGGAGACGGCGCCGAAAAATGCATGGCTGTATTAAGCGCAAACCCAAATGCGCAGTTTTTACCAGGGTTCGTCAATTCAGCTTCTTATCTTACGCAAAAAGCACTGAAAAAATTTAGGAAAGAGGACTTTGAAAGCGTCATCTTTTTTGAACCATATTATCTTAAGGATTTCATTGCAGGAAAAAAGGTGATTTAGATAATTGTAAGTTCATTATGATAGATTAGTCAGTCGTTTTAAAAAAACGATTCCACAATTGCCCCAAAAAGCCTTTTTCCCCTTTGGGGACTGAACTGGCATTCATTGGGTGTTCAACTAAAGGGCCGATTTTAACTGCAAACCCTAAAAATATATTTGCACCAGTATAGGAGCCATTGGTTGGAGACGGATTTTTATTAAGATATTCCGACGCAAGACTGTTACTTTGGGTTAATTTATCACTACCAATATAAAACTCAAAATTGGATGTTTTGATCATAAACTGCAGCCCCAGGCTAAACTCTTTAAGATCATCGTAAGCGGTGGTAACGGTTACCACATATTTCTGGTACTGGAAAGGGTTAACAAGGGCTCCAACAAAGCCTGTATAAAACAATTCTTTTGAGGCAACGATGGTTGGTGAGTACTTGAATGACCTGTCGTTATCCAACCAAAAACTCTTTGTTGCACTGATTTCAGCCCTGCCATCAATAGGGGTCGTAAAGGCACCGATAGTTGCATTGTTATGCACAATACCTACTACTTTATTATATATGCTATCCTCGCGTTTTGGAGAAGATAAGCCCCCTATATTGGCACTATTATCAAATGAATATATGCGCGAGAGGCCACTCCAGTGTATAAAACCAAGGTCCTTTATATTCCCCTGGAAAATAAAGCCGTCCTCCGTTCGGTATGATGTACCTATGGATATTGATGCCCCGGGATTTTTAAAACCTGGCAGATAATCATGTGTGGTAAACGGGCCCGGTACATAGCTGGAATAATAGGTTCCTCTTAAGTGAACTCCTGCAGTGTCCAGCAGTTTATCATAAATGACGTTTGAACCCGTAATATTTAGTTTTTCGAATTGTACACCCGATAAAAAGCTTAATTTTACACCTAATACAAATTGAGGACTAAGCCGCTCACGATAAGTAAACCCGAACTGGTTATAGGTTTGGTGGTAATAATTGCCGTTGAAAATATTTGTATAGTTTTGGGCATCGTTAAAACTTTGGGTGCCATTTAATGCGGCTACAGCATCATCAGGGACTAAACCCTTACCCTCGGCCCTGGTTTGCCACGAGAAACCCAGTTCTTCCTCGCCATCTATGCTTGCAAACATTTTTAGCATAATAAAATATACATTTGCATCAGCGCCAAGATGATTAAACTTCCCCTGGTTTATCTTTAATGCAGAGTTATCGTAGCTATCAAGAAAAATACGGCTTTTTACCGTTGCCTGAGCGTCCCCTGTGAAATTAAAATTACCGCTAAAATTTGGGATCAGCCAGTTAAAAGCAAATTTCTTACTGCTATCTGGAATAAAGGCCCTTTGAGATGGATTTTCAAATGAATCATATAGCGTGCCCGTATTATATTGAGAAAACTGCTGCGCGAAAATTTTTGCCGTAAATAACAATAAGCAAAAAATAAGTAAAATCTTCTTCATATAATGCACCTGCGCCCTGACGGCTTATATTCATTTTTAAAAGTAGAATTCAAAGTAATTATTCGGAAACTATAGAATATTATCTTTTACGAAAATTTCTTGTTATTGTTATCTCCACTCTATTTATTTTATTTTTTAATAATAGTAGTGTCGGTATTTAACTTAATACAAAAATTAGTGTAAAAGTTTTTGTCGGCGGCGCTAAATTGAAAAGATGCGGCATAGAAATTTTTCCAACCCGGTTCGTCCAGGTCAATAAGGTCATAAATATTGGGGTACATATCCCTTTTTAATATTGGTAGCGCGTTTTTAAATTGAAAGAAAAAAGACACATTGCTTTTGTCGGCCACCAGGTTGTCAAACTGATTATACTGATGGTTCTTGCTTAAAAATTTTCGTTTGATATAAGTATCGTAATAGCTTGCCAACTCGCCCGTGCTATTTGCTAATATTAAATAATTGTCAAGAATTATAAAATATGGCCGTCTGAATCCCCCAAAAGCATCTCCCAACAAAAAGAAGGGCAATTTTTCATATTTGAGATGACCCGAATTTTCATCGGTCATTGTGCTGATGGAGGTCATTAGCGATTTTAGCTTTGATCCGTCTTTCACCGCGATGATTGCGAACCTCTCAAAATAGCGTGTAGTAACCAACGCAAATTCATGATCGAGCAACTCGCTGAACTGCTTCTGTAAACTAACTCTGGTATCGTATTTGATTGTCTGAAATAGTTGGTCTTTTTGATTTTTCAACCCTGCTTTTGTATACCATTGGGCCAGGTCGGTTTCAAACTTTAACGGATCGGAAACTGAAAAATTGATACAGTAAGCGGTAGAGATTGGAAAAATATCTTTTAAATGATTAATAACCGGCTGCTGGTAACTGAAGAGGTTCAGGTAGGTAACAGGCTGGTTATACCCGATGTTTGTTTCACCGTGAAACATTAATGCGTCACTTCTATAGTTTAAGTTTAACGCAGCTAATGCGTGCAAAAGCCTGAAACTTTTAAAAACATCGTTATTTCTATTTTTAAATAGCTGGTCGAATAGTGGCGATAGTTGGTTGTAATTTATGTATAAATTAGCAAGCGAGCTGGCATTTTGCTGTTCGGAAAGTAAGATGAGGGGTTTCTCGTTGCTATTATTATAAGATGAACTTTGGAGAATTTGCTCTTCCGAAAAGCTCCCGGAAATAACGTTGTTGCTTTTAACGGTAATATAGAACCTCTTTTTTAAGGCATTGATATAAATATCATAGGCTTGTTCACCAACTTTCGGGATAGGGGTTACCAAAAATCCGGTGTTGGGTTTTTTGTTTAATTCATTGATTAACGAAGGTTCAAATCCATTTGTTGAGGATATGGTGAGTAAAAGATCGACATTATTTGTTTTTGACGGATGTACAGAAATAAATATATTTTGATTGGTGAAATATTTTTCAAATAATGGATTTAACAGCAATTGTTTACGCAAAACATCTAACTCATCAATTTTATCTTTGCCGGCAATTGCCGCCAGCAATGTGTTACCATTAAAAATATCATAAAAACCCTTGTCGTTATTGAACTCAAAAATCAGCGCTGCATTATCCGGTATGGCCTCCATAACCTGGCTGGTGCGCATTCCCGGCGTACTTAAATTTTTAAAATAACTAACCGTTATAAACGCAGTAGCTAATAATAAAATTAGGGTAATTATTATTTGTCGTTTCATTGCTTACTTTGCAAAGGTAGTTTAATTTTTAAGTTGACCGGAAGAAGGCCGCATACGTTGCAAATACCGTCAGGGTTATAAATTTTACATTTCAACTTTTGCAAATTAGCAATGCTTTTCAACATGGTCAACCTTTCAAAAAATCCTTAACTTAGCTTTTTATAGCTTTATGAATAAAAAAATAATTATTACTGCCTCGACTTTTGGAACGCTGGCAGTAATAGCCGGCGCTTTTGCCGCCCACGGTTTAACGCAATCAATATCACAAAAAAATTTAGACGTTTGGCATACAGCGGTGCAATATCAGTTTTATCATGTTTTTGCTTTGTTGTTTCTTTCAACATTAACGGATTTTAAACGAAAACTTGTTAACGCATCATATTATCTCTTTGCTTTCGGAATAGTATTTTTCTCAGGTTCGTTATACCTGCTCGCATGTCGCGACCTTATAGGCTGGAACTGGTTACCAATCCTTGGTCCCATTACACCAATTGGCGGCTTACTTTTTATTGCGGGTTGGGTAACACTCGGATATGCTGCTCTTGAAAAAAAATAAATCATGTTAGAGTTTGCTGAAGTACAACATACCGAACGCCGGACACTTTTTGTGGAGGTGATTTTACCGTTGGCGATAGCTAAGAATTACACTTACCGCGTTCCATACGAGATGAACGGTGCAGTAGCTGTCGGCAAAAGGGTTGTGGTACAATTTGGCAAAAGCAAGCTTTATACAGCAATTATAGCAACCATAGGCACCCTGGCACCCGAAAAGTACGAGGCGAAATATATTATAGAAATTTTAGATGATTATCCGATAGTGACCGACAAGCAATTACTTTTCTGGAAATGGTTGTCGGATTATTATATGTGTTATGTTGGCGAGGTGATGAATGCCGCATTACCATCCGCTCTTAAACTCGCGAGTGAAACGCGAATTATGCTTCATAAGGATTTTGGGTTTGACCGTTCGGCGTTACATGATAAAGAATTTTTGATTGTTGAGGCGCTTAGCATTCAGCCGGAGTTAACGGTAAGCGATATTATAAAATTACTGGGTCAGAAGACGGTAATGCCTATTCTTAAATTACTCTTCGAAAAAAATATCATTCATATTTCAGAAGAGGTAAGTGAGCGTTACAAACCGCGCACCCGCACCTTTGTTACGCTAAATTCTATTTATCATGGCCAGGAAAATTTAAAGGAATTATTTGAAATACTTGAGAAACGCGCTCCAAAGCAAGCTGATGCTGTGCTCGCATATATAAAGTTATCACGTCATCAAAAAAGTATCTCAAAAAATGAATTGATAGAAGAGAGTGGGGCGGGAGCGGCAAGCATTAAATCTTTAATTGAAAAAGAGATATTTATTAGTGAGGATAGAAATGTAAGCCGGTTATATTATGAAGAAGAGGAAGCAAGTGACAGTTTTGAGCTAAGCGATCAGCAACAAGATGTTCTCAATCATATTGAAGATGAGTTTAAGAAAAAGGAGGTGGTACTATTGCACGGTATTACTTCATCGGGTAAAACTCAAATTTATATACGACTCATAGAGCAAATGATAGACTCGGGAGGACAGGTATTATACTTGTTGCCCGAAATAGCGCTGACGACGCATATTATTGAACGGCTACGTATGTATTTTGGTGGGAAAATAGGTGTATATCATTCGAAGTTTAATGATAACGAACGTGCGGAGGTTTGGCAAAAGGTACTCAAAAATGAGTACAAGGTTGTATTGGGGGCACGATCGTCAGTTTTTTTGCCGTTTAATAACCTGGGTTTGATTATTGTGGATGAAGAGCATGAAACATCTTATAAGCAATTTGACCCGGCACCCAGATATAACGCACGGGATGCGGCCATTTTCCTGGCAAATTTGCATAGTGCCAAAGTGCTGTTAGGTTCGGCCACACCATCCTTCGAAAGTTATTATAATGCACGTATTAATAAGTACGGGTTGGCGGAGCTTACCGAACGATACGGCGGTGTAAAGCTGCCTGAAATAGAAGTAGTGAGTATTGTTGAGGAAACTAAACGCAAAACCATGCAGTCGCATTTTACTAGTGTACTGATGGATGATATCAAACAAGCGCTTTTGAATAAAGAACAAGTTATTTTGTTCCAAAACCGAAGAGGATACGCCCCGGTGTTGATGTGTAAAATTTGCGCTTATACGCCAAAGTGTATTAATTGCGATGTTAGCCTTACTTATCACAAAAGCAGCAGGAAGCTTCATTGCCATTATTGCGGCTATAAAGAAGAAACCCCTCAGATTTGTCCGGCTTGTGGATCAACGCACCTGGAGTATAAAGGATTTGGCACCGAAAAAATTGAAGACGAATTGGCATCACTCTTGCCAGATGCGCGGATAACGAGGATGGACCTGGATACAACCCGCTCGCGCAACTCGCTGCAAAATATTTTAAATAGCCTGGAGGAGAAAAAAATTGACATCCTTGTGGGGACACAAATGGTTGCAAAGGGTCTGGATTTTTCGGACGTATCGGTAATTGGTATTATAAATGCTGACAGCCTTCTCAAATTTCCAGATTACCGGGCCAACGAGCGAAGCTACCAGATGCTGGCACAGGTTAGCGGCAGGGCGGGGAGACGCGGTAAACAGGGAAAAGTTGTTATACAGACTTATGATCCCGGTCACAGGGTTATTAAGCAAGTGATCGAAAACGATTTTAAGGATCTTTATTTTACAGAAATGGAGGAACGTAAAAGTTTTAAATACCCTCCATTTTATCGCATGGTTAACCTGGATGTAAAACACAAGGACCCTGAAATAGTAAATAATCAAGCAATTTGGCTGGCAACCGAACTTCGCAAGCATTTTGGCGAAAGTGTAATTGGCCCTGAGTTCCCTTTAGTCAGTAGGATAAGAAACTACTATATTAAAACCATAATGCTGAAGTTTGAAAAGGAAAATATCTCAATAAATAAAGCCAAAGTTATTATCCGGGATGTAATAACGCAATTTCAAACTACCAAGCTAAGTAAAGGAAGTATAGTACAGCCAGATGTGGATCCGTATTAAAACTTAAATTAGTCGCTCCTTTGGAGCGGGATATTGGTAATTCTGTGATTAACTTTGCTTCCGAATGGCATATAAGTTTATTGATAATTACAGAGAGCAAGGCGCCCGGAAGATATTGGTGGATTTGTTAAGAAAAAAAGGAATCGAAGACGAAGAGGTGTTAAAAGCTATAGGTAAGGTACCAAGGCACTTCTTTTTTGATGAAACTTTTTGGAAACAAGCTTACAGGGACATTGCGTTCCCGATAGGGGAGGGACAGACTATCTCGCAGCCGTATACCGTTGCCTACCAAAGCCAGCTTTTACATATAAAAAAAGGTAGTAAAGTGCTGGAGATTGGTACGGGCTGTGGCTACCAGAGTTGCATTTTAATGGAACTTGGCGCTAAGGTTTACACTATTGAGAGACAAGAAAAACTATTTGAACGCACCATACAGATTTTGCCTTATATGGGCTATAAGCCGGAATTTATTTTGGGCGACGGGTCAAAGGGCGTACCCGAATATGCACCCTACGATAAAATAATTGTTACCGCCGGAGCGCCAACCGTCCCCGAAGAGCTATTAAAGCAATTGAAAATAGGAGGGTTGTTGGTTATTCCCGTTGGCAACGAAGAGACGCAAAAAATGGTTACCGTGTTAAAGGTTGCAGAAAATGATTACGAGAAAGTTGTTCTCGACACTTTCAGGTTCGTTCCACTCATTGGCGATAAGGCCTGGTAAGCAAAATTTCGGATGTCGGAATTTCGATTTCGGATTTTTTAATCTGAGCTTTTTCAGTTAAAATAATTTATTTTCCAACCTCAATCCAACATCCCTTAACTCTGACCATTCAACCACAACTCCGCAAAGTATTTGTGAAATAGTGGAATAGTTTCAATTCCTTTATAATAATTGAAAATATCGTATTTTTCGTTAGGAGAATGCAATGCGTCGCTATCCAGCCCAAAACCCATCAAGACGGTTTTTATGCCTAATTCAGCTTCGAATAGTGCAACGATTGGAATGCTTCCGCCTCCACGGGTAGGTATCGGGTCTTTTCCAAAAGATTCAGCTATGGCTTTTTGTGCGGCGCGGTAGGCAATACTATCAGTTGGGGTAACAACAGGTTCGCCACCATGATGCGGCGTTACTTTTACTTTTACCGAACGCGGTGCGATCTTTTCAAAATGAGTGGTAAATAATTTTGTTATTTCGTCCGAATTTTGATTTGGAACAAGCCTCATAGAAATCTTTGCATAAGCCTTTGACGGTAATACGGTTTTAGCACCTTCGCCAATATAGCCGCCCCAAATTCCATTCACTTCGAGAGTAGGCCGGGTGCCGGTACGTTCAAAAGAGGTATACCCTTTTTCGCCCCACAATTCATCAACCCCCAGGTCTTTTTTATACTCGGCTTCATCGTATGGCGCGTTGTTAAGCGACTTACGTTCATCCGCAGTTAATTCTAGTACTTTATCATAAAATCCGGGAATCGTTATGTGGTTTTGTTCATCATGCAAAGAAGCTATCATTTTAGCTAATATCGTCGCAGGGTTTGCTACCGCGCCACCATACACGCCGGAGTGCAAATCACGGTTGGGGCCGGTTACCTCAACTTCCAGGTATGATAACCCACGCAATCCTGTTTCGAGCGACGGGTGCTCCATGCTGATCATGGATGTATCTGAAATTAACACTACGTCGGCTTTTAACCTGGCCTTATTTTGTTTCACAAAAATGCTCAAGTTTGATGATCCTACTTCTTCTTCGCCTTCAATCATGAATTTTATGTTGCAGGGTAAAGTTCCGGTTTGCATCATCAACTCGAATGCTTTTACATGCATATAAAACTGACCCTTGTCGTCACAGGCGCCACGGGCGTATATTTTACCATCTCTTATCGTAGGCTCAAAAGGCGGTGTTTTCCAAAGTTCAAGCGGATCAGGCGGCTGAACATCATAATGGCCATAAACCAGTACAGTTGGCTTTGACGAATCAATAATTTTTTCGCCGTACACTATTGGGTTTCCCGCGGTTTGGCAAACCTCTACTTTATCAGCCTCAGCGTCAACTAATTTCCCTGCCACAAAGTCGGCAGTTTTCAATATATCTTTTTTGTATTTAGGATCGGCGCTAATCGACGGAAAGCGAAGCAAATCGAACAATTCATCCAATAGACGTTGCTTATTCTGTTCAATATAATGTTTTATAGCCTGCATAGGTATTCAATTTGGCGACAAATATAAATTATGTTTTTTTAGAAAAGATAAGCCGGAAATAATAACTTGTGTTTCCGTTAAACGAATTCCATAAAACAATCTCGTATTTAAATAAAAAACCCGGAAGGAATCCGGGTTTTATTATATCAAAATAAAAAATGTCAGTTGATCATATAGATACTGAAATTAATCAGCGCTTCCAGTAGTTCCTTTTGTATCGTTCAAATCCGCGCTTCCGGTGGTTCCTTTTGTATCGTTCAAATCAGCACTTCCGGTGGTTCCTTTTGTATCGTTCAAATCAGCACTTCCGGTAGTTCCTTTTGTATCGTTCAAATCAGCGCTTCCGGTAGTTCCTTTTGTATCGTTCAAATCAGCGCTTCCGGTGGTTCCTTTTGTATCATTCAAATCAGCGCTTCCGGTGGTTCGTTTAGTTTCATTCAAATCAGCGCTTCCGGTAGTTCCTTTTGTATCGTTCAAATCAGCACTTCCGGTGGTTCCTTTAGTTTCATTCAAATCAGCACTTCCGGTAGTTCCTTTTGTATCGTTCAAATCAGCGCTTCCGGTAGTTCCTTTAGTATCGTTCAAATCAGCGCTTCCGGTAGTTCCTTTAGTTTCATTCAAGTCAGCACTTCCGGTAGTTCCTTTAGTTCCGTTAAGGTCAGCGCTTCCAGTGGTTCCTTTAGTTCCGTCGCTGGCAATGTTTACGTTAACAATTGCAGCCGAACCGGCAATTGATTTAGTTTTGCTTGTTTGTGCATAGCCGGAAAGTGTTACAACCGAACCTAAGATAATTAATGAAGAAAATAGAACTTTTTTCATAACGAGCATTTAATGATTTTGACTTATTTAATGATTAACAATTGTTGAATACTATAATTAGTTGCTTAAAATTTAAGTAATCACCCGCCTGTAACCTTTTGAAATTGTTTGCGTACAAGCCATAGAAATATCACGTTTAAGTTTCATTCAGGCATATTAAGTGCCCAATGAATCAACAGCTAAAGGGTAACCAAAGAGCTGTAACAGTAATTCTTTTCCATGTTTTTTTTAAAAAAGAGTCTAAAAAAACAACAATAAAAAAAAGCTAACTTTTCAAATTTTTATTAAAATCGATTTCCAGGAAATGGAATTGAATTGAAACGAATATTATTTAAGCTTGGAAGCAAAAAAACGTATGTGAAATTGCTAATTTGCCATCAATAATCTACTCTTATCAAATCAACCTTTGGATTATCAATAATTTATCTAAGACAAATATAAATATATTTTCTAATTTCCAAAATAAATTATAAAATAAGTGATAAATAAATATTGCATCTTTTTTTACTTAATATTCAACTATATTATTATTAATTTATAACTTTCCACTCAATTAAACGTAATACTCTTTTAATGAAGAAATCTTTCATATTTATAATTTTATTGTTGTTTGCTTTTATTTTTATTGCCTGCGGAGATAGTTTCGGGAATAATTTGGCTAAGGATACCGATGAAGTTATAAAATTGAACAAACTGGGATTTGATATGCGTTTAACTGATCCCGACCAAACCATTGCCAACGCTCAACGTGCATTGGCAATGTCACAAAAGATGGATTATAAGGAGGGTATTGGCGAGTCGTACCGAATGTTGGGTATCGCTTATTATTATTTAGATAAATCTGTAAAGTCTATCGATAGCTATTTAAACGCCCTTAATTATTTTCAACAAATTAAAGATCTGAAAAGCGAAGGGAGTGTTTACAATAATATCGGTAACCTATATATCAATACCGATCCTGATCGGGCACTCTATTTTTTTAAAAGAGCTTTAGTCATCGCGCAAACCGTAGCTAATAAACACTTAATAGCAGCAGCAAATTTAAATATCGGTACCGCATATCTTCAAAAGAACAGCTTATACCAGGCGCTAAGTTATTACAACAAAAGCGACACCATGTTCAATGCTTTAAAAGATTCAGTTAACCTGGTTCAATGTATGCAAAACAAGGGTGTAATATATTATACCCTTAATGATTTTCAGATGTCTGAAAGTTTATTATTGGGGGCCATAAAACGCGCCAAGCTAAAGGATTTAAATAAAACCGTTGCGAGTATCGATGTAACCCTCAGTGATATCTATATCAAAGAAAATAGACTTGCTGAGGCTGAGAAAATTATAAAGGAAGGTTTGGTTTTTTCCAAAATGGTTAAGAGTGAAAAAAACCAATCGGATTTCTTATTTCAGAGTTACCAGCTTGAGTTGAAGCGGAAAAATTATGAAAAAGCTTTAACTCTTCTGAAAAATATTTATCATCGTGATAGTCTTCAGTTCACCCAAGGTACTTCGGGACAACTTTTCAATTTATTTAAGGAACAGGTCAATCATCAGGCGCAGCAGCGGGAGAATGAAATAGCTCTTCAACGACAACAATATGACCGGGTAAGATTTTGGTCGGTAGCCCTGATGGCGGGTTTATTAATGATTTTGGTTGGTGTATTAGTAAGCAATGTAAAACGAAAGGCCAGGACTAATACGCAGCTAACCAACCTAAACTCCGAAGTCTCCAGACAAAAAGATAACCTCGACCGTATAAATCATCACCTCGAAGAAATAATTGATGAACGTACAAAAGACCTGCAAATAAAGAATAAAAAACTCTCCGAATACTCCTCCTATTTATCACATCAGATACGCGGCCCGATTGCAACTCTTAAAGGATTGCTTAACCTCGAAAAAGAAGGATTGGTTGATCAGCCTGAATGTATAAAAATGATGAACAAAAGCGTTTCTGACATTGATGACAAAATAATAGAAATGAGCGACATGCTGCACGATCCCGGAAGGGCTGGGTTTTAAGGAAGTCATCAAATCATTCTTCTGTTGTAAAACGCCAAATAGTTCTCAGGCAACCTTATCAGCCGGGTTCACAATGTCTCAGTAAAGAATAATTCTATCAATCGGGAGATCTTTCCATCATTACCTAACACTATCCGCTCTTCAACAGAGAGGCTGCTGATAACATTAATCTAGATATTTATGATGGACTTGCCCTTTGAGTAAGGCAAAAGAAGGAAAACAAATATCTTAAATTTTGTAAGTTATATCTTACTTATACTAAATTATTTGTTTTCCTGAGAAATATTTGATGTTCAAATAATATTTGAAGAAAGAAAAATAAATCAAAACACGCCTCTAATATTTAAAAATGGAGCGTTGTATTTATTAAGCAGGAATTAAAATTGCTGCCGGGAAAATTTGCAGATTAGCTAACTATCGGCGAAGTCCTGTTTCTCAGCTCTTCATAAAGCAGTATAACTTTGCGCTGTAAATTGGCAATTTCTGTTTCGCGGTCAAGAATTTTCTTTTGGGCAATGCTTAAACTGGAAACCTGTGGTTCTACTTCTTCAACGTCTAACGCCAACAAGTTTACAACGTTTACTTCGTAGATATTAGCTATTTGTTCCAGGCGGGATAAGTTGATATCTGTAACCCCTGTTTCGATTTTTGAAAAGGCAGGAATAGATATCCCCAGACGGTTAGCCACGTCTTCCTGGCTCCAACCGCGCTGGTGACGGAGAGTTCGGATGTTTTTACCTACAGATTTGTTCGTTTTCTTTTTTAAGTTTTCAGTCATAACAGTTTAAGCAATAGTTTTAAATATTTATTTAGGGTGTATTAACAAATACCAAACTTTATGCCACTTTTAATTAATGAGAAATAGGCATTTGCGAAACAATTAATAAATATCACTGTGTAAAAGCGTGGAATTTTTTTTACATAGTGGGGAAAAATATTTATTATAATTTATTATCCTATATGATTTTTAGTTTGGCAAATTTTAGGAGTAACTGCTTTTGCCCAATCTCTTTAAAAAAGATCGTTGCTTTAATGTCGGGATTTTTGCCTTCGAGACTTATTACTTTGCCGAATCCAAATCTTTCATGTTCAACTTCCATGCCAACCTGCAGGTTTGAAGTATCGGAAGGCGCAAAGCCGGCCGATGGAACATGCGCCTTTGCGAGAACGGAAGTTGTTTTAACGGTTGGTGGTTTAGGTTTTGAAAAGGTATCTCCCCGCTTGCTCCAGTCATTCCGTTCATCATCAAAAAACGGGTTATTGCCTGCTGCGGGTTTTGCGGTAAAATCAAGTTCAAGATATTGCGCGTCAATTTCATCAAGGAAGCGGCTCGGTTCGCAACTTATCAGTGTGCCGAATTTAAAACGGGAAGTGGCGTAGCTGAACGTTAACTTACTTTCGGCACGTGTGGCAGCTACGTAAAACAGGCGGCGTTCTTCCTCAAGGTCGCTCCTTGAATTGAGCGACATTTGTGATGGAAAAAGATTCTCCTCCAAACCAACAACGTACACTTGTGGAAATTCCAATCCCTTAGAGGAATGGATAGTCATTAACGAAACAGTATCTGCGTTGGGATCGTTGTCCTTATCGTCATTGGTGAGTAGAGCAATGTCCTGCATAAACACATCCAAACCCTTATTTTCTATATCTTCACGCTCCGAAAACTCTTTAATCCCATTTAACAACTCCTGGATATTTTCATAACGGTTGAGCCCCTCAACGGATTTATCCTCGTAGAGGTCCTTCAACAGGCCCGAGTGCTGTGCAATATGCAAAGCCGCCTCATAAGCGCTAAGGTTTTTAGTGATTACCTGGAAGCTTTGTATCATGGTAGAAAAGATACCTACGGAAGACGAACTGCGGCCATCGAGGTATCTGTGTGAGTCAACGATGACTTCCCAGGGGGTAACATTATTTTGACCTGCGCTTAAAATAATGCGATCGACGGTAGTATCGCCAATGCCGCGGCGCGGATAATTGATAACCCTCTTTAACGCTTCTTCGTCGTTCGGATTAAAAGTCAGCCTGAAGTAGGCAATCAGGTCCTTTATTTCCTTACGCTGATAAAATGACAATCCTCCGTATATTTTATAGGGTGTGCCCAACTTTCGCAGAGCCTCCTCCATCGAACGTGACTGCGCATTGGTACGATAAAGAATTGCGAAATCATGCCACTTTAATCCTTTTGTTGATCGCTCCTGCATGATGGCCTCTGCAACCATTTTACCTTCTTCATTATCGCTGAAGGCGCGCATTACTTTTATCTTATCGCCAGTCTCTTTTTCAGAAAATACCCGTTTTTTAAGCTGCTCTTTATTGTTGGCTATGATGCTGTTGGCAATGTTTACAATGTTTTGTGTGGAGCGATAATTTTGTTCGAGTTTAAAAACTTTAAGATCGGGGTAGTCCTTTTCAAAATTTAGGATGTTCTGGATATTTGCACCCCTGAAAGCATATATACTCTGCGCATCGTCACCAACTACACAAATGTTTTCGTTTACTGCGGCCAGTTTCTTTACAATCAGGTATTGCGAAAAATTGGTATCCTGATACTCATCAACCATCAGGTATTTAAACTTGTGCTGATATTTATTCAGCACATCCGGAAATTTCTTTAGCAGCTCGTTGGTTTTAAACAGCAAGTCGTCAAAATCCATGGCGCCTGCCCGGTAGCAGCGGTTTGAGTAATTCTCATATATTTTACCCAAATGCTGTCGACCGGAAGAAAAATCGTCGGCCTGGATCTGTTCATTTTGTTGATACTCCTGCCACGATACCAGGTTGTTTTTTGCTGCCGATATCCGGTTATGTACAAAATTAGGGTTATATAGCTTATCGTCCAGGTTCATTTCTTTTAAAATGGCCCGGAGTACGCTTTTGCTATCGTCAGTATCGTAAATGGTAAAATTATTGGGATAGCCTATTTTATCAGCCTCAACCCTCAGTAATTTCGCAAAAACCGAGTGGAAGGTACCCATCCATATATTTTTTGCATCGGCGCCAACCAGGTGCGTTATACGATCACGCATTTCACGGGCAGCCTTGTTGGTAAATGTTAGCACCAAAATATTAAAAGAATCAACGCCGTTGCGGATAAGGTGCGCCACACGATAAGTTATAACCCGCGTTTTGCCTGATCCTGCACCCGCAACTATCATTACCGGCCCGTTTATTTGTTCAACAGCCGCCCTTTGTTCCGGGTTTAAACCCTGTAAATAATCCAAATCTTTTTCCTCTTTTCTACTGGCGAAATTAGCCTTTTTTGGGGATTTCGGAATTCGGAAATTCGATTTCGGATTTTTTTTATTTTGATTTTCACTGTAACCGTTGAAAAGAATTCGTAAGTATATATTTAAAAAAAAAGGCCCGGCTTTTTTCAAACCGGGTCTTTTTCTTTAAAAGGTAATCTTCAAATCCAACATCGAAAATCCGACATCTGAAATCAAAACAATCACTTTTTCGCCATTAATTTATTCAGCTTTTCTATCGTTTCGGGGTTTTTTCTCAGTTTCAGTGCCTTGTTATAATATATAATGGCATTGTCTTTATCGCCTTTAGTACCGTAACAATCGCCCATGCTGTCGTAAACGTTAAAGCTTTCAGGGTAATTACGGATGTTTAACGAGAACATTGCAAACGCCCGTTCAAACTGTTTACTTCCCATAAAATAATAACCCATCTGATTTATCTGATCTTCGGGTGGTGAAACTTTATAGCCCATTTGCTTAGACACGCTGGCGTAATGCGCTTCAATTTCGGCTGCCGGGTCAATTTTAGAAAGGGGGTCCATGAGCCTCGGAATGAAGTCATTAGGCAAGCCGTAAAATTTAAACAAAAAATGAAGCGCATCGTATTCTGCTATCAGCGGCACCGAACCATGATTATCGTCGCCATAATATTTATAAGCAAAGTTTAACCCGTCGGCAGAATTACTTTTTAACACATCTTTCAGCAATAATATCGACCTTATGTGTGCTGTTACTCCGCTTGTATCGGTCCTCACCTTCATGGTATCCATTCCCATAGGCATAGTATTGGCGATAGCCAGGAAAAGGGATTTCCCATAATACTTTTTTTGCTTCAATACCTCGCGGGTTTGGTTTAACAGTTTTTTTCCATCCCACCACATGCTCGGGTCTATTGCCACGTAGGCATTAAACATATCCGGATGATTTACTAAAGTATTCACCACCATTAAGCCACCAAACGAGTGCCCAATTAATATTTTATAAGGAGCGGTTGAATAAGCAGAATCGATATGGGGCATCAGCTCTTTTTGAATAAACTCAGTAAATTTTTCACCTCCGCCCGAGTCTTTAAAATCATCTGTTTTCTTTCCCTGGGGATCCAGCAGGGTATTGGTAGGAGTTAGGTCGCGGGTGCGATTTGTATTTGGTATGGCAACTACGATCATGCCAGGGCAAATGGAGTTACCGTTCACTTCGCTCAACTGCTGTATCATCCCGGTAACCGATGCAAAATGACCATCCCCATCCAGCAAGTACACGACAGGGTATCGTTTTCTTGCAAAAAGTGAATCATCGGCGCCGGCGGGAAGATATATCCATACTTTTCTTTTTTCGTTCAGTATTTTCGAATGCACACTATCAACTTTGCCCATAACCACGAGGTTGTTTTTTACGGTTTGGGCATTAGCCGAAGCAATAGCGGCGATTAGTAAAATTGAGATAAAGCATTTCATTGGGATGGGTTTAATAATTCAGCTAAATATAACTTTTTTATATTGAGTGCCGCTAGACCTGCTCGCTGTGAAAATTGGGCATATAACCAACGAAATCTCTATAAAGCAAAAAAGACCCGGCTTTCTCAAACCAGGTCTTTAGCCCCCTCTAAATCTCCCCCGGTAGGGGAGACTTTAAAAATGAAAAATCAACTTCTTAAAATCCGACATCGGACATCCGACATCGAAAATCCGACATCCGAAATCAAAACCTACTTCCCGCTCCACACATTGTTCTTCCGATCAACATCCGGAAGCTGGTGATCAGGATCAATTTCAAGGGATTGTATGGCCGAAGTTGATGGGTACACAAATGTCCAGACGCCGCTGCGCTGCCATATGTTTACCGGCAGGTGTATAGTTTCCGTTTTGCCATTTGCATCCGTGATCTTCAGGTCGACAGGCATCGCCATTTTTTCCTTGTTAACAAGAGTGATCAATGCGCCGTTGGCAGGATTATCCTTTACATATTTTACAGATTGCACAGCCTGGTCAAGTTTCCAGGTGGTAAAGAACCACGGCTGGAAGAACCAGTTCAGGTCCTCGCCGGATGCATCATTCATTGCCCTGAAGAAATCATATGGCAGCGGATGTTTAAGAGCCCAGTGCTTAATATACTCATGAAAAGCATAATCAAAACGGTCGGGGCCAAGCACTACGTTGCGCAGCATATCCAGGCCTAACGCGGTTTTATTATAGTACTGACCGTAGTTGTTAATCGCTTCCGGTGCAACCATTAGCGGGTCTTTTTCGCGAATCATTCCGCGCGCTATTCCTAAAGCAGCCCTGTTTTTTATGTTAAAATATTCGCCGTTGTTAAATTTCTGGGTGGCATATTCATTAATAAAGGTGTTGAAACCTTCGTCCATCCACATGTATTTACGCTCGTTTGAGCCAACTATCATCGGGAACCAGTTGTGGCCTATTTCGTGGGTTATGTCGCCCCAAAGACCACCATTTTTCAAATTACTTAAACAAAAGATGATTCCCGGATACTCCATACCCAAAGCAACGCCCGATACGCTGACAGCCGAATTCCATGGATATTCATAAAATTTATCCGAATAAATTTCCATGCTGTTTTTCAGGTATTCGGTTGAGCGACCCCATGAGTTGTTGCCTGCGCTTTCGATGGGGAAGGTACTCATAGCGATAGTTTTACGACCAGAAGGAAGGTTAACCTTCGCCGCGTCCCAGATAAATGCTGTTGAAGCAGCCCACGAAACATCGCGGGTGTTCAGCATTTTAAAATGCCAGGTTAAAGAGCCTTTACCTACGTGACTGCTTTCCTGCCCAACTTCTTCCGGGGTAATAATCATCACTGTTTTATCGCTGTTGCGTGCTTGCTCAAGTCTGCTTTGTTGTGTTGAGGTAAGTACTTTATCGCCGTTTTGCAGATCGCCTGAGCCAACTACCGTCATGTTTGCAGGAGCTGTTATGTAGTAGTCAAAGTCACCGTAATCGCAGTAAAACTCACCCAAGCCCATATAAGGCAGGGTGTTCCATCCTTCGGCATCATCATAAACGCACATGCGCGGATACCACTGCGCTAACTCATAAACATAGCCTTGTTTAAACTTTTTACGACCCATGCGGTCGGCGCCGTAAAATGGTATCGAAAAACTGTAGTTTACTTTAACCTGTATTTTTTCGCCTTTAGGCCCCATAGGGGTGGTTAAACGGAGTTGCATGCGTGCATCGGTGATCACGGGATCAACTTTATAGGTCTGTCCTTTGTAAGTAACTGATACCGATTCAATATGATATCCGCCGCGGTTAAAGCCTTTCACGTCAAAGCGGTCGCCACCGATCGGTGTGGTTTGCGCTCCGCGCGAATCAGGCTTAAACAAGTTTTGATCCAACTGTAACCACAAATAATCCAGGTTATCCGGACTGTTGTTGGTATAGTTGATAGTAACCTCGCCGGTTATGGAAGTATCCTGTGCGGCTTCGTTTAGTGTAGCCTTGATGGAATAGTCTGCCCGGTTTTGCCAGTAATGCTGACCGGGTTGTCCGCTTGCCGAGCGGGTATCGCCTGTTGTAACGGGCCATGTGATGGGGCCGAAAACTTCGAGGTGGTCATATTTTATGGAATCGGTTGGTGTTTGTGCTGATGCTGTTGCGGAGAGGATAAATAAGCCTAAAGCAATTAAATAGCTAAGTTTGGAATAGTACATTTTTAAATTAATGGTATTTTTTGCCGCAAATTAACTAAATAAATTACGAATCTGGCAATTTGTAAGGAGGTTGATACAAAAAGGTGTTAATAGTAAGTTTTATTCGGGTATTAATTTGCCCTTAGAGTTATAGCCGGATTTTGTATATTTGTTTGAATGAATATCCGCGGATACTTCTGAAAAATTCTTCCGAAGCTCGAAAAAAATAAACCGACAGTATTTATGCAAACAGCTGATATAAACAAAAAATTGGTAGATAGTTATCTTGAGCTTTTTGAAAATTTAAGTACAAATAGCAAATTGGATTTAATTTCAGGTCTATCTAACTCAATAAAATCTGAAAACAAACAAAAAGCTAATTCATTAAAAATTTTGGCCGGTGATTTCATTGAAGAAAAGAATGCCGATGAAATAATAGATGATTTGAAAAAAGCAAGAAGTTTCACACGTAAGACAGAAGCGTTTTGAAACAATATTTATTAGATACTAATATTTGTATTTACCTCCTTAAGGGATTGTTTGACTTGGTTGAAAAAATTGAAGACGTTGGTACAATCAATTGCTTTTTGTCTGAAATAACCATAGCAGAATTAAAGTTTGGTGCCGAAAATAGCGACTTTCCTGAGCGAAACTCCGAAAAAATAAGTCAGCTTCAACAACAGTTTACGGTTATTCCTATTTTCGGATCGCTTGATGTATATGCAAGAGAAAAAGCAAGATTAAAAAAAGAAGGTAAGCTACTGGATGATTTTGATCTTTTGATAGGCGCTACAGCGGTATCCAACGATTTAATATTAGTAACCAGAAATGTTTCTGATTTCGACAGGCTGAAACGAATTCAAATCGAAAATTGGGCTAAATAAACAAGGCATAGGCACCTCCATCCGGGGTTACCTATGCCTTGTAAATTGAATTATGGTTAAGGTTAATAGTTCACTGACTACACTACCACAACATGTACGGTATAGCCACCTACAACTATGATCCCTATCCTTTCGATAACCCTGAACATGAAACTCTGACCCACTTCGGCATCATCAGGCACCTTTCCGCTTATTTCTAATATGCGGCTTTCCCCGGGTTCAAACTTCGCATTATGTGTCACATCGCAATGTTCCATACTGTCGAGCAGCGCATTTTCAATTTTTTCAAGGCCTTTTAAAAGAAGCTTTTCGGCAAATAAAAAGCTCGACGATATAAAGGTTGAAATCCCCTCGTTAAATTTAATGTCTAAAGGAAGTTTTGCGGGAGACGCTTTAACATTATCAGGCAAATTTGCAGCACGAAGCTGTAACAGCGGATGAATCGTTTCCATGTGTATAGTCTGCACATCAAACCTCAATTCTTGAGGCGTATCCATTATGTTGATGGCTCTTACCTTGGTAATAAACGATTTTCCTTTTGCCAGCATAATAACCTGCTCATTTTTTTGACCAACATGCCTGTCGTCCATCGGGTCCATAGGCGCGGTAAGGGGATCGGATACCGGTAAAAAGGCTTCGGCAATAAGGCATTCGTGACCACCGTTTGCAAAAATGGGTACCCACGGGGTTGGGCATTGAACATCTACCGACCAGCCTGAGGGAACGTTTGCATACCCTATGCCGATTAGATGGGCCGTGGCTTCTGTAATTGCAAGCGAAGGATCGGCCCACCAAAATTTTACTTGAACTCCTGTTGCATATTGCAGTCCAAAATTACTTATCCTGGCATAAACGGTATTGTCTTCGCCTACCACCGGCTGGTTAATACCGACCGAACTTACTACCCAAACATCTGGCGATTCCCAGAACACTGAACCGCCGGCAAGCGGTCTGTTGCCAAAATCGCTGTAATCGGCCCTCACCACCAGCCAGGGCGTATAATGTTTGGTGTTTCTGCGGCCAAAATTTAGCGGTGGGATGTGAGGTGCGGAAAACTTATTGTCACCGCCATTGCCCCCAAACGGATTGCGGCGAACTTTAGTATCTATTAATTGACTTGTATCTTTCATGATTTTGTTTCTTTAAGTGCCATTTAAATTAAGCAAACTATAATAGCGCGTTTTTGAATTGTATTATTTTACGGTTCCTGTATATCCAATACAGGTGGAACAAATGGGTTGGTACCTGTTTTAGGATCCCAGGCCAGCCAGCCGTAACCACGGTCGCCATCAAGGTTGTAATCCTGTAAACCTACCGCCCCAGCGCCAATCAATTGAACTGCATTGGAAACAGCATCACCCAAAAATTCGGCGTTGGTAGGATATGCTTCAAGTGCCATAATGCCTCCGTTTTGCAAACCCGAACCGTTGACTATCGTTTGCGGGTATATATTAGCCGGGATTATGTTATTTGTTTTAGGAGCCTCAGCTGCTATCGAAACCGGATAAACCGCAAAGTTAAGGTCGGCAAAAGCACCGAGCGGGCTTGTAGTGTCTAACCAGCGTGGATAGCCGGGTTTAGCCCCAGTTGCATCCTGCCCGCTTGTACTCAAACTGTTTGTTTTGCAGAGCGGCACGCCTGTAACGGTAGCCACCGGCGAAATATCGGTGTTAAAAGGCGGCGTCAGGTCAGTTCCCGGTAGTGTAACATCAGTACCCTGGATATTAACATCAACACCAAGCATAACCGGCGGCGGGTATGCAAGGCCCCCAAGAACCAGCGCTTCCTGCATTGCATTCTCCTGGTCAATCAGGTTTTTGCGCAGCCAGAACAGTTCGTTCGCTACCGTTGGCCAATCGATTATCGGTGCATTTAAAGCTGCGCCAAGCGCGGCCAGGCCACCCACAAAATCGCCGGTAAGAATGGAGAAGATAGCAAATATTGCCAGCAATGCTGCACATATAGCACCGCCAATGTTTAATCCGCCCTGCGTAGGTGAAGGTGATCCTCCGGATGAAATCCATGATGGCTCTGGCATACCGGTGCCGGGGCCTACAATATTGGTACCCAGTGCCCCCTGGCCTGAACTCATAAACCAGTAAACGGCATAAGCCCCCACATAAGCGTTTGCCAGGGTCATGTTATCAAAGGCTGGAATTTCATTGCTGCTGCTGTCAATCCCTACTATCGGCTGGGTAGCAGTTGGGTAAGTGGCATTTAATGCGGCTGAAAACAAATTGGTAATGTCGGCAGGAAAGGTACTTGCAAGCGTTCCCAGGTTACCGGTGGCCATGGCCTTCACCGCGTCAGGCACATCATCGGCCGGAGCGCCGGCCAAATTACCTACGTTAAATTGATCTTGCAGATTCCCGCCGTTGCATAACGCCGGCCAGCCTAACCCGGTCATCGGATCGAAATAGGCAGGCGTTGGGTTATCACCAGTCATCGTCGGATTTGGTGTTTGTTCGAAAAAGCCAAACGTCCAGGAGTCTACATAATTTCCAACAAGACGGTTTCTCCACCAGTGTGTACGATATGGGCCACCAGTAATGTTATTTATAAAAGGCTCAGAAGTTACGGATGAAGATACATGGCACATCCATCCAAAAGCATAGGCCTTTTGATTATCATTCGTAGCATTACTCAAAAGGGCTTGCGCAAACTCACCGGTTTGGTGCCAGCGGAGGAACTCGTAACGCCTGTCGAGTATTACTTCATCGGGAGGAGGGAAGCTTTCATTCATTTCCATCCATGGCCCTTGTGTAAGGATTCCGCCAACTACCACTTCCAACAGTGATAAAGTTGATGCAAGCCCGGTAAGGGAAGTGCCCATGCTCTGAACACTGCTTAGCTGGCCGATAATTCCGGCAAGGCCAATGGTGTCCTGATTTTGAACGATGATTTCCAATTGGTTAAAGAAATCGGTTATTTGGTCCAACACGGGCCAAACAGGTACTACAAGCGTGTTGAACAGAACGGAATATATAGCACCCAAAGGGTTAAAGTAGAGTTCGAAGGCTAAAGCTTGATTTGTAGTTGTAAGGCCGGACATTGCCGTTTGGATCTGCGCCGTCTGATCTGTCAGCTGTTGTTGTGTAAGTACGGTTCCGGATGTTGCCGGAGGAATAAAATTTGACAGGAAAGTTGCCAATTGCTGGCTAACCGGCATATACCTGAGCATATCGGGGCCCATTGCACCCAATACTGCAAACTGTTTGAGCTGGGTGTTTGCCGGATTATTTAATTGTATCGCTATCGGGTCACTCTGAGCCGCGCGTTGTGTTATTACCTGATTCAGGACTTCTACGTGAAAAGCAAGATTTGGCATAATGAAATGATTTTATAATTACGAGGTTAAAAATTGATTAGAATTTGAATTTTAAACTGGCTGATTGATTGCCCATAGCATCATTAGCCATAAGCACAGCATTTTTGAATCACTTTCATTGGCAATGATAATTTTGTACCTACTCTGGGATCGGATTTTCGGTTTTTCTCCGCATTAACTGGCGGAACAAAATTATCGGGACATGAAGTAAATGTTACTAGTAAAAGCACGCAATTTTATTGCGTATTAGTACGTGATTTTGCTTAATAATTATAAATGGTGGGATTTTTGGAAAACTAAAGAAGTGAAAATCTTACTTGTTTTAGAAAGACCAGACTTGTCAAATGGGGAGTGAGAAGTGCTGTTTAACCGAACTCAGTATTTATGTTTATAATTTAAATTTTTTGCTGTTTGACCCAACAGCCGACTCGCTTCTGAAATTTTTATTGGCGGTAATGATCTGATATGCCTCCTTGTTTAAACGCTCTTTCTGCATGCTGTAAGCAGCAAACTTTTGCGGATAACTCAACTCACTGGTATGATAGTTCAGTAGTTGGGTCTTTTGAAAACTCATAACTAACTGATTCATCCCATTTGTACCAGTATATATAAAATCTGACCTATCAAAATAAAAAAAGTAGGTCGCTGCGTTTTTAAAACTCTCGTTGAAATTTATTTTGATATTACCACTCGATATAGTAATGCCACTCTGCTGTATCCCTCGTAAAGCCACCCTTGCAAAGGATTGTTGTAGATTATCTAAGAACAACACAACTAAAGATGTCTGATAGTCTGCATTTCGAGCCATATCGACGAGGTCTTTAAATGATTCATCATTAAAAACAGTTTCGATAATGATATTTTTGCTATTAGCGATTGCTTCTTTTGCGAGGTCCTTCGTTCGGCTCTTATAAACATCTGCCATCAAAATTTCAAAACCATCGAGTTCACTCAAACGAGTACGAATGAATGTAGATTTGCCAGCGGCATTGCAGCCCGTTACAAAAACCAGCTCAGGTTTATTCATTAAGCAAGCCTTTTAATAATTGTGTCCTTCACATCTACAGGCATGTCATTGTCATCAATTATAACTTCTAATGCAACCAGGTATATTTCACCTGTCGGTAATTCCTTACGCCAATATTCCCCATCGCCCTCAAACTGACCGTAAAACGGATTACCCAATTCAAACGCACGTTGGCGGCCCAATTCGTGCATGTTGTTCATGTTTTTTAATAAGCGGTCGACTACGGAAGTGTGTGCCATAATATTATCTTTTATCAGCTAAATACAAATCTAACAATTTTGGGCAGGATTGTTAAATAGTGAGCCGTTTTAAAAAGATCCAAAAACTTTTATCAATTCCAATTGATTTAATAATTGTCCTAATTGTTGCACTTTAGCGGTTCAATAAGTCACTATGAATAAGCTCGCCAATTCAACATCTCCATACCTGTTGCAGCATGCCAATAACCCGGTTAACTGGTATCCCTGGGGTACAGAAGCATTGCAAAAAGCGAAAGATGAAAACAAGCTGATATTGGTAAGCATCGGCTATTCGGCTTGCCATTGGTGCCACGTGATGGAGCATGAGAGTTTTGAGGATGAAAAAGTGGCTGCCGTAATGAACGAATATTTTGTGTGTATAAAAGTTGACCGTGAAGAGCGGCCCGATGTTGATCAAATTTACATGAGTGCCGTTCAATTGATGAGCGGCAGGGGCGGCTGGCCGCTGAATTGTATTTGCCTGCCTGATCAGCGGCCGATTTATGGCGGCACTTATTTCCGTAAAAACGACTGGACAAGCCTTTTATTTAATCTTGCCGACTTCTATAAACAAAAGCCAGCGGATGCTGAAGAGTATGCGGTACGACTTACCGAAGGCATAAAACAATACGAAACCATACCCTTTGTTAAAGAACAGCAGGCTTATAGCACAGGCGATTTAGAATCCATTGTAAATAGCTGGAAGAAGTACTTTGATAAAACCGAAGGCGGATTAGGCTCTGCTCCAAAATTCCCGATGCCGAATAATTGGATCTGTTTAATGCGATACGCCCATTTACTGAAGGATGAGAATGTTGCGGGCGCCGTAAAATTAACCCTGCACAAAATGGCTTTTGGGGGTATATACGATCATATTGGTGGAGGGTTTGCCCGATATTCAGTTGACGGGCGCTGGCATGTTCCGCATTTTGAAAAAATGTTGTATGATAATGGTCAACTAGTCAGTTTATATTCTGAAGCTTACACCTGGAGCCCCGACCCGCTTTATAAAAAAGTGGTTGACGAAATAATCGGTTTTACCTTGAGAGAGTTGACCTCGCCCGAATACGGTTTTTATTCTGCCCTGGATGCCGACAGCGAAGGTAAAGAAGGCAAGTTTTACATCTTTACCAAAATTGAAATTGAAGAAATATTAGGTAGCGATGCCGAATTATTCTGCATCTATTTTAACATAACGGATGACGGTAACTGGGAAGAAGAGGAATCAAACGTGTTATTTCGTAAAGAAAATGATATTGTCCTTGCCAAAAAATTAGGTTTGTCTGTCGAAGTGCTTACTGAGAAAATTGAAACCTCGCGCCAAAAAGTGTTTGATGCCAGAGGTAAACGTATTCGTCCCGGGCTGGATTACAAGATATTGGCCTCGTGGAATGGATTAATGCTTAAAGGCTTGTGCGATGCTTATCGTGCCTTTAATAAACCTGAATACCTGGAAATTGCTTTAAAAAGTGCAGGTTTTATAACTCGTAGTTTGATTGATAAAGACGATAGATTGATTCGTATTTATAATGGTGGGGCAGTCGCTTTTCTTGATGATTATGCCAATGTAATCGACGCCTTTATCGCCTTATACGAAGTTACTTTCGACGAACAATGGCTTACCCAAACAAAGAGACTTACCGACCAGGCCATCGCACATTATTACAATACTGATAACGGTATCTTCTTTTATACTGCCGATGACGATGAACAGTTAATAGCACGAAAATCTGAAATTACCGATGGGGTAACGCCGGCATCAAATTCGGTAATGGCGCGAAATCTTAAAAAGCTTGGCCTGCTATTTGACGATGAAAAGTATTTTGACATAAGCGCCCAGCTTTTGAAAAATATATTTCCGCATTTGGAAAAACATCCTTCAGCTTATTCCAATTGGATAATGTTATTGATAGAAGAGGTATTTGGTATTTACGAGGTTGCCATTGTAGGAGAAGGCTTTGAAAATATGCGCAGCGAAATGGAAAATAATTACATTCCTAATAAAATAATCTTGGGTGGTAAAAAAGGAAATTTACCTTTGCTGCAGGATAAGTTCAGCGCTATTACTCAAATATTTATTTGTAAGGATAGAACCTGTGGGTTACCCGCAAACAATATAAGTGAGGCGTTGAAACAAATAGACCGCTGATTTTTTTGATTGTAAGATTGCGCTGATAAGAAGAATTAATATTATCGGCATTTAATCACACAAATCAACGGTTCAGACGAATTAAGAAACGAAAAATACATTTACAATGAAAATTAACCCCCAACACGTAGTGTCATTAACTTACGATTTGTATGTTGACCAGGAAGACGGCTCTGAAATTTTAACAGAAAGTGCTACAGAAGAGCAGCCATTAACCTTTTTATATGGAGCAGGACAAATGCTTCCAAAGTTTGAGGAAAATTTAAGCACCCTTTCAACGGGTGATACTTACGATTTTCGTCTCTCAGCAGAAGATGCATACGGGAATTACGACGAAGAGGCCGTAGCTAATTTACCTTTGGATATGTTTAAAGGAGCCGATGTTCCTGAAATTGGAAGCATACTTCCCTTACAGGATAATAATGGAAACCGTTTCCAGGGCCAGGTGGTGTCTGTAGCTGAAGATTCAGTTATTGTAGATCTTAACCACCCTATGGCTGGACAGGAACTTCATTTCAAAGGCAATATATTAAATGTTCGCCCTGCAACACCTGAGGAATTATCACATGGTCATGCACATGGTCCGGATGGGCATCATCATCATTAATTAAATCCTTGGTCGAAAGCCTTTAAAGGCTTTCGACTTAAGACTTAGGACTCCTCGAAGTAGAAGACCTAACAATAAGTTTAGGCTTTATACTTATTATTTTAGGCACAACTATAGTCTCGTTATTTTCCATCTCCTGGAAATATAGGTTAGCAATGGTTTTTCCCATATATATGCTAAACTGGTCGATGGTGGTTATTGACGGGCTTGTAATTTCGGTAAAAGGCTCATTGGAATATCCGCAAATCCCTAATTCAGATGGCACCTTGATCGATAAATCGCTGGCTACTTCCAGAACCCCCAAGGCCGAAAAATCAGAAGTAGAGGCAAAGATCGCATCCGGTGGATTAGGTAACCGCAACAACTTCCTGGTCGCCTCGGCGCCGAGCTCCTTTGTCCAGGCATTTTCAATGATAAACTCATCTATTACCGGCATATCATATTTCCTTAAAGCATTCAGATAGCCAGTTTTCCTTTGCCTGAAAATATTGAGATTTTGCGGTCCCTCGAGCAACGCTATTTTTTTATAGCCCTGTTCAATCAAATGACAAATTGCTTCAAACGATGCCTGCTCATTGTCGTTTATTACTTTTAAGGTTTCTAATTCATCAGCCACGCGGTCGAACTGGATAAGTTGGATGCCTTGGTCGATCACATTTTGGAGGTGACTATACTCGTAACTATCAACCGAAACGGAGATAACTATACAGTCGACATGTTGGTTAATTAACGTATTTACGCACTTTATTTCCTTTTCGTGCGATTCGTTTGACTGGCAGATAATTAAATTATATCCTTTTTGATAGGTAGTATCTTCAATCCCCGCTATAACATTCGAGAAAAAATTCTGATTGATTCGCGGAACGACCACTCCAATAGTTTTCGTGTGTCCCTTACGTAAATTTGATGCAAGCGTATTGCGCTTATAATTAAGTTCGGCGGCAGTTTTTAAGATTAGTTTCTTGGTTGCTTCGTTTACGTGATTGCTGTTATTGAGTGCTCTGGATACTGAGGAAGCGGTAATATTTAGCTTTTCGGCAATATCATAAATGGTGGTTCTTTTTTTTTGCTTCATTGTCATTGTAAAGATGATAAAATAAAGTTCAACAATCGATTGCAATTTGAAAAAATAAATTAATTTCGTCCATCCGAAATTCAAATTGTAAACCAAGCTGATTCAGTATAAATTTAATAAAAAAGCATGTTGTTATTAGGCATTGATATAGGTACTTCGTCCGTAAAAGTTTCGGTTGTTGATGCCACATCCCAAAAAGTAATTGCTTCGGCACAATATCCCGACGCAGAATCACCCATTATTGCCTTGCACCCCGGCTGGGCCGAACAGTCGCCGGATATGTGGTGGGAACACGTACAACAAGCTATCGAACTGTGCAATAAAACGACCCTTTACGCCCCGACAGACGTTTCTGCAATAGGCATCGCCTATCAAATGCATGGGTTGGTATTGGTTGATAAAAATCAAAAAGTGCTGCGTAATAGCATTATATGGTGCGATAGCCGTGCGGTGGAGATTGGCGACAAGGCTTTTGCTGCAATAGGAGAGGAGCGATGTTTATCGCATCTTTTAAACTCACCCGGTAATTTTACGGCATCCAAATTAGCATGGGTGAAGGAAAACGAACCGTCAATTTACAACCAGATAGACAAAGTTATGTTGCCTGGTGATTTTATCGCTATGAAGCTAACCGGTGAAATCACCACATCGATATCTGCTTTATCTGAGGGCGTTTTTTTTGACTTCAAAAACAATCGATTGTCAAAAGATGTAATCGGGTATTTTGGCTTTAATGAAGCATTATTTCCCGAGATAAAACCTGTGTTTTCATCGCATGGAAACCTGTCATCGCTTATAGCGCAAAAACTTAAATTAAAAGCGGGCATACCCGTTACCTATAAATCCGGCGACCAGCCAAATAATGCCCTTTCACTAAATGTACTCAATCCGGGCGAAGTTGCTGCAACAGCCGGCACTTCGGGTGTAATTTACGGAGTAAGTGATCAACTGGCTTATGACCAGCAATCGCGGGTTAACACTTTTGCCCACGTAAATTATACAGAACAGCAAAAACGCCTTGGCGTTCTGTTGTGCATAAACGGAGTAGGCAGCTTATATCGTTGGACAAAAAACGTTTTCGGCGCAACAGAAAACTATTTGCAAATGAACAATAAGGCCAAAGAAGCACCGTTGGGCAGTGATGGTTTACGCGTGTTGCCTTTTGGAAACGGAGCTGAACGTATGCTAAACAACAAAATTGTCGGCGCACATTTCCATAACATCGATCTTAACATACATACCCAGGGCCATGTATTACGGGCTGTACAGGAAGGGATTGCGTTTTCATTTCGTTATGGCTTAGATATTATGCGCGAAAATGGAATGAACCCGACGGTAATAAGGGCCGGTAAAAACAATATGTTTTTAAGCGAATTATTCACAGAAACTTTTGTAAACATAACAGGCGTACCTGTGGAGCTATATAAAAACGATGGTAGCGCCGGTGCCGCACTTGGAGCTGGCATTGGAGCCAATATTTTTTCATCACCAAAACAAGCCTTCGAGCACATGCACCCTGTACAATTAGTTGAGCCATCCACAAAACACCTGGAACCGGCCTACCAGGAGTGGAAAACGTTACTTGAAAAACAATTGGCAGAATAATAACAATCTAACAATACAACAATAGTCTATCAATAAATCAATAATTCACTAATTCAATAAATATGATACTTACAGGAGAAAAGGAATTTTTCAAAGGCATTGGCCAGGTAAAATTCGAAGGGTTGCAGTCAGATAATCCGCTGGCATTTCGCTGGTATGATGAGAAAAAAGTTGTTGCCGGTAAAACCATGAAAGACCATTTACGCTTTGCGTGTGCCTACTGGCATTCGTTCTGCGGTAATGGCGCTGATCCGTTTGGCGAGCCTACCCATTTGTTTCCATGGAGCGTAAAGGCTGATGCAGTTGAACGCGCTAAAGACAAAATGGATGCAGCGTTTGAGTTCATCACAAAAATGAACATGGATTACTATTGTTTTCATGATGTTGACGTTGTTGATTACACCAACGATATAAATGAAAACGATAGAAGATTACAGGCTCTTGTTGAGTACGCTAAACAAAAACAAAAAGAAAGTGGCGTTAAACTACTTTGGGGAACAGCAAATCTTTTCAGCAACCGCAGGTATATGAATGGGGCTGCAACAAACCCTGACTTTCACGTGCTTTCACACGCTGCTGCACAGGTAAAAGCAGCTCTTGATGCAACAATTGCATTGGGCGGCGAAAATTATGTGTTCTGGGGTGGTCGCGAAGGTTATATGACCTTGTTGAACACAGATATGAAACGTGAGCAGGAACATTTGGCAAAATTCCTTCATGCTTCTAAAGACTACGCGAGGAAGCAAGGTTTTAAAGGAACCTTCTTCATCGAACCAAAACCTTGCGAGCCAACCAAGCACCAGTATGACTATGATGCTGCCACAGTACTAGGCTTTTTGCAAAAATATGACCTCATAAACGATTTCAAATTAAACCTGGAGGTTAACCATGCTACGCTTGCCGGTCACACTTTCCAACACGAGTTACAGGTAGCTGCGGGCGCAGGTTTATTAGGTTCGATGGATGCGAACAGGGGCGATTACCAAAACGGATGGGATACCGATCAGTTCCCTAACGACATAAACGAGGTTACCGAAATAATGATGATCGTTTTGGAAGCCGGCGGTTTCCAGGGTGGAGGCATAAACTTTGATGCCAAGATACGTCGTAACTCAACTGATCCGGCCGATTTATTTTATGCACATATTGGTGGAATGGATATGTTCGCAAGAGCATTGGTAACAGCTGATAATATTCTTCAAAAATCTGATTATTTGAAGCTTCGCAAGGACAGGTATGCATCTTATGATAACGGTAAAGGGAAAGCCTTTGAAGACGGAAAACTATCGTTAGAGGATTTGAGGGCGTATGCAATTGAAAACGGCGAGCCTAAAACCACCAGCGGCAAGCAAGAGTATATCGAAAATTTGATCAACAGATATATATAGCTATAATTGGCGATTAAGTTGATTAAGTGGGCATTTGACAAGGAAATGGGCTGTTTTATTGTAACATCCTTGAAACTTGTTCGATTTAAGCCAACTTGATCAACTTTTTACTATAATTGTCAAACTAACGGATTAAACCTAAAATAAACCAAAAATTTAAAAAATGAGCACGTTAAGCACCGGTGATTACATCGTATTTATTATCTACTTTATCATAGTATCCGTTTACGGGTATTGGGTATACAGGAAGAAAAAGGAAGCAGAAACTACATCCACAGATTACTTTTTAGCTGCGGGCTCACTCACATGGTGGGCAATTGGCGCGTCACTGATAGCCTCCAATATTTCCGCAGAACAAATGGTGGGGATGAACAGTTCAGGCTTCACCATGGGTTTAGCTATTTCCGGTTACGAGTGGATGGCCGCTTTAACGCTTGTGCTGGTAGCTGTATTCTTTATCCCGGTTTATCTTAAAAATAAGATATATACGATGCCGCAGTTTTTAAGTCAGCGGTATAACAGCACGGTGGCGCTCATAATGGCAATATTCTGGCTTTTATTATACATTGTTGTAAACCTTACTTCTATCCTTTATTTAGGGGCTATCGCAATTCATGGTATTTCGGGAATTAATTTCCAGACCTGTATTTGGGGACTGGCAATCTTTGCAGTTATTATTACGCTGGGCGGGATGAAGGTGATTGGTTATACTGATGTAATACAAGTATTCTTTTTGATTTTGGGAGGACTAGTAACCACCTATATCGCTGTTACACAAGTTGCTGATCATTTTGGCACGCCGGGTTTTGTGAACGGGTTAAGTTTAATGAAAGAACACGCGCAAGGTCATTTTGAAATGATCTTCAAACGTGATAATGCCAATTACGCTGATTTGCCGGGTCTTTCAGTGCTGATAGGCGGTTTATGGATCACAAATCTTAACTATTGGGGATGTAACCAATACATTACCCAAAGGGCGTTGGGGGCCGATCTTAAAACAGCACGCAGCGGTCTTTTATTTGCTGCCTTTCTTAAATTATTGATGCCGGTTATTGTTGTATTGCCCGGTATTGCAGCTTTCATTTTATATAAAGAAAATATTTTCCATTCGCAAATGTTGGAAGGTGGTTCGTTGAACGCTGATAAAGCGTACCCGTCATTACTTAATTTACTGCCGCATTGGTTTAAAGGTTTATCATTTGCAGCATTAACTGCTGCGATAGTTGCCTCTCTTGCAGGCAAAGCCAATAGTATTGCGACCATTTTTACGCTGGATATCTACAGAAAAGTTAATCGTAAGGCGGTTGACCATAGATTGCTTATTGTTGGCAGGATCAGCGTGGTAGCTGCTATGATTATAGGAATAATAATTTCACCTTTCCTGGGTATTGATAAAAAAGGTGGATTTCAATTTATACAAGAATATACCGGTTTCTTTTCTCCTGGTATATTTGCCATGTTCCTCCTGGGCTTTTTCTGGAAAAAGACAACCTCGAACGCTGCATTGTTCGCCACGGTCGGCGGATTTGTTATGTCGGTGATATTGAAAGTTATACCGCTATTTGTAAACCTGGAACCGTTAAAGGTTATTGGTTTCTCAACTTTAGTGAAGCAAAAAGATGGAGTAACATTATTGTACGAAATTCCATTCCTTGATCGTATGGCTATAGTTTTTGTTGTCTGCGTTGTCTTCATGTACATCATTTCTATGATAGAAAATGCAAGTGGCAAAAAGCCAAACTCGCTTGAAGTTGACCCCAAAATGTTTAAGACTACCACAGGCTTTGCAGTTGGTGCTCTTATCGTTACAGGTATTCTGGCTGCACTTTACACAGTGTTCTGGTAAGAGTAACCGGATCATAACAAAAAGAGGCCGTATCATAAATCAAATGGTACGGTCTTTTTATTTTATGATTTATTGTGGTTAATTAGGTGATGTATCTTCCGGGCATTGACAAGAATCAGTTTCCGGGTCAAAATGAGGAAAAAAGGGCTTTTAAGCCGC
>DASYEP010000157.1:0-89991 GCA_036498965.1 Mucilaginibacter sp.
CCGAAACTCTTAAAGTTTAATTCAATATGGATTGAATTTAATTGAAAATAACCAAATGAAATTTTATTATTGTAAGATGAAAGGCCACTGTAGAGCGCGAAGGCCCTTCTAACCCTGTATCCCCGCTAATAGCCGGGAGCATTTTGAAAGACCAATTAAAAGCGGAAATATCATGAAAATAACTATTCGCCTTAAAACACTTATCATTATCATTTTAGCCTTACCGCTATTCTTTTTAGCAGGTTTTGCACTAAGCGCAAATGGCAAGGGTAACGGTTATACAATAAATCATGAAAAACAACTGAAAGTTGATCAGCCGGGCCCGCATGATGGCGGAGGAAAAACTACAACCTTCGTGTTCTTTAATGAAAACAAGGACACTAAAGTGGCTTTCCGGAAAAGAATTTTACACCCCGGATCGTCAATAGGGTATCACTTAGAGGAAAAGCAGGAGATTTATTATATAATTGGCGGTAATGGCTTATTGCAAATGAATGGCAAAACAATCCTCGTTAGCACCGGCGATGGTATATTAACTATGCCCGGCAACATGCACGGATTAAAGCCTGCAGGCAATAACGACCTTACTTTATTGGTTGCTTACCCAAACAATTGAACTTGACCTCCGAAGGATTTCGGTTGAAACTTTGAATCCAATTTGCGATAAATTACACCCCTCCCCCGGGCCGAGTATCTAAACTGCAAACTACTGCTGTAAACTGCAAACTAATTTTATAACTTTGCCCACTTTATAAACGAAAAAACATGGCTTACAACTTATTAAAAGGGAAAAAGGGTATTATTTTTGGCGCCCTTAACGAGCAGTCCATCGCATGGAAAGTAGCTCAGCGCGCTGTTCAGGAAGGTGCTGAAATCGTTTTAAGCAACGCTCCCATTGCTTTACGCATGGGCGAGCTTAATAAACTTGCCGAAGAATGCAAAGCCCCAATTATTGGCGCCGACGTAACCAGCAATGATGACATCACCAATCTTTTCACCAAAACGCAGGAGCATTTTGGGGGCGGCGTTGATTTCGTACTCCACTCCATTGGTATGAGTGTTAATATGCGTAAAAGCATTGCTTACACCGAGAATAATTACGATTTCACCCACAAGGGTTTAGATATATCGGCGTTGAGCCTTCACAGAATTTTGCAGACCGCCATGAAAATGGATGCTATAAATGAGTGGGGTTCTGTAATTGCGCTAACCTATATAGCAGCCCAGCGTGTATTCCCTGATTATAATGACATGGCCGATAACAAAGCTTACCTTGAAAGCATAGCCCGTAGTTTCGGCTATTATTATGGCACAAAGAAGCACGTACGCATCAATACCGTATCACAATCCCCCACCCGCACTACTGCCGGTTCGGGAGTTAAAGGCTTTGATGGCTTTATAGACTACGCAGAAAAAATGAGTCCGCTTGGTAACGCGAGTGCGGATCAGTGCGCAGATTATTGCGTATCCCTATTCTCTGATCTTACCAAAATGGTAACTATGCAAAATCTTTTCCACGATGGCGGTTTCTCCTTTACCGGTGTTACTCAAGCGGTAATTGAGCAGATGGAGAAGTAGTTTTTGAGTGAAGAGAGAAGCTCAAAGCAAAAAGTTTAAAGCCGAAGGCATAAGTCATAAAAATAAAAAGCTAAAAGCATTCGAAAATCGAAATCGCTTTTAGCTTTTTGCTTTAAGCTTTCGGCTTTAAGCCCGGCTGCTTAGTTAGACGGTATCAATAACAGCTTTAACGTCATATCCGCAGGTGGCTGAATAACCGACACACCATCCGACGCTTGTGAGTACAAAGCAATAGCGCCGGGATTGTGGGTATAGCTAAAAGATACCCCCTGGTACACTTCTGGTATCTGTTCGTACACGCCATCGGTGAACGAAAAATAAACCAGCACGCCACCGTGATCATTAAAATAACTGTCAATTTCGGGTGTAGTTAGCACTGTCGAATAAGTTTTACCCCCATCAGTAGTAGCCCATGTATTGGATTTAACTGTAAATAAAATAGTTTGATTCGGATTCGGCGTGATGTACTGTTTTGTACATGAAGACGCTGCCAGTAAAATTGTACAGCAAATGATAGATAACACTTTTCTCATATGTATAATGTTTATGTGAGTGATTGTTTATTAATTATAAGAACAACGTTTTTAAGAAAGGTTTAATATAAATTTTATTTTTTTTGCAGTATACGTAAAAACACACCAGGTGTGTTAGGGTAATACATAAATATTTGAAATTTTCGGGCGCAAAAAAGGCTTCATAATAAGTATCATTTTAAAGATACCTGATATGAAGCCTTTCTATTATTCAAGAGTTCCCAAAAAGAAATTTCAGGACAGAATTACTCGCTCGACAAAGCAGCTGCCCCGCTCACAATTTCCGTAAGCTCGGTGGTAATTGCCGCCTGCCGCGCCTGGTTGTAAGAAAGTTTCAGCGACTTTAACAATTCGCCGGCATTGTCGGTAGCTTTATCCATCGCTGTCATACGTGCACCATGTTCAGAGGCGTTTGAATCAAGCACGGCTTTGTATACCTGTATCTTTATATTTTTGGGGATCAATTGTTCAACAATCTGTTCCTGTGATGGCTCCATTATGTAATCAACCTGGGCCGTTTTGGTATCCTTTTTAACTTCTGGTTTTGGAACCGGAATTAATTGTTCGGCAACCAATATCTGCATTGCAGCATTTTTAAATTGATTGTAAACCAATTCAACACGATCGTAGTTACCTTTTAAAAATCCTTCCATTATACTATCGGTAATTTTAGAAGTATTTTCAAAGTTAAGATCGAGGTACAAATCGTTATTGTTACCGATAACATTGTACTTACGCCTTTGATAATACTCCTGGCTTTTTTTACCTATCGCAACAATCGACACATTGCCTGCCCTATATTGCTCCATATATTTTTCGGATATAAGGTTATTGGCAGTTTTAATTACGTTGGCGTTAAAAGCGCCGGCCAACCCACGGTTCGAAGACACAACAATGATCAAAACACGGTTGGGCGCTCTTTCAACCAGGAAAGGAGATGAACCATCTTCCAAACTGGCCGATAGATTTGCCAACAGCTCTTTAAGCTTGTTAGCATACGGGCGTAATTGTACAATAGCATTAGTTGCTCTCTTCAACTTAGCTGCCGAAACCATCTTCATGGCCCTGGTGATCTGTTGCGTTGAGCTTACAGATTTAATCCTGTTTCTTACTTCTTTTAAATTAGCCATTCTTTTTTAATGTGCAAATTTCAAATGTGCGAATGTGCAAATTATAGGCACATCAAATTCATTATTCAATACTAAGTGATCAAGCCAATCTGCACATTTGCACATCAGCACATCTGCACATTAGTACTTTCCGGTCATTTCCTTGGCAACCGTTTCCAGTACACCGGTTATCTGATCGTCAAGCTTTCCTGCTTTAAGGGCTTTCAATACTTCCGGATGACGTGCTTCTAACTGATCTGTGAAGGCATTTTCAAATTCCTTGATCTTATTAACCGGCACGTTACGCATCAGGTTTTTAGTACCCAGGTAAATAATAGCTACCTGTTTTTCAACCGTTACCGGCGCGTATTGTCCTTGTTTCAAAATTTCAACGTTACGGGCTCCTTTATCCAAAACGTTCTTGGTAGAAGCATCAAGGTCGGATCCAAATTTTGAGAACGCTTCCAGCTCGCGGTATTGAGCCTGGTCAAGCTTCAAGGTACCCGCAACCTTTTTCATTGATTTAATCTGTGCGTTACCACCCACACGTGATACCGAAATACCCACGTTAATAGCCGGACGCACACCTGCGTTAAACAAGTTTGATTCAAGGAATATCTGACCGTCAGTAATTGAAATTACGTTGGTTGGGATATATGCTGATACGTCACCTGCTTGTGTTTCAATAATTGGCAGTGCTGTTAATGAACCACCACCTTTTACAATACCCCTGATAGATTCAGGAAGATCGTTCATAGCCTGGGCTATGGCGTCGTTCTGGCTTATTTTTGCTGCACGCTCTAATAAACGGCTGTGCAGATAAAATACATCGCCCGGATAAGCTTCGCGGCCTGGCGGACGGCGTAATAACAGCGATACTTCGCGATATGCAACAGCCTGTTTTGAAAGATCATCATAGATAATCAAAGCCGGGCGTCCGGTATCACGGAAGTATTCACCGATAGCAGCACCTGCGAAAGGCGCAAAGAATTGCATGGTAGCTGAATCTGCTGCGCTGGCTGCAACGATGATTGAATAAGGCATAGCACCTTTTTCCTCAAGCGTACGAACAATATTTGCAACTGTTGAAGCTTTCTGTCCGCAGGCAACATAAATACATATTACCGGCTTTCCGGCCTCATAAAATTCTTTTTGATTTATTATAGTATCGATACAAACGGCGGTTTTACCAGTCTGACGATCACCAATAACCAGCTCGCGCTGTCCGCGGCCAATCGGGATCATAGCATCGATAGCCTTAATACCTGTTTGTAATGGTTCGGTAACCGGCTGGCGATAAATTACACCGGGGGCTTTACGCTCCAACGGCATTTCATAAGTTTGACCCTTTATAGCGCCTTTTCCATCGATAGGATTTCCTAAAGTATCAACCACACGGCCAAGCATACCTTCACCCACATTAATAGAAGCAATCCTGTTTGTACGTTTAACAGTATCACCTTCTTTAATATCATCTGATCTACCAAGCAATACAACACCTACGTTATCTTCTTCAAGGTTAAGTACAATACCACGTAAACCGGTACCAAACTCAACCAGCTCACCTGATTGCACTTTTGTTAATCCGTAAACACGTGCAATACCATCGCCCACCTGGAGCACGGTACCCACTTCTTCTAATTCAGATTCTGACTTAAAGCCGGCCAATTGCTGACGCAAAATTGCCGATACTTCATCTGGTCTTACCTCTACCATTTTTTAATTTTATTTAGAGTTTTAATTTTAATTAGCTGAAATTATCCTGCGGGAAAATTCCTTTTTTAGTTTTCTCAAATCGCTGGCTATACTGGTATCAATTTGCCTGTCGCCAACCGTCAATACAAAGCCTCCGATTAATGATTCGTCAACTTTTGCATCCAATTTTACTTTTCCGCCGGTAGCCGCCTCAATATCAGCAACGATTTTTTGTTTATTTGCGGCCGATAGCGTAGTTGCCGATACCACTTTAGCCTCTATGATATTATTTTTAATATCATACATGCTGATGTATTCCTTTGAGGTGGCATATAAAACCTCGCCACGGCTTTTGTTTATCATCAGCTTAAAAAAGGCCAGGCTAACTTTACTAACTTTTTTACCGAAAACCTCATCAAGTATTTTTATTTTTTTTGAATGAGATACTATAGGGTTAGCCAAAACTGCCTTTAGTTCGGGGTTTACCCTTAGGGTATGATGAAAAAGCTCCATATCGTCCTTTACGGTCTCAACGGCTTTCTGCTCACCTGCAAGATCAATAAGCGATTTGGCGTATCTCGATGCTACTGTTAATTCTGACATTTCTTTTTATTTCGGATTTCGGAATTTCGATTTCGGAATTGCTTTTATTTAAGATTCAATTGTGGATATTGTACTGTCGGTCTTTTAATCAATCCGAAATCGAACATCCGAAATCTCAAATTAAGAAAGCTTCACTTCCTTCAATAATTCCTTCACTAACTCATCCTGTTTTTTCTGATCTTCAAACTGCTTACGCAATATTTTTTCAGCAATATCAATTGAAAGTGCTGCTACCTGGCTTTTAACATCCGCCATAGCAATTGCTTTTTGATTATTGATCTCCATACGTGCAAGTTCAATTTGCCGTGCGCCTTCTTTTTGCGCTGATTCTTTAGCATCGCTAATGATATTATTCTTTATTTTGGTCGCTTCAGCTAAAATAGCATCACGCTCAGCGCGGGCCTGCTTTAACAAGGCCTCATTTTCATTGGTCAAACGTGCCATCTCCTCTTTAACTGCCTCAGCTCTTAAAAGCGCTGACTCAATAGAGTTTTCACGATCTGTGACCGCAGTCAAAATTGGCTTCCATGCGTACTTTCTCAAAACAAACAGCAGTATCAAAAATGTCAGCGCTGTCCAAAAAATTAAGCCAGGATTGGGGGTTACTAAGTCCATTATATATGCTTATAATAAGTGTTATTTTTTATACATTTAAACAAGCCCGGAGCCAATCGCTCCGGGCTGTTTTTCTTTCTCTACCCCGCTATTACAGCAGGGCAACTACCACGGCAAACAGTGCAACACCTTCAACAAGGGCAGCAGCGATGATCATGTTAGTTTGAATTTTTGAGATGGCTTCAGGTTGGCGTGCAATAGCTTCTACAGCTTTGCCACCGATCTGGCCGATGCCGATACCAGCACCAATTGCAGCAAAACCTGCACCGATAGGACCATAAGGACTCATTGTTTATTAATTTTAAGTGTATATAGATAATTAAATTATTTCTGTGTGTGATTCATGGTGTTCTTCAACGGCCATACCGATAAACAAGGCCGACAGGATAGTAAATACATAAGCCTGCAAAAAAACAACCAGCACCTCAATTACATCAATGAATAACGCAAAACCAACCGAAACCGGCGCCATCCACAATGTGTTAAATATAAAAATGAGCGAAATTAAGCTGATAATAACGATATGGCCTGCCAGCATATTGGCAAACAAACGAATCATCAACGCAATTGGCTTTGAAAATATGCCCACAACTTCCACCGGAATCATAATAGGGAACAGCCACCATGGATTAGGCGAAAAAATATGCTTCCAGTAGTATTTATTGCCGTTAAGGTTAATTACCAGGAAGATAATGAACGCCAGTGTGAAGGTTACCGCGATATTACCGGTTAAGTTATAAGCACCCGGGAAAAAGGGGATCATCCCGAAGAGGTTATTTATTAAAATGAAAAAGAAAACTGTAAGCAGCAGTGGTACAAAACGTTCATATTTAAGACCGATATTTGGCTTGGCCACATCATCTCGTATAAACAGGATCACAGGCTCCATAAAAGACTGTAACCCTTTGGGAGCCTTGTTGCTACCACGCTTTTTATAAGCCGAAGCCACTGTAAGAAAAATAACGAGCAGAACTAAAGCCGAGACCCACATTCCGGCCACATTTTGGGTAATGGAAAAATCCCATACTTTTTTTGTGGCGGCATCGTCAACCTTGCCTGCTTCATCTGCAACCTTTATCTTTTCATTCTCGAGGGTATAGCTATAGTATTTTCCTTTATAAATGGCGCCTTCCGGTTTTAAGTTGGCCGATGAAAAAAGCTCAAGACCTTTGTCGGTATATAAGATGACCGGAAGGGGAACAGAAACCTTCTCGCCTAATAGATGCCACTCGTGCTTATCGCTGATATGTTCCATTGCTGTTTTCCCAGCATCAAACTTCTTTTCGGTACCTTCTGCTTTGTTTTCTTGTGAAAAAACTTTGGTCGGAAATGCCCCTATCGTTAAAAAAAAGGCACAAATGAGTAATATGTTAAAAATTTTTGATTTCAAAATCGCGCTTCTGTACATCTAAATGAAGTTTTCTACCTTAAATTTTTGTTGCGCAAGGTACGTAACAATATATAAACTTCAAAGGCGGTATTTAAGAAATATACGTAAAAAAAATCGGCCACAAAAATGTACTTATCTACCTTGTTTTTCGCCAAAAAAACCACTGTAAAAATGAGACAAGCCAGTATTTTAACAACCGTTGCACCCAAAAAAGCCTCGGAGAACATTGTAGGGTACATTTGACGGACTATTAAAATAGAAGTAACAACTAAAATGGTAAGCCCCGACAAGTAAAAAAAGATAAGCCAGAATTGAGGTGTTATTAAATCGGTATGGCCATAGTTAATAAGCGCGTAAGGAGGAATAGCTATTATAAAGGTGAACCAAAGAAAAAAAAGTATGGCCTGATATATTTTCATGAGAGGACTGTTTAATAAACTTAAGTGTCATTGCGGGGAATGGCAATTTTTTATTGTTTTGTGAGTTCTTATTCTTTTAATGATTTAATTACGACGTACAAAGATATAAAAACACCGATAAGCGCCAGTACCGCCGTTACCCATTTTGTTTGGTGGTTCGCCGACTGATCAATTTTATAACCTGCGTAAGTAAATGCGCCTATTATTGCTATCATCTGAAAACCAACACCCGAAAACTTTATATAATTGTTGCCGGGGCTATCATTTTGGGGCTTGTCGTTTTTCTCATTTTCGTCCATTCACAAATTTATTAATCCTATTGAATAATTGTTAGTAAATTAGCAATGCTTTATATCCCGGTTTAAATTGACGAGATTTTCTAATTTTCCTATAGTAAAACGCCCTAATTACCTGCTGGTTGCCTTGGTATTTATCATTGCAGGATGTTCTCTTGAAAAGCAAAGCGGCTTTAACCGCACTATGCAAAATCTTACTGCCCATTATAATATCCTGTTTAACGCAAAAGAAATACTGCGGCAAAAACAGGAAAGTTATGCCACCTCTTTTGTAGATAACTACAATGAAATACTAAATGTTTACCAGGATACCACAACGCAAAGCACAACGCCTGATAAAGATATGGAGTTGGCAATAACAAAAGCCTATACCATTATAAACATTAAAGAACAAAGCCGTTACCTTGGCGATGCCTACCTGGTTTTGGGCAAGGCCAACTATTTGGAAGCAAATTATTTTAATGCAGTTGAGTTTTTGGGTTACGTTGCACGCTCGTTCCCAAAAAGACCCGATCTTACACAGGATGCTTTGATGTGGAAAGCACGCGCATTACTGAATTTAAACGAGTTTCCACAGGCGAAACTAACTTTAGATACGGCTTTTCAAAATATCAACCCTAAGAAAAAGCCACCCGCTGATATATACGCCGCAAAACTACAATATGATATTGACCTGCAGAATTATGCGGAAGGAGAAGAAATGGCTAAACAAGCCGTACTATATTGCAAAAATGAAATTCAGCGAATACGGTGGACTTTCATACTGGCGCAGATACAGGAACTCAATCAAAAGCAAGGGGAAGCTTATAAAAACTACGGAAAAGTTGCCAAAAGTAACGCTTCGTTCGAAATGGCTTTTAACGCCAGTTTAAACCGCATACGTATTGAAGATATTCAGAATGGGGTTAAAACGAGTAAAATGGATAAATTATTGGCCTTGTTAAAAGATCCCGATAATAAAGACTTTACTGACCAGGTATATTACCAGGTTGCCGAGCTTTATATGGCGGCTAAGGACATCGACAACGCTGTTAAATACTATAAATTATCAATCCGAAACAGCACCAAAAATCAAAGTCAAAAAGGGTTATCGTACCTGCGCCTCGCTGAAATATATTTAAAAAACAAAGCCGATTATTTAACCGCGAAAAAGTACTACGACAGTACTTTAACCAACCTTCCGGTAAATTATCCGGGTTATCAGGCGATACAAAAAAAAGGCACCAACCTGCAAATCCTGGCCGACCGACTGCTTGTCATCTCACGCGAGGATACTTTGCAGGCGCTGGCAAAGATGGATGAAAAAACCCGTGCCACGGTGATTGACAAAATGGTTAGCGACCACACTTTACAGCAACAAGCCATCGCAACAGCAAACGCGGGCGCCGCGACATCCAATAGCAGCGTTGGCAGTAATGTTGGGCCGGGGCAACAGTCCAGAAGCTCTGGTACAAGCTCATTTTATTTTTATAACACCAACGCCGTAAGCCAGGGATTTTCCGATTTTAAGCGCAAATGGGGCAACCGCAAACTTGAAGATAACTGGCGGCGCAGCAGCCGTTCAGGTAATGATTTAACCGGCACTTTGCCTGTGGCACTGCTAAGCGGCGATCCTGATGCACCACCGGGCCAATCGCAAAACAATAAGGGCAAGGTCACCGCCGGAGGTTACCGGCAGGAGCTATTGCAGGGACTTCCACTAACCTCCGAAAAGCTTGCCCAATCCAATCTTCGCGTTTATAATGCGTATATAGATATCGCTAATTTTTACCGGGACATTTTAGACGACAAGCCGGAAGCCATCGTTACCTATGAATTTATCTTAAAACGTTTTCCTGATGATCCGAATAAGCCTGCGGTTTATTATAACTTATACAGGCTTTACAGTGAATCAAATCCCGAAAAATCCAACTACTATAAAAATATCCTGTTAAAGAATTATGCTGAAACAGCTTTCGCCAAAGTAATTTCCGATCCGGATTTTGCAAAAAAATTAGACGAAAGAGAAGTTGAGTTTATAAAAGCTTATGACCAGGTATTTGATCTTTTTGCACACGGACAATATAAGGATGTGATTACTTGCGTGCCGGAATTATTAACACAGTACCCGAATAATAAATATTCTGCACAATTATATTACCTTCAGGCAATCGCTGCAGGGCATTTTGAAAAGGTTGGCCCTTTTCAGGACAGTTTACAGCAAATTTTAAAAAAATTCCCCGACGACAGGTTGGTAACTCCCTTAATTAAGCAGCACCTCGATTTTATTAAGGCCAACCAAGCTGCTATGCTTACAAGAAAAGTTGTATTTACTGATAATGATCCGCAAGAAGTACCTTTTACGTTGATACCTTCGTTGAAAGAACAAACGGAATTCAGGCGTGAAGTTAAGGCCGAGGCCATCGCCGCAAAACCGGGCGTAAAACCAGAGGATAAAAAGCAGCAGGAAGTGCCGGCACAACCCGGGCAGGTGGTAAATAATTTGAAACCAACGCCGGCAGCCGCTGGTGAACCTAATGCCCTGTTTTCGATGCGCGACAGTACGAATTATTATTTTGTGGTAAATGTAAGTACGGGTACAACTAATTTATCGTCGTCGCGTTTTGGAATTGGGCAGTTTAACCGGGCCAACTATGCCGGCAGGGGCATTAAACATCAGCTTCTGCCTGTTGGCGATGATAACCAGCTAATATATGTAGGCCGGTTTTTAACGCTTGAAGGAGTTAAAAAATATGCAGGCGCAATTGTGCCGCTGCTTCCTGAAATTATGAAGGTGCCGAGTGATAAGTACAGTTTTTTTATAATAACACAGGAAAATCTAAATAAATTAGCAGACAAAAAGCTATTGGATAGCTATATTGACTATTACCAAAAAAACTATTGAGCATGATTATTAAACTCGCAAAAGAAGATATAAAAAGATACAATTGGTATTTATGGAGAACGGTTATCGGCTGTTTTGTGTTTTTTATTTTATTGCTGTTTGTAACCTATTTGGGCTTATTTGGACCGCTCCCATCATTCAGGGACCTTGAAAATCCAAAAAGCAACCAGGCCTCTGAGGTAATTTCATCAGACAAGGTAGTCCTGGGCACATATTACATTCAAAACCGTTCCAGCGTAAATTTCTCTCAATTATCTCCAAACGTGGTGAATGCATTGATAGCGACTGAAGATAATCGCTTTTACGACCATTCGGGTATCGACTTCAGGCGTTCGTTTACCATCCTGGTGCTCAACCTCATTAGCAAAAAGCAGGGAGGAAGTACTATAACCCAACAGCTCGCAAAAAATCTATTTTCCGGGCTAAAGGCCAGTAACGCACTCGTACGTCTTACTCAGAAATTAAAAGAATGGATAATTGCTGTAGAATTGGAACGCCGCTATACAAAACAGGAAATAGTGACCATGTACTTAAACACAGTGGACTTTGGCGCTTATAATACTTTTGGAATCAAATCTGCAGCCCATACATATTTTAATGTTACGCCCGATAAACTTACACCCGACCAGGCAGCATTATTGGTTGGCATGGTTAAGGGGCCGGGGGTCTATTCGCCTATAAGACATCCAGATAGGGCGTTAAAGCGCCGAAACCTCATATTGTCGCTTATGACAAAACAAGGCTATCTTAGTGACGGCCAATTGGAGGAATTTAAAAGAAAGCCGTTAGGGCTGAATTTTAGTCCGATGAATCACAACGAAGGCCTTGCTCCATATTTCAGGGCTGTATTAAAACAAGACATTCAAAGGATATTTAAGGACCAGAACATAACTCAATCTAACGGGACACCTTATGACCTCGACCGCGACGGATTAAAAATATATACAACCATTGATGCAACCATGCAGCAATATGCCGAGGAGTCGCAGCGCGAGTATATGCGCATATTGCAAACGCAGTTCAATGATCAATGGAAAGGCGTCAGCCGCTGGAAAACCATTAAGAATTTTAAACTACTGCTCGACGAGGGCATGTTTCGCTCCGACCGCTGTAAACAATTACAACTACAAGGTAAGTCTGAAGATGAAATCCGTAAGAATTTCAACACGCCTGATAGCCTGGAGCTTTTCACCTGGAGAGGCAATATAGACACGGTTATGAAACCCATCGACTCAATCGTATATAGTAAAATGATGCTCCGTAACTCATTAATGAGTATGGATCCCACAACCGGCTACATTAAGGCATGGGTAGGCGGAACCAATTTTGAACATTTTAAATACGACCAGGTAAAGCTAGGCAACCGGCAAGTAGGTTCAACAGCTAAGCCATTTACTTATGCGGTAGCTATCGAAAACGGGTTTTCGCCGTGTATGGAGGTAGACAATGTGCCTGTAACCATTAAGGGATATGGCTCATCAGATTGGACACCGGGTTCATCACCTTTAGAAACTTTACCAGGAGCTATTACATTGAGAACAGCTTTAGCACATTCCCAAAACTGGGTAACAGCCTATGTAATGAATGAAGTTAAGCCGTTACCGGTAGTAGAGTTAATTAAAAAAATGGGGATAACCACTAATGTGCCGGCTTATCCGTCAATTTGCCTGGGCGTATTTAACGCGTCGGTGTTTGATATGACTGGCGCATACTCTGTATTTGCCAATCATGGTACGTGGACCGAGCCTACCTATATTTTACGGATTGAGGACAAAAACGGGAACGTAATTTATACCCACACCCCTAAAATAGTACAGGCTATGGACGCCCAAAGTGCCTATGTTATGACCTACATGCTCAAAGGGGTAATTGAAGATGGCACAGGAACAAGGTTAAGAACCAGGTATGGATTCGAAAATCCCATCGGAGGTAAAACAGGTACCACACAGGACAATTCCGACGGTTGGTTTATCGGCATAACACCACAATTAGTTACCGGCCTTTGGACAGGCTGCGAAGATCGCGATATTCATTTCCGCTCGACCAGGCTTGGGGAAGGCGCTAATTCGGCCCTGCCAATTTTTGCACTGTACATGAAAAAAGTATATGCTAACTCATCATTGGGTATAAAAAGGAATGTTGATTTTGATCAGCCTAAATCGGGGGTTAGCATTACCCTTGATTGTGACCAATACAAACAACAGCAACAGGGAACCGGTGAGGTGGATAAGAAGCTGGGGTTCTGATTTTGTTCATTGGTGCACTGGTTCATTAGTTCATTGGTGCATATCGGTTATTGCTAATTATATATTTTAAATGAGTTATCATAGTCTTGACGATTTAGAAGTTTATCAATTAGCTGAAAGCTTTGGCAACGAAATTTGGTTTATCGTACATGAATGGGATTATTTTGCCAAAGACACCGTTGGTAAACAAATAGTTAGATCCGCTGATTCTATTTGGAGCTAATATAGCCGAAGGATACGGCAGGTATCATTATAAGGAAAATAGAAACTTCTGCTATTTCAGCCGGGGATCAATTATTTAAACCAAAGGCTGGTTAAAAAAGTCAAAAGCGAGAAACCTTTTAAATGAGGATCAGTTCGATACATTATTTGAAAAGTTGCAAACCATTCATCTTAAACTGAATGCATACCTAAAGTTTATCGGTAAACCCGGCAACAACAAGCCAGACCAATGAACCAATGAACAAGTGAACCAATGAGCAATGTCTTCGACTATAAGGCCGCATTAAAAAACATACCGCGTAATCCCGGGGTTTACCAGTTTTGGGATGATGGGGAAGAATTGATTTATATTGGCAAAGCGAAGGACCTTCGTAATCGTGTCACTACCTATTTTAATAAGGACGCCAATGTAAATGCCAAAACAAGGGTGTTGGTTTCCAAGATCCGGAAGATCACTTTCACAATTGTTGATACCGAAGTTGATGCCTGGCTGCTGGAAAACAGCCTGATAAAGAAACATCAGCCGCGGTACAACGTAATGCTGAAGGATGATAAAACCTATCCCTGGATCATCATTAAAAACGAAAACTTTCCACGCATCTTTTGGACGAGGCGCATAATCAGAGATGGTTCAAAGTACCTTGGGCCATATGCATCGGTTAGCATGATGCACAATATACTAGGACTTATTAAAGAAACCTATCCGCTGCGAACATGCAATTTGCCGCTTACGAGGCAAAATATTGATAAGGGCAAGTTTAAGGTTTGCCTTGAATATCAGTTGGGTAATTGCAAAGGGCCGTGTCAAAATTACCAGACCGAAGATGATTATAATAACAGCATCAGCGAGATAACAGATATTTTAAGTGGGAAAATTGGCGCGGTACTTCGCAACCTCAAGGCGGATATGGAACGGGCCGTGGCCGACTTAAATTATGAGTATGCTCACCGCTTAAAAAGAAAGTTCGAATTGCTGGAGAATTACCAGAGCAAATCAACAATAGTTAACTCATCCATAACTGATGTTGATGTTTTCAGCATTGCATCTGATGAGAAATATGCTTTTGTAAACTATTTAAAGGTGATGAACGGTACTGTGATACAAACACAAACCATCGAACTAAAAAAACGCCTGGATGAAAGCGATGACGAATTGTTAACGCTTGCGATAATAGAATTCAAAAGCCGCTATGAAAGTCATTCAAAGGAGGTAATTGTTCCTTTTAGTATTGATATTGACGATGCTTCTATAAAATTTACGGTTCCAAAGCTGGGCGAAAAAAAGAAGTTGCTGGAGTTGTCGCAAAAAAATGTAATGTTCTTTAGAAAGGAAAAGATAGATCAGTACGAAAAATTAAACCCGGAAATAAAAACAGAACGGTTGCTCAGCCAAATGATGAAGGATTTGCGGATGAACCAGCTTCCGCGCCATATTGAGTGTTTTGATAACTCCAACTTCCAGGGCAAATACCCGGTTTCGGCAATCGTAGTATTTAAGGATGGCAAACCATCTAAAAAGGATTACCGGCACTTTAACGTAAAAACGGTTGAAGGGCCTGATGATTTCGCAACTATGGAAGAGGCTGTTCTGAGGCGTTACCGGCGGACGCTCGACGAAGGAACAGACCTGCCTCAACTAATCGTCATTGACGGCGGCAAGGGACAGCTTTCCTCAGCATTAAAAAGCCTTAAGTTATTAGGTATTGATAAACAAGTTACGGTGATTGGCATTGCCAAGCGCCTGGAAGAATTGTACTATCCCGGCGATCAGTATCCGCTATACCTCGATAAAAAATCGGAGACACTAAAAGTGATACAGCAGCTGCGGGATGAAGCACATCGCTTTGGTATTACCTTTCATCGTAAAAAACGCGACAAGGGGACTTTAGTTACCGAGCTGGAACTGATTGAAGGCATAGGTAAAACCACAGCTGAAAAACTGTTGAAGTATTTTAAGTCGGTTAAAAAAATACGCGCGGCAAAGCCCGAAGAGTTGTTGGAAGTGGTGAATACCAAACAGGCCAAAGCTATTACTGCTTATTTTGGAGAATCGGAGGTCGGTGGTCTGAAGTCAAAGATCGGAAGTTAGAGATTTCTATCTTTAAAATGAAAAAGTCCCTACATATCGTAAGGACTTTTTCATTTTATTATGTTATCTAAGCTTCAGACCTCTGATCTCAGGCATCTTCTAATACTGCCACAAGTTGAGTTCCCAATCCATTAACGTCTTTTTCACGCGTTCCGACTCGTAGAGCTTATCAATGCCCTTGGCGTAGTCTTTTATACGTTCGTCTTTTTCGTTGGATTCTTTTACGACATAACTTGTAAATATCCTCTTCATAAATACGTCGTCAAAGCTTAAACCGGTGTTATCGTTATCCTTACTTGATACTTCTTTTACTGCCAGCAATGGTCGTGCATCAGGGAAATAAATCCAGAAAGCAGGCTGATAATCCAGATCCAAACCACCGGCTTTAGGTTTCATCATTGGCGCTATGCCAATAATGCGGGGTTCAAAAATTGACCTTTGTTTATCAAATATCCAGTCTTCTTTTATCCTGAATTTAACAACACTATCAGGGTTAAATTCACCGGCTTTTAAAATAGAACCTATTTTATTTCCGTCTTTATCAATTTTATCAACTATAGTGCTATCAGCCATTCTTGCCTTTGCAGCTTCGGGAGATAATGGTTTCGAAAATCCATCACCGTCCGGATCAAGCGGGGTAGGTGTCGGATCAAAGGCCGTTAACTCGCCGTCGGCTATACCTTTCATCAAAATTTCGATCAAGCGCTGTTTTGGCGAAGCAAGGTAAAGGTTCATTTTTTCCCTTACATCAATCTCGCGCCATACACGTTTTGAAAATACAACATCCGATTCGCGCAGGTATGGGTAAGGCGTAACTTTAGCGCTTAAAATATTGTTTTTCTTGTAATATCCATCCAATGGCCTGTCAAAAGGCTTTGCAGGTACGGCAGGGGCTGTCGCTACCTTTCTGGTAGTGTCAATGCCGGGCTGCGTGCCGGGAGCTGCACTTTTGGTAGCCGTTTGCTGTGTAGCAGCCGGTTTCTTTTTTGCAGTCTTCTTTTTACCTTTTTGTGCATAGGATGCCACGCAAGCTAAACACAATACAATAACTAAAATTTTCCTTTTCATGATACGCTTAATACGTTTAATTAGCATTAAATATTATTCCGTCCAGCCCGCGTTGTGATCCATCGGGGCCTACAGCAATTATATCTTTAAAAACAATTGTTGTACCCGGAGTTATGGTATTCATTATAGTATGCATCGCAGGTGTTAATTCGCTACCTGTGGCTGTCATGGTAATTGCATCCTGCCGTGGTTTAACAACAAGCAAAGTAAAACGGGTTACATTAAACTTGGCATCGAAATCGAAGTTGTCAAGTTTCGCAAATACCCTGTCCTGTGCTCTTAAGTTGGCTGCACCTGTGCTGCCACCACTTTTACCCGCAAACTGCGGTTTTGGATCGGGGATACGTTTTACACGGAACATAGTACTTCCTAAAGTGGCCACCTTACCTGGCGCAATCTCACCCGAAACAGTAACGGTTGCTTCACCTAAATTGTTTACAGTCGCAGTATAATGGCCGGCCCCACCACTAAGGCTACCGCTGCTTATACTAACCCTTAATTTTTCTTTTGCTATACCAGGTGCCGAAACCGAAACCGGGTTAGGCACACCTATATACAGTACATTCATTTTATCAGGCGATACAACAGCAGATGGTCTTGCAACCTGGTACTGCTGTGGCGGAGTGGTATATTCCTTAAAGGTTCCATCAGTTTGTTTTACCTTTATCTTACCAATCCAGGTATGCATGCCCTCGCTGCCTGTACTTCCGTTGTAAACACCTTTGCCGTCCGCGGCTGGTATTTTTGCACCGTCAACAGTAATATCAGGTTTCATTTTCGAGTCGTACGCTGTCAAAAACACTTGTGCAGTATAAGGCTGGCCAACCAATACATAGCTTGTCGGCGCTACTGCCACAGCAGCAAACTGGTCGAGATTTACTTGTGCCTGATCCACTTTACCTAATATCTTTTTTACAACTTCGTTTTCAGCATTCTTAGTATCAGCTTGTATTTTCGACATTGTTGTTAAAGATGCGCCTAACGGAATACCTTCGCCAAAGTAGGCTTCCTCCCAGGTCTTTTTGGGGCCTACTTTTTGAACCGGAGGGTCCACGTTCAGCGAAAAATTAACGCCTGCTCTATCTTTAGGATCTAATAAGGCAATTAACTGTTCGCGCGTTTTCTGAATTTTATCGCGTAGTTCTTCACCTTTCTTCCCATCAATCATGACATGTGGCGATACGTCAAGGCCTTCCCTTTTATCAACGTCACCAGTACTTGGGTTAATTCCCCCACCTGCTTTTATTAATTCATCCTTTACAGAAATAATATAATTGTTCAAGTCCGTAGCGATTTTACTTGCCTTTTTGGCTCTGTCATAAAATGGCTTGGCCCTTTCAGTCTGCTCTTTAAGCTTTGTTGCTTCAAAAGCTGTATATGTATTTTGTATACCTTTATCAACGTTTCCAGTTGACGCGTCCAAGCTTACTCGTATATTTTTGAAGGCATCCATCAAACTATCCGGTACACTCAGGGCTACTAAGCCCAATAGTACCAGGTACAGGATGCCCATCATTTTCTGTCTTGGGGTTTCTTTACCTCCAGCCATGTTATTTAATGTTAATTGTTTTTAATTAAACTATAGATATTACTTAATTAACACGTGGCTGGTTCATTGCTGAAAGCATATTCCCGTATATTCCGTTCAATGTTGACATATTTTTGGCCAAACGCGCAACCTCAGTCTTAAACTGTACTGAATCGCCTGCGGCGTCGTTAAAGCTTTGGATAGTGTTTGACATTTCAGTATAAAACTTGTTCATTGATTTTAAGTGATTGCTTGAATCCTGCAGTTCAAGTTCATACACAGCATTTAAAGCTGAAAGATTTTTAGCCATTTTGTTTATCTGCTCATGGTATGATTTTGAATCGAGGCCTGTACTTGCAATTTCAGATAAATTTAATGAGGCTTTATCAAATGCAGCGCTCATGCTATCGTAGCTGGCAGTAGCTTCTTTAATTTTGTTTGTATAAGCCATCGTTGCGTCACCTGCATCGGTTACACGTGATATCGAAGCAACCTTATCGCCAAAAGTGCTTAATCCTGTAGCAAGACTGCCTATTAATTCAGGACCAATCTTAGCATCTGCCAGCATCTTATCTAACGCAGCAGTATTTGAGAAGCTGTCGCCACCTTTTTTGGATGATTTTACATCGCCTGTATAATCGTCACTCAGTTCAGGATAAGCACGTGACCAGTCAATTTCTATAGCTTCTCGTTGAAATCCCAATATGAAGAATAATACGGCTTCTGTTGATAATCCTCCAGCAATAAAGTATGTGGCGCCGGGCCAGTGTAATATTTTAAACATCAAACCAACAATTACCACGGTTGCACCCCATGATACAATATTGCTAATTCCGTATGGTTTTGTTTTCCCAGTAGTACTCATAATAATTAATAAGATTGATTTATAATTTGTGAATTGTTTAAGACGTGTGTTTATCGTTTATCTTTAATATCGCGGCCGAGGTAGTGTGTTACGCATCTGAAGCCGATGTATGATTTAGCGGTATCCTGGTACTCGTAAGTACGTGTTGAGTTTTGAAGAAAATAGCCTACATCTTTCCATGATCCGCCGCGCACCACTTTACGTTTCAGCACAGGTGGGTCGTTCGGTTTAGCATCATAATCAAATGAAGGCGCCATGTCATGAACAAACGTTGAAGCCGATTCGTCAAATGCTGACGAGGTCCATTCGGCTACGTTGCCTGCCATGTTGTATAAACCATAGTCATTAGGGAAATATGATTTTACGTTCACGGTGTATGCTCCTCCGTCATCGGTATAGTTACCTCTGCCGGGTTTAAAGTTTGCAAGCAAGCATCCTTTAGCATTTTTAATATAAGGGCCGCCCCATGGGTAATCAGTACCTATCCTGCCACCGCGTGCAGCATATTCAAATTCTGCTTCTGTTGGCAATGAGTATGGGTTACGGTGAGCCAAATGTCTTGAATCTTTGTAAGCATCGTTATAACGGCCGCGCCATACATTAAATGCACGTGCCTGGCGCCAGGTTACACCTACTACAGGGTAGTTACGGAAAGCCGGGTGCGAGAAATAACTTTGAACCATAGGTTCATTGGCAGCATATGAGAAATCACTCAGCCAAACCAATGTATCAGGATAAACCGGTACAGTGTCGCGGAAAATGAAATCCGAGCGTTTCTTTGTTTTATCGTTTTTATAGTCTGAAGCAGTGCGCAATAACAAAAGGGCATAGTTATATTTTAACAAACGCACATCAAGTTCGTTGCGGTCAAATATACGGTCGTCGCCCTGATAGTACATGCCCTGCAGTTTTGCAGTGGCAGCAGCTGATGCTGCGCCTTTCTTAGGACTCATAACCGGATATTTTTTAACATATGCCCAGTTAATGAATTTTTTGCCATTTGCATTTGCCGATCCTTTCGGCGGGTTCAGGTAATATTTGGGATCATTTATAAAAGATGTAATTGCGATTGAATCCCGTACCCAGTTTACAAATTGCTTATATTGGCTATTTGTAATTTCTGTTTGATCCATGAAAAATGAAGGGATGGTAACTTGTTTGGTTTGGGAAATTTGAGAGAATGTAACATCCTGATCGGTTTGACCCATAAGGAATGAACCGCCCGGAACGTAAACCATCCCAAGAGGGACTTCAGCCCTGAACGCTCGTGCCGGTACTCCCGTCACTTCACCTCTGTCGCCGCCTTTACTACAGCCGCTTAAAATTCCAACAGTTAAAACTGCCATTAAAAAGTATATCTGTTTCATCTTTAATTCAAAATTCAGTTAGGTAAAAATCAACTCAGTGTAACAATCCGAATATATTAAATTTAACACATTTAATACAAAAAACAATTTTTATAGTCAAAAGTAACTTTTTTATATTATTAAGGTAAACATATAACTACAAATGCACAATTTTAGTTTGTCGCTTGTCTAAAATCTGTTGTTTTGTTTGGATTTTTACGGCGAAGACGGGTAAAAAGTTGCAAAAAATAATTAAATAATAAATACTATTATTTGTTAACCTGTTTCACATAGTGTTCTATCGCCATAGTCATTGATGGCGCCGCGGGGGTCGGGGCAGGGATGTCTAAAATTAAACCGGCTTCGAGCACGGCTTTGTGAGTTGTAGCGCCAAAGGCAGCAATTCGGGTGTTGTTTTGTTTAAAATCCGGGAAGTTTTTATACAAGGATTGGATGCTGGAAGGACTAAAAAAAGCGATTACATCGTAAAAAACTTCAGCAAGGTCTGATAGGTCACTGCAAACGGTACGGAAAAGTACAGCGGGCGTAAAATTGTAACCATTCTCCAGTAAGAATTTTTGAGTTTCCTCAGCGGCTACGTCTGAGCATGGATAAAGAAATTTCTCTCCGGCATGCTTTTTTAACACCTCAGCAAGGTCAGACGCTGTTTGTTTACCGAAAAATATCTTCCTTTTCCTGTATTGGATATATTTTTGAAGATAAAGGGCAATAGTTTCAGATAGGCAGAAATACTTCATTTCTATCGGCACCTCGAAACGCATTTCATCGCATATCCTAAAAAAATGGTCAGCAGAATTACGGCTTGTGAAAATCACAGCGCTAAAATCAGCCAGATTAATTTTCTCTTTACGGAAATCTTTAGCGGGCACACCTTCCACATGAATAAATGATCTGAAATCAATTTTCAAATTGAGCTTTTTAGCAAGCTCCGTGTAGGGGTTTTTATCATTTTCAGGTTTGGGCAAGGTAACTAATATGCTCTTAACCTTTTTCTTTCTCTCTTCCAAATTCAAATCGTGTAACTGCCTAAAAATTAATATTAAGTGCCTTGATTAAAATTAAAATAGGACAAATTTCAAGGGCACAAAGATAGATAAATAAATAAAATTTATGAAATCGAAAATTGGAAACTATACTTACACTGTTTCGCAAGTATTGCCACGCAAATATTATGGCTATTAACGCCAATGTAGAAATTAATAAATAAGGAATATAGTGTTCGGCAAGTAAACTAAAGCATATTGATACACATAATAAAACAAAAGCAATATTAAAATATGTCAGATTTAATATTGTTATGTATTCACTAACCATCCGGTTCATATCAAAAACAAAACCAATAAATTTTAATACCAGGAATTTAAGCGCAAATAATAATCCGATTACAAACGAAAGTAAAATAAAAAGCTGGAAGTCGCTTACCCCGTAATAAAGATTATAATATCCGGAAAGCTGGCACAAAACGAGGCCAAATGTTAAACTGAATAACAAAAACAAGCCAATAAAAGCCCAAAAATTGATTGGACCACCCTCCTTGTTGGGTTGTGAAAGCGCCTGCTTATAATAAAATGATTGTATAACAATTTTAATATCCTTACCCAACAAAAGGTTTAACATTGCGGCATATATTAGCAGGCCACATATTGCCAAAATCAGCCACAGGTCGCGCAATTTGCGTACTTGTCCGCTTTGACCGGTATTTTCCGATTCTAAAGCGCTATTGAAATATATCCCGGGTATTTTATTTGTCCACAGCTTACTTAATAACTGGTTTTCGCGCATTGAATCAGGAAAAAAGTAAAACCTGGTGATGGAATCAGCCACAAACTGACTGCGCTTAGCCAATGTGGCGGAATCAATCATCGCTATATCAATTGGCTGTGTATTGCCTGGGCTTAAACTATCACTCTCCTTGCCGGTAAGCGAATCATGCTGAGCATAAGCCGCACCGCAACAGAATGACATCAATAGTATAAAAAAAAGGGTAAAGCGCATTTTTATAATGTTACAAAATTACTTTATTAATCGATTTTTTCATTATGTTGAATGGTGATTTTATATATATATTGTTACATCCTGAATGTTTCAAAAGAGGTGCAAAATTCACCTCTCCCTGAAGATTTTATCTATTTCCGTACCAAATCAATATTAAATTCCGCGGTCCATAATCTAATTGCTGTTGTACGATTTGCCGGCGTAAGAGTTGCTATGCACCATTTTTATTGCCAACTAAGATATTTATCATACAATCCGGTGTTCTTTGATTTATACGGGGTGAGCATGATTAACGCAAAAAGCCCCTGTTGATTGGTATCAACAAGGGCTTGATATAATTTAAGGCTTTATTTATTGCAGTTGCAGGTATCCAAAAACACCATGTGATTCTTCATCAGGCCCCGCAGTGAAATATAACGGATCGGTAGCGTTTCCTCCCGGTACATTGTTCTTAAGGAAATCAATGGCCCAAAGCCCCCAGATAGTTATACTCTTTCCATGGCTTTTTAATTGGCCCATATAGTTACCCATCATATCGTATATGTTAATTCGCCCGCTTCCAAAATTGCCAACAAGAATAGTTTGTACGGTGGCCGCAAATCCCGCAGGCGCAAGTGCAACTCCCCACGGAGAGTTAAGCTCGCCTTTGGATACGAAGCGTTTTACAAACGTACCGTCAGGATTAAATATATCCACATATCCATTGCCAATGCCAGCCTCATCGTCCTCATTGTCGGGTCCTTTTTGTTTGGCATAGGTAACATATAGCTGCCCTCCTATATTTACAATATTGAACGGAGCAAAACCTGCCGGGATAGTAGGGTCCCAAAACGGCTTGGTTGTAACATATTTAAATTCCCGGTTAAAAACGTCAACTTTTCCACCCTTAAAATTAGCAAGGTAAAGGAAATTGGCCCTGCCATCATTAGCCATTGCAATGCCTTTATATACCGCATTAAATTGAGACCGGTCGGCAACTTTCATAGCTACGTTACCACCACTCCAGGCGGCAATTATCCCGTCTTCGCCTGCAAATATGAATTTGTTTCCTCCAAAATCGGTCGTGCTGTTGAATAAAACCCCGGTAGGCGCTCCTGTTTCCCCTGACATAGCAGCAGGAATAGTAACCGGTGGCCTTAAGGTTGCTCCATTTGCCCTGTTGTATATAGTGCTAACGCCGGTGTGATTGTCTGAGATCCATATGGGGCCATTTGGTGGTGCTGCTATGCCCCACGCATTACCAAGATTAGGATCAATTACCCACGCACCGAACCCCATAGTGTCGGCCACAATGTTTACCTGGCTGAAAACGGACGTACTACTAAAGGCATTATTATTACTGTTGCTAATATTACCACCGACTGGATTTCCACTTGTGGTTGAAAGGTCTTTCTTACATGAAAAAAAACAGGTCGCTATCAGTACCCCTGTAAGCATGGTTTTGATATTTATCATATTTTTCATAATTATTAATAATTTAGGTACACAAATCGTTTTTAGAAAATGCTTTTATTTATTGATTCTTCTTTGTTATAACTCATTGGCCTCCTTTCTTTTGTAGTGTTGTCAAATGGGGAATTATCTCATTTTGAGTACTGATGAAATAGCAAATAAGTTGCCTTTAAATAAAAAAAATAATTTTAATGTTAAAAATTAGCTAATAAAACACATGAATAAGAATCCGATAAATTTGGGGGTACGTTTTTTACTCGAAATTGCTATGCTCATATCGCTCGGCTTTTGGGGATGGCATTTTAGTGAGCACTGGGTAAAATATATCGCTACCTTATCGCTGCCTGTAGCAGCAGCTGTTTTATGGGGTGTATTTAGAATACAAAATGATCCAAAACCGGCACCTGTTGAAATACCGGGTATGTTACGATTACTATTGGAATTTGGGTTATTTGGCTTTGCAGTTTGGGCCCTGTATGATTTAGGACATGCCCAATTGAGTATAGCGATGGCTGTGATAGTAATATTACATTACGCGGTATCATACGACAGGACCTGGGTGATGCTTAGGAATAAACCGTATAAAGGGCTCGTGAGCTAACTGATACCTTGCCACATATAATAGCGAAAAATTGAGCGAAAAAGATAATTTTGTTATAATGGAGACTATTCAAGTACTCATAATTGGCGCCGGCCCTACCGGCCTTACACTGGCCTGTGAATTGGCGAGGCGAAACATTAAGCTCAGGATCATTGATCGCTCGCCGGTTTACCCTATCGGTTCAAGGGCGAAGGGGCTTCAACCGCGGAGCATGGAGGTATTTAACGATATGGGTATTGCCGAAACAGTTATCGCTTCGGGGAGCACCGAAGTTGTTTTCCGAAGGTTCAATGGTAATCAACTAATCGGCGATGCGCAACGGGAAATATTCCCACGAGAAGACACACGTTATTTTAAGGGGCTGATGATCCCCCAATGGAAGATCGAAGAAATCTTGCGTAAAAAACTTGCTGAATATGATATTACCGTGGAGTTGGGTACAGAACTGATAGACCTAATTCAAAACGACAACTCAGTAATGGCCACGTTACGCCAAAAAGATAATTTAGTATCCATTAACTGTGACTACCTGGTTGGCTGTGATGGCGGCAAAAGCACCGTACGGAAGGCATTAACTATCCAATTTGAAGGCGAAACACGCGAGGATGAAAGGGCGCTTATCGGAGATGTGGAAGTAGAGGGTCTTGTGCCTGATGCCTGGCATATGTGGTCACACCCAAAATATGGTTTCGGCATGGCGCTTTGCCCTTTTGGTTGCACCAATAGCTGGCAATTGCAGGCTATTGCGATACCCGACCCTGACGGCAATATTCCTGAACCAACCCTTGAAACATTCAACCGTCTTTTTCAGGAAGTGGCGAATATGCCGGATGTTATTTTAAAAAATGCGACCTGGAAATCGGTTTACCGCGTCAACGTACGTATGGCAGACAAATACCGTGTTGATCGGGCCTTTATAGCCGGTGATGCTGCGCATGTACACTCTATCGCAGGCGGATTGGGAATGAACACCGGCATCCAGGATGCCTACAACCTGGGCTGGAAAATGGCCGCGGTGTTAGCGGGTACTGCTGGCGATACGCTGCTGGATACTTATGAAGAAGAACGTTTGCCAATAGCCGCCTGGACACTGAATATAAGCTCAGAAAGACATAGAACAGTATTGGATAATGTCAGCAAGGGCAAGGGCACCCTGGAGAATTTAGGCACAAAGGACACCACTCAGTTAAATTTGAATTACCGCTATAGTTCGCTTAGCGGGGGAAGAACCGATACAACCAGCCTCCTTCAGCCGGGCGACCGGGCACCAGACGCACATCTCCTTGATGGCTCCTGGTTATCTGATCTTTATAGAGGCACCCATTTCACGGTGCTTGCTTTTGGCGTAAATAAGGCGGCGATCGATCGGATTAACGGAAAATTTGACGGGATTGTAAAAGCGTGGTTAATGACTGACAAAGACAGCGCCGCAGCATTCGGGAACTCGCAGGGCTTTTTTGTGATCCGTCCGGATGGGTACATCGGGCTCATTGCAGACCGGCATGATGAATCGGCCATATACGAGTACCTGGGCCGGTTTTTGAAATAATCTTTATTGGTTTGGCTAATCCTTGCCCAAGTATCTGCATAATCTTCATAAACATAAATCTGAAGAAACCCGTAATTGAGTTTACCTTTGCCGCATGGCCGGCATCTACATTCATATTCCTTTTTGCAAACAGGCATGTTATTATTGCGATTTTCATTTCAGTACCTCTTTAAAATATAAGGACGAACTGTTACAAGCCATACTAAAAGAAATTAAACTGCAAAAAAGCTATCTCGATAATGAGACCGTCGAAACGATATATTTCGGCGGAGGGACGCCGTCTTTGTTAAACGAGGATGAAATAAATTTAATTATCGGCAACATAACCGATTTGCATACAGTTTCCGCAAATGCCGAAATAACCCTCGAGGCCAATCCCGACGACTTAGATAAAGCTAAATTAGAGTCATTGAAAAAAACAGCTGTTAACCGTTTAAGTATAGGCATACAATCTTTTTTTGATGACGACCTGACCTGGATGAACCGTGTTCACCGGAGTGATACGGCTGAAGCATCGGTAAAACGGGCACAGGACACCGGGTTTGAAAACATAACGGTCGATCTTATTTACGGGTACCCGCTATTGAGCGATCAGAAGTGGAAACATAATTTAAAAAAGGTTTTCGAACTGGATGTACCCCACGTTTCATCTTATTCTATGACAGTTGAACCCAGAACTGCCCTTGCCTCATTCATCAAAAATAAAAAACAGGCTGGTATGGATGATCAGCAAAGTTCCGAACAATTTATTGTGTTGATGGACGAAATGCAATCTCATGGCTTTGAACATTACGAAATATCAAATTTTTCCAAACCAGGGCATTATTCCAGGCACAATTCCAATTACTGGAAAGGCGTAAAATACCTTGGCATTGGCCCATCGGCACACTCTTATAATGGTGAAACACGACAATGGAATATAGCGAACAATGCCAAGTACATCCAGGCTTTGGATGCAAATAAAATACCCGTCGAAACGGAATTGCTAACAGAAACCAACCGGTTAAACGAATATATTATGACCTCCCTACGCACCATGTGGGGCCTTGACCTGAACAAGTTGAATTTAATAGCCGCCGGAGCTGCCGTTCCATTGCTCAAGGAAGCGGAGCAATTTTTTGATAAAGGTTGGATAATTCAAAAAGAGGACACTATTTATCTTACCCAAACAGGCAAATTGTATGCAGATCACATCGCATCTGAATTATTTTTTTAAACAGCCTGGTTGTATATCCATCATTTAGAAAAACTGTAATACATTAAACATCAGACCATTGGGAAACAAACTAGTTTCTTAGCATCTTTTCTACCCTGCAAATATTGGTTTTTATAAATCCGTGATTTCCAATTCGCCGTATCTCCTATCAAATCACATTATTAAACAAAATGAAAAAAATAATTATCGCGGCCCTTGCATTAGTAGCTATTGCAATTGCGCCCAAAGCAAATGCACAAACCAAAATGGTAGGCGGTGCCGCTATGTATCCTACTAAAAACATTGTAGAAAATGCTGTAAATTCAAAAGACCACACCACGCTGGTTGCTGCTGTAAAGGCAGCTGGCCTTGTTGAAACTTTAGAATCAACTGGCCCTTTCACCGTATTTGCACCAACAAACGAAGCTTTCGGCAAATTACCGGCCGGCACAGTTGACAACCTGGTAAAACCTGAGAACAAAGCAACCTTAACAAAAATTTTAACTTACCACGTAGTTGCGGGTCGTTTGAGCGCTGCCGATCTTTGGGCTAAAATTAAAGCCGGAGGCGGAAAAGCAGAACTAAAGACAGTACAGGGCGGTACGTTAACCGTTATGGCTAAGGGTAAAAAACTATACCTTGTTGATGAAAAAGGTGGAAAATCTTGGATAACCATTGCCGATGTAAATCAAAGCAATGGCGTAATTCATGTAGTAGATACCGTATTGATGCCGAATTGAGTAGTTGGCAGTTTAACAGTTTGCAGTAAGCAGTTTGCGGTGGGCAGTATTTAAATCTCTCCACTTCAAACTGCTTTTTTTTTCCAAACTGCCGACTGAGAACTGCAAACAGCCTATCGCCTACAGCAAACAATTTTATGTTTTTGACAGATAATTGATACTCATGGCGGCTTTATTTCGTTATTTTGCCATCCTTCGGCATTAAGTTATATCATCACATTAACCTTTTGTAACTATTGCCTATGCGAAGCACACAAAATATGAGTTTTATTCTTAGCCCAATCGATATTGTCGAAAACATCAGCCCGTCAGATTTTAAGAAAAATTACTTAGATCCACGCCAGCCATTGGTGATCAACGGCTTGACTAATAACTGGCCTGCCAGGGAGAAATGGACCCCGGCTTATTTAAAAGAAGTTGTAGGTAAAAAGGTAGTTCCTTTGTACGACAACTCAAAAGCCGATCCCTCAAAACCGATCAATTCGTCAGCCGCAGAGATGCCATTTGATGAATATATTGATCTCATCATGTCGGAACCCACTGAATTGAGAATTTTCTTTTTCAATATTTTTAAACAAGCTCCGCAACTGCTGGAAGACATTGCATTCCCAAAGGAATTGATGGGGGGCTTTTTAGAAAGCATGCCGTCAATGTTTTTCGGCGGTTCAAACTCGGTTACTTTTTTACATTACGATATCGACCTTCCGCACATATTCCATACCCATTTTGGGGGCAAAAAACACGTTATCCTGTTTGAGAACAAATGGAAACGCCGCTTGTATTGTATTCCTAATGCTACCTATGCCCTGGAAGACTATGATGTGCAAAATCCGGATACAAAAAAATTCCCTGCACTCGAAGGAGTAAAAGGCATAGAAGTTTTTTTAGAACACGGCGACACCTTATTTATGCCAACCGGTTGGTGGCACTGGATGAAATACGTTGAAGGTGGTTATTCTCTTAGTCTGCGTGCCTGGGATGCATCAATCACCCGAAAGGCAGCAAGCATCTATAATCTGGCCATAAAAGGCGGGTTAGATAGTGTACTTAAAATGACCTTTAAAGCCAATTACGCTAAATTCCGTGAGGAACTCGCTGTAAAATGGGCAAACAGGGAACTGGCTGCCGGAAAACCTCATTAATATCGGGTAGAGACACAAAATATTGTGTCTCTACAAATTACAAAGACGCGAGGCATCGCTCTCTATCGTTTACTTTTCAATTCTTCCAGCTTTCTCCTGGTATCCTGTGTTTCCTGGAGGCTAAGTGATTTACTAAAAGCTTCTATAGCTTTATTATTATTGCCTTGAGCTACATAAAAATCCCCCAAACTATCGAAGGCATTTGCACTTTGTGGATAGTTTTCGGTGTTCTTTTTAAAAAGTACATAAGCTATATCCATTTTATGTATCCCCATACAAGCATAGCCCATTTGGTTTACTAAGTTCTCTGTGGGCAATACTTTATAGCCCATCTTATCGGATACCTCACTAAAATGAGCACTTATCAATGAATCGGCGTTCATTTCGGGACGCTCCCTGAACTTATTCATATCGAAGTGATAAAACTTAAACAAATAGCGTAATGCATCATATTCGGCATTTAACTCAACCGAACCATGCCACTCATCTGGATAAAATTTTGAACCCCAACGTAATCCCTTGGGATTTGAACTTTTTAGCGACCGTGTAAAACCCAATACTGATTTTGTAAGCTCGAAATTTGAGCTGGTATCTTTTAAAACTGAATTGGTATCCAGGCCACCGGTCAAATTATTGGCGATAGCGACAAACAACGCTTTATTATTAAAAACGCGTTTCGGCAACTCGTTTTCGTATTTTTTTATCCAATTGCTTTTCTCCCACCACAAACTTGGGTCAATAGCTATATATGCATTAAACAACTCGGTATGATTAAAAAATGCATTTATAACCGTCAGGCCTCCCAAAGAATGCCCGCTAATTGTACGGTATGCGGTTGTTGGATAATGTGCATCTACATATGGAATCAACTCCTTTTCAATAAAGGTCATAAAATTCTCGCCACCACCAGATCTTCTTGCGTCACCTGCATTAATATTAAAATCGGGATTAACGTGCGTTGGCGTTAAATCGCGTTCGCGATCCGTATTGGTAATGCCGACAATAACCATATTGGGTAGTATCCCTGATATTTGTTCTACTATGGCTACCGCCGATTGAAAATGGTCTTCACCATCCAGCACATACAATACAGGATAATGTTCCTTTTTATTGCCATCAGGTACATGGACATAAATTATCCGCTTTTCTTTCAAAATGCCGGAGTTAACTGTATCAACAGTACCGATAACAATTCGGCTGTCAGATTTTTGAGCGTTAGCTAAAAAAGCAATACAAAGGAAAAACAATGCTACATAGGTTCTCATAATTCAATAATTTAAAAATTCACTAAATCACTAATTCAATAACTAACTACCGCTTTCCCGTCCGGCACAACCTTTTTCATTGGGTTATTTAAAAAGACAGCTATCAGTTCGTCCCCTACCCTTGTATTTAATATTGGCCCATGCGTTTTATCTGTAAACAGTAAGCGCTGACTATTAGGTGTATAATGATGGATCAAATCGTTATAAAAAGGCCGGCAATAAGGATCAGTATCACCTGATGACAGTAAAACCGGGATGTTTGAGTAAACCGGAGTTTTGGCAATGCTGCCTATAGGTTTTACATCCCAGCAATCACATATTGGGTGATCAACATTATTAAACCGGTACCCTGCAAGGTAAGGGAATATATCGTTTTGTTTATCAATCAGCTTCTGATCGGCATAAGCAATCTGTTCGGAACAATACATTGAAAAACGCATACCTAATGTGTTGCTACCGCCTGAGTTAAATATATTATCGAAATACCAGGTCATATATCCCTTTTGATGCCCGGCAATAACTTCAGTTACCAAGTAAGGTATGTTCTTAAGCGCCCCGTTGTCCTGAAGTTTATCAACCAAAAAGTCGAGCAGTTCGCTGCGATGGTATTTTATGGCAATGCTGTCTTTACTACCTTTCTCAAGATATCTCAGTGCAAATTCTTTATCTGCGATAGATGAAAAATATTGCTGAAAGCGTTCCCTTAAGTTAGCGTATAAAGGTTTGTTAATTGAATCCCTTTCGCAATTGTTAAATATCCGGTTAAAAGCCTCGTTTATACTAAATAGGGCATCTTCTTCATAATTCACAAAACCGGGAAGTGCTGAATCAAGAATAACAGCACGTATATGCTCTGGATAGTTTCGCATGACGGTCAACATTAAGCCGCCGCTGTATGAAATACCTATCAGGTTTATGGAATCAATATTTAAAGCACGTCGCAAGTCCTCAATATCAGCGGCGTTTTCGATTGTATTATAGGCCGACAGGTCGTTTCCTGCAGCTACTAATGTTTTACGACACTTTTTTGCTTCCTCTATAATCGTATTATTTAAAGGAAGATTCTTTCTGTATGCCTGTTTTATAGCTTCACCCATGCCATCGCACGAAAGGCAAGGCTGTGCATAGGTTGTACCGCGTTGTTCAAAAGCTATGTAATCCCTGTCTTTCATAAAAGCGCGGTTATGGATAAAACGTACCCCTCTCAACGAACTTGCACCCGGTCCGCCTGCGGTATAAAGCACCGGGTCTTTATGTTTGTTGGGGTTACTGCTTTCAACATATATATAAGGCAGCTTTATAGTTTTACCATTGGGCTTGCTGCGATTTTCGGGAACTACTAAATAAGCGCAATGTGTTTTTAAACTGCTGTCGGCCTTAAAGGCACACGCGCATGGTTCAATTCGGGGCGTGTAAGTTTGTTTTTGTGCGACGGATTTCTGGTTAATAAAAATGGCAATTAGGGTTATTAATATGATAGATTTTTTCATGTTTCTTCTTTTCAACAAAATAAAGGCTTTGCGAAAAGGATATTTAGTAAAAATCGGACAATATTAAAATTAAAGTATCAGGCTACTTCTCCTTTAGTAGTATATATTATTGGTTCTCCTAACTCAGCTTCTAATTTGGCTAAAGTCTTAAGCGTCAAATTATGGCTACCTTTTAGCCATTTATTGATTTCCGAAGGTTTTTTATTCATTTTTTCAGCCAGATCCTTCTGAGTATATCCCTTAGCTTTCAATATCTGATTTATCCTTAAAACAATATCTGTGTATTGGCGCACAAAAATCCTCACTTCTTCGGGAGTTTCTTTTTGTATTCTTTCGGCAACCTTACTTCTCATGTCAATTTAGTTTATAGAAAAATTTCTTCGTTTCCGTTATGTGATAAAATCTTTCTCTTCCTGGTATCAATCATTATTTCTCCATCTCTTAAAGCTTGCTCAATGCGTTTGGCAAACTGACAAGCCTCTATCCATTTTAAATGAAGCTCTTTGCTGGCTTGATTCGTTTGTGCAGATTTTACACCTCCATTAAACAAAACAATCAAATCATTGCGATTATTTATTCTTAAAGCATATAACCTCAATGGGAAGTTTGGATACAAAAAAACGACTCCGCTCACGTTTACTCTACCCTTATTAGGCAAACCAATGACTTCATTTTCAAACCGATTAAATAACGCATCACTAGCGCCATGATCTTCCCCAATACTGTCTAATATAAAACTCAATAACTCTTGCGTTGAGTTTTTAAGTTCGGCGTTTGCATCATATTTGGTAAAAAACTTGTCGGTCTCGGTTTCCTCGGCATCTTCCCAACGAACGGTATAAAATGTACATTTACTTGCCTCGTCGTCCCATATCTAATGCAAAGATATTCACTTATAAGTTAATTTACAAATAATTCAATTTATGTGGTCCGTAAATTTGATCAAAAAAATCAGCAATTATGAAAGATAACTTTGAATAGTTTGCCTAGATATTCTCGTTTAGCTTTTGCCCTGTAAATTTGATTACGCCTTTGTAAAAATGACTCATATCATAATAACCATAGTCAAATGGCACAAAGTGATCTTTACGCGTTACGTACTGAGTTAAAGCTTCGCGGGCACGCATTATGGAGAAATAGTTTTTTGGTGAAGTGCCGATCAAATTATTAAAATACCGGTTGATGGTTTTTGAAGTAATGAACATCTTTTCGGCAAGTTCGCTATTGCTAAACTGCAGACCAGTATCTGAATAGGTATCGATAGAATCCTTTACAAACTTTAAATAGTAATCCTGCTTCTTTTTGAATTTTGACAGGAAGAAATTTTGCATCAGCTCTACCCTTTTATCAAATGAAATTGGCTGTTTAATATTTTCAATCAGCTGTGCGGGCAATATTTTATCCAGGTTAATTACTTTATCCATCAATGCAGACTGTTTTATATCAAATACAGTTTCCAAACTGCCGGGGTAAAACTTCACGGTAAATATATTGTCGGCCGGTGTGTTGTATCGTTCAACAACGGAATTGCGCAGGATAAGGATATCTTCATCGGCACCAATATGATAAAGCTTGCCGCTTACCGATATATCGTATGGATCGCCAAGGTTAATGTAAAAAGTTGGTGTCCAACTCGGAAACATCTTTACCGAAAAGTTTCTCCCGGCTATATGTTGCTGCGTGGCTTCGAAACAGGATTCGGAGAAAAATTCGATATGGTCGGCAAATTCAGAACAAGGCGCCCTGAACTTATATATTTTACGTATGTTCTCAAATATTTCAACCATTGACAGCACCGACTTTGAGGATATGACGGGAGAAAAATTAAATAGTTACAGAATAGTTTAATAGTGCCGTCCTGGAAAAATTTATTTTAACAGGCTATATAAAAGATTATTCTCAAATCCTTCCTTCCCTTCATTCACTGTTAACAAAAGACAATAAACGACATTCCTTTTTTTGATAAAGGCAATACTAATAGGCATTTTGGTCGAACCTTTTGATTGACCCCAAATATCATTTATAGAGTTTTTATTGAATGATAAAGAAAAGGTTTTGGGCTCTAAATAATAACACATCAAACTGTCGTTTTTTGCAACTATCCTAATTGCATCCCCTTCGTAATGGAAATCTATATCTTGAACTGATTCTATTTTATTAGAGTATTCAATCATTTCAAAATAAGGATTATCAATAACTGCGGAATATACATCAAAGTTTCTATTTGAATGTTTATTTTTCTTATTAATTAGCTGATTCAAAGTCTGATCCGTGGCCAAGGTAATTTTGAAAACTGTAACATGAAAGCGATCTTCAAGAATATAGTTTGTTTGGATTCCTTTAATCTTGCTTTTAAAAGTTATAGGAGTTTGCAATTTACTTTGAGCATCCCTATTAAACAGATTATTATATTCTGGTACGATCTCGTTCGAAACATCAGATCCTTCTCTTACCGCGGTATAAATCAGCCATGATATTATGATTAACGAGACTATTGAAACTGACATTATTATTCTCAAACGTTTTTTTTTATCCATCACAATTCCATTCAAATCTAACTCGTATGATCCACCACTATCACCCAATCGCCTTTTATCTTTTTAAACCAAAGGGTAAAATAGCCATTGGGGTTATCTTTCAGTCGTTTTAAATTCCATGCACCTAACACAAAAGCGTTATTTTTATCAATTACCTCAACCTTTATAACAGTGAAGGTAAGCGTACCCATAAATGACTTGTCGGGATACCGACCATTATAGTGATCTAATGCTGATTGCCAACCATAAGTGGGCGCGATGCTGCCGACAAAAATCAGGGAATCTGATTTCCAATACCCGTCCATGAATTTCTCAAGGCTGCCACTGTTCCAGGCTTTTTGTTGTTTTTCAATCACTTTCATAATGGCCTCTTTTTCCTGGGCGTGCAGGAATAGAGAACTAAGAGTCAGGATGCAGGCGAGCGTAAATACTTTCATAGTTTAATTTTAACGTAACTAGTCGAACAAGAGTTGAACGAATTTATGAATTAACAGAATTAATAAATAACTTCAAAGCATATTCAGTAATCAATGTCGTTTACTTAAGAATTAACTTGGCAGCGTGGCCTCACCTAAATCCCCTCCCAAGGAGAGGAATTTAACTGCGCTTTTTTTAGAACCCTCTCCTTTGGAGAGGGCAGGGTGAGGCAACCCGATGCGTTAAAAAGTCAACTGTGAAGAATATACTTTGTTTCGGTGAAATATTATGGGATGCCTTTGGCGACGAAAAAGTAGCCGGCGGCGCTCCTATGAATGTTGCCCGTCATTTGGCACAACAGGGTATGCCTGTATTATTCGCGAGCCGCGTTGGCGCTGATGCTTCGGGAAAAGGTCTGGTAGATTTTTTACAATCAAACGTATTGTACAGCGAACTGTTACAGCACGACATCCAGTTACCCACCTGCGAAGTCACCGTGCAATTGGATAAAGATGGCCACGCTACTTATATTATACCCGAGCCAGTTTCCTGGGATAATATTCAATCAACGGATACATTAAACAAAGCCGCTGCAGAGGCATCGGCTATTGTATTTGGCAGCCTTGCCTGCAGGGGTGCTGTTACCAGGAACACCTTATTAAATGCATTGGATAAAACCGGGGCGTTAAAGGTGTTTGATGTGAATTTACGTCCCCCGCATTTTACCTTGCCGACAATTGTAACACTGGCTGCAGAAGCAAATGTGGTAAAAATGAATGAAGATGAAGCCGAGTTATTAATAAGTGGCAAAGGGGGTTTAAGAGAAAAGATCATTGAATTTCAGAAGACTTACCACGCCGAAACCATTTGCGTTACCCGCGGGGAAAACGGCGCAATCGTTTGGCACGATTATCAATTTTATGAGCATCCTGGCTTTAAAGTAGACGTGGTTGATACCGTTGGCGCCGGGGATTCTTTTTTGGCAACTTTTATTGCAGGATTGCTTCAAAAGCAACCGATGCAGCAAACATTGGAAAAGGCCTGTGCGGTGGGGGCCTTTGTGGCCGGAAAGCGGGGGGCGAATCCTCAGTATGATGAAGGCGTTCTTAAATTATTTTGAATAAACATGAACCGAATCCTAATTTTTCTAATCTGTTTGAGTTGTGCTTCATGTTTTACTCAAGTGGACAGAAGTTTAGTTGATAATTGGAAGAGTTATCCTATTCCCACAAGTCAAGACACCCTTGGAAAATACAATGATTTACGAAACGAATATAGAGTCATTATAAAAGACAATATGGTTCATGTGAGTAAGACCCTTCTCGATGATGACCGATCAATAATACCCTTTAAGATTAAGAAACAGAAAGAATTCCAAATGATGGGCAGACTTTCCGCCACGCCTGTAGATGACGGTTATCTGGTTGGATTTTATCGTGGAGAATGGGGCGGTCATTTATATTGGTTTTCGAAAGATGGTGAAGATCATTATCAAATATCTGACGACGAAATCGTTCAATTCATTAAGCACCATGAAAAAATCTTTGCAATCCAGGGATTAGCCCACTGCCAACTCCTCCCCACTCCCTTTGTCATGCTTTCATAACAATTCAACATAAACAAAGGCATTTCAAACTTTTAAGAAAAATTATCCGTTATTTTATATCAGAAAGGGTATCGTATGCGTGGTTTTGAATTTTCGAAATTTAAATCGAACCAAATTCCAAAAGGCGGATTTGAAGAATTATTAAAATTATTCCTGGAGTTACTTAATTATACATCGGGTGATGCAGGCGAAGCTTTGGCCTGGATGAATGAGCTGGATAAACAATACAACCTTACCAATGATGAATATGGTATGGGTAATTTCATCGACGATCTTAAACAAAAAGGCTACCTCACCGAAGAAAACCAAAAAGGCGAGTTTAAGATCACCGCAAAAACAGAGCAAAGTATCCGGCAGTCGGCACTCGAAGAAATTTTTGGCAAGCTAAAGAAATCGGGCAAAGGCAATCACCGCTCACCGCAATCTGGTCAGGGCGACGAGAAAAATGCTGAGCGGCGTGAGTTTGAATTTGGCGACAGTCTGGATCAGATCAACATGACGCAGTCTATCCATAACGCCCAGGTTAATCATGGCATTGGCGATTTTATGATGACCGAAAAGGATTTGGAAGTGGAGGAAATGGATTATAAAACCCTTACTTCTACTGTATTGATGATCGATATATCGCATTCCATGATCCTTTACGGCGAGGACAGGATAACCCCGGCAAAAAAAGTGGCGATGGCGTTGGCAGAACTGATCAGTACAAAATACCCAAAAGACACTTTGGATATTGTTGTGTTTGGAAATGATGCCTGGCCCATCACTTTGCAGGATTTACCTTATTTGCAGGTGGGGCCATATCATACCAATACCTACGCGGGTTTGGAATTGGCTACCGACCTTTTAAGAAGGCGCAAAACACACAACAAACAAATATTTATGATCACCGACGGCAAGCCTACCTGCCTGAAAGAAGGAACCAAATATTATAAAAACAGCATAGGGCTTGATCGTAAAGTGGTTAATAAAACTTTGAATATGGCTGCTCAATGTAAGCGGCTGAAAATACCCATTACCACTTTTATGATAGCCAAAGACCCCTACCTGCAACAATTTGTGCGTAAATTTACCGAGACTAACGGAGGCAAAGCTTTTTACAGCTCGCTGAACGGTTTAGGCGAATACATTTTTGAGGACTACATCAAGAACAGGAGAAAAACGGTAAGATGATTTGCAAATATGAAGATTTGCTGATTCTTTTATTTTCAAATTAAAAAAATGAAAGTTGAGCATATTGATCACCTGGTTTTGACGGTTCGGGATATTGAGACGACCTGCAATTTCTATCAAGACCTGTTGGGTTTGGAGATTGAAGCGTTTTCAATCAGGGGAAAAGCATTAAAATTCGGCAATCAGAAGATTAATCTGCGTGAAAAACGAGCAGAATTCGAACCGGAAAGTCAGGTGCCTGAGCAGGGTGCAATAACTATTCGTTTTATCGTGACCGAATCCATTGAGCAGGTAAAAACAGAGCTTGAAAATAAAAACATAAAAATAGAGGGTATAGTTGAGCGCAGCGGCCCTACCGGAAAAAAATATTCAGTTTATTTCCATGACCCTGATCAACACCTGATAGAGGTTAGTAATAATAAATAACTAAGCATTAAATGAACAAAATACTTGATATAAAAACACTCGGCCAGCTAAAAAAAACAGATTATAAAAGCCGGTCGGTTAAGGATGAATTAAGGGAAAATCTTATAGCGCAACTAAAAAAAGGGGAAGGTGGTTTTGAAGGCATAGTGGGTTTTGAAGATACCGTAATTCCCGATCTGCAAACTGCAATACTCTCCCGGCATAATATATTGTTGTTAGGACTGCGCGGCCAGGCAAAAACCCGCATTGCCCGTTTGCTGGTTAATTTGCTGGACGAATATATGCCATACATTGAAGGTTCAGAGTTATATGATGATCCTTTAAATCCTATATCCTGGTTCGGCCACAACGAAGTAATTACAAAAGGCGATAACGCACCGATTGGGTGGGTACACCGGTCCGAACGTTATACCGAAAAACTGGCGACGCCGGATGTTACTGTTGCCGATTTGATTGGCGACGTTGACCCGATAAAAGCGGCAACCATGAAACTTACCTACTCTGATGAGCGCGTTATCCATTTTGGTTTAATACCGCGTGCGCATAGAGGGATTTTTGTGATCAATGAGTTACCCGATTTACAGGCAAGGATACAGGTATCGTTATTTAACATTCTGCAGGAAAGGGACATCCAAATTCGCGGGTTTAAATTACGCCTGCCGCTTGATATCCAGTTTGTATTTACCGCAAATCCTGAGGACTATACCAATCGCGGTTCAATCGTGACACCACTTAAGGACCGTATTGAAAGCCAGATATTAACCCATTATCCGCGCACTTTAGATATTTCGCGCAGGATAACCCAGCAGGAAGCATCGCTTACCAATGAACAACGCAATTCAATTGAAATAGATGGGCTGGTTAAGGATTTGATTGAGCAAATCGCATTTGAGGCACGTAACTCGGAGTATGTAGACAAGAAATCCGGAGTGTCTGCTCGTTTAACAATATCAGCTTTTGAGAACCTTGTAAGCAACGCTGAAAGGCGAATGCTGATAAACCACGAAAGCAGCACATTTGTACGTGTTTCCGATTTTCTGGGCGTTATTCCAGCAATCACCGGCAAAATTGAGCTGGTTTATGAAGGCGAACTGGAAGGACCTGGTAAAGTGGCGAATATCCTTATCGGCAAAGCAATAAAGACCTTGTTGGTGCAGTTTTTCCCTGATCCGGAAAAAGCCAAGAAAGCAAAAGCACCAAATCCATACGCCGAAATTATTAACTGGTTTGGAGATGGAAATAACTTATCGGTAATTGATGAGCTACCCCAGCAGGAATATAAAAAAGCGTTAAATTCGGTTACAGGTTTAAAAGCACTTGTTAAAAAATTTCATCCTCGCTTAAATGAAAACCAGGAATTGTTGCTGATGGAATTTGTTTTGCATGGCTTGTCGGAATTCTCACAATTAAACAAAGGCTTCCTTGATAATGGTTTCGCATTTTCAGATATGTTTAACAGCCTGTTTAACCTGCAGCCTGATGATGACGACCTGGATGACGATCGTTATTAATTTACAGATATTAGCCACTATTAAAGAAGGATTAAGCTGGCTCCTGGCAATTGCCGCGCTTTTGATAATTGATTTTTACGTTTTAAGTGGTATCAAAGGGAGTTTCAAAAAATGGCGCTTCCTTCAAAAAAAATCATTTACCGTTATCTATTGGATATTCTCGTGCCTTATAATCACCGGTTTTTTGTTGGTAGTTTTTTCACGATTGGAGTTCGGCATTCGGATGATATTGCTTGCCCTGTTTTTCCTTGATCTTTTGTTTAAAATATGCTTTGTTCCGTTTATTTTAATAGACGACTTAAGGAGAACAATCTTATACTTCAAAAATAAGCCTGAAGAACCCCTAACCGAAAAGCAGAGCGAACGGTCCAGCCAATTTGATATTCCACGATCAGAGTTCCTCATGAAAGCCGGGATGCTGGCAGGTGCGATTCCTCTCGCAGCTATGAGGATCACCATGAAAAATGAGCTTTATGATTATCATATTAAACGGCAGACGATTTACCTTCCCAATTTGCCAAAGGCTTTTGATGGCATCAGAATAGGCCAGATATCGGACATACATTCTGGTAACTTCTTTCACAAAAGGGCAGTTCTTGGAGGCGTAGAAATGCTAATGGGCGAAAAGGCAGATTTAATATTCTTCACCGGCGATCTCGTTGATGCACGAAGTAGTGAAATGGAAGATTACCTGGATATTTTTAGCAGGGTCAAGGCGCCGCTTGGTGTCTACTCGTCTACCGGCAATCACGATTACGGAGATTACGCAGATTGGCCGAACATAGCAGCCAAAAACAAAAACCTGGCCGATCTGATCACAACCCATAAAAACATGGGTTGGGATTTACTGATGAATGAAAACAGGCGGTTAAAAGTGGATGGCGAAGAAATTGGCATTTTAGGCGTTGAAAATTGGAGCGAACTAAGCTGGACCCCGAAACGCGGGCGAATGGACCTGGCTGTAAAAAACACTGACGACTTGCCGGTGAAATTACTTCTATCTCACGATCCCTCCCACTGGCGGGCGCAAGTCCTTCCTCAATATCCGCAAATTGATGTAATGTTCTCAGGTCATACACATGGGATGCAATTAGGCGTCCGTACGGAACACTTTCAATGGAGCCCCGTAGAATATATTTTTAAAGAATGGGCGGGCTTATATAACCAGGGATTGCAACAATTATATGTAAACGTGGGTTATGGCTTTTTCAATGTGCAGGGAAGAGTTGGAATATTGCCGGAGATTACGATATTTGAATTAAAAGCCGCAACCAGTTCTCCGCTAATTAAATGTTAAAAAGAGGTACCGGCTAATGATCCTTACTCCTGATGAAAAAAACGTTTCAGCCGGTTCTCGATTTTCTTCTTTTCAGCAATATTTTTATGGCTTTGTGCGCCGTAGCACAAGGTCTTGTAACCTTCTATTTAATAGGAGCAAAAACTGTTCCTGCGGTAGCCGCACTACTTTTCACCTCCACCCTGGGCATTTATAATTTCAGCATATTAATTACCAAACCCGAAAATCCGGATAAATCACCATACAAGCGGGTGCGCTGGTTTTATGGGCACTACAGGCTCATGGTAACATTTACGATGGTATCGCTACTTTCCCTGATACCTTTGTTTTTCCTGATGTCGTTCGAGTCGAGGATACTGCTTATTTTTTTAAGCATTTTGTCCTTTGCTTATAGTATTCCTTTATTTAGCATCGAGAAACAAAAATTTGGGTTGCGGAACATACCTGGGCTAAAACAATTTTTGATCACCCTCGTGTGGACCATGAGCACGGTGCTATTGCCAATACTGGAAGCCCAGCACTCCTACTCGACAAATATATCCATGCGCGATACCACGATAATTATCGCGAAACGCTTTTTGTTCATAGCTGCTCTTACCGTACCATTTGATATCCGCGACTTGTTCGAAGACCGGCAGTCGGGCTTAAAAACTGTCCCTGTAGTTTGGGGTGAAAAGAATGCCTATTTATTTTGCCAGGTGTTGCTGGCGGGATATATCGTATTGCTATTTCTTTTAAGAAATAATGGTTTTAACGCTGATTTTTGGGCGCTAACTTTAACAGCTGTTTTAACGGGGTGGCTTATATTTAAATCGAAGCAGGAAAAAAATGAATATTACTATTTTTTCTACATGGATGGCGTGCTGATTTTGCAATATCTCGTCTTGCTGCTGTTTAATGCTATACCTCTTTAAGTCGCGACACCTCATTATTCATAAAACTATGTGGTACAATACAAAAGCATCGCAAATGCTGGGTATCCAATACCCAATATTGCAGGGCCCATTTGGGGGCAACCTTTCAACCGTTGAATTGGTAGCAACTGTATCAAATGCTGGTGGCTTAGGCGGCTACGGAGCTTATACTTTGAGTCCCGATGAAATCGTTAATATAGACAAACAAATTAAGACAGCGACCAATAAGCCTTATAACATCAACTTGTGGGTGTCAGATCATGACGTTCCCGAAGGTACAATTGATGATAAACAATTTGAACTAACAAAGCAGCTTTATAAACCTTATTTCGATGAGTTGGGAATCCCCCTGCCTGAAAAACCTGCACCCTTTGTTTCAAGGTTCGAAAACCAGGTCGAAGCATTATTGCATCTTCGGCCGCCAGTATTCAGCTTTATGTTTGGGGTTCCTTCAAGCAATATATTGGAACAATGCCACAAATTGGGCATAGTAACCATGGGCGCAGTAACAACGTTGGATGAGGCTATATTATTAGAAGCAGCCGGTGTTGATATGATCATCGCCTCGGGATTTGAAGCTGGTGGACACCGTCCTTCATTTCTCGCTTCGTCGGAAACATCCATCACAGGCACATTCGTCCTTTTGCAATTGATAACGGAAAAAATAAAAACACCGGTTATCGCGGCTGGCGGTATAGCAAATGGCAAAGGCGTTGCAGCTGCCCTTACTTTAGGTGCAAGCGCCATACAGATTGGAACAGCCTTTCTTGCCTGTGATGAATCAAATGCTCCAGCAGTTCACCGTCAGCTATTATTTTCTGATGCGGCGAAATATACCACGTTAACCAGGGCCTTCACCGGAAGGCTGGGGCGTGGCTTAACCAATCGTATAACCACCGAAATAGCCGGTAATGAAAAAATGCTTTTACCGTTCCCATTACAAACCACCTTTATGTCATCACTCCGCAAAGCCGCCATTGATCAGGGAAAGTGGGATATGATATTCCTTTGGGGAGGTCAGATAGCTCCGCTGCTTAAACATACAAAAGCAAAAGAATTAATGCAGGCTATCGTAGAAGAAACGACGGCCCATTATAGCAACGTGAGCTCTCAATAGCCTGATTAAAAAGATTTTTGATAACAAAAGGTATTATTTAGTTCCCTTTGCGGAGACAAGCATAGCAGCTAACTTATCGTCATGGTTGTAAATATCTTTCCTGAAATTGATCTCATCATCACGATCAACAAATGCAGTAACATAAGCTATAAAGACAGGAACTTTCGGTTTTAATGTTACCGTTTTTTCCGAACTCGCATGCATAGCATTGTATATATTATCGGCCGTCCACTCAGCCTTGTCCTTGAGCAGAAAAGCGGCCAACTTAGCCGGTTCTTTAACCCTTATACACCCATGACTAAAATTTCGGGATGCTTCTTCGAATAACGCTTTTGATGGCGTATCGTGCAAATAAATATTATAACTGTTAGGGAAAAGAAATTTAACAAGGCCCAGTGAGTTCGTTGGGCCGGGCTTTTGTCTAATAACTGGCAGGCCATCCAGCCTACCGGTAATTTCCATGCGTTGTGACGAAAGGTAGTTGGAATTATTCTTCATTTTCGGCAGAATCTCCTTTCTTACAATTGATTGAGGTACATTCCAATAAGGACTAAAAACCACATATTGTACCTCACCATAAAATATCACGGTCTCATGCATTGTTTTGCCAACCACCACATTACAGCTCCATAATAAACTGTCGCCATGATAAACATGCAGTTTAAATTCCGGAATATTAACAGCTAAATAGTCGCCATCTAATTTTACCGGAAGCCAGCGGCTGCGCTCCATATTTACAATAATTTGCTGAATGCGGTACTTAATCGGCACATTCAACTCCGAAAAAGTTGCCTTGTCAAGCCGTCCGTTAACAGCGAGGCCGTATAATCCCTGGAACTTTTTTACAGAAGCCGCCAAATCATCATCAAAAACCCGTTTAGTGGTATCGCCTTTGTAATTGCCAAGTTTGAATAACCTGCTTTTAACAAGCGGAATAATAGCAGATGAGTCACCGGACTTCAATATAGTTTTACTAATAATTGGCTGCCAGCTGTCAGTCTTATCCAACTCCCGGTATTTTCTTAAATAATTTCTCAATAATTCATACTGCCGGTAAACAGGTTCGTTTACAGTGGCTTTTAACGATGGGGCTTTTAACAAACTGTCCAAATAATCTTCGTACGAAACCTTTTTCCGGGGTACATACCATTTCGTTGCCCTGCTTGCGGAATTATCAAGGCCCTCCCATGCAACTTTTGAAAATACAAAATATTGAGAGGTAAGCATCAACTCAAGCTGGATATCGGGTTTAGCGTTAACAGCGTTCACCTTATAAAATAAGGAATCGAGTTGTTGTTTGTAAGGCGCACCGCCAGAGACGCCCTCGTTTTGAATATTCAGTACCCGGTTTGTCAAATTCCCTGCCTGTTCAATAATTACACCTTTGTCGTACCATGCATATGCGAAGTCTCTTTTTCTATAAAAACTTTTAATATTATCGCCAAACTCATTGAATTTGGGGTATTGCGTTAAAAAGGTGATTAGCTGTGTACTATCAAAAACAGCGGCTGTTTGGCTGCTAAAATTACCGGGTATAGTTTTGTCCCAGGCCCTGCTTGAGGTGTCGGTCGGGGGAGTTTTCTTTACGTCCTGGCTGCATCCGCTTGTGGAAACGCTTATTAATAAAGCAATTATGATAATAAATGTGTACTCGTATCTATTATTGTCTAATTTCTGCGGCATATTCATTCCTGATTAAATTTATCAAACGTTTCTGTATCTTTTAGCAACCGTCAAAGCACTCTTTTGTTACTTATTACTTTTTACCTGCCCGTCATAAAACCAATCGATTTTTGTTCATTATCCGCTATTGCCATCCCATTAATAAATAATTGATCGTCAACAATTTTATATTCGACGGAACCCGGATCAATTTTAAAATTCTGTTCTTTTAATATTTCTTTAAGCTCATTCAACAGTTCCTTTCTGTTAAAGCTATTACTGATTTTTATGTTTTCATTAATTGGTTGCAACACTACATTGCCAGCTCTGAATGAGAAAATTTTTGCTTCCATGCGTAAATATAATTCAGATAAATTAAACTATTAATATAAAGAGCAAGTATTCTGCGATTTAAAGTTCCAGTTTTATTCTTATTTAACAACCAAATCCGCCCCTTGTTGAACGGTAATATTAAAACAAATTCATAATTTCGGAAGTATTATTACCAATACAACAAAACCTATGGCTACAATAGAAAATGAGTTTTTAAAAGTTGAAATAAACACAATGGGGGCTCAACTTACCTCAGTTTATAACAAGCAAAACAATACAGAACATTTGTGGCAGGCGGACGCTAAAATATGGGGATATCATGCGCCAAATTTATTCCCCGTTGTTGGGGCTCTTATAAATGATGAACTATTGGTCGACGGTAAAACCTATCACATGGGCCGGCATGGCTTTGCCCGTCAGTCGGAATTTATTTTGCTGGAAAACGATGAAGATAATGCATCTTATTCACTTCCCAGCTGCGAAAAAACGTTAGCTGTTTATCCTTACAGATTTGATTTCCAGGTTTTGTATACTATAATTGAGAATGCACTCCGGATAACCTATAAACTGATTAACCACGATAAGAAAACCATATATTTTTCTGTCGGTGGGCACCCTGCTTTTAATGTTCCTTTTAATAAAGGCGAAAAATACGAAGACTATTACATTGAATTTGAAACGGAGGAAAAGTTAAAAACTCACCTGCTGGCGCCCGAAGGTTTTTTTAACGGTGAAACACGCCCAGTGCCAACGCCTGGCAATAAGTTGTATTTAACCAAGGATATGTTTGATAATGATGCATTAGTGTTTAAAAACCTGAAGTCGAGAGAGATTTGTATAAAAAGCGACAAGCACGAGCAATCAATTTCTGTTGAATTTCCTCATTTTAACTATTTGGGGATATGGGCAAAGGGCGGCGGCGATTTTGTTTGTATTGAGCCATGGCTGGGTTGTGCAGATACTGTGGGCAAGCATGTTGATATCAGTCAAAAAGAAGATATTCAAAGCTTAAAACCGGGCCACGTTTTTGAAGCTGCTTTTTTTATAAGCGTTTGATGAATTGGTTTTGAGTTGGATTAGGTTGATTAGGTTTAATGGCATTGATACTGATAAACGATATGCAAATTGATTCTACCAAACGCTTCTCAAACCGGGTTGATAATTATGTAAAATACCGGCCGGGTTACCCCGATGAAGTAATCAAATTCCTAAAAAACGAATGCAATTTATCTCAACGCTCAATTGTTGCTGATATCGGCTCGGGCACAGGAATATTTAGTGCTTTACTACTTAAACAAGGATACAAAGTTTACGCTGTTGAACCTAATGAAGATATGCAGCATGCTGCGAAAGTTCAGCTTAGCGGAAATGAGAATTTTATTCCTGTAAAAGGTAACGCCGAAACCACAACATTAAAAGAAAAAAGCATCGACCTTATCGTTTGCGCCCAGGCATTCCATTGGTTCAACAGTGAAAGAACGAGGGCCGAATTTAAACGGATATTGACTGATAATGGACAGGCTGCTCTGATTTGGAATAATCGCCTTGCGGATGCCGACGAATTTTCAATGGCCTATGAAAGCATTCTGAAAAGCAAAACCAGTGAGTACTCCGAAGTAAACCATCGCAACATCGGCGAAAATGATCTTAAAGCTTTATTCAGAAATGGCGAATACAAAACCGCATGCTATCCAAATGTGCAGGTGTTTGATGAAGACGGATTAATGGGTAGGGCATTTTCGTCCTCCTACGTTCCCTCAGAAGGGACAGAAGAAGGCGAAAATTTCCGTCAATTGCTAAAAGACATCTTCGAAAAGTACAGTAAAGACGGGAAGGTTAGTTTTCATTACCAAACGGAAGTTTATTTTGGTAAGATATAGAAAACTGAAAATTTCCGCTTTCTCTCATTAAAACAATCCCAACTGCCCGGTATCATCCATATCTATATCATCCGGATTAGTTATTTCAAAGTCGACGTGTTTTTGATGAGGCTCCTCCAATTCTTCATGCGATTGAGCCGCCGGACCAGCCGGATCATCTAAATCCGGCTCAATTGGATCGTCAGGATCGATATCGTCATCGGTCATGCTATCATTATCGGGTGCATCATCATTGTTATCATTCGAGCTCGTTGGGGCTTCGGGATTATTTTCAGCAATAAGTTCCACTTTTTTTATAGGATGTTGTGAAAGCCGGTTACCCATGGCTTTCATTCCCTTAACATCTACCACTTCAGCAAGGTCAGCCTCCTGAGTCTCCGGCGTTTGTCCTTTTCCTTTTAATTGTTCAATTTTAACGATAGCCTGCGCTGCGCCAGAAATAAGAACCAGTTTTGAACCGGTTTCATCGCTTATAATAGTGGTTAATTTCCCGGTTACCGTATGTTCGAACTTAAACCTTTTTACCAGGTAGTTTTTCGATTTGCCATCGATGTGTATAACCGAATAAACTTTCTCCGAATCATATTTTTCAATAAGGATCATTTTATCATCAAAATGATTGTTCAGGTCAAAACTGGTCAGCTCATAAATACCGTTACTTAAAACAGTTAATATCCTGTCGTCGCCGTCAAATTCGCCTAAATATTTACCACGGCGATCTGCATTTAAACGCTTTAAAATAGCGTCGTACCAAATCTTCCGTCCTGCCAGCGTCGATAGGCCTTTACTTTTCAGCACTATTTTTTTAACCGGGTATTTGGTTACAACATTCCCCATGGAACCCCTCCCTTTTATTGCCAGGGTCGCAAAATCTTCGTCGAACTGCACTTTTTTGAGCCTGGCCTGTGGTTTTAGCTGTATGTTAACCACTTCCGCTTCACCGTTAGGGTTTGCCGTGAAGTACAGTACGCGGGTGCCTTTAGTGCCTTTGGTTAAATCATATTCCTTATCGCGGGTAACGCCCACTACCGAAAAACGTTTAATAAAACTCACACCGCTTTCGCCGTCCTTATAAATCATGTTATAAACGGTGCGGTCATCGTTCTTTTTAAATACCGCAGCATGTATAACTTCTTTACCAACGAAAACCTTATCCTGTACCTTTGTAATCAAACAACGTCCGTCGGCCCTAAAAACGATGATTTCGTCAATATCCGAGCAGTCGCAAATAAATTCATCTTTCTTTAACCCCGTTCCAACAAAGCCGTCGGCCATATTTACGTACAATTTCACATTGGCCAGGGCAACCTGCGCAGCCTCTACCTTATCGAAAGTCCGTAGTTCGGTTTTACGCCCGCGGTCTTTTCCATATTTCTCTTTGAGTTTCTGGAACCAGGCTATCGTATAATCTGTTAAATGTTTAAGGTGATGTTTAACTTCTTTTATTTCATTTTCTAAAGCCTTAATCTGCTCATCCGTTTTTTTAACATCAAAACGGGTAATGCTGCTCATGGGCTTATCAATGAGTTTCTTATAGTCCTCAGGTAAAATAGTACGATAAAACTGATCGAAAAAAGTTTCGAACAAACGGTTTAAAACTTCAACCACCATATCAAGGTTTCCGGAGCTTTCATAATCAGGGTGCTTGTACATGCCCTCCTGGATAAATATTTTCAGCAATGAGCTAAAAAATATCTTCTCCATCAATTCTTTGAGCCTGATCTCCAGTTCCATCTTCAGCAGCCTGCGTGTGTTATGTGTGCTCTCGGTAAGCATATCATTTACACTCATAAAACGCGGCTTATCGTCCTGTATCACACAAGTATTGGGCGATATAGACACCTCACAATCTGTAAAGGCATAAAGTGCATCAATGGTAACATCCGGAGATATCCCTGGCGCCAAATGAACCATTATCTCTACGGAACTAGCGGTATTATCTTCGATCTTTCTTATCTTGATCTTGCCCTTTTCATTCGCTGACACAATACTCTCCATCAACCCGCCGGTTGTGGTTGAAAAAGGTATTTCTGTAATGGCCAGGGTCTTTTTATCCCGCTCCACAATTTTCGCTCGCACTCTTACCCTGCCTCCACGCTGACCTTCGTTATAGGCTGAAGTATCGGCCATCCCTCCTGTTGGAAAATCGGGCACCAGGTTGGGCCGCGTACCTTTAAGCACCTCAATCGATGCATCAATTAATTCTATAAAATTATGCGGCAATATCTTAGTGGCCAAACCCACGGCAATACCTTCGGCACCCTGGGCAAGCAACAAAGGAAACTTAACTGGCAGTGTTATCGGTTCACGGTTACGACCGTCATAGCTTGCCTGCCAATCAGTGGTATCGGGATTAAAAACAACGTCAAGCGCGAATTTAGAAAGTCGTGCTTCAATATAACGAGGCGCGGCGGCCGAGTCACCCGTTACGGGATCGCCCCAGTTTCCCTGGCAATCTATCAGCAGGTTCTTCTGCCCTATCTGTACCATGGCATCGCCAATAGAGGCATCGCCATGGGGATGGTATTTCATGGTATTACCGATAACATTGGCAGCCTTGTTAAAACGTCCGTCGTCCATTTCTTTTAACGAGTGCAGTATACGGCGTTGAACGGGCTTTAAACCATCGTTTATATGCGGAACGGCACGGTCAAGAATTACATAGGAGGCATAATCCAAAAACCAGTTTTCGTACAATCCATCGAGTGAAATGATGTTATGCAGCGTATTATCTTCATTTCCAGGTGTATCGTTTTTGCTTATATCTTCACTCATTCTTAACTAAAATATGGACCGGTAAAGATAATTATTATGTGCAGATGTGCGGATTTTGGATGTGTAGATTTTATGCACAATGGGACTAGGGAAGATTGTTCCAGTCAATTTCTTTATTATCTAATAGCGCCTGAAGGAAGCCTTTATCAGGACTTAATAATTCACCATAGTCTGTAGGCGATGGTATTTTTACTTCAAATAAGTAGTCACATTCTTTTGAAAGCAATTCATACCATGTTTTTCCTTGAATTCTTTTGGGATCTAAATAATGTTTGGGTATATGATTGATCTGGGTCAATGTAATTCCATTGTTAATAAAAGGCATTAACTCTTTAAATTCCGAAGTCGGCAAAATGAAATCATAAGAAAGCTGCCGGGCCAAAACATTGACACTTTTTTTATTCCCCGATATAGGGAGGTCATATTTTTGCCATTCATAAAAATTGCCAACCCAATGATTATGAACCCATACATACTTGACATTATCGCTGATCAGATATTTCACAAAATCATTGCTTGCAAAATCCAGTATTATTTGATACTGGCCAGGAAAAATCTCTTTTATTGTGTTGATGTTATCTTGCCAGTTCATTTACTTCTATTAAATCTCTTGCTCGTAGTTTTTTGCCATAAAAATGGAAATGCGACTAAAGATAATTGTAATGTGCGGATTTCTGATATGCAGATTTTATGGCGCCCAAAATATGTTATTTAAATCTATGCGCATAAATAAAAAAAGTGTGTATATTTATTTTATGAAAAGCAGAGTAAATTTAACGATAGATGAAAACACACTAAATAATGTAAAGGTATATGCTGAAAAAAACCACAAAAGCATCTCAGAACTTGTTGAAGATTATTTTAATGAATTAACCAAGCCTATAAAACGACAAACTTTTGTTGACGTAGTTAAAGAATTAGGTAAAAATGATATTGATCCTAAAGCAGATTTGAAAGAGCTATATTATTACGACCCAAAACATGGCGGTTAAAATATTTCTGGATGCTAATATATTGCTTGATTATGCGCTAAACCGCGAACATTATACAGAAGCGGAAAAAGTTATGGATCTGATTGTAAATAAAAAGGCTCGTGCATTTATAACCACATCCGTTCTTCATATCACGGGTCATTGGGTATCAAAGGCTTACGGAAGCACAAAGGCAAAAAAATTACTTATAAGTTTTCTTGCCGATATTTCTATTATCGATAGTCCACATGAAATTGCTTTGACTGCCTTAAATTCTCGGATTGACGATATTGAAGATGCCCTGCAATATTATACAGCCATACACCATAAATTAGATTATTTCATTTCGAGAGATAAACAATTGCAAAAGGACAGCATTCCTGTATTACCAGTATTTACTCCAAAGGAATTTATAAATGCGTTTCACTAAATAGCTATAACTACTTTTTATTCGAATATCTGCAAATAAATAACTACCTGCCTAAATACAAAGGCGCTATCGAAAAATTTAGGCAGCGAATTATAAACATCCGTATTATCTTATTAAATTTGATACATGGCAACGTTAACAGTAGAAATAGACAAAGAACGCGACTTACCGGCTTTGCAGGCCCTGTTAGATCGTATGGGATTAGCATATGAAGTTGAGGGAGATGACGATGACTGGGGTGATCCTCCCGAAGCTGCAATAGAAGGAATAAAAGCTGGGTTAGAAGATATAAGAGCTGGACGCGTACATACACATGCTGAAGTTATGGCTTCTATGGAAGAAAGATTCAACCAATTGAGATTAAAAAATGGTTAATCTTTTAATCTGGTCGGATAGGGCCAGAGAGGAATACAGTAAACTTCAGGAATATCTTTATGCTGAATGGGGCGAAGAAATAGCGCGGAGGGTTATAAAGGAAATAGCACAAACAGTAGATCGTATTCAAAATTCACCAGAACATTTTCCGGTTTTTTCAAAAAAAAGAAAAATACGCCGTTGTGTCGCATCCCCTCAAACCTCTATTTTTTTCAACGCTAACCGTGATAGAATCGAAATCGTTTCAGTTTTTGATAACAGACAAAATCCTAAAAAAAGAAAATTATAAATCTGCACATCTCATATCCGCACATCACCTCTCCTTCTTTATCGCCCTTATCATCTCATTGTAACTCCATTTCCGTAGCATGGCATTAACCGTATTGATGATACGTTTGGCTCTTGTTTCATTGGCTTTTGCGTCATTTATCCATTTTATAAAATATTCGCTGTGTGATTTTGGCAGGCTGTTGAAAAAGTCGAACGCTTCCGGCTCAAAGTCAAAACATTCTTTTAAATCATTGGGCATTTCTATTTTGAAATCTACATCTTCCTCTAATCTTACCTGTAGCATTGCGCCCGCATTTTTATGAATACCCTTTCTCACTTCCGCTTTCAATGCCATAATAAAATTCCCTTCCCCCATCGGCATCAAAGCCATGCCACTTACCGCGAAGCCATCCAGCATGCCCCTCACCCTGAAAGATTTTTTATTTCCGGGCTTAATCTGCTGTGCCAGGTCGGCTGGGATCTCAATATAACTCCATCCCGTCTTTTCTCCCTGTTCAGCAAATTGCAAAATAATGGTGTTAAATTCAATCATAGCGATGTGGTTTGTCCGTCCTGTTGCAGAATTTAACAGTTATTTCTTTAAACGTTAAATATCTGTTAAATCTCAGTCAACAAACAAAACCGGTGTAACGTTATCTGAGTTTGGTCGTCTTATAAACAAACATCTCAATTAATAACCTTAATAAAAAATTTATGAAAACTTTGAAATCCGCGCTGACAGCAATCGCATTACTTTTTATTTGTGTAGCTGCTAATGCAACTGTTAATCCTAACGCCGGTAAACCAACAAAAAACGACGTGGTAAATTTGTATACCGATGCCATCGCACATGGCAAAACCAGTAATTTAGACAATATTCTTGATGAAGGGCTTCAATTTAATATTATAAGAGGAGACAATGTAAACACCCTTACTAAAAGTCAATTCGTAAATTATCTGAAAAACAATTCAGTATCAGATGCTCCAGCGAGCACCAACACTATTGTTCTTCAGGAAGACGATAATTCAGCTGTCATAAAGGTTGAGTTTAAATATGCCGACCTCACCCGAACAGATGTGGTAACCCTTGAAAACACTGGTGGCTGGGTTATTACCAAAGTGTCAAGCTCTTTTAAATAAAGAAATAATAGTTAGAGCGAAAGGCTAAAAACAGAAAGCTGAAAGCAAAAGGTACACTTACTTTTTGCTTTCAGCTTTCTGCTTTTAGCTCACTTATTACTTTACATAAGGCTCAAGCACTTTTTGCCATTTATCATAACCTTTGCTGTTAAGGTGCAGGTAATCTGCCTTGAATAATGACGAATCCGGTACAGAAGAGTTATCTTTTAAGATAACCGTCGCCATATCTATGTAAGTACTTTTAGGCTTATCGGCAAGAAAACTCTTAACTAGTTTGTTGGCTTTGACCACCTCATCGAAGTATTTTGCACGGCTCGGGCTTGGCTTTATCGACATATAATAAACCTGTCCCTCCGGAAGCTGCTTGTGTATCATTTCCCAAAGCTTCTGAAACTCATCAGCAACAAACTCAGCGGTTTTGCCCGCGGCTATATCATTTTCGCCTGCATAAATAAAAATCTTGCGGGGATGATATGGGAACAATATGTAAGGTGTATAATAATCAACGAACTGCGATAACTGGCACCCGCCTACGCCGCGTTTTATAATTGGTTTACCCGCGAAACGTTGTTCGAGGTCGCTCCACAAGCGTATGGATGAGCTGCCAATAAACAGAATTCCGTCTTTCGGCGGAAAGCTGATGCTATCCTGGTGTTTAAACGCCCTGATTTCCCCGTCGAATGGAAAACCCTGTTGAGCATGTACACAACTGTTTGTTGCAAAAGCAAGAAGCAGCAGAAATAGAAATTTCAATTTCATAATATTAACCTTTTTTCGAAAAATAAAAATGGAAGAAAACTTTCGACACCGTTCATTACCCAAACCGGGCCATTAGCGCAAAATAGCAAAATTTCTACAGGCTTGTTGAGCATTTTTTCATACTCTGCCAAAACTTGCAGACACGCACCGCAGGGCGCTATCGGCTTTTCTATTTCAAACTCGTCGGAGTGGGCAGTTACCGCCATTGCCTCAATTGGGTCGTCAGGATAATTAGCACCCCAGTTAAACAGCGCCACCCTTTCGGCGCATAATCCCGAAGGATAGGCGACATTTTCCTGGTTGCTACCGTAAACAATTTTTCCGCTTTCTAATCGGAGGGCGGCTCCCACCCGGAATTTTGAATAGGGAGAATGTGAATTTCTCATCGCCTTCACGGCTTCCAGGCATAAATCATGGTCGGGCTTATTCAGCTCTTTTAAAGAGCCATATTCTTTAAAGCTTATTTTTATTTCGTGGTTAGTCATCGCCTCACCTCAATCTTTTTAAAGACGGGCAAACAATATAAGGATTTGTTTAATGCGATTATGCTAAAAATAAATTTATTCTAAAACTTACCGACGTAATTTGAAGGTGAGAATACCGCTATTTGACGAAATTCAACAGGTAAAAAATAAGGAACCCGCCCAAGTTGGTATGGGGCGGGTTCTTTGTATAGGTTATTGTATACTTTCAGCTTATTTTCCTGCCGGAGCCGGAGTGGCGGCAGCGGGCTTCTTGTTGAAGTCGCCGGCTTTGAAAACGCTTATCTCATTATATTTTAGATAAGTGCTAACTGCTTTATTTACATCCTGTAAAGTAAGCTTGCTGATAGCATCATCCATTTTTTGCCAGAAAGCAATCTTCTCGCCGTAATAGCTATATGTATTAAGTGTGCCGGCAAGTGATGCGTCCTGAGCCAGCGTTACTTGCCGCGATTGCAAATAGCCTTTCTTTGCTTCAGACAGCTCCTGCTCGGTAAAGCCATTTTTGGCAACCTTCTCAATTTCTTCTTTAAAGGCAGTATCTAATTTTTTTACATTTTCCGGAGCGTAAATGGCATAGCCAATAAAACCGCCAGAATTTTTATTGAAATAACCGGCACTAAATTGCGAGCCTACTCCATAACTGAGACCGTCTTTTTGGCGGATGCGGGTAGCCAGCCTTGAATTAAGAAAGCCACCACCAATTATATAATTAGCCATCATCATAGCCGGGTAGTCGCTATCTTTCATACTCATTTTAACCTCCTCAAAAGCTAGAAAGAAAGCATTTGCTTTATCAGGCGTTTCGATACTTTTTGTTGTAGCAGGATAGGTTTTTGATTGCTCAGTCAGGCGGGCAAAAGGCTGCGGACTCTTCCAGCCAGCAAATTCAGTGGTAACAATTGATTTTACTTTTGTAGAATCAAAATCGCCCACTACGGTGATGTAACCGTTAGAGGCGCCGTAAAAATCTTTATAAAAGCTTTTTAGATCACCGCTTTTTACAGCGTTGATAGCAGCCTCCGATTCATCAATGCCGCGAACATAGCGCGGATCGTCTTTGCCGTACGGGTCAATGTACCGTTGAAACTCTAAGATCGCAATACTTGAAGGTTCACTTCGCTGCGCTTCAAGGGCTGTTACACGGGATGCTTTCAGTTTATCCAATTCAGCATCAGGGAACACAGGGTCTTTCAATATTTCGGTAACCAATTTTATCACGTCTGGCAGGTTATCGTGTGTAGTTTCAATATTGACAGTCACCGATGAAGCTCCGCCTGAAAAGGTTACCCGTGCTTTTAATTTGTCAAAAGCATCCAATATTTCCTGGCGGGTCTTCCCGGATGTTCCTTTATTAAGCATATCGGCCGTAAGGGATGGCGCCATCCCTTTGCCCTGCAAACTGGCTTCGTTGCCAAACATAAAGGTCACAACAGCATTTACCGCTTCGCCCCGGTTTTTTTTGGAAAGAAAATTTATGGTGAGTCCCCCTACCTTACCGGAAGCCAACCTGCTTTGTATATTACCCGGAGTTGCGTCAAATGCCTCTCCCTGTGCTATTGTTTGAGAACCGGTATAGCCTTTCAACATGGTTTGCAGGTTTGGAGCGGCTGGTATCTCAGCACGATCAGGCTTAGGAGTTGGGATAAATAAACCTAGCGTGCGGTTTGATTGTTTAAAATATTTATCAGCTACCCGCACTACATCTTCAGAGGTGACTTTTTTTAACTGATCGCGCTGGTAAAAAAACAGCCGCCAATCGCCCTGAGCAATATACTCACTTAAAGCCAACCCAACCCGCTCTGAAGAATTAAGCCGCAAATCAATGTCTTTTAAGTATTCGGTTTTAATACGGTCAACGTCCTGGGCGGTGGGCTTTACAGCCGAAAAACTTTCGACTATGTTGATCAGTGAGTCTTTTGCCGTTTCAAGATTTTTTTCTTTTGGGACCGTAACCGTAAAATAGGCAACGCCGGGATCTTTTGTCTCATAATCATAACCGCTTATCTCACTTGCCATTTTACTTTCCACCAATTTTTTATAAAGTCTTCCGGCCGGCACATCAGTAAGCAACCCCTGTAAAACTTCAACCGGTTGAAAATCAGCATGCGAACCAGATGGTATGTGATACATTGTACTTGCCAATTGTATATCGCCAACCCTGCGTAATGTAACACTCCGTTCGCCGTCCTGGGTGGGTTCCACTGTATATATTGGCGGAAGCACACGGGTTGGTTTCGGAATTGAACCAAACTTTTGATTAATTATAGGTAATACTTTACCGGGGTCAAATTTCCCGGAAACGGTTAAAACCGCATTATCAGGCTGGTAAAATTTATGATAAAAAGCCTGCAGGCGATCTATCGGCACCAATTCAACGTCGGCGCGGTTGCCGATGGTTGATTTTCCATAGTTATGCCAAAGATAAGCGGTTGACATCATTCGTTCCGACAAAATCCTTTCGGGGTCATTTTCGCCCGATTCCATTTCGTTACGAACAACCGTAAACTCTTTGTCGAGCGCTGCTTTAGCAATAAAAGAATTTACCATACGGTCGGATTCCAGGTCGAGCGCCCAATTCATATTTTCGTCAGTTGCGCTGAATGTTTCAAAATAATTTGTACGGTCAAGCCACGTCGTGCCATTTGGTCTTGCTCCGTGTGAAGTTAATTCGTTCGGAATATCAGGGTGTTTTGGGGTGCCTTTAAATACCATGTGCTCAAGCAGGTGGGCCATGCCTGTTTCACCGTAATTTTCAAACTTTGAACCTACCAGGTAAGTGATATTAACGGTAGCCGTTTGTTTGGTTTGATCAGGAAATAGCAAAACAACCAAACCGTTGCCAAGGCGATACTCAGTAATCCCTTCAACAGTGGTTATTTTAACAGGTTCAATGACGGTGCCGGCAGCCTTTTTCGGAGCCGCACTCTGCGCATTCACATTAAGGACAAATGCCGCCGATACGACGCATAAACCAATTGTTTTTCTTATGATTTTCATAAATATGTTTAATATCTGGTTAGGTCAGATTATCAATGCAATATATAAATTTGTTTCTTCAAAAAATAGTTGCATAGTTAAGAGGAGTCCTTTCAATAAATTTGGTTTGCCATATCAAGAATCTTTACCTCCGGCTCATTTGATATAGCCTTTCAGTATCGCACCACAAACTTTAAAACCGGCTTTTAATAAAGTCGCCTTTGATATTGTATTATTGATATTGCAACGGGCGGCCGGTACCCTTCCCATTTGATAGATTATTTTTTTCAGCTCCTGTACCATCAGGCTGCCAAAGCCCTTTTGACGAAAGGACGGTTTCACCTCCATGTAAATATCTGCATAAGGCTTGTTGTAATTCAGCATGAATCCGCCGGTCCCAACAATCTCACCATGTAACGTCAGGGTATAACCGCCTGATTCATTACTTGTATCAACTGCTTCGGCGTCCCTGTCTAATATTACACCTTGTATAGCGATATCTGACTGAAAATCATCTTCAAAAAGAATAGCTTCCGCGTTAATATTCAACGCATATTCGTATAACATCCACGCCAATAGCGAATCATTGCTTTGGCATTCAATAAGTTTTGCGCCTGAAACAGTGCAGAATTCTTCAAAAATAAAATTAGCCAGTTTCCTGAAAGGCGTTAGCAGGTAAAATTCAAAAATTGCATCTCTGGCATCCCGACTGTCGGCTCCCCATAGCGATCCATACCCTGTAACTTCGCCATCTATTTTAAATAACCAGGTATCCGCCCATCCATTTTCATAACATTTGTTATAAATAAATTGGAAGTTCCTTTCTTGTAAAAACAGGACGCGATGTTCCCGGATGTGCTCCAAATCGGTACGATCTATTTTTAGCTCCATTTGTCAAACAATTTAAAAATGAAGTTACTATGTTGAGCAGAGAAGCCGCTAATCTCAGGTAAAAAACGCATAAAAATAAAACCCAGCTATTTGCAATATAAAAGCTTCGTTATATTAAAGTAATGTCACTCAATTATTTAACATAAATATAATATTGAATTAACCACTTGTTAATGTACTTTTGAAGTTTTACGCACCATTCATGAAAAATAACGATCTTAAAACCAAGAACAAATCTGCCCGAAAATCTGCAGCCAATGATATTGAATTAGCAATAGCGGCGGCGCTTAAAAAGGTTGCAGACAAACTGGGACAAAATTCGAAACATTTTGCCAAGGAAATAGAAAAAGGCTCAAAACGGCTTGCAAAAAAGCTTTCAAAAGAATTGGAAGTCGCTGAACAAGTCGCATCCGAAACTGTTATTAGCGCTGAAAAGCCTAAATCAGCTCCAAAAACTGAAGAAAAGCCTTCGACAACTGTTAAAGCTGCACCGGCTGTTACGAAAGCCCCAGCCAAATCAAACGGCGCGGTAAAGCCCGCTGCAAAAAATAATAAACCTGCTTAAGAAGGGAACCATTACTTGCAGTTTATTAGTCTCTTCCTTGTTGCTTTAAACAAGGAAGTTACTTTGTGGATATATATTTCTTCCATTCCACCAATAAATCACCTTCTGATAAATTGAGCGCAGTCAATATTTGTGGTTTTTTATTGAATTTCAGAAGTTCCTTGATTTTTGCCCTGCCATATTTGTGGTCGATAAACATAACAACCGAGCCCGAAAGGCCATATTTCAAGTTCCCCTTCCAAAAATCATCAAGTGTTGCCGGACTCTGGTTATTCACAGCTATCTTTTTTACTTCTGCTATCCTGGTTGAATCACATTGGCCCGAAGCATAAGTTGCCAGCCCTTCAACAAACCAGTCAATATTTTCGGTATCACTAAAATCCTTGCTGACGTTTAGCTGGCCATGATAAACGTGAACTAATTCATGTGTTACCAAGCGCTGTGTTTTCACTTTTTCAGCATAAGAATGTTCACACGATTCTTTGTCCCAGGCCTTCGGCGAAATCATATCCAATTTGTCACCAACTCCGCTCGCAACCATCCAGCATTCCGATTTAAAGTTGGGCATTTTCCAATCCTTTTGCCATTGGTCATCTAAAGACTGCCGGTTTGGGTGGATATAGATATCAAACTTGTATTTAAACGTATCGGCAAAGAAAACTTCCACCGATTTAATTCCATTGTCAATAATATTTACGTAGTCTTTTTTGTTCCCAGCATCAACGTTTTTATAGAAGACGGTATAGTACTTATGTCTTTCAGACATCCAGTCGTCTGATCGTATTGACGCTATTAATGAAAATGAAAGAAACAGGTACAGTAACTTTATGTTCATGCTATAAAAATAGGAAAAAGTATTTTCACAGCCACTCCGATTTAACAACCCTGATCAATTCATCAGGCCAAACCGTTTCCAAACCTCTTTAAAGTAAAATGAAACCTGCTGCCTTCGCCAAGATCGCTTTCAACGCCTATTTCGCCGCCCTGGGCTTCAATAAAGTCTTTTGCTATAGCCAATCCAAGTCCAGTACCGGTCTGTTCTGACGATGCACCAGGCACTTTAAAATACCTGTCAAATATCCTTGATAAATATTTTTGATCAATCCCCTGCCCGTGGTCCTGTACCGAAAATTCTATTTCATCAGCTTTATACTTTTTTACTGTCAAATCAACCACAGATTTTTCGTGGCTGTATTTTATAGCATTTGAAAGCAGGTTTATTAAAACCCATGTTGTTTTATCCAGGTCGGCCTTTACACCAGGCAGGCTCTCATCGCATTGCACGTTTATTGATACGTGCTTTTGTTCTGCGGTTGTCTTTAACGCCTTCACCGCATAATCAACGATGTTTTTTGGGTGGGTGCTTCCGAAGTTCAGCTGCAGTTTACCTGTTTCCACCTGGGCCATATCTAATAATTCGCCGGTTATTTGCAGCAGTCTGCGGGCATCTTCGTCAATATTTTCGAGCAATTGTCGTTGCTCAGTATTTACATCCCCAATCCTGTCATCCTCCAATAATTTAAGGCTCATTTTTATCGAAGAAATAGGCGTTTTTAATTCGTGCGATATGGTAGCTATGAAATTTGTTTTAGCTTCATCAAGCTGCTGATACTCGGTTATGTTTTTCAGTATTATTACACTGCCAATAACCCTTTCCTTACTTACAACCGCTAGTACCTCCTTTGTGTAAAAGCTTTCGCGGCTATCAGCATATATTTTCATTTTAGGTTGATCATTAACCAGAAGGTTACGCAACAAGTCATTTTCTAAGGCGATATCGGGCGCATATTTGCCGGTTAGACTTTGTTCGGGCAATCCGATTAAAGTGCTTGCCACCTTATTTGCGAAAATGATAAACGATTTTTCATCAAGTCCAATAATGGCGTCGTGCATCGAGTTAATAATGGTTTCTATCCGTTTCTTTTCAAAAAGGACGCTCGCCAGATTACTGTTCTCATATTCGTTGAGTTTGTCGGTCATCGTATTAAATGCCTGCCCGAGTTCCCCAAACTCATCGTTCGATTTAAAATCCAGTTGTTGATGATAATTACGTTTCGATACTTGTTTAATGCGCTCCGTTAGTTCTTTTATAGGATTGGCTATATAGCCCGGAAAATTTACCACAAAGCTAAAAGCTACCAAAAAAAGGAACGATCCAATGAAAGCGACCAGCAAAGTTGCCCTATTGGCAGTGTCAGTTGCTTTTGCATCTTTATGTTCAATGGCGCTCATATTAAGCTGCATAATACTGTAAAGTAACTGCCTTATTTCATTATACAATAACATGGATTTTTGAGAATCGTTCTGTTGCAATTTGAGCTGTTCATATTTTGAACGCAAGGAATCCGTCAGTTGCTGCTCACCACGTTCTGTAAGATTGTGTTCCTGGTTTGAGAGGTTATCTTCAATCAGTTTAATTTGCTGCTGATTTAAACTGCCATCGCCGCCGTCTATCGAGGCACCTATATTTTTCATATACTGAACAGTCTTATAGTTGGCCTTCAGTATATTTTTGGCGTCTGCTGACAAACGGTTAAGGAAATAGATAGACAATCCGCAACACAATAGCGCCAGTGAAAACAAAAAGCTAATACCAGCGCGAAGCTTATTTTTGATAGTCATTTTATGAAAGTATTATAAGATCGATATGTGTTTGTGACAATTTATTCAGTAATTGGGTAAACACAGCGGTTTTCATAACCAACTGGTAAAATTTAAAGTGCGGCTTTCCAATGCAAATTGTAGTAATATCAAATTTCTCGGCTGTTTCCCAAATTGTTTTTGCGATGTTATTGCTCTTTACCTTTAATACCTCGCCGCCCAGTTGCGCCGCGAGTTTCATATTATTTATAAGGTGCCGCTGCGAGGCAAGGTTTATTTTATCACTGCTTTCGTTCGAGGCTTGCACATACAACACATACCATTTTGAATGGTAGTAAGATGCCAGTCGCGCAGTTTTACGTATGATAACTTTTGCCGATCCTTCATTAGTACTTATGCAAGCCAAAAACAGTTCGGGCCTTGCCTTGATATTTTTTGGCAGTTCGGTGAAAATCTTACGTTCAACCTGGTTAGCAACTTCTCTCAGCGCCAGCTCCCTTAATTGCAGGATCCTTTCTGTTTGAAAAAAATTACCTAACGCAGTGGGGACTTTATTTAGGTTGTATATTTTGCCTTGTTTTAAGCGGTCAATCAATTCATCAGCGGTGAGGTCTATGTTTACCACCTCGTCAGCCATTTGTAAAACCTTATCGGGAATGCGTTCATTAATGGCTGTGCCGGTTATTTGTTCCACTTCTTCATTCAGGCTTTCGATATGTTGAATGTTGATGGCGCTGATCACATTAATGCCGGCATTTAAAATATCCATTACATCCTGCCAGCGTTTTTCATTCTTGCTTCCCTCAATATTGGTATGTGCCAGTTCATCAACTATCACCACTTCGGGATGCAGGTTTATAATTGCGTTCAGGTCCATCTCCTCCAATTCCTTGCCTTTATAAAAAAGCTTACGCCGTGGGATAACAGATAATCCTTCCATTAAAGCCTCGGTGTCTTTGCGCTGATGAGTTTCAATATACCCTATTTTCACATTAATGCCATTACGCAACAGGGTTCGCACCTCTTTAAGCATGCGGTAGGTTTTGCCTACACCGGCGCTCATGCCGATATAAATCTTAAACTTACCTCGTCGGGATCGTTTTATCAGTTCCAGAAAGTGTTCAACCGATTGCTCTTTATTTTCTTCACTCATGTTTTAAAGGTTGAAGGTGTTGTAAAGGTTGTAAAAGATTTAATTCAACCCTTACAACATTTATAACTCCCATTACTTTCCCTTCAACTCATCCAAAGCTACGTTCAATTTTAAAACATTAACTTTCGGTGGGCCAAATAAACCCAATAATGGTTTTTCTATATTGTCGTCGACTATCTTGTTCACCCGCTCAACAGAAAGGTTACGCACTGTAGCAATACGCGCCACCTGAATTTTTGCACCAGCGGGAGAAAGATCGGGGTCCAAACCGCTGCCAGATGCGGTAACTAATTCTGCAGGGATGTCTTCACGTTTTACATCCGGATTATGTTTTAAGAAAGTATCAATGCGGGTTTTAACATCTTTCAGGTAATCGGCATTTGAAGGTCCTTTGTTCGAGCCCACACCTGCATCCGGCAGGCAATTAGCCGCAGAGGGGCGCGAGTTAAAATATTTGTCTTTTGTAAACTTCTGTCCTATATTGGCATAACCAACTATGTGCCCGTTGAGGGTTACAGTTTCGCCGTTGCCATGTCCTGGCGTAAATTTTCCGATGCCTGATATTACTAATGGGTACAATCCGCATAGCAGCACCAGCAACATGATTGTTATTTTTAATGAAGGCAAAAAATACGTTTTCATTTTTTAGAGATTTAAGATATATTTTTTTTAATAATCCGTTTGCCTCACCTAAACGGCGAAGTCCTCACCCATCCTCTCCAAACGAGAGGACTTAAACTTCGCTCTTTATTAGAACCCTCTCCTTTGGAGAGGGCAGGGTGAGGCAAACGAAGACCATAAACCGAACGCTGTTTTATATTAATATTCCAACAACAAGGTCGATTAATTTGATACCTATAAATGGGATAAGAATACCACCCAGGCCATAAATCAACAGGTTACGGCGCAGCAACGCGCTTGCTCCTATCGGTTTATATTCCACACCGCGTAAAGCCAGCGGTATCAGTAGCGGAATAATGATTGCATTAAATATCACCGCCGATAATATAGCCGATTGCGGGCTGTGCAAATCCATAATATTCAAGGCTCTCAAAGCCGGTATGGAAACCATAAACAAAGCCGGAACGATGGCGAAATATTTGGCCACGTCATTCGCAATTGAGAAAGTGGTCAAAGTACCGCGGGTCATTAGCAACTGCTTTCCAATCTCCACAATTTCAATAAGCTTGGTAGGGTCATTATCCAGGTCGACCATGTTGCCGGCTTCTTTCGCAGCCTGGGTACCGCTGTTCATTGCTATGCCCACATCGGCCTGTGCAAGAGCAGGTGCATCGTTTGTACCGTCGCCCATCATAGCTACAAGCTTGCCGCCTTGCTGTTCCTTTTTAATGTAGTTCATTTTATCCTCAGGCTTAGCCTCGGCAATAAAATCATCTACGCCCGCTTTATTAGCTATAAATTTTGCTGTTAACGGATTGTCTCCGGTTACCATAACCGTTTTAACACCCATCTTGCGCAGGCGTTCAAAACGTTCGGCAATACCGGTTTTTATGATATCCTGCAATTCAATTACGCCCAATATCTTTTCATTCTGAGATACCACTAACGGCGTACCGCCATTTGAGGATATAACTTTTACATTTTCCTCAACGTCTGCGGGAAATGTGTTGCCAGCCTTAAGGGCAATATTCCGGATAGAATCAAATGCACCTTTACGGATCCTCAAGCCGTTTGGCGTATCCAGACCACTTGAGCGGGTCTCCGCTGTAAATTTTATAAATATGGAGTTGTCAGGAACTTTAACTGAAACCTTTGTCTTTCCCTGCTCGCCCAATTCTACAATTGACTTACCTTCGGGCGTTTCATCAGCCAGTGAACTTAGTACACAGGCAGTAATAAAATCCTCTTCTTTTATGCCTGTGGTGGGATAAAAGTTTGTGGCTTTACGGTTACCGATAGTGATGGTGCCTGTTTTATCCAAAAGCAAAGTATCCAGGTCACCTGCTGTTTCTACGGCTTTACCCGATTTGGTGATCACATTAGCGCGCAACGCCCTGTCCATACCCGCAATACCAATTGCCGATAACAGGCCACCGATAGTTGTGGGAATTAAACAAACAAACAACGAGATAAATGCCGCTATAGTGATTGGCGTATTTGCATAGTCGCCAAAGGGCTTCAGGGTAACGCAGACAATTACAAATATGAGTGTAAAGCCTGCCAGTAATATAGTTAAGGCAATTTCATTGGGTGTTTTCTGACGCGATGCGCCTTCAACAAGCGCTATCATCTTATCCAAAAAACTCTCCCCGGGTTGTGTAGTAACCATTACTTTTATCCTGTCGGACAACACCTTTGTGCCGCCCGTAACTGAGGATTTATCACCTCCGGATTCTCTGATCACCGGTGCAGATTCGCCGGTAATTGCCGATTCGTCAATGGTAGCAATACCTTCAATAATCTCACCGTCAGTTGGGATATTATCACCTGTTTCACAAATGAACACATCGCCTTTTTTTAGTTGCGATGACATCACCATGGTTTCCTTGCCATTCACCAACAAACGCGCAGGTGTTTCCTCGCGGGTTTTACGCAAGCTTTCGGCTTGCGCCTTACCACGCGCTTCTGCGATGGCTTCAGCAAAGGTTGCAAATTGTACAGTTAGATATAGCACTATAAATATCGTGAGGTTATAGCCAAAGCTCCCTTGTTCTTTACTAAATAAAGAGAAAATGGTTACCACCAACATTACAGCCGCGCCAATTTCCACAGTGAACATCACCGGGTTACGGAATAATAGACGAGGGTTGAGTTTAATGAAAGAATGCCTGAAAGCCTCTCTCACCTGATCGCCCTGGAATAATGTATTTTGATTTGATCTCATGATTAATTTCTTAAAATTTTGTTTTCCTTTTGTGTTGCCTCACCCAGACGGCGAAGCCCTCGCCCATCCTCTCCAAAGGAGAGAACTTAAACTCTGCCCTTTTTTACCCTCTCCGTTTGGAGAGGGCAGGATGAGGCGAATATTATTTTATTGAAAAATGTTCTGCAATTGGCCCTAAGGTCAAAGCGGGGAAGAATGATAATGCAGCAATAATTACTATAACCGCAAATACCATGATTCCAAAAGTTGCAGTATCGGTTTTAAGCGTCCCCGCCGATTCGGGGATGAATTTCTTATTGGCCAGTATACCTGCAATAGCCACCGGGCCTATGATGGGTAAAAACCGTGCAAGGAAAATCACCAACCCCGTGCTTACATTCCAAAAGATATTATTGGCGGTTAACCCTGCATAACCAGAACCATTATTAGCCGACGCCGACGAATATTGGTACAGCATTTCCGAAAATCCATGATAAGTTGGATTATTAAGCCAGGCCGAAGGTTTTGTAGCCCAGTTAATATTGGGGAAATTAACCAGCACATACGCTGCGAGCGATGTACCCACCAATATTAAAAATGGATGCAGCAAAGCTATAAGGGAGGCAATTTTCATTTCGCGTGCCTCTATTTTCCGACCCATAAATTCGGGGGTGCGACCAACCATCAGGCCTGATATGAATACGGCGATGATAATAAATATGTAAAAATTTAAAAAGCCCACGCCTACCCCACCGTAAAAGGCGTTGATCATCATATCAAACATTTGTCCCATGCCCGAAATCGGCATCATACTATCATGCATCGCGTTTACGGAACCATTTGAGGTGACGGTTGTAGTTATTCCCCAGTAAGCCGAGGCCGCGGGGCCGAAGCGCACTTCCTTACCTTCCATGGAGCCACCAGGCTGACTAATGCCCATGTGTGCAATGGCAGGGTTACCGTTAACTTCGGCCCTGATGGATGGGACAAGCATTGATAGAAATCCCACCGTCATGATGCCGAAAATAACCCAGGCCAGCTTCTTTTTATTCAGGTAAAAACCCAGTGCAAACACTAACGCAATAGGTATCAGGATAATGCTGATATTCTCAACCATATTGCTGAGATAAGTTGGATTTTCAAATGGATGTGCCGAATTTGTGCCAAACCAGCCGCCGCCGTTGGTACCCAGCTGTTTAATAGCAATCATTGCTGCAGCCGGGCCGCGTGAAACGTGTACAGTGTCGCCCTGCAAACCAATTACTATATCTTTTCCCTTATAGCTTGTTGGGGTTCCGCTAAATGCTAAAACAATAGCAACAACAAAGCTCAAAGGCAGCAATAACCGCGTGATCGATTTCAGTAGAAATTGCCAGAAATTGCCAAGCTTATCGGTCACTTTGTCCTTCATGGCTTTAAAAACCACTAGCATAGCTGCTATACCGGTAGCGGCACTTACAAATTGACAAAACATCAGCGCAAATAACTGTGTAAAATAAGTGGTCCCGGACTCACCCGAATAGTCCTGCATGTTGGTATTGGTTAAAAAACTTAATGCCGTATTAAATGCGAGGTCGGGTGTTTGATTGGGGTTATTATCAGGGTTTAATGGTAACTTAGACTGGAGAAGCAGGGCGAAAAAAATATAAAATAACCAAACAGCATTGAGAGTTAATAAAGCCTTTAAATGCTGTTTCCAGTTCATTTCTTTACGAGGGTCAATGCCGCTAAGTTTGTAAATTAGCCTTTCCAAAGGCGCCATAAAGTCGAGCCAGGTTTTTTCTCCTTTAAATACCCTGGCAATATATTTACCCAGTGGTATTGCCAGGGCTATTGTTGCCAGGTACATAAAAACTATACCTATATATTCAGTATTCATGTTTTTTTGATTTGAATTAAATTGTCATTAAAATTTTTCGGGTTTAAGCAATACATAAACCATATAAAAAAATGCGGCGATTGCCACGATGAATAATGCGATCATGATGATTAGATTTTTTCGAAGTAATTAACAGTTTTGAAGAATATCCAGAATACTACTATGAAGCATAGTACAAAAGCGATTGTGAGTATAACATCCATTTTTATTTGATTTTAATTATGAAGTCTTATGAATTAATTAAGGGTGCAGCATTTTGATTTTTAACCATACGACGTAAAGCATTGATATTGCAAAAAGCCAGACAAACACGATTGTTATTATTTCTTTTAATGTGTACTTAAGGTTCTGTTTTTTCATAAATCATTAAATGCTTTTCCGGGCTATATGCCAAGGCGGTGCCATAAATATGACTGATATTATAATGAACTGTTAATCAATTAAATGAATGTATTTTATGAGAATATTTAGGCTAAAAACGGTCAAATCGGACTATCATTTTGATAGGGTATTATCAAAATACCTAACCGTTAATGATTATGTATAATAAGATTTGAGAAACGTTGAGCATGACACCCGAGGAAAACTAGTAAGAGGAAAAACGAAGCAAGTATGCTTCTAGATAAAATCCGAAATCGAAATTCCGAATTCCGAAATCATTCCAACCCGTAATCTTTCAACTTACGGTACAAAGTGGCTACACCAATGTTTAAAAGCCGTGCTGCTTCGGCGCGGTTACCATGGGCATGGTTGAGCACGCGTTGTATGTGAAGTTTTTCTATTGATGAAAGATCGAAAGTAGATAGTGAGCCACTCTTTGACGACTTCGGTTCCTGCATTTCGTAAGGGAGAAGGCTTTCATCAAGTATGTTATCATCAGCCAATATTACGGCTCTTTCAATAATATTCTTTAATTCGCGGATATTACCCGGCCAGCTATAGGCTTCCAGTTTGGCCAAAAAAATTTCGTTGAACCCGGTGATCTGCTTTTTTACTTTTAATGCAAAATAGTGCACAAAGTACTCAGCCAGCAGTTTGACATCCTTTTTCCGATCACGAAGGGCGGGAAGGGTTATTGTAAAAACCGACAAGCGATAGTAAAGGTCGGAGCGAAAACCGCCCTTATTTACTTCATCATGCAGATTTCGGTTTGTCGCCGCCAGAATGCGCACATTTACCTGAGTTGGCTTGGTATCGCCGATTTTTAAAAACTGCTGCGACTCCAATACCCTCAATAACTTTGCCTGCAAGTCGTGATCCAGTTCGCCAATTTCATCAAGGAAGATCGTGCCACCATTCGCCTCTTCAAAAAGGCCTTTTTTATCTTTTACGGCGCCGGTAAACGATCCGGCTTTATGGCCGAATAACTCGCTTTCGAGTAGTTCTTTGGTAAAAGCACTGCAATTCACCGCTACGAATGATTTGGAGTTACGATTGCTGGCCTGGTGTATGGCTTCGGCAAATATTTCTTTGCCGGTACCTGTTTCGCCCAATAACAAAACAGTGGTGTCAGTCAGTGCCACTTTTTGGGCAAGCTTAATAACATCGGTAATTGCTGTAGATTTACCTATTAGCCGGTCGAAACCAAATTTGCTGTTTAGCTTTTGTTCAAGTTCCAATACCCTGTGCTGTAACAGGGCTTTATCCATTGCTTTGCTAACCAGCGGAATAATCTTTTCGTTATCATCCCCTTTGGTGATATAGTCAAACGCACCCGACTTAATCGCTTTCACGCCATCGTTTATCGTACCAAAAGCGGTTAATACAATAATCTCGGTAGCCGGCCAGTTTGATTTTATTTGCGACGTGAGCTCAATGCCATTGCTGTCGGGCAGTTTAACATCGCTTATTACAACGGGTATTGGCTCGTGCTGTAATTTCTTTAAGCCCTCTTTCCCGGTCGAGGCTACCAGCACCTCGTACCCTTCCAGTTCAAGTATCCGGGCCAGCAGGTTTCTCAGTCTTTCCTCATCATCAATAATTAACAGCTTATCCTTTTGCATGATAGGATGCAAATGTGATAAAGTATTTTGGAATTCGGATGTTCGATTTCGGAATTGTTTTAGAACCGTTAATTCGATTGTCATTTTCAATAAATCCGAAATCGAACATCCGAATTCCGAAATCAAAACTAAACCTTGGGCAGCTTATACCCGTTATGATATTCCTTCATCAGGTATTCTTTGTTAATGGATTTGTCAGTAAACTCATGGGCGGCATCATTCCATTCCAGTTTCTTACCGCTGCGGTAGGCTATGTTACCCATCTGCGCTACCGTTGCTACGTGTGCACCAGCCTGTATAGAACAGTGCAGATCATCCATCTTTCGCGATTTTACTACGCTTACAAAGTTTTCCCAATGTTTATCTAATCCGTTATCCGATTTTTCTACAAATGGTTTTACAACTTTATTTTTGCTTTGCCGCTCTTCAATCACCTCCCAGCCTCCGCGGTTTAAAATGAGTGTGCCGTTGTTGCCGATGTAGGCGATTCCGTGATCGCGGTTATAGGAACCGTTATCAATCCCCATAGCTGAGTCCCAAACCATATTAAAGCCATCAAATTCGTATAAGGTGGTAAGGGTGTCGGGTGTTTCTTCATACAATTCGGGATAAGCAAACCGTCCGCCCAAAGCAGAAACAGTTTTTGGCACCGGCGAGTTCATCCCTAACAAGCCATAATCTAGTAAATGCACTCCCCAATCGGTCATCAAGCCACCAGCGTAATCCCAAAACCAACGAAAATTAAAATGAAAACGGCTCGCGTTAAACGGAACTGTTTTTGCCGGACCAAGCCACGAAGCATAATTAACTCCGGCAGGTGGCGCGGTATCTGCTACTACCGGGCCGGGCTTCATCCATCCCTGGTAACACCAAACTTTTACTGTTCTGATATTTCCTAACTGACCGCCTTTTACAAAATCCACCGCATCCCTAAAATGCTGCTGACTGCGTTGCCATTGGCCGCCCTGTACAACTTTATTATATCGTTGTTGGGCATTTACCATCGCCCGGCATTCGCCGATGGAATTGCCAACCGGTTTTTCAACATAAACATCTTTTCCCGCTTCGCAGGCATGAATCATTATCATGGCATGCCAATGATCGGGCGTGCCTATAACAACGGCATCAATATCTTTTTGATCAAGCAAAGCCTGGTAATCATCATAACGTCTGATTTTTGAAGTATCGTAATTCATCTTAACCAGGTCATTCATTCGCTTATCCATCACATTTTTATCCACGTCGCAAATGGCTACGAGGTTCACGCCCGGCACTTTTAAAGCAGCTGTTACATCCGCCCAGCCCATGCCGTTAATGCCGATGGCGCCAATGTTTAGCTGATCACTTGGTGCGATACGGTTTTTTAAAATGGCAAATGCCTTATTATTTAAAGTAGAAGCTAATAAACTGCCACCAGCAATGATGGCTGACTTTTGTAAGAAATCTCTTCTTGAATTCATCGGTTTGGATTAAATGGTTGCGCTAAATTTAGGTTTATTTTCAGGATATAAAATGACATTTTTGATTCAATTAACCCGTTGAAATGTTAACCATTGTATGGCCCCACCTAAATCCTCTCCAAAAGCGAGGACTTTGGCTTCGTTCTTTTAGATTATTTCTTATCCCTAATTCACACTACATTACTTAAAGAATAAGGCGAATTTAACCTTTGCAAAAAACGGTACGCCGGGTGTGTAACTCACCTGCTCTACAGGTCTTGTTTCGCCTTTTAACAACGAAGTATAGGCAAACTGCGATTCGTCCCATTCCCTATTAAACAAGTTTTCGATAGCGAGGCCAATCTCATATTTTCTTCGTGTATAATTTACGGTAAGATCGGTAATAAAATAACCACGTGCAGTTAAACTGTAATCGCTGTTTGCCGCCCTGCTGTGCAAGTACCGGTAGCTTATGCCGCCGTTAATACCATTTTTAAATCGGAAATCGAGCCCGGCGGTACTGGTAAATGTTGGGGCCAGTTCCACATAGTTGTGGCCTTTCATGCTATCCTGGTATCTTGGCCTGGCAAAGTTAAGGTTCAGGTTTCCAAACAACCACTGGGTAAGCTGGTAGCGTGCCGAAAAATCAATACCATCCCTAACCGTTCTTCCCGATGGGCCAACCGGGCCGGCGGGCTGGTCTACGAGGTCCTGGCCGAAAGTAAACTCCTGCTGAAGATATAAATACCAAAGCGCGGTGTTAATAAACAAATTAGGTAGCGGTTTCCAGTTTATTCCCAAGTCTGCGCCATAGGCAGCCGGTATCACTTCGGCTCCCTTGTTGACAATGGCAACACGGGCGTCGTTGGAATGAAACCCTTTGCCTGCTTTAAAATATAATTGTATCTGGTTATCAAAGGTATACTCGGCAAACAGCTTTGGGCTGACAACTGCCTTTTGTGCGTCCGGGCTTATGCCTGTAAAAATATCCGAGGCATAATGGTCTGAAGATGGTGCCATGTTGATATAATTGAAATGGAAATAATCAATCTGGGCGCCGGCGCTGAACAACCATTTTCCGGTTTTTAAAGTTTCATCAAAATAAACATTCGTATTTAACTCTTTAGTTCGGCCATATTGAAGATGCTCTAAAAACAGGCCGTTTTCTGTATGATCAAGTTCGCTTGGGTTTATGTGGTCGTACCTTAGGCCTGCGCCGATTGCTGTTGTCAGCGTTGAATTGTTAATTATCCCGGTTTTATAGATTTTACCATTATAACCGCCCAAATCCCGTGTTTCAAGTTGACGGAATTCGTCACCGGTAGTTGGGAAGTAGTAATAAAAGGTAAAATTGCTTACCAGGTTAAAATTGTAGTGCGAATACCATAACTGGTTTTCCATTGTCCAGTTATTGTTCAGATAGGAAACCAGCTTCACGGTTGCGTTTATCCTATCTGTATGCCCGCCCTGTGCGGTATCCAACACGCCAAAACGGTTGGCTATATATCCTTCAGCAACCGCCCGATCGGGAATCTCACCCGCTGATCGCCAGTCCGATTTTAATAAGGATACTTCTGCGGTCAGTTTATTGCTGCCGCCGATATTGGTGCTGAACTTACCAAGTATATTATATCGTGTAAAGTGTTCGGGCAGCGCAAAAGGTCCTCCGTCTGAGTATAACCCTTCCGCGGCTATATAAGCGCTTTGCCCTTTTTTCTTTGCCGAATCGCTCAATAGGTTTATCATGGCAAGCAATCTCAAGGTGTTAAACTGTCCGACCTCAACTTTTATCTCATTATAATCAAGCGCGCATTTGGTGTAGTAAGCAACATACCCTGCGGTTGTAAAATCTCCGCGACCTGTGTAATAAGGCCCTTTTCCAAAATCATAACTTGATACAGTTTCAGGGATCAGGAAATGAAGATCGGCATAACCCTGCCCGTGAGCATGCGATACCATATTTACAGGTATCCCATCAACAGATACATTTACATCGGTACCATGATCAGCATCAAAACCACGCAGGAAAATCTGTTCTGCTTTACCTCCACCCATGTGCTGAGCAATAAAAAGGCCGGGAACCAGGCGTAATAAATCCTGCGCCGACCTGGCGGGCTGCATATTAAGATCAAGATTTGAAAGGGTTCGGTTGGTGCTGATTGACAATTCATTGTTTACAATGCTTACATCTTTTAATGAGATAACACCTCTTGCCAGTTCGATGAGCATTGTTTTGCCGTACCCGGCTTTTATCTTTTTTGATTTATAACCCACATATGATATCACGAGGCTATCGCCCTTTACATTCTTCAAAATAAAATCACCTTTTTTGCCGGTAGCTATTTTATGTCCTGTTTGCAAATCTCTTACAACAGCAGCTTCAATCGGTTCGCGGGTTAAACTATCTACCACTTTCCCGTTGATCTTTTGCTGCGCGGATAATATGTTGAACGACAGCATTACCATTGCAAGCGACAATACGCCTTTTGCAAAACCTGTGTTTTTTTTTCGTGGCATTGTATAAGCAAGAAAACACTGTAGTCGTATTTTACTAGATAAAGACATAATAATCTTATTGCATAGAAGCGTATTATAAAAACATTGTCTCACGTGGCATCGCGAGTCGCTTAAAGACTGACCAACGTTGCGATTTCGAGTATCCACCAGGGCAAACTCTGCAAAAGCGGAATGATGCATTTTATTGTTGATAATGAATAACTTACGATTTGCCATTGCGAGGTACGAAGCAATCTCGTAGACCCTCATTAGCGCTAATGCATTGAGGTCAATGCATAGCTAGGAGATTGCTTCGTACCTCGCAATGACAAGTTTTATATATCGACTATCCACGGCGAAATGACAATAAATTAGAATTTAAACTTTGGGCGGCTGATAGAGTACGTCCGGATAAGAAACGGGAGAATTTATATGGTAATGGGAATAAGATTTAATGGTGAAATTGGCAGGTAAAAAATCAAAGGCAATTTGCGGAATTACATGAATGTAATCGTCCGAGTTGGTTTTGGTGTTTCCGGAAGATTTGGCGTTATCCGATTGCTTGGCATTATCAGAAAGCTCATGAAGAACATGCACACTTCCATAAACATGATGAACTGCAACCATATGATATTCCAGCCAAAAAGTGTGTGCCATCTTATCGGCAATAACTGGCATCACCGGGTTAAAAATCAATAAAATATAGGCGAATAAAGTTAAACTGGCCAGGTCTTTCAATAACTTCTTTTTCAGCGGTTCTGGTTTTACCGCCACTGAATTAGCCGACGCTGCTAGCAGGTCATCAACAAAAAGAAATTTAATTAGCCTTTTAAACACGATGCAAGTATTGGTATGTTATTACCAGATACGATGTTTATTTACGACCGGTTTTATTGCTCAATAATATTATACATTTTTTTCTTCGCGTTTTAAAAAGTCGCCGTCGATGATCAAAAGCTTTACACCATTTTCGGTTACAGAGCGATGCGAGCTAAGGTCGTCAGAAACAGCATAACTCATTCCCTTTGTCAGCCGGAAATTTTCACCATTCTGCAGTTCGCTTATAAACTCTCCCTCCAAACAATGCACAATATGTCCTTTCTGGCACCAGTGATCGGCTAAATAACCTTTACTATATTCGACCACTCTGATCCGCAGGCCTTTAAACTGAACAGTCTGCCAATAAGCCACACCAGTAGTACCATGATGTTCAGTTTTTTCAATATTTTCCCAGTTTATAGTTTGGAAGGGGATGTTTTCGAAATCCATGTTAATATCATTATCAGCCTCCAAATTACATTATAAAATTTTACCGACGATATAAATCTGTTCATCGAATCGTGTTAAAATAAACCATTTACATATCGCTTACAAATCATCGCATTTTTTTCTTTACCTTTTCATCTCTATATAAAATATGATCATCTTAATTCAGTGTATCGACCATGTAGGTTTAGTGGCCTCCGTATCAACTATAATAGCTTCGGAGCAACTTAACATAGTTTCCTTGCGGGAACACGTCGATCAGGACAATAACCGGTTTTTTATGCGCCTGGAGGTCGCAAGCAGCGGTGACGGTGCATCATTGGAAAAAAGATTACGCGATGTGCTGCCGCCGGATGCTGTAATTTCGATAAACCCGTTACCTGAAAAAAAAGTGGTGTTACTAGTAACTAGAGAGTATCATTGCCTGGCTGATATCCTTGTACGCAATTACTTTGGAACGCTCGGGGCCACAGTGATGGCTGTAATTGGCAATCACGACAACCTGCAGGATATTTGCAAACGTTTTGATATGCCTTTTTTTGCCATATCGCACGAAGGAGTAAGCAAGGAACAGTTTGAAGAAAAGATAGCGGAAACCATAGAACAATATGCTCCTGACTACGTAGTTCTGGCAAAGTTTATGCGCATTTTATCGCCACGGCTGGTTGCTAAGTTTCCCGAGCGTATTATCAATATACATCATTCATTTTTACCCGCCTTTATTGGCTCCAATCCTTATCGGCGGGCTTATGAGCGGGGAGTTAAGCTAATTGGCGCAACAGCTCACTTTGTGTCAGATGAACTTGATGAAGGGCCAATTATTGCCCAGGAAATAATTTCAGTAAACCACTCTTTTACAACTGCCGGTATGATAAAAGCAGGTAAGGAGATCGAAACTTCGGTACTCGCCAAGGCATTAAAACTTGTTTTTGAGGATAGGGTATTTGTTTACAAAAACAAAACAGTAGTGTTTGAATAATATGTTTCTTAAATTCGATCAAACCTTGTTAATATGAGTTCCGAAATCAATTCACGCAGACAATTTGTAAAAAATACTGCTGCAGGATTAAGTCTTCTTACTTTGCCTGATCTGTTAACTGCTTCGGCCCACGTGCCAGTTGCAAATAAAAAGATTGTTTGTGTAGGCGGCCACCCGGATGATCCCGAAAGCGGTTGCGGCGGTACGCTTTCAAAACTTGCTAATGCGGGGCACGAGGTAACCATCATTTATTTAACAACAGGCGAAGCCGGCATATCCGGCGTGGGCCATGATGAAGCCGCCAAAACAAGAAAACAGGAAGCTATTAACGCCTGTAAAATACTTAATGCCAAACCCGTTTTTGCTGGGCAGATAGATGGCGATACGGTGGTGAGCAATGATGCGCTCAAACACATTCAAAGTTTAATATACGATGAAAAACCGGATATAGTTTTTACGCATTGGCCAATTGATGCGCATAAAGATCACCAGTGCGCAAGTTTATTAACTATACAAACATGGGTGCGATCGCGCGTAAAATTCAACTTGTATTTTTTTGAAGTTTGTGCAGGCGAACAATCCATGCTCTTCAACCCGACTGACTTTGTAGATATAACAGAAACCCAGGAACAAAAAAGAAAGGCAGTGTATTGTCATACCAGCCAGGATCCGGATGGCATATACGGATGCGGGCACGCCAGCATGGAAGATTTCAGGGGCAGGCAGCTGGGCGTAAAGGCAGCAGAAGGCTTTGTGAGGATGACAGGAAAAGGGATTGGGGCGTTTTCTGTTTAGCTATTGCTTTGCAACCTGCTCAGCAGCTTTTGAAAAGCGCAGTTGGCAAACCATCCAGGCTAATCAAATTTTTCTCTGCTTTGTAAGCTTCCAGTCCGGATTCGCCTTTATTTTCAGCCCATTTTTGAGCATGATCCCTTTCGCCGGTATACTCATAATAAGGAACGCTAAAACCACAGGATGTTTGCACCTTATAAATATCAGCAACTATAATTTGCCTGGTGGCAAGCTGTAGTTCAAAATTGGCTGATAATTCATCCCATTCTTCGTCTTCCGGCAAAACAGTATATCCATGGCCGTATAAACGCATTATGTTAGGCGGGCCTTCAAATGCGCAAAACATAAATGTGACCCTGCCATTCTCTAATATATGCGCTGATGTTTCGTTGCCACTGCCAATAATATCCATATAGGCAACCCGGTTTGGTGACAATACCCTGAAACTGTCTATACCTTTTGGTGATAAGTTTACGTGACCACCGGCGCTGAGAGGTGCCGATGCCACAAAAAACAAGTACTGCTTTTTTATGAAGTCCAGGTGCTTTTCTTCTATGCTATCAAAAAATTTAGCCATATCAATATAAATTGATGACTATCAAATTTAATGATATTATTGGGAGTAAGGGGCGCTATATTTCGCGCCCCTTTAAAATTTACTATTCGATTACAAGGGTAGCGATAGAATGGGCCGGGCTGTTCGTTTTCGCAGCCTTACCTTTAATCCATAAAAAGTATTCTATGTCTTTATCGGTTTTGTTCATAACCACCACCGCTATTTTACCATCCGGATTAACATAAGCGGTTGACTGTAAAAAATCCCTGCTTGGTGAACTTATTATACGTTTTGCTCCGGGATGGATAAATTTGGAAAAATGACCGATGTAATAATAAGAATTAGTATAGGTAATGTTACCTGTTTTGGTGTCGGCGTGTACTGGTGCAAAGCAAAAGTTTCCTACATGATTTGGGCCGCCTTTTTCATCAAGTAAGATATTCCAGTCGGTCCAGCCAACGGTACCGGCGTTAAAATCATTTACCATCGATGTCCCATATTTCTCACCGAGTGACCAATCACCTATGGCGTTCAAATCAAACCTTTCTGCGCAACCTTCAGTAAATATCAAATGTTTATCGGGGAAAGCATCTGCCACAAGTTTTTCATTCGGGAAATTCATATTTGCCCCTGTCCATGTTTCATACCAGTGATAACCCACACCCCAAACATATTTAGCTGCTTCCGGATCTTCCAATATAGTACTGGCACGTTGATACATTAAATCGCGGTTATGGTCCCAAACAATCAGCTTTTTACCTGCTAATCCCGATTTAACTAAAGTTGGCCCTAAAAAGTTTTTAACGAAGTCGCGTTCTTCCTCGGCAGTGTACAAGCACGATTCCCAGGTTTGTGTAGCCATAGGTTCATTCTGCACCGAAAGGCCCCAAACCGGTATACCAATTTTTTCATAAGTCTTTATAAACTTCACATAAAAGTTAGCCCAGGCCTGATCATACTCACTCTTTAATTTACCACCATGCAATGCGTTGTTGTTAGTTTTCATCCATCCCGGAGGGCTCCAAGGCGACACGAATAAAGTTAATTTACCACCGGCGGCTTTCATAACTTCTTTAATAAACGGCACCCGGTATTTCATATCATGACTGATGTCAAAAGTTTTTAAGGATACATCGTTGTCTTTGATATAACTATAGGTATCGCTTGAGAAATCACAGCTTTGAATATTTGTACGTGCAAGCGTATAGCCAATGCCTTTATTTTTGTCGTAGTATGCGCTTAGCAATTCCTGTTGCTTATCCTTTGGAAGCTTGTAAAAAGTTTCGGCTGAGGCATCAGTTAGTGCTCCACCAATGCCCAGCATGGTTTGAAACGTTTTTGACGGATCAACAAATACAGCTACTTCAGTTTCGACCGGTTGAGGTTTATCGGTAAAGTGAAGTGTTTCTGTCTCGGTTAATTTTTTGTCGGTGCCTTTAGCTGTTAAATAAACTTTTACCGTTTTATTGGCAACTGAAAACGGCGCAGCTTTTTGCGCATCAGCCGTTTTTGCGGCGACTAAAGTGGTTGCAATAACAATAAAATGCGTTGCATATGATCTTTTTTTCATAATTGGTTTAATAATGCAATTGAGATATTAGTTGATTTATAATAGTCAAATCTATTAATTTTAGTTATATAAGGTTGTAAAAGTTATAAATGTTGTAATGGGTTATAAGAGCCTATAAAAGCAAATAAGTAAAGCCGAAAAATCATTTAAAACGTTTTTAACCTTTACAACCTCTTAAACATTTATAACCTCTCTCCAACCAATTGTAACAAAACCGGACACCCACCGTACGGATATGTAACAGGGCGCTAATCTTTTATCCATTATAACTAACTTAAAATCAATAAAATAACACATCGGCATGAATGTTAGTTGTATTTAATTTCCAAAATTCTTTCGAGGTGTGAGGTCAAAATTATAAGGTCCGGACTTTTCTCCTACGACTAAATGACTAATCATGATAAAGAACTATCTTAAAATCGCCTTGAGGCAGCTGCGCAAGCAGAAAATGTACGCAGCCATTAAAGTCGGCGGCTTTGCATTTAGCATCGCTGCTTGCCTGTTAATTGCTTTGTATATCAGGAATGAATTAAGCTATGACAAATCATATTCCGATGCTAACCGCATTTACCGGCTTATTGGAGTATATAATGACAATGGCACTATTGACAAAAGTATTGCCTGGCCTGCGCCAATGGGTAAAGCATTAAAAAATGATTTTCCTGAGATTGAGATATCCGGCCGTTTAATGCCGTTTCCGTTGATGGGCGCCGGAACCGCCGAAATGAGGCGGGCAGACCAGCCAGAAAATACTTACGAAGAGGGTATCACATTTGCAGACCAGCAGATGCTGGATATGTTGAAGCTGCCTATGGTATTTGGCAATCGCGCGCATGCTTTAGCTAATCCGCTCACAATGGTTATCTCAAAGAAAAAAGCGGACAAATATTTTCCTGGCCAAAATCCTGTTGGCCAGGTTATGTATCTTAATGATGACAAGACAAAACCATATACGATAGGTGGAGTAATGCAGGATTTTCCGCAAACATCCCATTTAAAATATGATTTTTTACTCACGCTAACAAACGTTGAATTTGGGAAAGGGGAGCAAAACAACTGGAGTAATTATAATTATCCCGGCTATGTATTACTAAAGCAAGGGACTAACATAGTTCAATTTGAGAAAAAGGTGACGCGCGATGTTGTCAAAAATTATTTTCTTCCTCAAATGATGAGGGATGGCGCTAAAGACGCAGATAAGCGGATTGCAAAATTCTCCATTCGATTGCAGCCCGTTACCGATATTAATTTATATTCCTATGATATCGACGATGGTTTATCACATAGTGATATCCGTTTTATCTGGTTGTTTGGGGCCGTTGCAGTTTTTATTCTTACCATAGCTTGTATAAATTTCGTTAACCTATCAACTGCAAAATCGGCAAATAGAGCCAAAGAGGTCGGCCTGCGTAAAGTAGTAGGCTCATACCGCAGTAGTTTAATTAATCAATTTCTCACCGAATCTCTACTATATAGCTTTCTTTCATTTGCAATTGGCATTTTGCTGGCGTGGCTGCTGTTGCCTTATTTTAATATCTTATCATCCAAATCACTGACTATTCCCTGGACAGCGTGGTGGCTGATACCAACGGTTTTAATTTCAGCATTTATCATTGGCATTGTTGCCGGCTTATATCCTGCATTCTACCTCGCTGGCTTTAAACCTGTACAGGTGCTTAAAGGAGCGCTAAGTACAGGAAGTAAAAGCTCGGTTTTAAGGAACAGTCTTGTTGTATTTCAATTTACAGCTTCTATTATTCTCATCATCTGCACATTTGTCATCAATAACCAAATGCAGTTTATCCTCAACAAAAAAGTTGGATTTGACAAAGATCAGGTTGTGGTAATACAGGGTGCAAATACACTTGGCTACAACAATGTAGGGGTTTTTAAAAATGAATTGTCAAAATTGGGCTCCGTTAAAAGTGTATCAATAAGCGACTACCTGCCCGTGAACGACGGTAAGCGCAACGGAAACACATTTTATAACGAAGGCCGGACAAAACTCGACGCAGGTATATGGGGAGAGTTTTGGTTAGTAGACGATACCTATCTCAAAACGCTGGGCATGAAACTACTTGAAGGCCGAAATTTCTCTTATAACATGGCGGCCGACATTCCATATGCAGGATCGGTTATCATCAACCAAACAATGGCCAAAAAGCTGAATCTTAAAAACCCGGTTGGCAAAAGGATCACTAATGGCGGTGGTCCATTTACGGTCATAGGTGTGGTTCAGGATTTTAACTTCCAATCCATGCACGATAAGATTGGCCCGCTAGTAATGCATTTAGGCATGAGCCCGTCTATCATAACTGTAAAAGTTAAAGGCAAAGACATAAAAAATACACTTCAATCCATCACCAGTACCTGGAAAGCCTTTGCGCCTAACCAAGTCATCCGCTACACGTTTTTGGATGAGAGCTTTGCCAATATGTATGCCGATGTGCAAAGGATGGGTCAAATTTTTACCACGTTCGGCGTTTTGGCTGTCGTTATAGCCTGCCTTGGGTTGTTTGCCTTGTCTGCCTTTATGGCCGAGCAGCGTAGTAAAGAAATTGGGATACGCAAAGTATTGGGCGCTACGGTAAGCGGGATAACCACGCTATTATCGATTGATTTTATAAAACTCGTATTCGTTGCAATTATAATAGCTTCTCCCATTGCATGGTTCGCCATGAATAAATGGCTGGAAGGCTTTGCCTACAGAATCACTATCGAGTGGTGGATATTCATTTTGGCGGCCCTTATTTCAATACTAATCGCATTGTTAACTGTAAGTTTTCAATCGGTTAAAGCAGCTTTGATGACCCCGGTTAAAAGTTTAAAAGCGGAGTAAAGGCCCCCCGGCCCCCTGAAGGGAGCGCGTAGCAACAGGCATATGTTAATCAAGAACGTAAAATTAGTGAAATCGCAAAATAATCGGTGAAATCAAACTAAATCGGTGAAATCTAAAAAATCATGATAAAGAACTATTTCAAAATCGCGTGGAGGAACTTGTATAAGAACAAGATGTTTTCACTTATTCATGTTTTAGGGCTGACCATAGGCATTACTGTTTGCCTGATGATATTTCTTTTTATTACTAACGAGTTTAGCGTTGACAGGTTTCATAAAAATGAAAAGCAGATATATCGGGTGATGCGTGGTTTTGATAAAAGTAAAACCCGTGTGCCTTATGTTTCAGCCCCATATGCGCCCGCGTTATTAAATGATTTCCCCTCGGATATTAAGGCCGCTGTGCGCGTTTGGACAACAAACTTTTTAGTATCGTTTGCTGACAAGGCTTTTGATGAAAGAAAGGTTTACATGGTGGATAGTGGTTTTTTTAGCTTATTCTCATTTCCACTACTCCGGGGAAACACTGCTACTGTATTGAAAAATCCCGGAAGCGTAGTGCTTACCGAAAAAACCGCTGAAAAATATTTTGGCAGCATTGATAATGCGATTGGAAAGGTAATAACATTTGACAAAAGCCTGCAAATGAAAGTGACAGGAATTGTCAAAAATGTACCTTCGAACTCACACATGGATTTTGACCTGGTGGGCACTTTTTCAAGCTTTCCTGATAGGGCTAACGGTAAAATATGGATCAACAATTTTCTGTTTACTTACTTGCTGCTGGAGCCAAACACAAGCCAGGCGAAGCTTGAAAGCAAATTCCCACAGTTCATGGATAAGTACATGGGCAAGGATATGGCGAAGTTGGGTGTACAGCAGGACCTGAAGATTACACCTTTAGCTGATATTTATTTCGAACCTACTTCAGCATTTGACAATGTAAAACACGGCGATAAAACAGTGGTCTATATTTTCATTTCCATTGCAGTGCTCATTATGCTGATAGCCTGTATTAATTTTATGAACCTGTCGACGCTTCGTGCTATAGAGCGTTCGAAAGAAGTGGGTCTGCGCAAGGTATTGGGTGCCCTCCGTAATCACCTTATCATACAGTTTATTGGCGAATCGATTTTGCTCGCTATTATCTCTTGTATCATTTCCATTGGTTTGCTAATGGTCTTGTTGCCAACTTACAACAATATACTTGGCTATAATTTAACTGTAGCATGGACATCGTTCCCAATCTACATTTTCCTGGTTGGTGTAATAGTTGCCGTCGGCTTTTTGGCAGGCAGCTATCCGGCGTTTTTTCTTTCTGCTTTTTCACCTGTCGAGGCACTTAAGGGCAAATTGCGTTTAGGTAAGGGTGGGGCCTTTTTCAGGCAGGGGCTGGTAGTTGTGCAGTTTAGCATTTCGGTTTTGTTGATCATCGGCACTATAGTGATTGTAAACCAAATGACCTTTGTCAAGAATAAGTCGCTGGGTTACGACCAGGCGCAGACCGTTATTGTACAGATTGACAACAATGATATTTACAACAACCGCAACGTTTTTAAGAACGAGCTCCAAAATAAGCCCGGCGTGGCATCGGTTTCCCTGATGTCGGGCGAACCGGGTGGCTTTTTTGACGTGCACAGCTTTGAAGTGGAAGGACAGCATGAAACATTCAAGCCACGTACAGAATTCGCAGATTTTGAATATGTAAAGACACTCGGCCTGAAAATCATAGCCGGCAGGGATTTCTCCGCTCAATTTCCAACCGATAGTGTAAATTCAGTACTTATCAACGCGACAGCGGCAAAAAAACTCGGGTTTACGCCCGACCAAGCTGTTGGCAAATGGATAAAAAACACCATACGCGATGACCACAGGAGGAGAATAATAGGAGTTGTGAAAGACTTTAATTTTCTGTCGCTCAAGGAAAATATGGACGCGCTCGTGATATCACCGTACGAGGACAGAAGAGTGGCGGTGGTTAAATTAAACGCCGGTAATATTGCTGCGAGCCTTAATGAGTTAAAAAAGGTTTACACAGAGGTAGCGCCGGTTTATCCTTTTGAATATACTTTTCTTGATCAAAAATTTGAAACCACTTACCTAACAGACTTACGGCAACAAACTTTACTGGGTATATTTTCGGGCCTTGCAATTTTTATTGCCTGCCTGGGCTTGTTCGGCCTGGCCTCGTTCACCGCAGCAAAACGCACCAAAGAGATCGGCGTGCGCAAAGTGTTAGGGTCGTCAGTACAAAATATCCTCCTCATCTTATCAAAAGATATGCTGAAGCCGGTAGTAATTGCAATGCTGGTGGCTATGCCGCTTGGTTATTATTTTATGCATCAATGGCTGCAAAGCTTTGCTTATCGTACTGCGCTGAGCTGGTGGATATTTGTACTTGCAGCAGCTATAACATTTATTATCGCATTGACCACCGTTATCGTCCAGTCTTTTAATGCGGCAACGGCCAACCCTATAAAGAGTTTAAAAAGTGAGTAAGTCAGTGGGCAGTTATGAGTGGGCAGTTTGCGGTTGATAATCGGTGAAATCAATGATTAAATAATCGGTGAAACGGCGAAGCTCTCTTGAACGCCATTGAAAAACAAATAATACGTGAAAAATCTAAAAATCCATGATAAAAAACTATTTGAAAATCGCTTGGCGTAATATGTTAACCAATAAGGTTTACAGCACTCTTAATATTGTCGGTCTTGCAACCGGTATGGCTGTCGCTCTACTCATTGGCCTTTGGGCGTTTAACCAGTATTCGTATGACCGTTTCCTGCCCAATTATCAACAGGCATATGCAATTAAGGTCAATTATACAAATTCGCACGACGGCACACATACACAGGACTATGTAAGTCTTCCGCTGGCCGACGTGCTCAGGACTACAATTCCGGGTATAAAGTACGTGGCTGAAGCTGATTTTATTGATTTCCCGTCTCACGATTTCATGGTAGGCGATAAGAAATTATTGATCAACGGCGGTACGGCGGCTCCTGATTTTCTAAAAATATTTCAGTACCCATTAGTAAAGGGCAACATAAACACGGTGTTTAAAGATGCATTTTCCATTGTGATCGACGAATCAACTGCGAAATCTTTATTTGGCAGTGATGAGCCAATAAACAAGGTCATCAGAATAGACAACCAGCATGATGTGAAAGTTACCGGGATAATGAAGGACTTTCCGGCTAACTCATCCATGCAATTCCATTTTTTGATACCCTTCAGTTATGCTGAACAAACCGAATCCTGGATAAAAAACTCGCGCACGCAATGGGAAAACAACTCCTACCTGATTTTTGTGGGATTGCAGCCCGGCGTTACCGATGCGCAAATCGGTCCAAGGATAAAAAACCTGCTCTATGATAATATTCCAACAGCCCGGGCCTATAAACCAGAAGTCATTCTACACTCTTTAAAAGACTGGCACTTGTATTCCGATTTCAAAAATGGCAAAGTTGCCGGTGGTTTTATTGATTATGTGCGGATGTTCAGCATTATCGGTGCGCTAGTGTTACTTATCGCTTGTATCAATTTCGTAAATCTTTCAACAGCCCGTTCCGAAAAACGTGCCCGCGAAGTAGGCGTTCGTAAAGCTATTGGTTCTCTGCGCCGGGATTTAATTTTCCAGTTTCTGACAGAATCTCTTTTGGTCACTTTTGTCGCCTTCCTGTTATCTATACTTTTTGTACAACTGGCGCTTCCTTATTTCAACGAACTTACAACCGATTCTGTACGAATTCCTTACGGCAATCTCGCTTTTTGGTGCATGATGATCGCTTATGTACTTGTAATCGGATTGGCAGCAGGGGCCAGACCAGCATTTTACTTATCGGCATTTAACCCGATAAAAGTATTAAAAGGCCGCATTCAACTAGGTAAAGCAAGCACCCTACCCCGCAGAATATTGGTGGTGCTGCAGTTTAGCTGCTCGGTTGCTTTTATCATCAGCACCGCGATCATTTATCAGCAAATTAAATATGTGAAAGACCGCCCCACTGGATATAGCGCCGACAGGCTGGTAACTACTTTCATGACAAAGGATTTAGCCAATCAATACGATGCACTTAAAAATGACCTCATGACCTCAGGCATGGTGGAGAACGTTACCAAAGCATCCAGTCCGCTAACCAGTATCGGCTGGCATAGTGAGATTGGACAATGGCCCGGCCAAACTGCCGGCGAGCAAAAAATAGGTGTTGGTGCAGTAATTATTGGTAAAAATTATTTTAACACTGTGGGTATGAAACTTGCCGATGGGCATGATTTTTTGGGCAACTGGCAAGCAGATTCTTCAACCATTATTGTAAATGAATCAGCCATTAAACGAATGGGATTGAAAAATCCAATTAATCAGCTAATCACGTTTAGCGGTAAACAGTTGCGAATAGTAGGGGTGGTAAAAGATGCGTTGATGGAATCGCCGTTTAGCCCTGTAGTGCCTACCGTTTTTGTTCCCGTAAACGACTGGAGCAGCCAGGTGATCTATCGTTTGAGACCCGGTGTTAACCCGCACGATGCGATAGAAAAAGTAGGTAAGATATTTGACAAATATAACCCTGCTTATCCTTTTACTTATGGGTTTGTGAATGAAGCATACAATCACAAATTCAACCTCGAAACATTGGTCGGTAAGCTTGCGGGTATTTTTGCAGGCTTAGCCATTTTTGTATCCTGCCTGGGGCTATTTGGATTGGCCGCTTACGTAGCGGAGCAACGCACAAAAGAAATTGGCATCCGCAAGGTATTAGGTGCATCCATAGCACAAGTGTGGGTATTGTTATCAACCGACTTTATCCTATTGGTAACCATAAGCTGCGTGATTGCTTCACCTATAGCGCTCTATTTTTTACATAACTGGCTGCAGAAGTACGACTACCGCATAACGATTGGGCCCGGCGTATTTATACTGTCAGCCATTGCCGCAATTCTGATCACTTTGATAACTATAAGTTTCCAATCTATTAAAGCCGCGCTGGCAAACCCGGTGAAGAGTTTGAAGGCGGAGTGAGTTGGGCAGTTTGCAGTGGACAGTTGGCAGTTGGCAGCGTGAAACTGACATTATAAGTAATAGCCATTTGACCAATGAACAGCATACACCAATGAACAAGTGAACTAATGAACAAATGAACTGAACCATGATAAAGAATTATTTAAAAATCGCCTGGCGGAACTTGATAAAAGGTAAGACGCATTCGTTTATCAACATTACGGGTTTATCGGTGGGCATGGCTGTGGCCGTGCTTATCGGCTTGTGGATTGGGGATGAACTGTCATTCGATAAAAACTTTACGCATTACAGCAGTATTGTCAAGTTAATGCAGCAAACTACCTACAACGGCGAGGTGGCCACTTACGGCGATATGCCTATTCCGCTAGGCTACAAATTGCGTGATGATTATAAGAGCGATTTTAAATACGTGGTGCTTTCGCGCACAGAAGGGCACATCATTAGTGCTGGTGATAAGAAGTTGAGCATGCAGGGCAATTTTATGCAGCCCGAGGCGCCGTATTTGTTTACATTAAATATGCTTGAGGGCAGCCGCGCCGGGCTGAACGACCCTTCGTCGATTATGCTATCGGCTAAAATGGCTAAATCAATATTTAACGATACTGACCCTATTAACAAGGTAATTAAAATCGACAATAAATTCGTAGTCAAAGTAACCGGGGTTTACCAGGATTTCCCAAACAACTCCTCACTACACGATATTAATTTTATTTCGACCTGGGACTTGTACATGACTACCCAGGATTTTCTGAAAAAATATGCCGAGCATGAATGGAATAATAATTCATGGGACATTTATGCGGAATTGCAACCCGGTGCCAACCCCGTCAACGTTTCTGCAAAAATTAGAAACATAAAACTCGACGCTTTAAAACTTTCCGGCAACAAGTTGGCTGTAACCTACAAACCGGCCCTGTTTGTACAACCCATGAACCGCTGGTACCTCTATTCTGAATATAAAAACGGGGTAAACACCGGCGGCCAAATTGAGTTTGTATGGCTGTTTGGCATCATCGGTCTTTTTGTGCTACTATTGGCTTGCATCAATTTTATGAACCTGAGCACCGCCCGGTCTGAAAAGCGGGCCAAAGAAGTGGGCATCCGCAAAGCCGTCGGCTCGTTGCGCAGCCAGCTTATCGGTCAGTTTTTTAGCGAGTCTATCATGCTGTCGGTATTGGCATTTGCCATATCGCTTTTATTAGCACAACTTACGCTGCCATGGTTTAACGAAGTAGCTGGTAAACAACTCAATTTGCCCTTGGGCACCCCTATTTTTTGGCTTGCAGGTTTGGCGTTCAGTATAATAACCGGTGTAATTGCCGGCTCGTACCCGGCTTTCTACCTGTCGTCGTTCAAACCGGTAAAAGTTTTAAAAGGCACATTCAAAGCCGGCCGCTTTGCATCGCTGCCGCGCCAGGTTTTGGTGATACTTCAGTTTACCGTATCGGTTACTTTAATTATTGGTAGTATCATCGTATTTAAACAGGTACAATACACCCAAAACCGGCCGGTTGGTTATAACCGCACGGGCATGGTTCAAATACACATGACAACCCCGGCACTTCACAAACAATTTAGCGCGTTCCGGGACGATTTGGTGCGCTCGGGCGCTGTATCGGAGGTGGCGGAATCAGGTGCAGCGATTACCAACGTATGGTCCTATGCCAACGACATCGATTGGCGCGGGAAAGCGCCCGGCATACAGGGCGATTTCGACGTGAGGCCCATCTCGCCGGAATATGGCAAAACTATTGGGTGGAAACTGGTTGCCGGCCGCGATTTTTCGCTTGCTTATCCGGCCGACTCTGCTTCCGTCGTCCTGAATGAAGCCGCCATAAAGTTTATGGGCCTGAAAAACCCGCTGGGCGAAACCGTAAAATGGTACCGTAATTTTAAGGTGATAGGTGTGGTAAAGAATATGGTGATGGCGTCGCCGTATGATCCCATTAAACCAGCGCTTTTCTATATGTCGCCTTTTATGGGTAACTACGTCAACATCAAGCTTAACCCCGGAATGGGCACACATCAGGCCCTCGCTGCCGTCGGCGTCATTTTTACACTATACGACCCGGCAGAACCTTTCGACTACCAGTTTACCGATAAAGAATACGCAAGCAAATTTGCCAATGAAGAGCGCATCGGAGAGCTGGCTGCTTTCTCTACCATCCTGGCGATTTTCATCAGCTGCATGGGCCTATTTGGCATGGCTTCGTTTATGGCCGAGCAGCGCATCAAGGAAATCGGCGTAAGAAAAGTATTGGGTGCAACGGTGTTTAATCTGTGGCGCCTGCTCTCAACGGACTTTGTGGTACTGGTTGTTATTTCCTTACTAATCGCAACCCCAATTGGATACTATTTTATGTATAACTGGCTGCAGAAGTATCAATACCGGGTCGAATTATCCTGGTGGATATTTGCCGCAACTGGTTTAGGCGCAGTGGTCATAACGCTCGCAACAGTCAGCTATCAAAGCATCAAAGCTGCACTGGCTAACCCGGTGAAAAGTTTGAAGGCGGAGTAGGCCCCCCGGCCCCCTGAAGGGAGAGCAAGAGCAAGCGGCGTTGGGTAATAATTAATAAGCATCTGTTAAAAAATAGTCGGTGGAATCAAAAAGCATAATCGGTGAAATCAAAAAATCATGATAAAGAACTATTTAAAAATCGCCTGGAGGAATCTTATAAAGAATAAGGCATCCTCTTTAATTAATATCGGTGGCCTGGCTGTGGGTATGGCCGTAGCTATGCTGATCGGTTTATGGATTTGGGATGAACTATCATTCAACAAGTATTATCAAAACTATGATCGTATAGCCCAGGTCAGTATCGGGATGGTGTATCCGCCCACGGGAGAAAAATTCGTAAATACTACTACGCAATATGCTATGGCCATCGCGCTAAAAGCAAATTATAAAAATAATTTCAAACACATCATAATGACATCCTGGGATGTTGATAACATCCTATCGGCGGGAGATAAAAAGCTATCAAGAACAGGCTTGTATATGGACCCTGAAGCTCCCGAAATGCTGACCCTGAAAATGGTCTATGGCTCGCGGAGCGGCTTGAAAGACGTTCATTCCATTATGCTTTCTGAATCGACATCAAAAGCTTTTTTTGGCGACGCGAACCCCGTAAACCGGTTAATGAAGATCAATAACAAGCTGAATGTGACAGTTACAGGTGTTTATGAAGACCTACCCTTAAATACAAAATTCAAAGACCTTAAATTTTTGTCGACTTCCGCCTTGTGGATTTTGGATAACCCGTGGATAGAAAAAACAGCAGGCGACTGGCAAAACCACTTCCTGAAGATATACACTGAAATTAATCCCAACACCAGTTTTGAAAATGTCTCCGCGTCAATTAAAAATATAGAACTAAACAACACGGCCAATTTACCCGACGAGGTAAAAATGCATCCGCAAGTTTTTCTGCTTCCAATGAGCGACTGGCACCTCCACAATTACGAACGGGGCCGCCCGCAAACCGGCCCGCTTCAAATGTTATGGCTTATCGGCATCATCGGCGCCTTTGTGCTACTGCTAGCCTGTATAAATTTCATGAATTTAAGCACAGCACGGTCTGAGAAGCGTGCTAAGGAGATCGGTGTCCGCAAAGCTATCGGGTCAATGCGCCTGCAACTGATCGGCCAGTTTTTTAGCGAGTCGTTTTTAGTGGTGTTATTGGCATTTTTCGTTTCCCTGGTTTTGGTGTCACTTTCAATTTCCTGGTTCAATGATTTAGCAGGCAAACAAATCAGTGTGCCCTACCAGTCTTCATATTTTTGGCTGGCAAGTATTGCCTTTATTTTTATCACCAGCACCTTATCTGGTATCTATCCTGCCCTGTATTTGTCGTCCTTTAATGCTGTAAAAGTACTGAAGGGCACTTTTAGGGTTGGCAGGCTTGCCTCTATTCCACGAAAAGTTTTGGTGGTAACCCAATTTAGCATATCGGTTGCTTTAATTATCTGCACCATCGTGGTTTACCGACAAATTCAGCTGGCCAAAAACCGGCCGGTTGGATATACCCGCGAAGGGATGTTGATGGTCGAAAAGAAATCGGATGATTTTAGCGGAAAGTATGACATGCTCCGTTCAGAGCTTAAAAAAACAAGGGCGGTTTACGAA
>DASYEP010000158.1:0-17570 GCA_036498965.1 Mucilaginibacter sp.
GGCATTGAGCCTCGAAGGCTTGAACTTGTATTTATATCACTATCAGCTATCTTTCTCCACATGATTAACATGCCAAAATTATCAACAATCTGCTGTTAAATAATTCTATGCAAGTCTAATGGAATTTATTTCGGCACCTCATATGCAAAGTGTACGCCATGCAAGCGAATCTGCAAGGTATACACCAAGCACATCGCTCGTCCCGTGGGGTGCTGAAACAAGTTCAGCATGACTTTTTTTTTTAAAAAGCGATTTTACTGAGTGACCGGGTACTTGGTTGGTCTTGTGTAATCAACTTTTAGTTTTTGGGTACCTTACAACCGCTGAAACAAGCAAAAGGTGGTGAAAACAGCATAATACCGAATTCAAATCCCGCTCCCTGGTTTCCGTGGAATTCCTGTCCATAACTAACGGCAAAGACAGCATACTGGCTGGGTTCCCATCGAATGCCGAATTTATACTCCGGCTGGGCATATGTTTGACCCTCAGTGCCAAATACTTCCGGCACAACGGCCCAGTGGGTATCGAATGGATAATATGCCAGGCGGGTGGAGTAAGTAAATCCCCAGGCTGTTGTCCTTGTTTCGCCATAATTGGTTGTGAAAGTGGTGCCTGGCATCAGGTCCACCGAAAGTTTGTTGTTGAAAAACGGAATAGTACAGGGAAAGTTAACAAAATAAGATTTAAATGCGTCTTTTGCCCGGTAATCGGCACTGATCGTTCCCGGCCTCATACCGGTTCCAGCCTTGACAGAGGCGCCGCCTGTCGCGTCAGAGTTTTCATAAAACATATATTTTCCATACAGCGAAACAGAATACCCGTCATTGGTGCGAGGATCATTGTCGTCATTATACATATATCCGGCCACGGTAAATTCCCATCTTGGAAAAAGGGAATAGGTAGTCATTAGCATAGAATTTCGTTGACCCACCGTCGGAATAATGGTGACAGTACCCCATGGTTTGGAAAGCCAGCTATCTGAATTAAATTGTTGTGCTTTAGCTTGGTTTACTAAGATAGTTAAGCAAACCAGGTTTATTATTATAAACCTCCGGTTGCCAAATTTTATAAATAATATCTTTCGCATAATCTTCATGTTATCTTCCAAAAATTACCGTACAGGCTGTGGGCTATTTTTGTATTACAGAATGAATACCTTGACACAGTATTAATAGCAGACAAAATAAATCGATTTAACACGGCGAGCATCTTACCAAGGCTTTTATCAGGTTTCACATTTTAAACTGCAACATTGATAAAGGATGGAGTTCATATAAGCCCAATTCAGGTTGCTTTTTAGAAAGTTTTTTGATCTCAATTAACGAATAATTCTATTTGCTGGTCAATGAGTGTGAAAAATTAAAAAATATATCGTAAAACTTTGTACATTGTATTACTATGTATTATATTTGTGCCATGAATAGTGAATTTATACAGAATTGGCTTTCCCAGGTAAAGAAGGGTACCCTGTCGTATATCATCCTCAACATTCTGAATGAAAAGGAATATTATGGTTATGATTTGATACAGGAGATAAAACTTCACACAACGCTGGAAGTGGCAGAAGGTACACTGTATCCTCTGCTTAATAAGTTAAAAACAGATGGCATTGTGGAATCAAAATGGGTCGAGCAACCCTCGGGTATTCCACGAAAATATTACACCCTTAGCGCTGAGGGCAAGGTCACGCTTAATGAAATGAAAAAAATTTGGTTAACATTAGAAACTGCTATTCACAAAATCCAGAAATGAAAAAGTTAATTTATAAAAATCCAACAGCACAAAAGATATACGATTCGTACTTTAAAAGAGTTAGCCGATGCGTAAGCATATTGTCGCCAAACGACCAACTGGAGCTTCAGATGGAATTAAACAGCCATATATATGAAGCGACAAATGATGTCGCACCAGACAAGGAGGTTGAGGCATTAATTGAAGCGCTTGAAAAACTCGGCGCCCCCGAAGAAATGTTGCAACCTGCTATCGCTGATAAAAAAATCAAACAAGCCAGCAGGTCGTTCAATCCTAAACATGTGTTACAGGCAATGTATCTTAACGTTTCGAGCGGATTAGGATATTTAACGCTGGCGTTTGTCTATTTATTGATCGTTGCTTTCGGCATGCTGGTTATACTTAAACTATTATTTGCAGACAACACCGGGCTGTTTTTAAAAGACGGCCGATTTAAGGTTTTTGGCTTTACGCCTACTGTGCCAGCCGGTTCATCAGAGGTACTGGGTTACTGGTTTATCCCGCTGGTGATTATTATTATGTTGGTTGCATACTTTTTGAACACATCACTGCTTCGCTTATTAAAAAAGCAGTGATTTTTTTATCTTCTATTACATCGTAATGCTATGTATTTTATATTTAAAAATATCAATTTATTCAGTTTAAAAAAAGAAAAAAAGAAAAAAATGAAATCAATTAATCAAGTAAACAAACTATCGGTATTGAAAACAATCCTTTATATAATAGCATGTATTGCTATATATATAGTAATTGAAGTTATTGGTGTGCTGCTAACCGAGTGGATCAGTAATCCTGTAATCAAGGTAATTATTCGCGAACTATTTATCAGGACACCGCTCACCATTATTTCTCTCCATTTCTTTGCCAAAAAAGTAATAAGAACCTACGATCCAAACATTATCTATTGCAGACCAACCTTTAAGGGTATAATGGTATGGACAGGTATCGGAATTGCGTTGCCCGTGAGTATCTATTTGTTTTATTATTTAGCCCATTTGATGATTCCTATGTCGCATACTATTGCACTTAGCAGTAGCGAAAAATTGGAGATAGCCATCAAGTGTATTACAATATCAATCGCCGCCGGATTAAATGAGGAGATATTGTTCAGAGGGCATCTGTACTATATCCTTAAAGAAAGATGTTCACCAATCATGGCCATATTTTTTTCCGCGCTTACTTTTGGATTGGTGCACATTTTTATGTTGCCGAAATTCACGATCTCCGACGCACTGTTAGTTGTGGTGGGCGGAATTATAAACGGGAGTATGCTTTCGGGTGTCTACCGCTACACAAAAGTGATCTGGTATGCTGTCATTGTTCATGCTGTTTGGGATATTTTCTTCATCGGAAAAATAACACTCATCACCGACTTACAAAGCTACGCCAATCAGGCTATCATTGCTTTAAAAATCACAAGCGACAAAGTAATATTTACAGGGGCAGGATTCGGACTTGAAGCCGCATTACCATCCCTAGGTGTAATAATTATATTAGCGGCCGGCATCTATTTTTCTTCTATACGGAGGAGGCGACTGGCACAATAGCAATATCCGGAGGTAACAATAAAAATCAGAAATGGTAAGACAGTTGTTATTATTATGGACTTACACAAAAAAATATTTTCACGGCAAAATCAGCTAATTAATTCCCGCAGTTTTTACTAAACCTGAAATATATACCATAAACCAATCCGTTCATTTTTCCAACCTGCTATATTCGAAACCATTGTGCAAATTATTGCGTTACTTTGATACAAACCAATTATAAATATGGACTCTTTATTAGCCGAAACACCTTCAAATGACAGGTACGACTTTTCTGTGAGCGACAATCAGAAAATGATCGGGCAAATGACAAAAGACTTCGCAGAAAAATATATCCGGCCCAACGTTATGGAATGGGACGAGGCGCAGTATTTCCCGGTTGAGCTTTTTAAAAAAATGGGTGAACTGGGGATGATGGGTGTATTTGTTCCCGAGACGTATGGCGGCTCTGGTTTTGGTTATTTCGAGTACGTTACCGTGATCGTTGAGATCGCCAAAGTGTGCGGATCAATTGGACTATCCGTGGCAGCACACAACTCCCTTTGCACAGGTCATATCCTTGCTTTTGGCAATGAGGAGCAGAAACAGCGCTGGCTTCCAAAACTGGCCACGGCCGAATGGCTTGGCGCCTGGGGGTTAACTGAAGCCAACACAGGTTCAGATTCAATGAACATGATCACGACCGCAAAATTGGATGGTGACCACTACGTCGTGAACGGATCTAAAAATTGGATAACTCATGGCAAGTCAGGCAATGTTGCTGTAGTAATGGTTCGCACCGGCGAGAAAGGTGACTCCAAAGGCATATCGACCCTTGTGATTGAAAAAGGCACACCTGGCTTTACTCATGGTAAAAAAGAAAATAAATTAGGCATGCGCGCTTCTGAAACCACTGAACTGATATTCGACAATTGCCGCGTGCCTAAAGAAAATCTGCTAGGCAAAGAGGGAGAAGGCTTTAAACAGGCAATGAAGGTATTGGACGGCGGGCGTATTTCCATAGCCGCACTATCGTTGGGTATTGCAAAAGGGGCCTTTAACGCTGCTGTAGCTTATTCAAAAGAACGTAAACAATTTGGACAGCCGATTAGTAATTTCCAGGGTATAGCTTTCAAACTGGCGGACATGGCTACCGAAATAGAAGCTGCCGAGTTGCTCATTATGCAGGCAGCAGACCTTAAAAATAGACATCAGCCAGTAACCAAGCAGTCGGCAATGGCAAAATATTATGCATCGGAAGTGGCGGTAAGGACTGCTACTGAAGCTGTACAAATTTTCGGAGGGTACGGCTATACCAAAGATTTCCCGGTTGAAAAATATTATCGCGACGCAAAGCTTTGTACAATAGGAGAGGGGACGTCGGAGATACAGAAGATTGTGATAAGCAGGGAAGTGCTGAGATAGGGGGCAAAAAAGCGTATCCTGGCCTGCTCAATTATTCAATAAGCTATTAGCGAAACTTCCGCCTGATAAAATTTTTCGCGCATTATTGGAATATTAATTTATTCAGCTAACTTGCTTAAAAACAGCCTTTTTATGCAATTAGTTGTCAACTCCCTTTCAAAAACTTACCCAAATGGTGTACAGGCGTTAAAAAAAGTATCCTTAACTATTAACCAGGGGATGTTTGGCCTGCTTGGCCCTAACGGCGCAGGTAAATCTTCATTGATGCGTACCATAGCAACCCTGCAGGAAGCAGATGAGGGAAGTGTTTTTTTGGATGATCTGGATGTATTGAAAAATAAAACCGAGGTAAGGCAAATTCTCGGTTATTTGCCACAGGACTTTGGTGTATATCCACGTATATCGGCCGAGCAAATGCTCGATCATATTGCACAGTTAAAGGGAATTGGAAAAAAATCAGAGCGTAAGGATCTCGTTGCAGCGTTGTTGGAAAAGGTAAACCTCGGAAAAGATAAGAAGAAAAATCTCGGTACTTATTCAGGGGGAATGAAGCAACGTTTTGGTATAGCCCAGGCGTTAATGGGAAATCCTAAACTGATTATAGTAGATGAGCCAACCGCAGGCCTGGACCCTGCAGAACGTAATCGTTTCTATAATTTATTAAGCCAGATAGGGGAAAATACAATCGTCATTCTTTCAACCCATATTGTGGAAGATGTGCGAACACTGTGCTCCAATTTTGCAATAATTTGCGAAGGCGAATTGATGTACAATGGTAAGCCTGATCCTTCTATTGAAGAATTGAATGGTAAAATATTTACAAAGACCATCAAAAAAGAAGAGGTGCAACACTATAAAGAAAATTATCGCCTCATTTCGACGCAACTCAAAGCCGGCGACCTGAACATAAGGGTTTACAATGAAACTGATCCCGGTAATGGTTTTGTACCTGCAATAGCTATTTTGGAGGATGTATATTTTAACCGGATAGCTGAAAAAGTTGATCTAGTAACCCTATAAAATCACCTCAAACCTCTACTCCCATGTTCTGGCAAATTTTTATTTTCGAGATAAAATACCGGTTAAAACGGCCGGCGACCTATATTTATTTTTTAACTTTTTTTTTACTGTCGACAATTTGTTTTGCTGCGGGACTCATCGGCGTATCAGAGAAAATTTATTATAATTCTCCCTTTGTAGATGCTGCAGTATTTGCTTTTTTTAGCTTCTTCATGTTACTCGTTAGTTCAGCTGTTATGGGCGTTCCCTTATACCGGGATATTGACTACAACACAAAAGGCTACTATCTAACCTACCCAATAACCGAAAGAGGATATTTTTGGGGACGCTATTTTGGTTCGTTTATTTTTGTAATATTAATCGCCACATCAATCATATTTGGGGTGTACCTGGGTACATTCCTTGGCCCAATATTTGGCTGGGTTCCTGCCAGCCGTATTGGCCCAAATCACCTGGTATATTTTTTACAACCCTTTTTGTATTTAGTAATACCCAATTTATTTTTTACTTCCTCCATTTTTTTTGGCCTGGTCGCGTTAACCCGTAATGTTAAAGTAATTTATACGTCAAGTATATTATTAATAATCGCTTATCTCCTTACAAACTTTTTAATAAGAGATATTGAAAAAAAAGACTTAATAAAAATCCTTGATCCTTTCGCCCTGAACACCATAACTCTGGAAACGCGATTTTACACCCCTGCGGAAAAGAATACGTTGATGATTCCAATAACCAAATTGTTTTTATATAACCGGTTAATATGGTCAAGTGTTGGTTTAGTTATCTTATTGATCACTTATTTTAATTTTAGTTTCAAGAGGTTTTTTAATAGTGATAATTTAAAAAAACAGATAGCAATAATTGGAGAGGATTTGCCTTCGTACTTAACGACTTTACCAGCTGTGACTATCAGTTTCGCAGGAAATTATTATCGCAGAATAATGTTTACGTTGGCTAAGACGGAATATCTTAATATAGTAAGAGATGTATATTTCAGGGTGATCCTGCTGGGAGGCTGTGTGTTTCTCATACTGGATTTCTGGATAGGCAGCCCCGTATATGGGGTGTCTAATTATCCCCTTACAGTTAACCTGATGGAGTATAAAAGCTATGACTACATGTTATTTATGTTCATCATTATAGTTTTTTATACAGGCGAAACCATTCATCGTGATAAAACAACTCGTTTTGCGATAATTAATGACGCTTTGCCCACTCCCGACTGGGTTTTATACGGTTCAAAATTACTGGGCTTAGTTATGCTTGCGTTTGTACTTGCTACCATACCAATGATTTTAGGCATACTGGTTCAGTTATTACATGGTTATACTCACTTTAATATGTATGTATATTTTGTTGAGTTGTATGCCATTACGTTTCCACAGTTTATTGAAATGATAATGTTATCATTTGCAGTACATGTTTTGGTTAATAATAAGTTTGGCGGTCATGCTGTTGCCATTGTTATATGGGTGGTGATGTTTGTGTTGCGCAATTTTGCCAATATGAACTACAATCTCTTCTTTTACTCATACGCGCCAAATTATATGTGGTCTGATATGGATGGCATAGGGCACACTGGAATCGGCGTATTTTGGTTTAATCTGTATTGGACAATTTTTGGATACATCCTCCTGGTAATTGCTGCTGTATTTCATAACCGCGGGGTAGTAACATCTTATAAAGAAAGGTTAAAAATTGCAAGGCAACGTTTTCATGGACCAATACGCATTGTAGCTGCTATTTTACTGTTTGGCTTTGTAGTTATAGGAGTGTACACGTACTATAATGTGAGCTACATCAATAATTATTTAAGTGCAGATGAAGTGGAACTTCGGTCGGTGGCGTATGAAAAAACGCTAAAAAAATTCGAGAATATTGATCAGCCTAAAGTTACCTCGTTAAAGATTTTTTCAGACATATATCCCCGGCAAAGAAAGGTAATAGTAAAAGGCTTGATAACGTTGGTTAATAAAGCCGATAAACCAATAAATACGCTGCATCTGGATGGCACTGGACTTGAAAGTTATACAGTAAAATATAACGACAAAAACATTTCTGCAGACTATCCGCTGTTATATGAACGGGGCAAGTTTAACTGGTTCCGGTCGAAGCGTGATACCTCCAAATATCGTATTTATCATTTACCGATCCCGCTTAAACCGGGCGACAGTGCAAAGGTTGAAGTTAATTCGGTAGTCGCTTATAAAGGATTTACCAACGATTTGACTGGTACTGATATTGTTTATAACGGAACCTTTTATGCCGGTGGACTTCCGTCCATAGGCTACAACCCCGATAATGAATTGGCGAGTGATGAAAAAAGGAAAAAATACAAGTTACCGGAAAAAAAGGATGAATATCCGCCACAAACCGATAAAAAAGGAATAGAAACGCTCTTATTTAATAGTAATGCCGACCTGGTAACTTATGATATAACTGTAAGTACTTCTGCCGATCAAATGGCTATTGCACCTGGTGTGTTAGATAAACAATGGAAGCAAAATGGCCGTAATTATTATCACTACGTGCAGAATTCACCATCGGTCGACTTGTTTTTTGATATCCTGTCGGCCCGTTATGCAACTTTGAAAGATAACGTAACACTTTATAACAAACAGCAGACAGGTTTAGAGATTTATTATCACCCAGCTCATGCCACAAATTTAAACCGTTTTGTTTCGGCTTATAAAGATGGCCTGCAATACTATTCATTGGTTTACGGGCCTTTCCAATTTAAACAGATGCGTTTGCTTGAGTTTCCTAAATATCGCGCGTTTGCACAGTCATTTCCCAATACGGTATCTTATGCTGAGGGTTTTGGCTGGTCGGCAGATTTCAGCGACCCCGATAAATTTGACTATGGTTATTTTGTGACGGCACATGAGCTGGCCCACCAGTGGTGGGGCCACCAGGTAGTGCCAAATCGCACGAGAGGATCGAACCTGATTTCCGAGTCGCTGGCGGAGTATACCGCCTTAATATTAACCCAGCGAAAGTATGGGAAGGATAATATGAAACGCTTTTTAAAACAGGAACTGGATGACTACCTCAGAGGAAGAGCTAATGAAACGAAAAAAGAAAATGTGTTTATCAATTGCAACAGACCATATGAATGGTATAACAAAGGATCACTCATATTATATGGGCTCCAGGACTTAATAGGACTAGATACTCTAAATAAAGCCTTGCGCGAATTCAAAGAAGCCTATGCTTTTCATCCTAATCCGCCATTTCCTGGCAGTAATGATCTATACCGCTATATAGACAAACATGTGCCTGATAGCGTGAAGTATTACTTAGACGACACCTGGAAGAAAATAACCCTTTATGAAAACAAAGTACTGGATTCGAAAGTAACGCCAACGGGCAAAAAAGGCGAATATAAAGTAGATTTAACAGTTAGTACACGTAAAATGTACGCTGATAGCGCAGGAAATGAAAAGCCGGCTCCGACGATGAATGATTACATTGATGTAGGTGTTTTTGCTGCCGATAGTAAAGATAAAGATGGCCGGACAATAACAAATCCGATTTACCTTAAAAAGTACAAGCTCACCGCCGGCGAACACCACATTTCGGTAATTGTAAAAGGCACACCCGTAAAAGCAGGAATAGATCCCTATGTTAAATTGATAGACCGTATTCCCGATGATAATATAAAGGATTTGTAGTTAGGTGATTAAGTGAGAGGTTGATTGGGCGTAAAGTTAATTGCTGCAAAATCATCGTTTGCTTGCATAATTTAATTCCCGTATTTTTGTATATAACGCTATATTGTTACTATGGAACGTATTGTATTAGAGGTTGACAATTCTTTAGCAAAGGCTTGGAAAAATAGTTCACCCGAACTACGGGCGACTTATGAGAATAAAATAATCGACATGCTAAAGGAATTGCAGGAAGAAGAACCAGAACTTAGCGAAGAACAACTGGCGATTATTAACGCAGATGCAGCAGGAGAGCCGTTTGAATGGTGGAATGACCAAGAATTTGTTGCAGAACTCGAACAAATTTCGGACGATATGGAAAGTGGAAAAGACAAAGGGTATTCTTTAGAGGAATCGAAAGCTCAATTAAAACTTCGGCTAAAGAAAAATGGCTGAAAAAGTCAAAATCTCATCTTTAGCGCAAAAAGACCTCGAAGATTCATCAGAATGGTATGAAGGAGAAAATCCCGGTTTGGGGGATCGTTTTGCAAAAGTTATTTATAGCGCGATAATTTCAATCTCAAAAAATGCTGTAGCGTATCCGTTGAGGAAGGCAAATATCAGAGAATTTATAGTAAAAAAATTTCCTTATGTAATTGTTTATCAATTTATACCGGAAAAAAATTTGGTGAAAATATTACGCATTTTTCACACCAGTCGAAATCCAAAGTTTAAATACAAAAGAAAATGACCAATTGTCCGGGGATCAAAAAATCTTTGAAATAGGTTAAGTTGAAAGCGATTCAAATTTAATTGAATGAAAATTTTTCTAATAATGTTATTTGGCACTATAATTTTGCAAAACGACAATCATTTAATCAATTCTGTTTGGTCTCATAAAGTCACGGATAAATGTTTCGATAAGCTAACATTTGAACCCGATAATGTTGTATTAGAATATGATTGCGAACTCAATTATACTTTTCATTCTTCATATAGTATCAGTAAAGATACTATTTCGATACAAGGGAAAGATGATTCGCATTCAGAGGACAATGGTAAGATTACATCATATTGGAGAATAAAATATCTGACTAAGAATAACGGATTATATGTCATTGAAAGTAAGGAATTGGTTGAAGGTAAATGGAAAAATAAAAAGGTACACTCTAATGTAAATCCGGACTACTTGAGGATCAAATAAATCAACCCTTTAAACTAATTCAACCAACCATTTCCAAATCTCAAAAACATTCCCTATCTTTGTCACCCCTGAAAGGAGGTATTTGGGAATTATGATCATTATTAACGTAAAAGACGGCGAATCATTAGATAAAGCATTAAAACGCTTTAAAAAGAAATTTGAAAAAACAGGTGTTTTAAGAGAGCTTCGCAGCCGTCAGGCATTCGAAAAGAAGTCTGTAACCCGCCGCCATGTTGTTAAACATGCTATCTACAAGCAAAATATGAACCTGGAAACAACTGTTTAATTATTTTAAATTTATTTGAAATAATTTCAGTTTTTTCTGTTAATATATCAAAACTATTTGTACATTGACCACTCGGATGTACAAGTAGTTTTTATGTTTACAGAGAGATTTATCCGGTATATAAAATTCGAAAAGAGGTATTCCCCTCATACTGTATCGGCCTATCAGTCAGACCTTCATCAATTTGTAGCCTTCCTCAACAATCCCGAAAAGAAAGTTCCAGCACCCCCGCCGGTAATTACCCATCCGTCTGAAATAAGTCATTACCATATCCGGAATTGGATGGTTGACCTGATGAACCAGCAGGTTATTGCACGTTCCATTAATCGTAAAATAGCTACGCTCCGAAAATATTTCAAATTTTTACTGCAGGAAGGAATAATCGAGGTTAACCCCGCTTCAAAGATAAATACACCCAAAATACCGAAAAATCTCCCGGTAATAGTTGAAGACGTTAAACTCGCCAAGATGCTTGATGACAATGATGTTTTTGGTAACGATTTTAAAGGCACACGGGATAAACTAATCATCGAAATGTTATTTGGGACCGGTATGCGCCTGTCTGAACTGCTTGGATTGAAAGAAACCGACATCAATGTTTACGAGGGTACGGTAAAGGTTTTGGGCAAACGGAACAAGGAACGTATCATTCCGGTGAACAGTGAACTGAAGCAATTGATGGCCGAATACATAGAGTTAAAGAAAAATCAAAATTTCGGCAACAATTCCTTAACCTTGATCGTTACAGATAAAGGAGCAAATGCTTACGCCAAGCTCATCTATCTAACAGTGCAGAAATATCTTTCCTATATATCAACGCAAGATAAAAAGAGTCCTCATGTGCTGAGGCACACTTTCGCTACTAGCTTACTGAACCGCGGGGCGGATTTAAATGCTATTAAAGAACTTTTGGGTCACGCTAACCTCAGCGCCACTCAAATATATACACACAATTCTGTTGAAAGGTTAAAGTCGATTTACAAACAAGCCCATCCAAAGGCATAAACACAAGGAGGAATCATGAAAATTACAGTGCAATCTATTCGTTTCAATGCAGACAAAAAATTATTGGATTTTATCCAGAAAAAGACGGACAAGCTTGATACCTTCTATGATCGCATTATAAGCGGAGAAGTTTATTTAAAGCTGGAAAATGTTGAAGATGAAGCCAATAAAATAACGGAGATTAAACTGATGTTGCCGGGCACCCAAATATTCGCCAAAGAGCAATGTAAAACTTTTGAAGAGGCTACGGACCTGGCAGTTGAATGCCTGCGCAAGCAAATTGAAAAATACAAACAGAAGAAAGCAATAGCTGCCGAGAGCGCAAAAAAAACAGTATTACTGACGGCTACTGACAGCTTTTAACAAAATAGAAAACAAAAATTACTGAAGATCGGTGGGTTTTATACCCGCCGATTTTTTTTTGAAATAAATTTGGTGTTCAATAGAACATTTACCACTAAGGTTTACGATGCTTAATCATTTCTCTTAGCTCGTCAACCGTAGGTTCCTTATCGTTGATTTTCCGGTGTAACATTGCATGACAATTTGGACATACTGGAATTAAATCTTCTTTATAATTTATTTCATACTTAGTGCCAATTTCATGAATGGGAATACGATGATGAATGTGAATAAAATCTCTGCCTATTTCACCATACGTCTGGACAAAATTCATATCGCAAACACTACAAATTGGCTTATGAAAATCCATGCATTTTTTTCGAGCCATCGAACTGCGTTCATATTTATTAACAAGAATTTGTTTTTTTATGCCTTCGAAGAACGGTTCTTCACAATTGATTAGTTCCGGAAATATTTCTTTCTGATAATTGTCAGAAAAATTGGAGACTATATAATCGAACAATGGCCGTTTGACTTTTACTGGTCCTCGCGGTGGCCCATTTAATCCATTAATCATTAAATTGTCCAAACTTAAACTGACATTATAAACTTGATCTATCAACCTTAAGCGCATGAACTTCCCATTAATCGACTTCTGATAGTCATTTGGGTCTTTAAAGTACTTTTTATCATCTCTGATATTTGGATAGGTTAGATTGGTGTCAAGTATAACACACTTGTATTGTATCATGCTATCAGGTCGATTTGTATAAATAAATATAGTATCGCCAATTTGAAAGTTTACTCGGCCTTGCCTCCAATCAATAAATGAGTGATGCTCAAACGAACTGGCATAATCATACATGTTTGGTTCGGCTGAAATTATCCAATTAGTCATTATTAATATTTTTGTTGTGTTGCCTAAACTTAAGTAATAGAATTCAGTAATTAAAACTGACTAAATTTTGTTTTTTTAATAATATTGGATAAAAATTCAAAGTCTTTTGTGCTTTACTTCTAACGATTTTGCTTTATTTCAATCATTTTGAACCGCTTAATTATTTTTTGAAAAATAAATTTTGTTCAGGATTAAAAATGTGTAAATTTGCAATCCCTTTTGGAGAGGTAGTCAAATGCACTTTCCACATAATAAAGGGATGGTTCTTTAAAATAAAAAATAGCCTTATTAATTAACCGGTACAATTCCGAAGGTCATATAACGACCACAGGAGGTAAAAAGGGAATAATTTAAGCCTCCTTAGCTCAGCTGGTAGAGCGACTGACTTGTAATCAGTAGGTCATTGGTTCGATCCCGATAGGAGGCTCTGTTAATTTAAGATTGAAGAATTACGATTGACGATTTAAAAATCCGAAAACGTAATCATAAATCCTAAATTCAACAGATTGGGGGGATACCAGAGCGGTCAAATGGGACGGACTGTAAATCCGTTGCTTCGGCTACGAAGGTTCGAATCCTTCTCCCCCCACGGAGTGTTAAGTTAGTGAGGTTTGAATTAGTGATTTAGTGAATTTAACTTCAATCACTAATTCAATAACTCGCTAATTCACTAATTAAAAAAAGCGGAAGTAGCTCAGTTGGTAGAGCGATAGCCTTCCAAGCTATAGGTCGCGAGTTCGAACCTCGTCTTCCGCTCGGTAGGTTCATTGGTTAATTAGTTCAATAGTTCATTGGTATCCGCACTATCGAACTACTTACAAGTGAACTAATGAACAAGTGAACCAATGAGCTAAAATAAGCCGACGTAGCTCAGGGGTAGAGCACTTCCTTGGTAAGGAAGAGGTCATGGGTTCAAATCCCATTGTTGGCTCAATGTTATACGTAAGTATAATAGAATAAAGTTTTTAAAGTTTAAATTAACCTACAAATAATTAAATATAAATCATGGCAAAAGAAAAGTTTGACCGCAGTAAACCGCACTTAAACATCGGTACAATCGGTCACGTTGACCACGGAAAAACAACCCTTACTGCAGCTATCACTAAAGTATTAGCTGATAAAGGTTTCTCAGAAGCTCGTTCATTCGATTCAATCGACTCAGCTCCTGAAGAAAAAGAACGTGGTATTACTATTAATACAGCACACGTTGAGTATTCTACTGCTACTCGTCACTACGCACACGTTGACTGTCCGGGACACGCTGACTATGTAAAAAACATGGTTACAGGTGCTGCTCAAATGGACGGTGCAATTATAGTTGTTGCCGCTACTGACGGACCAATGCCTCAAACTCGTGAACACATATTGTTAGCCCGCCAGGTAGGTGTGCCTTCATTGGTTGTGTTTATGAACAAAGTGGATATGGTTGATGACCCGGAATTATTAGAATTGGTTGAAATGGAAATTCGTGAATTATTATCATTCTACGAATATCCAGGTGATGATATCCCTGTGATTCAAGGTTCTGCCCTTGGTGGTTTGAACGCAGATCCAAAATGGGTTGGTAAAATTATGGAGTTAATGGATGCTGTTGATGCACACATTCCAATCCCTCCGCGTTTAACTGAATTACCTTTCCTTATGCCTGTTGAGGACGTGTTCTCGATCACTGGTCGTGGTACTGTAGCAACCGGTCGTATCGAGCGTGGTGTAATCAACTCTGGTGAGCAAGTTGACATCCTTGGTATGGGTGCTGAAAACTTAAAATCAACTGTAACAGGTGTTGAGATGTTCCGCAAAATCCTTGACAGAGGTGAAGCTGGTGACAACGTAGGTTTATTGTTACGTGGTATTGAAAAAACTGATATCCGTCGTGGTATGGTTATTTGCAAACCAGGTTCAGTAACTCCGCACACTGATTTTAAAGCAGAAGTTTACGTATTATCAAAAGCTGAAGGTGGCCGTCATACTCCATTCTTCAATAAATACCGTCCGCAATTCTATTTCCGTACTACTGACGTTACCGGTGAAATTTCATTGGCCGAAGGTGTAGAAATGGTTATGCCTGGGGATAACGTTACCATCACAGTAAAATTGATAAACGCTATCGCAATGGAAAAAGGCTTACGTTTCGCTATCCGTGAAGGTGGCAGAACAGTAGGTGCTGGTCAGGTAACTGAAATTTTAAAATAGCCCCCCTGGCCCCCTAAAGGGGAAGTAAGGTTAGGTTAATTCATAGCAAAGTACTTAGCTTTTTAGCTAAGTACTTTGTTGATATTAAAAAGTCCCTTTAGGGATTTAGGGTATACACGGGAATAGTTCAATGGTAGAATAGAGGTCTCCAAAACCTTTGATCAGGGTTCGAATCCTTGTTCCCGTGCACATAGTAAACAATAAAAATGGCTAAAGTATCTGAGTATATTAAAGAGTCTTATATAGAGTTAACCCAGAAAGTAACCTGGCCAACCTGGAGAGAATTACAAAATAGTGCTGTTTTGGTACTGGTAGCTGCACTTATTATTGCGATGATAATATTGGTAATGGATCAGACTATAAATTTTGTTCTTAAACAATTTTATAACACACTAACTTAAATAGGATGATTGGGATGAGTGATCAGTTAAAATGGTATGTAGTACGTGCAATAAGCGGGAAAGAAAAAAAGGTAAAACAGTATATTGATGCTGAAATTAACCGTTTAGGAATTTCACATTTGGTACCACAGGTATTGATCCCTACTGAAAAATATTACCAGATGCGCGATGGAAAGAAGATTGCAAAAGAGCGCAATTTTTTTCCTGGTTATGTGCTGATGGAAGCTGCGCTTGATGCTGAAATTGAGCATATTATAAAAAACATCAACAGCGTTATCGGCTTTTTGGGCGATAAGGCAGGCAATGCTATCCCTTTGCGTCAGGCAGAAGTTAACCGTATTTTAGGTAAGGTTGACGAAATGAGCGCACAGGGTGAAACTATGAACGTCCCTTATTATATAGGCGAAAATGTGAAAGTGATGGACGGGCCTTTCAACGGGTTTAGCGGGGTGATTGAAGAGGTTAATGAGGAAAAGAAAAAACTAAAAGTAATGGTAAAGATATTCGGGCGCCGTACGCCGCTTGAATTGAATTACATGCAGGTAGAGAAAGAATAATTTGGTGAGTAGAGAATTGCGAGTAGTGAGTGAAAAATCACAGCCAGTTCAAAACAAATCAGCAAAAAATATAATAAGTGTTGAAATTTGGAAAAAATGAGCAAACCAACTCACTATTCACAACTCACCACTCACAATCTTAAATGTTACTTAGCTTCCACTTACTAACATTGAGTTATAATTTAAATAAATAAAAATGGCAAAAGAAGTCGGTGCAATGGTAAAGTTGCAGGTAAAAGGCGGCGCTGCAAATCCATCACCACCAATTGGCCCAGCATTGGGTGCAAAAGGGGTGAACATAATGGAGTTTTGCAAGCAGTTTAATGCACGTACCCAGGACAAAGCTGGCAAAGTGTTACCGGTAGTAATTACTGTTTATGTCGACAAGTCATTCGATTTTATCATCAAAACACCTCCGGTTGCAATCCAGTTAATGGAAGCTACAGGTTTAAAAGGTGGTTCGGCCGAACCCAACCGTAAAAAAGTCGGAAGTGTTAACTGGAATCAGGTTGAGACTATAGCCAAAGATAAAATGACTGATTTAAATGCATTTACAGTAGAATCAGCCATGAAAATGGTAGCCGGAACGGCTCGCAGTATGGGAATAACCGTATCAGGTACGGCTCCCTGGAGTAATTAATTTCGGATTTCGGAATTTCGATTTCAGATTTTGAAATTGAAAAGATGAGAGTCGATCAATAAGGTTTCGAATTAGGACCAGATTAAGGAAAATAAATCCGAAATCGAAATTCCGAAATTCGAAATAAAAAAATAAATCAGTTTAAGACAGTGGCTAGATTAACAAAAAATCAAAAAGTGGCACTCTCCAAAATTGAGGCAAACAAAGCGTATTCGTTACAGGATGCAACATCTTTGGTAAAGGATATTTCTAATACCAAGTTTGATTCGTCAGTTGATATAGATGTGCGTTTAGGTGTTGACCCGCGTAAAGCCAATCAAATGGTGCGTGGTATAGCAACATTGCCTCATGGAACCGGTAAAACTGTACGTGTATTAGTACTTTGTACACCTGACAAAGAGCAGGAAGCAAAGGACGCAGGTGCAGATTACGTTGGTTTGGATGATTATATTGCCAAAATTGAAGGCGGATGGACTGATGTTGATATTATCATCACTATGCCAAGCGTTATGGCTAAGGTAGGTAGATTAGGCCGTGTGCTTGGTCCGCGTAACCTTATGCCTAACCCTAACTCAGGCACCGTAACTACCGACGTTGGTAAAGCGGTTACTGAGGTAAAAGCCGGTAAGATCGACTTCAAAGTTGATAAAACAGGTATCATCCATGCCTCA
>DASYEP010000159.1:0-307685 GCA_036498965.1 Mucilaginibacter sp.
GCCTTTTACGTAAACAGGCAATTTGTTTATTTTTAACTCAACTGCTTTGGTAGTGTTTCCTTCTTCCTTTGCCCCGGTATACAGTTCGTACCATGTGCCTTTGGGGAAATAGATCTTACCAAAATCTTTTGTGCTTTCAAACGGCGCAACCATAAAAGCATCGCCAAACTCAAATTGGTTCTGATAAGCAACGTCAATCACTTTGGGATCAAAAGTATAATCGATAGCCAGCGAACGCATCACCGGCATGCCATTTTGGGTGGCCTTGTAAAAGGTTGAATAAATGTATGGCAGCATCTCATATCGTAAACTGACATAATTGCGGACAATATCCAGGGCATCTTCTCCAAAAGTCCATGGTTCAGCGGCCTTAGTATTAAGGGCGGTGTGATTTCTGTAATAAGGAATAAATGCGCCGAGCTCCATCCAGCGTATATATAAATTGGTTGAAGGATTACCGGTAAAACCGCCAATATCCATTCCGGTAAAGGCCACACCGCTTACACCCAAACTATTTAACAATCTTACTCCCTGCAGCATGTGGTCATCCTCGGCTCTGTTGTCGCCTGTCCACAAAGCGGAATAACGCTGCAGACCGGCATATCCAGACCTTGATAAAACAAACGGGCGCTCCCTAAACTGTTCCAACGCGCCTTCATAACTTGAACGGGCCATTTGCAAGCCATACACGTTATGTGCTTGCAACATACTGGTTAAATGGCCATCATAATTAAACAAAACATTATCGGGTACTTTTTGTCCCCAGGTAGAAATCTCGTTCATGTCGTTCCAAATACCACTTACGCCCGACTCTCCAAAGAATTTAACCTGCTTATGCCACCATTCACGTCCTTTCGGATTGGTAAAATCGGTGAAATTGCACCATCCGGGCCAAACCTGTGCTGTATAATTCTGACCGTCGGGATATTTGATGTATACATCATGACTTAAACCACTTTCGTATGCTTTTGCACCTTTTTCAACTTTAATCCCGGGGTCAACAATTACGGTGGTTTTAAAACCAAGTTTATTGAGCGCTGCGTTCATACCAGCCGGATCAGGAAAGCGATCTTTATTCCAGGTGAACAACTGGTATTTATCCATATAGTGAATATCCAGCGTTATGCCGTCGGCGGGGATCCGTTTCTCGCGCAGCGTATGGGCAATGCGCATCACCTCGTTTTCCGGATAATAGCTGTACCTGTTTTGCTGGTACCCAATCGCCCATAGCGGCGGCAATGGCATATGTCCTGTCAACCAGGTGTACGAAGCAATAATATCGGCAACGCGCTGATGATAAATGAAGTAATAATTCATTTCCCCACCACGTGCCCCAAACGAAGAGAAGCGATTATTGCTGGCGCCAAAATTGAAATCTGTTTGATAAGTATTATCTAAAAATATCCCGTAATTTAAATTGTGATGGATCCCTATATAGAAAGGAATAGTTGAATACAAGGGATCCTGACTGATGCTATAACCGTACACATCCGAATTCCAGTTGGTATAACCATTCCCCTTTCTGTCCAGGTTACCTGTTTTTTCGCCAAGGCCAATAAAATGCTCATCATCCTGCATTTTTTTATAGGTAGTTACCGACTGCTCAACCCACGATGTTGCTAAACCAGGTTCGTCTTCGTTTATTAACTTACCATTAAGCGTATAAAATGCGATTGAGAAAGGCTTCTTTTGAACAACCGCCTTAATTGAATCAGTAGCTATCACAATTTCGTTTTCGTTTTGGGTGATGTTTGTTTTGGCGGGTAGAACATTACCAACGACGGCGTACGAAAAATCAGGCTTTAATGGCTGCTTATCCATCCGCACCCTGATTACTGATGGTGTAAAGACGGTTATTTCAGCATTGGCATTGGTAGTTTTTATGTTTACTTTCTGTTTGTCTATTGTTATAGCTGTGATATTGCCAACATTGACTATCGGCCCCTGCTGACAAAAACCTGTTTTAAAAAGAAATAAGAAAAGAACTAGAACTATAGCGGGATATTTTTTATTCATGTGATTTTAATGAAAAAACAGCCGGCAATTATATGTGCCGACTGTTCTTTTATAAATTATTTTATAGTATAAGCGTACGCTTTTTGTTTGGATTGGGTCATGTCCAATGTCACAGTGTAAGTACCGGCAGTGGTAATAGTGATAGCACCCGGGTCATTAAAAATAAGTGTTCCGATTAGTGAATTGGCGTCCGCCGGGCCGTAATTAATAGTCCAGGCGTCATTTGCCCTGAATTTCAGTGCACCCGGTACTAAGGCTACAGTAACGGTCCATAATCCAGTTGTCTGGTCATAGGTCATTGGTGTCGAAGCGTTCCAGCCTTGCGGGGTGGCCGTACCAATGATGCCAAAAGTGCTGATGTAGGTGGCCGAATAAGTTAAGGCCTTTACGTCTGCGTCGAGCAAATACACACCAGCGCTATTGTAACCTATGCCGCCTGCATTGCCATTAGTTGTTAAGGTACCATTCCCACCATCGCCATAATTGATGTGGTTATAATCAGCAGCCGAAGTAAACTTGAAGTTTCCGGCAGCATTAAAATAGGTGTAACCTTCATACTGGGTTGGATTCAGCTGGCCAGGTATAGTAGGTGCGGCGGCAGGATTATAACCTTCGTACGATCCCGGCAACCATAACTGGTTAAGTTGCAGGGTAGTTAATGCGATCTTAACAGGTTTTGAAAACACTGTATCCGCGCCATAAATTGCAGAGCCTACACGTAATTCAACTGTTACCGCCGAATTTGGCGCCAGGTTTAAGCCACTCAATAATTTACTATTAAAAGCACCGTAGCTTAACGACAAGGAAGTGGTGTTGCTTAAATTTCCCAGGTTTACATATTTCTTAAAGTTTTTACCTAAAGAATCGACCTGGACAAAGTAACTTATAACTGCCGAAACCCCGTATTCAGGCTTTGACCATTTAATATTTAATAATTGGGCCGTATCCGCTACGGTAACAGCAATTGCTATTCCGTCAGTAGGCGATGATATTACCGGCGCTGTGATATCAGCGGCAACTGTTACTTTCTGCTCTTTTTTACAGGCAGTTAGTACAGCACACGCCATTAGTATGATGAATATTTTTTTCATAATTGTGATCTTTAATAGCCTGGGTTTTGAATTAAATTAGGATTATTCGCCCTGTCTGATGCTGGTATAGGGAACAGGTTTAAGTGCGCATCCGTTGCAACTCCATTTTGAACGTTGCCTTTGAAATCCCACAAATAGGTTCCGCCTGTAAATAACCCAAACCTGATCAGGTCCGTTCTTCTAAAACCTTCCCAGTATAATTCACGGCCACGCTCGTCGATTATAAAGTTTAAGTTTAACTGCGAAGCTGTAATGTCGCCGGAAGTGTTTCCATAAGCTCTATCCCTTATTTTGTTTATTACAGTAAGCGCTGTATTGGTATCGCCACCGGTACCTCCGCGCAATACGGCTTCCGCATAGTTCAGGTAAATCTCTGAAAGTCTGAACAACGGATAATCCGTATCAACGAAGGTAGTATTAGTTCCCGGGGCGCCTGTTGAGGTAACATTCTTGAATTTAGCACATAAATAGCCCTGGCCGAACACAGTTGGCTGCGTAATAGGCAAAGTTTGGCCCGAAGTGTAAAAAATAGCCCTTTTGTCGGTAGCTCCCGATGCATCAGGGAACACCTTGTTTACAAATGTGGTGGTCATCCTGTTTCCTGCCCAGCCGCCGGATGCAATGCCAAACATATTGGTAGCATCTTCTGAGCCGCCAACTGCTGCGTGAATGATGAATGTCATATCACCATAGCTTTCGGTACTTGTTCCATCTTCAGCCAAAGGCAATATCATCTCATCACGATAGCCGTTATTATCAGCCAGGAATAAATTCTGGTAATTTGGGTGTAAAGTGTATTTACCCGAGTTGATAACATTGTTGCTATAGGTAATGGACTCAGTATATCTTGCTGTTCCTGTAAACACCTGGGCATTTAAATACATCCTGCTTAACAAAGACCAATCAGCAGCTCTGTCAATACGTGCGTACTCGTTGGTAGCGGGGGCTGCAAGTGACGGTTGGATAGCCAATAATTCTGATTCGATGTATTGAAATAATTTAGCTCTTGATATTTGCTTTGGTATAAATGTTCCCGGTAAGTCGGCTTCTGTAGCAAAAGGGACATTACCATACATATCCATTGCGCAGTAATAAAAATAAGCCCTTAAAAACCTTGCTTCAGCTAAATACTGGGTAACATCGCTCTTTAACGTACCTGTTAATGAGCTCAATTTGGCATTTACATCCCTGATGTATTCATTGCAATAAGCAATGTTTACAAATATTCTTTCGTACATCAGTTGCACGTAAAGGTTTTGGTCAGACCAAATACCGCCGTGGTATTCTACGAGTCCGCCATCTCCCCATGCGTTCAGACATTCATCTGTAGTCACTTCTTCCGCCGCCCAGTACTCCCGCAAAAAACAAGCTGTTCCCTGATCCGACGCCTGTAGATCATTTGCTGTAAAATTTATATTCTGACCAGATACCGCCATTGAAGCGTACAGTTTCGCCAACCCTTGTTTATAAGAGACATCGCTGCTGTATACGTTAGCAGAAGTACTTACCAATGGGTCAATTGGTACAGTATCGAGTTTCTTTGTGCAGGAACACGCAAGCATGGTTATCATGATTGCCTGAACTGAAAATATTTTATAGGTTTTCATAATGTTTCAATTAAAAATTTGCGTTTAAACCAACTTGATAAATACGTGGCCTTGGGAAGAAATTGTTATCCAAACCACCCGCTATTTCCGGATCCAAACCTTTGTAAGGGGTAATCACAAACACATTTTGTACGCCTGCATTAACACGTAATTTCAGCTTGTTGTTAAGGTATGCCGGGAAATTATAACCCAAATTCATATTATCCATCCTGAAAAATGATGCATTTTGTATATAGTAGTCCGACTGGTTAGTCATCAGCGGTACGTTTTTAAATTGTGTTTCGGTTGCAGCCGTTGTTTGGTTTTGCAAATAACCCAATGAGGAGTAAACGCCGTAATAAGTACTGTTAGCCGCTACGTTGTTATAATTGTAGTTCCCTAAACTCAATCTTCCGGAGAAGCTAAAGTCAAATCTCTTATAAGCAATATCAGAGTTTATGCCCATTAACACTGTAGGATCAGGGCTTTTATCAAAATACAAATCGGCGCTGTTAATCTGACCGTCGTTATTCCTGTCTACATAGCCGTTTTCAATCGGTTTTCCGTTTTTATCATAGATCTGCTGGAAAACATAAAATGAATTTATTGGCTTACCTACCGTGTTGTATTGAATAATGCCCGATGTAGTACCGGCGATAGTGGCGCTGCCATTGGCCTGAACATAGCCAGGCTGATCACCGCCTACCAGGTCAAGGATTTTGTTTTTGTTAAAAGTCAAATTATACCCTAATCTCCAATGCCAATCTGTATGATCAATAATAATAGCGTTTAAGCTTAACTCAGCACCCTTATTTTCCATACTGCCAACATTTTCAAGAACTGTTGAACCAAAATTGGTTAATACAGGTACGGTTACTACGTTAAGCAGGTTGGAGGTTTTCTTGTAATATCCGTCAACACTACCGGTTAAACGATTGTTAAAAAAGCCGAAGTCAATGCCTATATTGCTCGTTGTGGTCGACTCCCATTTTATACCTGCATCATACGGGTTGGGGCGTAATGTGTAATAAAATCCGTTTCCGAATTGGTATCTTGTTGAAGGGTCGCTTTGTAAAAATACAGCCTGGTACGGATAGTTATTATTGTTATTTAAATCCTGCTGACCTGTGGTACCATAACCAAGGCGTAATTTAAGTGTCGAGAATACCTTACTGTCTCTCATAAAACCCTCATTCATTATCTTCCACGAAAATGCTCCGGCCGGGAAAAGACCAAAACGGTATTGTGGTGCAAACTTTGAGGTTCCGTCATCCCTTAAAGTAACGGTTAGCTCATACTTGTCTTTGAATGTATAATTTGCCCTTCCAAAAAATGAGATTAATTTATAATCGGTTTTATAAGGGAAAGATTTTGTCTGAGTTTGGTTATAATCGGAATTAATAGAGTTACCGAACGTATAAAAATCAGAGAAAGAATAACCGCCGGTTACATCAATTACACTCTGAATTGATTTCAGATTCTTTTTATAGTTAAGATAAAACTCAGCTAAAGCGTTGCGGTTACCTGTGTTATATTCTATTTTTTGGCCGCCCAGCGCTACCGGCAAAGAGATCCATGGTGTATTGTTCAGTACATTATTAATACCGAAAGCGTACGCATAGTCGTAGCCTAAATTTAAATTGGCCCTTAATCCATCAATGCCGGGTATTTTATAATCAAACTGGATATTCCCGATACTTCTTCTGCTGGTTGATTTATTTTCAGTTTCCTCTAAACGGGCAACCGGGTTGGCGGTAGCCAGTGTAACCGGAGCCCCGTTTACATCGGTATTACCGTTAGTGGTCCACGTGGTATACCCTCTGTAAACCGTATTTCCATTGTAAATGGGTTGTGTTGGGTCATAATTTACAGCGCTGCCAATGGCTGCCTGGTCTGCAAAATTGTTGGGGTTATATAAACCTTTCAGGTTAATATGAACAGTTAAAGTATTCTTAAAGAAGCTCGGATCTAAATTAATACCAAGTGTAGTGCGCTGAAAGCTATAGGTTTTTAAAATTCCATCAGAATTATTATATCCTACAGACACACGATAAGGCATATTTTTGGTAGCTCCTGTAATGCTGAGGTTTTGATCAATACCAAATGCATTTTGATAGATCTGTTTCTGCCAATCGGTATTGGCATTTCCAAGTAGTGAAGTTACAGCAGTTACTCCCGGGTAGGTCTCATTCACAATGGCGCGGAACTGGGCTGCATCATAAACAGGAACTTCTTTAGGAAGAACTGATAACGAGCCTGTTGCATTATAATTAATAACAGGCTTACCTTGTGTTCCACGTTTGGTTGTGATTAAAATTACACCGCTCGATCCGCGTGAACCAAAAATTGCCGTTGCCGAAGCGTCTTTTAATATGGTAATGTTTGCTATGTCGTCCGGATTAATAGTGGTCAAAATATTTGCGGTACCACCAACAGGCACGTTGCTAATCGGAACTCCATCAATAACAATTAGTGGATCGCTGCTCGCATTGAGCGAAGTGGTGCCCCTGATTTTGATAGTCGATGTATTACCGGGGGCGCCGGAGTTTGAAGTTATCACAACGCCTGCAACCTTACCCATCATTGCATCCTGAACCGAATTTACCGCTCCCTTATTAAGATCGTTAGCGGTAAGAACCGCAACTGCACCCGTTGCATCACTCTTCTTAACTGTGCCATAACCGATAACCGCAACCTGGTTAAGTAAAACTGATGAAGATTTGAGCCGCAGGCTTACATTTACCGCACCATTAATTGTTACCGGCTGTTCAAGCGGCCGATAGCCGACAAAAGTTACCACAAGAATATGTGCCCCTGCGGGCGCATTTGCCAATTTAAAATATCCGTTAATATCTGCTGCGACATTTAATGTGGTGCCCTTGATAGTAACGGTTGCGCCGGGAAGGGGGAGATTGCTTTCATCAATTACCCGGCCGGTAACTGTGCCTGTCTGGGCCATTACCGAGGCCGACAAGCAAATAAAAAGCAACAGAAAAATGTACCTAAAAAAGTAAATCTGTTTCATTAATTTATTGGGTTAATATTTGGTTTATAAATGAATTAGGTTGTTTATCTAATTCACATCAAAGGAAGGTGGATGTTAAATCAATCCCAATAGCGCGAACCGTCAATATAGAAAATTATCGACCGGTAAAAATTATAAACACTTATTAATAAGACACTTATAAAACATAAAAAGAAGATCAATATAGATTTGGGAAGTCAGGGAAGCTGTTTTAAACGGCTTCAATTGCCATAATGTGGTTATCGAACTCTTCGTTGGCGACGAATGATTTGTTTTTAATACGATTTTTGTAGGAGTAAATAGTATTAACAGAATAGCCAAGTAATTTTGCAATCCTGTCGTTATCATGAATACCCATTCTTATCAGCGCAAATATCCGGTGTTCGGTGCTGAGCAATTGTCCTTCAGGAATTGAAATTTCATTATCCCCGTGGAATAAGGCGTTAAACTTATCTATGAAATCTGGAAAAAGACGAAGGAAGACTTTGTCGAAGGTGTGAAAAAGCTGGTGCCTTTCGTTTTCAAGATTGAGGTTCTTTACGGCAGCATGTGCATCTTCATATCTTTTGCTGCTTAGCTTTTTATCAAGCGACATTTGAAAACTTTCCAGTTTCTCAATATAAATGGTATTGATATTAAAGTAATAACCAATGTATTCGTTTTTGATCTTGTTGGCGGTACTTAAGTTTTTATTAAGCTCTTCGAGTGCTTTGTTGTTTTCCTGTAACGATATATTGGCGGCCTTGATTAAATCATCAGCTATCCGCAGCTTTTTCAGCTGTCTGAATATGATAACCGCGAAGAAAATAACAAAGATTACCAGCAGGGTAATGATGGACGAATAAATAAACAATGATTTTCGCTGTTGCTCAACAGCGCTGATCCGTTGCGCTTCTATAATGGGAAGTATGCTGCTAATGGTTGCCTGCCGGTGCCGGGCCCCATAAAAAGTAGCCTCGTCCATTGCCTGGTTAATGTAAGTATAAGCATTTCTTAGATCTCCCTTTTTATATAAATAGTCTGCAAGTTTATAGATGGCTACCGTTTCTTTTGTGGCCGATTCAATATCAGATATCGCAGCTTTTATCAACAACGCAATCGACTCATCCTGTTCGCCCTGCATCTCATAAATATAACTTAAGCTACAGGCGCTTACGGCATATTGGTGTGGTGTCAACCCCCGCAGATTGAGTAAAGCAGTATAATTGTTTATACCTGCCGAAAAATTGGCGTTTCGCAGATCTTTCAATCCGTTTAAAGCAAAAAAGTTGTAGGTACCAGATTTACACAAAGTTAGAGCGGAATCAATGCAGACGATTCCCTGAGGATTATAAGTCGCCGAATAGTCGGGATTGCGGTCAAAATCGGAAAGGTCAAAATAACTCCTGCCCTTTAAAAAATAGTATTCTATTTTACTGCTATCCGAAAAATATTTAATGTCAATCTGATTTAGTGTTTCCAGCGTTTCTTTAAACATACCGGATGAGATCAGCGTAAAGCTGAGTTTCATTTTGGCCGTTGCCAGGAGTGAAGGATCATTTAATTGGTTTGCAACGAGCTCTAACTTTTTGGCACAATTATATGCCGAATCATAGCTAAAGTTTTTGTATTCGTCAAAAAGCCGCCCGTATAAAATATATTTCTCCTTTGTATCGCTAGTGCCGCTTAGTTTTTTATTCAAACTTTCAATACGGTCGAGCTTTTGTTTAACAAATACATCCTTTTTAGCTAAAACTGCATTTAATTTATCCAGAAGGCTGTCTGACGAAGTTTGTGCGTACCCCGCAAACCGCAAAAAAACAAACAAGCAGGAAAGAAGAATTAATCGGGGTTTCATTAAAAATTGGATATCCTAAAGATATAAAAAACTTCCAAAGTTATATTTTACGGACCAAAGACCGGAAATAAAAACATATTATTCCTCGGCGTATCGATTGTCTAAAACGAATGTAATGCGCCGGTACATTTTTATACTACTAAAATCACATTTTTGATTTAACCGCTTCAGCCGATCTTTATGAAATAATTTCACTATGATGAAGCATACTGTCATTTTAATTTTTGCGCTTTCTTTCCTTAAGGCCAGTGGTCAATCTGCTGATGATTTAAAGCAATATCCTGTAAAAAAAGGTATCGTGAACGTCAGTTTCACCAAGGAGTTTTCACGAATCGTAAAGTCCTATAGCCATAATTTCGCTGAGTTAAAAAACGATGACAGAATCATCAGCATCATCGATACAGTTTATAACATAAAATTAAATTTCAAAGAAGCACACGATGGAACGCTCACCTTCGCGAAAGAGTATATTTCCCTTGGTATAAATTTCGGGCTAGACGCAGTCGGCTTAAAAAAGCTGCTCGACGATCTTAATAGTTCATTCCCGCCAGGATTTGTTTATACTTACGAATACGATGCAGCGGCAAAACTGAGTTATTACACATTTTTCAAAGACCCAGGCGTCAAAGCCGATGCCGCGAATTACCCGGAGAAAATCTCCCTGTCCGTAGATGTTGATAACACTGCTTCTCTCGGTTTTTTTAAGTTCAGATAATAAAAGGAAGACTCAATAAAAGTTTTAAAAAGAATTTGCAAAGCTGCCAAAACTTCGCAAATTTTTTTTACTGACCAAATGAATTTTGTTCATTAACGGGCATGTAGGTATTGTTGCTCACGTGGCCAAGCGTTCCTTCTACCAACGCTTTTAATGAATCAACATCAGGAGCGCTCCAAAGACAAGCTGCTGACGATGGGTCAGTGCCTGCCATTAAGGTGATAACTTTAATTCCTTCGGGTATCGAAGGCTTTGCCTGTAAAATACCCCAATACACTTGCGGATCGGATATCTGGTGGTTTACTAAAATGTACATAATTAGGTGATTTATTTAAGTTTTGATTTATTAAAGCTAACCATTGCGGCGCTGCCGTTAAATGTGAAAAAAGTAGTATTTGAAGGCCCTGCGTTTTTGGCTAAGCTAAGATTCGCAGGATTTTTCGCGAATTGTTTATTTTGGAGCTCAAAAGGGCGCAGCCGTCAAAAGATTTTAAGACGCGTTGATAGTCGACGCACATCCTATCCCACATTCTATTCCATCCCGGCAATCGATTGCCTTTTTGATTTCAGGTATTGTGTTGGTTAGTTATTCATACCCGGCATATTATGCATTGAACCGGCACGTAAATTAATGAAGTTGAAGTTTTTGAGTTGATAGGAACTGTAGGCGTTCACTCCTTCTTTAATCTTAATATTTTTGTTTACCTGCACGTGGGCAAAAGTTTGGATAAGTCTGCTTGCCGGCCATGTTATAATAAGGCTGTCGATGATGGGTGCTTTACCGATGCCGATATGCTGCTGCAATGGATTAGCGCCAAAGCTCCCGCCTGAGTTAACATCACGATAAACGCTGCGACGGGTACCTTTTTCTATAAAAACAATTTTCACGCGCACACCGATAGCTGCTTTGTTTGATTTTGTACCTTCAAGCAGAATATTTATCCAGTTGTTATTATTCTGGCCTGGGTTTATATATAAGGCATTTTGATAAGCGTCGCCCGTAAAAGCCCCGCCCTGGTTGATGAAAATGTCCTGATTGCCATCATTGTCTAAATCGGCAAAAGATATGCCGTGGCCTTTTTGCAGGCTGCCTACACGCGCCGGGATGGTAATATCAGTAAACTTTTTACCACCTTCATTTTTAAAAAGTTTGTCAGGAATAAGTGAGGTAAACAACGGGTTTCCGGTTCCCAAATAAAAATCTAAAAAACCGTCATTATCTATATCTCCAAAATTAGCTCCCATGGCGAAGGATATTTTGTTGAACCCGGCCTGTTCAGATACATTTTTAAAAGTGCCGTTGTGCTCATTGTGGAACAACATCACTTTGCCGCCCGTTCCCTGGTATTTGTTTAACGCCTCAGCTCCGGCATAGTGACCTATGGGGGCGCTGTTACCGTAGCCGCATACTAATATATCCGGCCATCCATCATTATCATAATCCCAAAACCATGTTGCAAATGTACCGGAGTTGCCCGCGCTTAAATTTGCCTGTTGTGTCACGTTTATAAATTTCACCTGACCGTTCTTTTCCGTCACATTTTTCAGTAATATATTATGTCCGTTCAATGTCGAAATAAAAATGTCGGGCCTGCCGTCATTATCGTAGTCACCCGAGGTGACACCCTTAACAAACATGTTAATGTCAGCCCCTGCTTTTGCCGCCATTTCGGTAAAGGTTCCGTTTTTGTTATTGATATATAATTCGCAGGGATTAATATCATCCGAAGTACTTTCGTTTCCAATAAATACATCCAGCCAGCCATCATTGTTAAAATCGGCCCATACCGCAGTTTGAGTTGGGTGGAACGATAATAAACCGCTTTGTTCTGTAACATCCGTAAACGTACCATCGCCATTATTTCTGAGTAGCGAGTTTGGCTCTTTGCCAAATTTCCCTTTCCATGCCCCTCTTAAAACAAAAATCTCCTTCAGCCCGTCGTTATTATAGTCGGTTTGCATCATATTTAATCCTCCGGTAAACTGTCCCAAGCCTGATGATTCGGATACATCGGTAAATGTTCCATTTTTATTGTTCCTAAAGTAGTGCATGTGTTCACTGAGACTTGTGCTGCTGGTAATAATATCCGGATAGCCGTCATTATTAAAATCGTCCGCAATACTGCCACCACCCATTTTTTTCACAGCCAAACCGAGATTCATTGCCACCTCTTTAAAAGGCTTTATGGATTTATTTGCATCAGAATCGTTTGCTTTTAAAATATATTCCTTCGGTACCTGTTCGGGATATCCCCCGATATTCATATAAGCGATATTAAGCAGCCAGCGCGATTCATAATCGTCAGGGTTGGTTTTTAATAATAGCTCATACAATACGATCGCTTTTTCAGCAGCATTCTTTTCAGTGTATATACCGCTTCCGCTGATTGGAAAGATGCAGGCTTCGGCAGTGTGATTGTTGATACAGTTAGTACGCTCGCCCAAGCGCAGATAAGCCAGGGCCAGGTTTTTTTGGACAACCTGGCGTTGCAAAATATCGGGAGTAAATATTTGATTCAGGCTATCCAGAATATGTACGGCTTTTTGCTCCTGCCCTAACTGAAGCAACGCATTGGCTTTTTTGATATAAAGTTGAAATAAATCGGGGCGGTTTGCGGCATTATCTATTAATGAATCAAGGTGTTTTAAAACGGCGGTGGGCGCGTAGGGGTTGGTAACGTTGGTTTCAAACTCGTTTTGTTGCTGAAGCAGTTTAACCATTTCCCGGTTACTATCCCGCTTTTGCGTGCACGCCGCAATCAGCAAACACTGACCGAACAAAAAGACTCCGATCAGTAAAAAATATAATAATTTCTTACTAAAAAATGAATACATTATAATTCTTTGGAAATAATGAAAACAACAATATACAACAACAGCAGATAAAGACTTAACGGGTCTCTACCTGCTGCTTTTTTAATGGTCTAAATAGTAATCACGCTAAACGCTATGGTGTAGCTTTTGGATTATTATCAAGTTCAGACTGAGGGATCGGCAAATACAATTTATTAGGTGTATACCATGATAAGGGTTCGGTAGTAAAATAGCCTTTGGCTCTCCAGCGCATTATGTCTATGTTACGCACTTGTTCGTCGGCCATTTCAGCCGTTTTCTCATGCATAATCGCTTTCACAACGTCGGTTTTGGTAGTCACCGGAAATTGAGCGGTCGGATAAGGCGGCATGGCAACAGTCGGCCTTGCTCTAACCTGGTTAAGATAACCAACGGCTGCGGGTATATTTCCGAGCTCGTTTTCGCATTCTGCAAGCATCAGCAACACCTCGGCATATCGAAGTATGCGCTGGTTATTACTGCCCGGGTGAAACCCTGCCGAACCTTTATCCTCTTTGTATATTAACATAAATTTGCGCCAGCTCGCTTTTATAGTAACCCCATGCACAACAGAGGACATTCCATTTTGGTCGCCGTCTAACAAAATTGCGCCGGGACCAGGGTTATTGTCATAAGTATCGCCTGTTTGATAGATGGAGAAAGCATACCGTGGGTCGGTTTTGGCAGCGCCGGTAACCGTACTTTCAAACTCATTCAATAACCTGTCTGATGGGATAAGGTTACGCCAGGCAACCGGGCAATATTCCTGGTTGCGTACGGTGGTTTGGTCGGCACTCGGGCCATCGCCTACACCGTTACCGCCCCAGTTAAAGTTGTTGTCCCCTTTGTCAACATATATCATTTCAAAAATAGATTCTGCGCAAAATTCAGTCTCTTCTTCAAAATTGTCCAGGTAACGGGCGGTAAGTGAATAGCCATCAGCACCAGCAGTTGGAATTTTCAGCAATGCCGCTTTGGCGCCGGCATAATCGCCGGTTTGTATCAGTACACGTGCCAGCATTGCGTTTGCGGCTGATGCAGTTGCACGTCCCAGATCCGTTCCAGTTTTTCCCGGCAATATGGCTGCAGCTGCCTGCAGGTCTTTAACCGCCTGGGCGTATACTGCCGACATTGCTGCTTTTGGCTGGTAGTCAGACGGGGATTTTACAGTTGTTGTATAAACAGGCACGCTTCCCCATTGGCTAGCCAAATCAAAATAGGCCCAGCCACGTAAAAACTCAGCCTCACCAACGCTTCTGGCCACAAGTGTCGGATTATCTTTCACATTTGGAGCATTGTCGGTAACTGTACACGCCCTGTGAATAACTGCATATAAGCTATTCCAGTTGGAATTCATTATCGGATTTGATGGGTCAACCACACCCAGCAATATCTGATGTCGTGGAGCTTCCAGCTGACTGCCACCCGTGGCCACATCATCGCTGCGTAAATCATGCAAAAAGAACCACTCGCGTCCAACCAGGTTTGAGCCGTGCCATGCAGAATAAACAGCATTTGTAGCTTCAAGTAATTGACTGGATGTATTGAAGTATTCATTAGTGCCAACAACGTTAGGATTAACCGTATCAAGTTTTTTATTACACGAAATTGTAATGATTGTTGCTACAATAACCATTGCAAGCAATCCCAAATAAATTCTAATCTTTTTCATATCATTTAAGTTATTTTTTTCTTAAAAACCTGCTTGTAAACCAAATTCAAATACTCGTGCCGAAGGATATTGTCCAAAGTCAACACCGTTTGTTAATGTTCCATTTTTAGAGCCGATTTCCGGATCATATCCTTTGTAACCGGTAAAGGTTATCAGGTTTTGCCCCGATACGTAGAACCTTAAGCGCTTAACGAAAGAATTTGTTGCTGAACCGATAACGCCCGCAGGCAGCGTATAACCGATAATTACATTTTTTAACCTCAGGTATGCACCGCTTTCAATCCACCTGGTAGATAACCGTCCATTCCGGTTTGGATCACCACTGATGGTTCTTGGAATATCAGTATTGGTGTTACTCGGCGTCCAGGCATTCAATACATTAGTATCAGAATTGAATAACCGTGGCATGCCTTCTTCAATAATACGAAGCGCATTTAATACTTTATTGCCTGCTACGCCCTGAAAAAATACGGTGGCATCGAAATTTTTATAGCTGGCGTTATAATTTAATGAATAGGTAAATGTTGGCAGGAAACTGCCGATGTTGGTACGGTCACCACCATCAACTACGCCGTCACCGTTAACATCTTTAAACATGATATCGCCGGGGGCTGCATTGGTCTGGTATACCGATCCTGCACCATGTTTGGCCACCGCCTGTGCATTTAATGCATCAATTTGTGATTGTGACTGGAAGATACCCTGCGTAATCCACCCGTAGAAATATTGAATTGACTGGCCGGCGGTAGTATTGGTAAAAGCATCACCTCCGCCAAAATCCGGGTCACTTCCTGATGGAAGAGAAGCGGTAGCAGTTTGTAAGTTTAACACCTTATTTCTGACAGCGCTTACCAACCCTGTAATATCATATTTGAAGTCTCCGGTTACTTTATGGTAACCCAATTGCAACTCAAAGCCGGTATTACGCATAGCAGCTATGTTTTGCAGCGATCCGGAACCCTGGAAACCCTGGCTTGGAGGCGTGGGCACCTGCAAAATCAGATTATCAGTTTGTCTTCTGTAAAATTCTGTAACAACTGTAAACTGATTATTAAAAAAGCCCATGTCGAGACCAATGTTAAGTTGTTTTGTTTTTTCCCAGTTTAAGTTGGGGTTGGTCAAACCATCAGTATATGAAGAGTTAGCATTGCCGATTGATCCGTTCCCGATAGGATAAAAAGCATTATTAAGGCGCACGGGTGACAAATAAGGATAATTCCCCAATGAGCTTGGATTGTTACCTGTAATGCCGTAGCCCGCTCTTAATTTTAGTTCAGAGATGGTTTTGCTGCTTTTCATGAAATCTTCCTCGCTGATATTCCACCCTGCTGAAACTGCAGGAAAGCTTGCATACTTATGGTCAGGCGCCCAAATAGATAATCCATCGCGGCGTATTGATAAATTCAATAAATACTTGCCCGCATAATCGTACTGAACACGACCAACCAATGATTGTATTAAATTATCCTCGTTTATATTATTGGCGGCAATGTTACTTGCTCCCTGTAATGTTTTAACCAAATTAATAGCCTGGTTACCCGATTCGTTATCTGTATTGAAATGAGCTCCCTGCGACTCATAAACGGCAGTTGCGTCAATGTGATGCCCACCAAACGTTTTATCAAACGTTAGCTGTTCGGTAAAAAGTTTATTAAAAACAGTTTGCCGTTGATAGGCCACTGAAGCAGCAGATGCACTTAAAGTACCCCCGTCGTTAAAGATTGGAGTATAGTTATTTTGAAACGCGTTAATGTAGTTACCTCCGAAGGTAGACCTAAACCTTAACCACGGTACGAAAGTAATATCCGCGTATGCCGTTCCTACTATATTGGTGGTATTAATTGTGTTTGAACCGATCAAAGCAAATTCCACAGGGTTGGTAGGGTCAGATCCGTCAAAACTACTTATCGGACCTTGAAACCCGCCAGCCTTTGTTGGGTCGTGAATAGGTATATAGGGAGGCATGCGTACTACGTTAGTAAGAGGAGTACGATTACCCTGGGTTGGATCGTAATGCTGAAGGGAGCCTGCTATATATAGGTTCTCTCCAAAAGTGAGGAACTTATTGACAATATGATCGGAATTGATGCGGTAGTTAACCCTTTCATAGCTTAAGGCCTGGGCTATGCCATCCTGTTTAAAATACCCCCCTGAACTATAAAATCTGGAAACTTCGTTGCCGCTGCTCAGCGATAAATTGGTTGAAGTAAGTATGGCATTCGATCTGAAATATTCATGCTGCCAATCTGTATTTGTTTGTGCGTAAGTTTGCGGAGCGCCAGTATAAACGGGTGCGTTAAAATTAGCCGGTGCAAAACGCGGCGGCATATTGTTCGCTCCGTTAAGCGCGGTGGCATATTGTACATATTGGTTAGTATTCAGCAGATCGAGGTATTTGTCGGGGCTTTGAACACCTACATAAGAATTAAGGCTCAAACTAACCTTTCCGGTCCGGGTCCCTTTTTTTGTGGTAATGAGTATGACACCATTGGTAGCCCTTGAACCATAAATAGCGGCAGCGCTGGCGTCTTTTAACACCTGCACACTTTCAACATCTCTTGAGTCAAAACTGGTTAAGCCTCCGCTTAATGGAAACCCATCCACCACATATAAGGGATCGGATGAAAATGTAATTGAGCTGATTCCACGGATAACTACAAGAGGCGAAGTACCCGGTGAGCCATTGTTTACAACGCTTAAACCAGCCACACGGCCCTGCAATGCTTCGTCAATTCCAGCCGTAGGCAATGATGTAAGCGTACTACCGCTAACCGAAGAAATAGCGCCGGTTATTTCCGCTCTTTTTTGAGAACCATAACCAACCACAACAACTTCGTTGAGCGCCCTGGAATCTTCTTTAAGCTTAACATTAATAACAGTACGACCGCTAACCGGTACCTCCTGGGCTATAAAACCCACATATTTAAACACCAGAATAGCATTATTGTCGGGCACAGTGATTTTATAATTACCATCTTTATCAGTACCAACGGCAGTGGTACTTCCTTTTATTGTAACGCTAACTCCTGCCAACGGTTGGCCGGCCTCATCTGTTACATTACCTGTAATGGCAATAGCCTGCCGGTTATCATTTTGAATAATCTGGCCGTCGCCCGGTTTATCGGCAACATGTATTATTCTGTTTAAAACAATAACATTTCCTGACACTTCATACTTGATGTTTTGAGAGGTTAACAGCTTGGCGAGTATGGTTGAAAGTGTTTCGTTTTTGAAAGATACCGTAACCTTGTTATTGGCCTGTATAAGTACAGGACTATAAATAAAGGTAATATTGGCTTCACGCTCAATTGTAACTAAAACTTTGCTTATTTCTTTGTCTTTTACGTTAAGGCTTAGTTTACGATTCAGTATCTGGGCGCTCGTATTACTTGCCAAAGTCCCGCCGATTAGTGTGAGACTTAAAGCAACGTTTATAATCGTAATGCGCATAATAGCATTGAATAAATGTTTTTTTTTCATAAATTTGGTTTGGTAAGTAGGATTTTATAAAAAATTCAGCAAAAATCTTCCTGTACAATTTCGACGTTGTAGGCCAGGAAGAAAACGACTTCATCGGCAGTGTTTCCAGCGCTGCCGATTGATTTTTTTCAGGTACTTTTTTTCACATATGCATAGGGTTTTAAGTTTAGTTAAGTCAGTTAATTGTTGCATCCTTTTCCGTCAATCACAATATGCCCGTCTACAATTTTATATTCAGCTTCAACGGCCTGGCAAATAAGTTTAAGCCTCTCATCAAGCGGCTGATCTATTAATGAGGCTGTTAGCTGACAGTTAGCCATAACTTTTTCATCGTAAGTAATATTTACGCCATAAGCTTCCTCAATTGTTGAAATCACTTTTGGAAAAGGTGTACCTACAAAATTGAAATGTATAGCTGTGGATTCCTTTGATAATAATAAAGGCTTTTTCAGGTTGGCTTTTTCAAGATGCAAATCATCGCGGAACAAAACGGCCTGCTGGTTGGGAGTTAATAAAATATCTTGTTTTTTATGCGTTAAATTGTTCTTACTGTCGCCTGTGAACACCTCCACCTTGCCGGTACTTACAGTAATCTTAAACTGGCTATCTCCCTTGTTAGCCCTAACTATAAAACTGGTACCAACAACACGTACGGTCAACTCATTTGAATAAACAAAAAATGGTTTTTTAGGATTTTTACTTACTTCGAAAAAAGCTTCTCCCACCAGGTAAACTTCGCGTTTCACACCTGTAAAAACATTCGGGTAACGCAATTGTGCCTGCGGCTTTAAAATTACGGAGCTATGGTCCGGCAATTTAATCAGCATGGGAAAATTACCCGCGTTTGTAACCTGTTTATAGATTTGCAAAACAGCGACGGGGAGAGGAGCGGCCTTTTTACCTCTAAAGGCGACATAACCGACGTAGCAGGTTGAGATAAACAGCGTTACAATTGCAGCATAACGCAGCAGCTTATAACTTATACGTTTTTTTTCTGGCAGGTATACAATTTCTCTGTCTCGTTCGGCATAGATCCTCGATTTAACAGCTGCAATTATTTCGTCTACCTGCTGTTCAGGTAACTCCCGCACAGGCTTAATTTTATAGGAAAGAATTATGTTACTCGCCTGCTTTAAATTGTCTTCAAATTCAGGATGTTTTAAAAGGAAACTTTCCCAATAACTATCTTGTTCGGCAGAATTTTCGAGAACCCACTCTACGAAAGTATCGTCAAGTAAAAAATCTTCGACTTTCCAATATTTATTATCCAGCATATAACTTAGGCAAAAAGAGAATGATCTATTAAATAAGATATTCCGGATTACCCAAAATCTACTGGAAAAAAATGAAATTTTTTTGGAGGGCGCGGGAATCAGACCTGCTGAGCGGTTAAGCCCACCATTACAAGCAGTAGTAGACAGGACTCTTTAACCAGTATTTTCTGAGCCGCGATATGGATTCGTGCAAAAGGTTATAAACCGACTGGCGGTTAAGGCCCATAATTTCGGCTATTTTATCCTGATCCATTCCTTCATAAAACCGGAGATATAAAATTTCTTTCTGGCGTTTTGGAAGACCATCTAAAATTCTCCGCAGTTTCAGGCATATCTCTTCTGATAGTTCCTGCTTAATTATATTGGCTTCGGTATCGGTGTCAAATTCGATGACAAATTCATAATTATCTTCCAACGACTCCAGTGTTTTCCATTTCGACTTTTCACGAAATATCCGCAAACGGAGCGCCTTAAATAAATATGATTTTACAGACTCCGCCTGCCTGATCTTTTCGCGACGGTTCCATAGCTCAAAAAAAACATCCTGAATGCAATCCTTTACAAAATCGTCATCTCCAACAAACCTGATACCGTATCTGAACATCGGATTCGTAAAAATACTCATTAAGCTAGTATAGGAACATTCGTCGCCCATTCGGAAATTATACCAAAGCTGAACAACGCTACTATTATGTATATACTTGCTACTGTGCACTTTAAATATTTTAGAAAAAAATAAATTTGGACAGGAATGTAAATTAGGCGTTACAATTGTAACAAATCTAAAAATTTATTTTGTATCTGCAATCGATTGCAGAAATTTTATATTTTATTTCAGAACTAAAAAAAAGACAGTGGGAGAGGTTTATTAAAAGTCGTGCAGCCACAAATTAAGGGTCTTTTTGTAGCGGGTAGGTTAACTGTTTATTCAGAAATCTATCAGCTTATAAACGGAGATTCGTATGTGCAAACGTTAACGCGTGACCTGGCTATCACAACGAAATTGAATTATGCTGCGTATATAATACAAATACACACTTATTTGATAGACTAACCCTAAGAACATGTTTTACGTAAAAGGGACGTGATAAATTTATAATCCTAATTAAAAAATGTTTCAATCGGTAAAAATCCCCTTATTATTCTTACTTACAGGTATTTGCTGGGCGGCGTTTAGTAATCCGATTATCACATTCTTTTACAGGCATTTAGCTCAAACCGAACAGGATTCATACAGGAGTTTAAACGATTTAGTTTTCGTGATCATCATCAGCTATGTGTTGTATATCAAGATAAAAAAACAACAGCATCAGCTAACAATGTCGGAGGAGGAATACCGACAGTTATTTGAATCCAATCCCAATCCGCTTTGGTTATACAATGAAAAATTACGATTTGTTAAGGTAAACAATGCAGCGGTTGAAAAATATGGTTACAGCAGAAAAAAATTTCTGAAAATGACCATGAACGATATCCATTCGGTTGCTGACGATGAGATACTTAATGATTATTTGGTTCAAAATCAGGACAAGCGCAAGTTGGCCGGTATATGGGGTCATTTAAATGCATCCGGAGAAACTTTTTTTGTGTCTATCATTTCATACCCGGTTATGTTTAATAATGAACCCTGTAAACTGGTTATGGCAACCGATATCACAGAACTTATTGAGAAAGAAAGGAAATTGGGGGATGCTTACCAAAAACTTAAAACTTATAACGAAGTACTTTTGCAAATCGCCTGGTCAAACTCGCACGAGCTAAGGCGGCCGCTTTGTTCTATCCTTGGCCTGGTTTCTTTATTAAAGGATGCGAGTGATCAGGAAAGAGATGAATTTCTGCGCCTCCTGGAAATTTCTTCGACAGAACTGGATGAAGTTGTAAAGCAAAATAACAGAAGGGTAACTGAAATTGAGCAGATACAGAGTGCTTGATCTGAGCTCAGTCCATAGTCCACGGTCGATAGACCATAGCCCGCAATCTGGATACAAAAGACTTGAAACTAAAGACTAGCGACTCCAATTCACCTTTTCGGTTTATATCCCTGTTTGGCGTTAAAATCAAACATTCGTGAAATGGTAAAACCTATCCGGAATTGCCCTCTCGCATAATCAGACTTTGTATTGCTTAAATAATTAATTTCGGAACTGGCTTTTGCATTGGTGATGTTTACGGTAAATACGTGTCCGCCCGTAACGGCCTGGATGCCGAAACCAAACGGATCGCTAAACCCATTGGCAATTCTGAAGGATGAAAATGGATGGGCATAATCAACAATTACGCTCATTAGCTTTGTAACTTTTAAGCTGGCCGCTCCCGACAAAGAAAAAAACGCCTCCGGGTTTCCGGCTACATTTGGAATCGGTTGATTGTTTTGTACAATTGAAGGTGCTACCTCAAATGAAAACGTGTGTGAAAATTTACGCGCTAAAATCACCTGGCCTAAGTAAGAGACCCTATCGCTAAAGCTGGGGTAGTTATTATACAGCCTGATGCCCGTTCCGCCCACTAAACTTATCGCAATCGGCGAACCGCCATCATTAGTTTGATGCAGTACTGCATATTTTAGTTGAAGATCCGCCATCCCACCGGGCGAAGGTATTGTGTTTCTGCCGATCTGAATGTTCAGATCATTGGTTAACCCATATTGAAACCCAATATATACATCGGCGATGGCATCAAGGCCGAAAAAGTATTGTCCTCCTCCCTGGTTACCTGCAAAATCACCAAAACGGTGAATGATCATGAAATTAAGATTTTTCTTCCTGATCGTTTCAGTCGTTTGGGTTAAAATAAGCCTTGGCGATTCGAAAATAATGGCATCATCCTTTTTGCTGTCCACATTCATTGTATTAAATAAAGAGTCCGTGGATTTTGCACTTTTTAAAGAGTCAACACGCTGTGCAATTGCTCTCATATTGATTAAAAAAAATGCCAGTAATAGGTAATATTTCTTCATATAACTTTATTTGGATTGGTTATTTGTATATTGGCTATAGGTAGCTGAAACATTCACTTTAATGTTTTCGGCAACGTGATAGAACAAAATTTGAGGAATATCTATCTTATGGTCGTCGCAATTTACTATGAACTCCGATGTCATGGTAATGACTCCATTTTTCACGCTAACAATGCCCTGAATTGTTCTTGTTTTTGTGACGCCGTGAACAGTCAATTCACCCGCCGCATTTACAGGATAAGTACCATCTTTGGCAACGTCAATAAGCTCCTGTACTTTTCCTTTAAAGACAGCCCTGGGATATTTATCGCTTTCCATGTAATCCGAATTAAAATGCTGCTGCATAAACGCTTTCTCAAACTGCAGCGAACTTATGGCCACACTAAAGTCTAATTGGCCGGTAGCGGGATTATAAACCGACACTGCCGTTTGTGAAACAGCTTTAATATCTTCTATTAATGCGTGGGAAAAAATTGTTATCCTTCCATTTTTACAGGTGTACAAATCATTTGAACGCGGATGGCCGTTCAATAATGCAAGTAAAATGATCCAGATAAATCTCATTTTTGTGACACAATGACTAAAGGAATAGATGAATCCATTTTTGCGAAATGGCTAAAAAAATATCGCTTTAAAATAATGAAAAATACCATCAGGATTAGTTAACAAATGAGATTATGCCATAAATATTATCAACATTGCCGCTAATTTCAACAGTATACATGTCTGCATCTTGAGAGAGTTGCCGCTATAAGCCCCGCTGCTTAGGATGGCGATCTATCAAACCTTCATAAACGCCCTCAATAACCGTGTACGCAGTGTTAATGAAGTTTGTTCCATCCTGTGGAAATTGAATTTCAACAATTGTTACTTAGCCGCGCTGCTTTGTTAAATATTCAATAATAAACTTAGCGCGTTTGCCCTAAAGTTTACCCGGCTTACTAATTATATCGAGGGCCACTTTAAGATAAGATAATCCTTTTTCGGAATAATTTAAGGTAAGCGCACACTGGTGGCCTTGCTTATCCATTTTCAGCAATGATTTTTTAAGGATGTTGATTACTTTTTCGGAAGAGTGTTTGGAATAAAAATCTTCATATTGAAACTCGAGAAAAACCAGGCAGAGTGCATTTTCCATAATTTGCACCTCGTGGTCGACTTTTATTTTTTGCTTAAGGATTATTTGTTTTACCCGCGCTACCTGATCTTCGGTATATCCTGCATCTTTCATAATTGCTCCGGCCTTTTCAGCATGAAATGAAGCCAGGTCGCGCCGCCATTTTAAGTATGCCTCTCTTCCTTCAGGATAACTGTCGCGCGGTATTTCCCACCTGCCAATATGCTGGCTGCGTGAGGCCAGTAAAAGTTCTTCGCTTGCATCAGGGGCGAGTTTGATAACCCACTCATACAATTTTAGCGCAAAAAAATACTCCTGCGGATAAGACACATTGTCCCAGGTAAAAACGTGTGGGTCTTTTTTATTATAAGCATCAAATTGCCAGAACGCGGCATCTAATTTTGTCATCACAGGCGAAATAATTATTACCGCTGTAATTTACCAATCGATTGTCAAAGTTTAAAACAAACTTTCTTTTCGACCAATCTAAAGTCTTCTTTGGGAGATTCGCAAACCGGGCATAAGTAGTCGCCGAGTGTTTCAAAATTGGTATTTATCGGCACATTCTGTAGGCTATCGCCATAAGCTTCATCATAAATACTTAAGCAGTTTTTACATTCATAGACCATACTTACCGGTTCCGCAATTGCGCCCTCGTCAGCAGGTGCAATTTTTGAATTTTTCGAAATGTTGTTATCAATTAATAAACCATAGTAAAAGCTGCACAATTCAATTAACCACTTTCCTAACTTATTGACCTGAACTTTTTCTTTGTAAGCGATAAAATCTTTCGAGTTGGGATTAAAATCTTTGGTGTACAAAATATCAAATAGCCCTGCGTCCTGTTTTTTTATTATGATAGAACCTAACAAACCGGTTTTAGGCTGCATTTTTATGGCAAAGCAAAGCCTGTATGTTCTTAAATCATGTTCCTCAAACTCTCTAACCAATTGCTTTTTCAATTCAAGGCTTTCCTGGCATAAATTTTCTAACTGCCAATTTAATTCGTTGGAGGCATGTCTTACATTTACCTGGTATCTATTTAGAATATCGCCCCAATCGGCCCGGTCATCCTCTTTTATTCCTTTTATTAATAATGATTTCCAGGGCGTTGTGTATAATTGGCCAACACGAGTTTTGAGGCAGGTTGAGCAAATATCCTTTAAAAATTCCAGCGGGAACGATTCATTCCTTCTGTACACCCCAAGCCAATACCTGCCATTTGCATATTTGTTAATGCCTTCATAATAAGGCAAATAAAAATCAGGCAATTTTAAAGGATCGATAATTGGCTGACTTAAAAATTCGTTACCTGTAGTAACTAATTTATAAAACGACTTGTGCTTTATTTCCTGCTGATCATAAAAAAAATGTTTATGGGTTAGGATAACATCTTCTGCAATCCTGCTGATTGATGGAATATCATCCGAATATACCAGTGATGGCCAGCAGTAAAGTTCATTTGTTTTTGGGAAACGGACATAGAAATACCAGTAGTTACTTACGGGCGATGATATAAAATTAAAATTGCCGCTAAAAAAGGGTACAAAGGTTTGGTGTTGGTCAACGAGGTTGATCTTTAGCCTCGGTTTAAAAGTAAACATGTCGAATATGTCTTTGTAAACCCCTTCCTTTAGCCAGCTCTCTGTGTTGAAAACATCATCTGAAACGTACGAACTTATAATATTAGGAAACAGATCGTTGTCTATTTCATAGCTTATATCTGCTCTAAGCATGTCCGTTTCCAAATCGTCAGCACTATGCGCCGGTATTTCAAAATACAACTGCTGCCTGTTTCCGATACTCATTGAATCGGCGCCTGCGTTTTCAGCTATCAGTAAAATCTCAAACAGATCACCTGCCGATGCTACGCCGCCCGGCAAATTTATCTTTACACATAAAGTTGATTTCTCTTCCATCTTACTTTATTTTATCAGCAGTGCATCTTTCAGGCTGCTTTCCAGCAGGCGTTTTACCTCGGGCCGGCATGATCCACAACCTGTACCTGCGCCGGTTGAAGCACACAAGTCTTTGAGGTTATTACAACCTGAAGCTATTTTATTTAGGATATTTTCGCTGCCCACGTTATTACAACTGCAAACCAGTTTACCTAAAACCGGATCGGCTTTGTTGCCACTGCGTAATAGCTGCATCCGCTTTTCGCTCAACTCCGTTTTATTGGCAATTAACTCTCTGAATTCCTGAAACTCTGATTTATCCCCGATAAGAATCGTACCGACCAGCCTGTCGCGGTGAATGATACATTTTTTATAATACCGTTTGGCTTTGTCAATAAATACAATCTCTTCGTGCTCGCCATCGTCCGGGCATTCCGGTAATCCAATACTGCACAAATCGAAACCATGGATCTTAATGATATTCATAAACAAGCTGCTTTTATAATAACTTGCTATATCACCGTTCATAAATTTTGCAACCACTTCGGCCTGCTGCTCTGCGGCGGCTGTTATTCCGTATAGCGTGCCTTCAAACTCTGCAATTTCGCCTATGGCATATATATCCGGATCATTTGTTTGCAGCCGCTCGTTTACAATAACACCGCGTTTACACTCGAGACCGCATTCCCTGGCGAGTTCCATATTGGGCGTTGTGCCGATAGCCAGGATCATAGCGTCACAATTAATCTTGCGCCCGCTTTTTAATCCAATGCCGGTTAATTTCGACCGCCCATAAAACAATTGCACCTCGTCGTCAAAATAAATATCACAGCCCTGGTCAATCATCTCTTCGTGCAGCAGCTGACTTCCCAACGCATCCAATTGGCGATTTAAAAAACGGGATACCCGCTGAATAATTGTGATTTTAACACCAATCTCGCGCAATGATGCTGCCATTTCCAGGCCGAGTAATCCCCCGCCTACAATCACCACATGAGCATTTTTGGGAATATGTTTTTTAAAATTATCAGCGTCGTTACGGCTGCGCATAGTAAATATGCCCGGTAGCGATGGTACATTTTTGGGCACTGCCGCCCGGCTGCCTGTAGCCACAAGCAATACATCGTATGGAGTTTTAATCCCTCTCGAGTCGGTTACCGTTTTTTTGGTGCGATCAATTTTCTCAACGCTTACGCCTCTTAACAGCCTGATCTTATATCCAGACTCTTCCGAGTCTTTTATTTTTACCAGTTGCTCCCATTGCTGTTCACCGCTTATATAATCAGGAAGCATAACCCTGTTATAAAAAGGGTGGTCCTCTTTGCTGAAAATAGTGATCTCATCGTCCGGGTTAAGTTCACGATACGATTTTACAAATCCGCAGGCTCCTGCTCCTGCTCCAATTACAACTATCCTTTGAAAAGGTTTACGATATTTTTGTAAACTAACGGCACAATATTTAAAGTCTGGTTCTTTTGAAACAGGGTCAATCAAATCACTTGTTACATTGTTGGCGCGGTTCAGGTCATTATTTAAAATTTTACCCCAGTGCATCGGTAAGAAAACCACACCCCGCTTTATTTCACCCGATATTTTAGCCTTAACCCGTACGTCGCCTCTGCGCGATTTAATAATGGTTATATCGCCATCATTTAATTGAAGACTTTCGGCATCGTCAGGATGTATCTCCAGAAAAGCTTGTTTATAGTGCCGATTAAGCTTGTTTACCTTACCGGTTTTACTCATGGTATGCCACTGATCGCGGATGCGGCCGGTAGTTAATATGAATGGAAAGTCGTTATCCGGTTTCTCGCTTGTTAGGTGATCTGAAACAGGGCTGATCACTGCCTTCTTTGATTTGGTGTAGAAAATTTTATCAGTGAATAAGCGCTGTGTTCCGTTTGTCGCGGTTTTCCTTTTGTACGGCCACTGAACTGTTTTCTTTTCCTTCAACACCTCGTAGCTCAACCCGCTGATGTCGACGTTCGTTTTGGCAGTCAGTTTCACATGCTCCGCATAAATAGCTGCAGGGTTTTCAAAATTAAAACCCCGGTAACCCATTTTCCTAGCGAAACGGCATATAATTTCAGCGTCGGGCAGAGCCTCGCCGGGTGGCTCGATGATTTTATTTAAGTAACTGATGCGTCTTTCTGAATTGGTCATCGTACCTTCCTTCTCGGCCCATGCTGCTGCGGGCAATATCACATCAGCATATGCCAGTGTTTCGGGTTTGTTGCTTATTTCCTGTACAACAACAAATTTCGCTTTCTTTAAAGCTTCCTCTGCGAGGCGCACATTGGGCAAACTGGTCAGTGGATTGGTACACATGATCCAGATGGCTTTTAACCTTCCGTCATTCAATGCTTCAAACATCTCGGTCGCTGTTAGCCCGGGTTGAGAATTGATTACGGTTCCACCCCAAAATTTTTGTACTTCTTCCCTGTGCAACGGATTTTTAAGATCGCGGTGGGCCGGAAGTAAATTTGCCAGCCCTCCAACCTCTCTGCCGCCCATGGCATTTGGTTGTCCTGTTAGCGACAGAGGTCCTGATCCGGGTTTACCGATATGACCTGTAATTAAATTTAAATTGATTAGGCTCAGATTTTTGTTTACACCGATGGCGCTTTGATTAAGTCCCATAGTCCACATAGAGATAAAGCCATTTGCTTCACCGATATACTTTGCCGCCAGGCGGATACTGCTTTCACTTAACCCGCATATTTTTGACGATTCGCTCAATGTTCTTTGAAAAACAATATTGCTGTACTGTTCAAATCCTTCGGCATGGTTAGCAATAAAATCTATGTCGATGTCTCCGTTTTCTATCAACAGCCTGCCGATAGCATGGTTAAGGGTAACGTCAGTACCTGGATTTATTTGCAGATGCAGATCGGCAATTGAACAGGAGTCGGTGACCCGCGGATCAACTATAATAATCTTAACATTTGGATGAGCCGCTTTGTGTGCCTCCACTCTTCGCCATAATATAGGGTGACACCACGCAGGGTTACCACCCATAATAAGCAAACAATCGGCAAGCTCTATGTCGTCATAACAAACGGGGACGCTATCTTCCCCTAAAGCAATTTTATAAGCAGCTACCGCGCTGCTCATACACAAGCGCGAGTTTGTATCAATATTATTACTGCCGATGAAGCCCTTCATCAGCTTGTTCACTACATAATACTCTTCGGTTAAACACTGGCCCGATGCATAAAATGCAACTGAATCAGGGCCATATTTGCTGATAAATGTTCTGAATACAGCAGCGGTTCTTTCCAGCGCATCGTCCCAGCTTACCCTTTGCATGGGCATGCTTTTGTTATAACGCATTTGTGGATACAACAGCCTGTCGCTTTTGTCATTTACAGTGTAATGCAGGTTGAGCCCCTTACTGCAAAGCATACCTTTATTTACAGGATGATTTTTATCGCCTTCCAACGTAACGCTGCCGCTTTTATCCTGGTTTAAAACCACACCGCAGCCTACCCCGCAATAGCAGCAGGTTGATGTTAAACCTTTATTATTATGCCTGTTTAAAGCCATTAGAATTCAATTTGATAAATCCCTTAGTTGCCTCACCCTGCCCTCTCCAAAGGAGAGGGTTTTCAAGTCCTCTCCAAAGGAGAGGGTTTTCAAGTCCTCTCCTTTGGAGAGGATTTAGGTGAGGCCGCCTTTACGCAACCCCTACCCCCAATGCTTCTCCTTTTAAGCTTTCCTCGTACGAAGGCGATTTGGCAAACCGGGTTATTAAAACGATTACCGAAACTGCGATTACCGCATAACCGATATAAGTAAATGCCTGTACATAAGTTATTGATGATGATTTGAATAAAAAGCCGAAAAGCATCCCACCCAAATTGCCGCCTGCGCCAACAATGCCGCTTACCAGGCCTACGTTTTTAGCATTTACAAACGGCACAATGCCATAAGTTGCACCGTTAGACATTTTAAGGAATAAGGCAAATGAAAGCATGGATATAATGGCCATCGCCAATGAACCTGATTGTGCGAATAATATTAAACCTATACCTTCCAGCAACAATACACCGGCAAGCAAGAGGCCCTTGCCGCGCATCCCAAACTTGCCGCCAACTTTATCTGACACAATACCGCCGAGGGCGCGCGCAAATAAATTCATGAAACCAAATATGCCTGCCCAAAAGCCAGCATTGCTTTGCGAGAGGTGAAATGAATCCACAAAATGCAGGGAGGCGACATTATCAAAAGTGATCTCCATACCAAAACACATGGCATAAGCCATGGTCAGCGCCCAGATACGCCAATCTGCTAAAACGGACCAATCTGTTTTTGAAGATTTGCCTTTTGTATAACCTATTTCGTCGTAATTTCCGTTTGGCGTGTCTTTGGTATATTTATAATATAAAAAGGCGACTACCATCATCATTATGCCAGGTACTATCATGGCATAGCGCCACGCTTCGGCGCTGGTATATCCAAATCCAACTATCGCTGCAAAAATTAAAGGCATTACCATATTGGTTACGCCGCCGCCCAGGTTTCCCCAGCCACCGGTAACTGCATTTGCGGTTCCCTTAATATTAGGAGCAAACATCATTGAAGTATGAAACTGTGTTATAACGAAGGATGCACCTATTACACCTATAGCAAGGCGAAACAAAAGAAAAGATGTATAATCATGGGCCAGCCCCACCAGGAACACAGGAATGCAGCCGACAAGTAGTAATCTTACAGCCGTTTTGCGTGGCCCCCAGATATCGCAAAGTTTACCGATGATGAGTCTTGCTATTATTGTGGCAGCCACCGATGCGATGATGGTGTTACCAACCTGACCTTTCGTTAAATGCAATTCGGCACGAATAGTGGGCATCAGCGGCGCCAGGCCAAACCAGCCGAAAAAGCATGTAAAAAACATGAGCCAGGTAATGTGAAAAGTGCGCATTTGAACACCCTTCAGCGAAAATATATTGAGTTTTGTAAGTTGATTTTTCATAATGTAAGTGATTAAGTGTTAATTATATAATCAGAAATATCATTTGCCAAAAATGTAAAAGAAGGTTAGGCGGTAAACCAGTGTATGATCATCCGCAACATATCCAGTTGTGGCCGGGTCTCTTTGATCTGTATATTTTATATACCAGATATTGGGCATGAAATGGATATTTTTAGCGGGCGTAAAATCTATACCGGCTGTGTAGAAATGTTCCTTGTAGTAGGGATTGTAGGCGGCAAGATTTGTATTCGAAGTATACACGTCGGCCGCATTAAAGTCTGTGTTTGGGTTATAGCTATCGTAACGGGCAAAAAACCCCACCTTATCTTTATAAATAGCCCCGTGCGAATAAACCGAAATAGCCTTAACAGTTACATCCTGCCCTACTTTACCGGCTGTAACATCGGTAACCCCGTTTACAATTTTTTGGGTATAAGCTTCAAGGCCAAAAGTAATCTTAGGCGTGGTATAGGCTACAAATCCTTTGAGCATGTTACGGCTTTGCCCGCCTAAAGCAGCGGTAGCCGGTGCGGTTTGCATGTAGTCGGCGTAGAGGTCAAAAATCAATGTCTGGTTTAAAAACTTGGCGTAAACGTCTCCATAAAACGCCTTATAGAACCCGGTATTTGCATTTGTAGCGGGTAACAAACTTGCGGTGGTGTTATTGCCAATTAGAATATTATACCCAAAGTTTTTGGTTTCAGGATCAAAAACACCCTGCAACGAAACACCAACATCATAAGCGTTGGTTCTATGAAAATCCGAAATAGTTTTTTCAATAGACCGGTAACCCCAAATTTTCTCTGTTAGAAGCGGGAAGGCTGGGGTTAACATTTCGCCGATTAAAAAATCTGTCCCGTTCCATACGCCCTTCCATCTCAGGTCAAAGTTTTTGATATAGAACGCCATTTTGTTGTCAGCCAGGTTATCTCCGTTTGATATGGTTGTTGTTCCGGATGGGGTCGTGCTGGCTGCCGGTTCTGAAGCAAGCAGTACTTCAGCAGTAAATTTTCTGGTGATATCGTAGTCATATCCTAAGTAGATGCGGCGGAACTGAAAGGCATTTCTATAAGTAGGGACGCCACTGTAATTTGTTTCGGCACCTCTGTTACCTGCATCTGCATGTTGCATATAATAAAAATCGCCGAAGGCGAAGCCCCACAATCTTCGTACAGGTTTCCATGTGGTATCTGTTTGCGCCTGATGCGGAGCACTTATATTTTCATTGGGGGGCTTTTGATCTGCTTTTGTATCTGCATTTGCAGAAATTGTTGTGGAATTGGCACTTTTTAATTGTGCCCGGGCCGTGACTGCCAAAAAACATGATGGATACAAGAGAAATAAGCCAACTATTAGTTGGTTTGATACATTTTTGTACATTTGAATAGGTTTTTTATTTGTTAAAGCAATGAAAACTGTTTAACCCTGCCTGGGAATGCGACCTCCCGGCGGGGCTTTTTTATGTGTTTCTTTTTATTTTTTCTTTCTATAGGCGCAATTTTTATTTATTTATCAAAATTAATTTCTATTTGTCATAAATATATTCAATATAACACCATTTATCAATAAAAATTAGCATTTTAAGTAATTTTTATGATCAATATCAGAAAAAATGAAATTTTTTATCTTTTTTTTAAAAACCCATTGATTTAAATTGAGCGAAATGTTATTTTGATAAAAATTTTAAGACATTTTTATGATATATATTGATAAAAAAATAAATTTTATCAATATTAAATGGAAAAATCAACACAAAAAGAACAATTTCTTATAAATTAAGCAAAAAATATCAAGAAATTTACGAAAATTGCATCGATATAAATTAAATATATTGAAATAGCTAACCAAAGTTTGAGTATCATTAGAAATAAAATTAAAAACAGGTAAATGGAGAAAAAAAATGGAATTTGTGATACCAAAAGCTGCTTTTTATGTAAAAACTGTTTACCCGAATGGCAGCCGGCAATTGCTGCGCAAAAAAGGAATTTAAAGATCAAAAAGAATGAATTGATTTTTAAAGAAGGTGATCCGGTTACCGGCATATACTTTGTTTACTCGGGCAATGTTAAAGTGTTCAAAAAATGGGACAATGACAAGGAGCTCATTTTAAGGTTTGCTAAAGAAGGCGCCATTTTGGGTCATCGCGGCCTCGGAAAAAGTAGCACTTACCCAATATCCGCGGCAGCACTCGAGACAGCTGTTGTGTGTTATATGGATATGGATTTTTTTGAAGCAACTTTAAAAGTCAACACCGATTTCACTTATAAGCTTTTAATGTTTTTTGCTGTCGAACTGCAGGAGTCGGAGAGGCGAATGCGCAACCTGGCTCATATGCCGGTGAAAGGTCGGGTTGCGGAAGCGTTGCTGGCGTTAAAAGATCAATTTGGCACAACCCCCGAAGGGGTAATAAATATTGAATTAATGTGGCAGGACATGGCTTCGTACGCCGGAGCCACCTATGAAACCGTTTTCAGGGTAGTGACCGAATTAACCAAAGAAAACATAATTACGACAGCTGGTAAAAAAATCAGGATAATTAATCTTGAAAAATTAACTGAGATCACTACCGAAAATCGCTTATTATAACACCTTCCGATAACACACTACGCAACACCTACATAAACTTTTCCGTCCATAACTTTTACCGGGTAAGTTTTTATTTGCAATTCATCATCACCCGACAAGCATTCACCGTTTAACAAGGAGAATGTTTTTTTATGAAACGGACAAGCCACTTTTGGTGTACAATCGTCCCCGGTGCTGCCAATCATTCCGCGCGAAAGCACCATTTGTTGTTTATGCGGGCATAAATTTTGCGTAGCGTACCATTCGTTACGACGTGTAAAGTTGTAGATAGCTATCTGCTCGTCGCCGTGTTTCATACAGGCGCCACCATTAGCCGGTACATCATCGGTGTAGCAAGCTAAAATCCATTTAATACTTGTTGTTGTTATCGTTTCCATATTATGATCTTTTAGTCCGGAAGTCGGAAAGTCCGAAGGACCGGAAGTTATTTTTTTAATTGTTTACTACTCACTGTTTACCATTCACTACTCACCACTTTGCCTTTACCTGTTCGCGCATGGGCTCAAATTTTACAGCCGGGTCCTTTTCTTCGGGCGCGTTAACAAAATGAGCGAAACGTTTGCGTAATGTGGGGCTTTCCACAACTTCCCTCCACTCGCAATGGTAAGTATCTACCAGCCCCTGCATTTCATCTTCCAATTGTGCGTTTATTCCAAGGCTATCATTAATAATTACATTTTTTAAATAGCTCATTCCGCCATCCATTTTGTTAAGCCAAGTGGCCGTACGGGTAAGCGGATCAGCAGTTTTAATGTAAAACATCAGAAATCTATCAAGGTATCTGATGAGCGTTTTGCTGTCGATATCAGCAGCCAACAATTGCGCATGTTGTGGTTTTGAGCCGCCGTTTCCGCATACATACAAATTCCAGCCTTTTTCAGTTGCGATAATCCCAAAATCTTTCCCCTGTGCTTCGGCACATTCACGGATACATCCGCTTACGCCACCTTTTAATTTATGCGGAGAACGAACACCTTTATACCGCTCCTCAATTTCTATCGCAAACGACACACTATCGTGCAAACCAAAACGGCACCAGGTACTGCCTACGCAGCTTTTTACGGTGCGCAAAGCCTTGCCATAAGCATGACCGCTCTCAAAACCCGCATCAATCAATTCTTCCCATATCAAAGGAAGATCATTTACGTGGGCGCCGAAAAGATCAATACGCTGGCCACCTGTTATTTTGGTATACAGCCCATATTTTTTTGCGACCTGCCCTATAACGATGAGCTTATCGGGAGTAATTTCACCGCCGGGAATCCGGGGAACAACAGAATACGTTCCGCCTTTTTGAATATTTGCCAGATAGCGGTCATTGCTATCCTGTATAGTATCCTGCTTTACAATTACATCATTCCACAAACTTGATAGAATACTTGCTACGGCAGGCTTGCACACTTCGCACCCGTCACCTTTCCCAAAATGATCGAGTACCAGGTCGTAATTTTTTAGCTTATTTATTTTTACCAGGTCATATAATTCCTGTCTTGAAAAATCAAAGTGTTCGCAAACCGTATTTTTGATATACTGTCCGTTTGCTTTTAAAGTGCCGGAGATAAGGTCCTTAACTAACGGAACACAACCACCACATCCGGTTCCTGCCTTGGTGCACTTTTTTATTCCATCAATATTTATTACCCCGCCATCAACTGCCGAGCATATTGCCGCTTTGGTTACAGCCTCGCACGAACAAATGAGCGCGTCGTCAGGCAGGCTCATCACGCCGGCGCCTTCGTTGGCCTCACCACCTCTGGAGCCCAATATCAAATCCTCAGGGTTGGGAGGAAGAATAATCTTACTGTTAACGGTTTGCAATAAAATATTGTAAGCTTCAGCTTCGCCAACCAAAATTCCGCCCAGAAGATATTTGCCATCATTGCTGATGTTAATGCGTTTGTAAACACCTTTGTGGGTATCCTCGAATACTATGGTGCGGCAATCGGGCTCAGTAATAAAAGCATCACCAAAGCTGGCAACATCTACTCCTATAAGCTTAAGCTTGGTGCTCATATCATAGCCGTAAAAGTTTTTTTCGCCTTCGATTAAATAAGTGGCGACAATTTCGGCCATCTCATACCCTGGCGCCACAAGGCCATAAATCATCCCTTCGAATAGGGCACACTCACCGATAGCAAAAATCGAGTCGTCGCTGGTCTGCATTTTTTCATTTACAATGATGCCGCCACGTGTTCCGGTATGCAGCCCAGCCAATTTTGCAAGCTCATCCCTGGGGCGTATGCCGGCTGATATTACCAGCATATCAACTGCAAGCGAGGTTTCATCATTAAATTGCAGCGTTTCTATCTTATATTCACCGGCAATAGCTGCAGTACTTTTATTTAAATGAATGGTTAATCCGAATTGCTTAAGTTTTGACTGAAGCATCCCGCTGCCGGCGGAATCAATTTGCCTGGGCATAAGGCGGGGAGCAAATTCTATAACGTGGGTTTCTTTAATTCCCAAATCAATCAAAGCTTTAGCCGCCTCTAAACCTAACAAACCGCCACCCATTACTGCGCCATTTTTAGCATTAGCAGCATATGCCTTTATCAGCTCAAGGTCCTCAATGGTACGATAAACGAAAACACCGTCTTTTTCTATCCCCGGAATATCGGGCACAAAAGCTGATGAGCCTGTGGCCAGCACCAGGTAATCGTACTTTAATGTTAGCCCTTTTAGTGAATGAATGGTTTTATCCGTACGGTTTATTTCCTGGATCGGGTCATCCAGGTATAAGGAGATATCGTTGTCAACATACCATGATTCTGTCGACAGCGAGAGATCGTCGGCTGATTTACCATTAAAGTATTCGCTGAGGTGCACCCTATCATAGGCACGCCGTGGTTCTTCTCCAAAAACAATGATATTGAACGCAGATGACTTTGCTACTAATTTTTCGCAAAATTTGTATCCCACCATTCCATTGCCAACCACAATAATTATTGGTTTTGACATATCCGATTTTTTAAATGTTAAAGCAAATTCTAACTAAATGCATTTTTATTTGCGACCAAAATGCATTTCGCTAACAATATTACCGAAATTAAGTCATTATCGTTCTATTTTGAATCAAAAATTTTATCAAAAACTATCATTTTTATGATATTAGCAATAATTACATGCATTTATGATCATTTTTTATCAATATTTTACGATATAAATCATTTCTAAACGCGTATTTTTGAAAAATTGATTGCCAAAATTGAATAATTACTAAAATTATGAATTATTTAAGGCAATTTTAAACGAAGACATTTAAATAATGGATAGTAAACAAGTATTTCCTGAATTATTTGTTTTAGGCGCCGGACCCGGCGATCCGGAACTCATCACCGTAAAGGGATACAAGGTTTTGCAAGAGGCAAATGTTATTTTGTATGATAATTTGGCCAATAAGGCGCTCTTAAAAATCGCGAAACATGATTGCGAAACCATATATGTAGGTAAACAGCCTTATGACAGCTTTACTCCGCAGGAAACCATTCACGAAATGATAAAACATTTCGCCTTTACAAAGGGGAAAGTAGTGAGATTAAAAGGCGGTGATCCGTTCATATTCGGCAGGGGCTTTGAAGAAATCACGTACGCAAGGGCTAATGGTATTAAAACCCATTTTATCCCCGGAATAACCAGCATGCAGGCATCAGGCTTTGAAGACATCCCTCTTACGCATCGCACAATAAGTGAAGGAATATGGATGATTACGGGTACGAAGAAAGACGGCACATTATCCGCAGACCTTCGGCTGGCCATGCAGAGCAATGCAACCGTAGTAATCTACATGGGAATGAAACAAATACCTGTAATAGCAGATACTTATTTAAAGGAGGGCAGAGGTTCTACCCCCGCTGCAATAATTCAACATGCGTCACTGCCCGAGCAAAAATCGGCCGTTGGCTTAGTTAAAGATCTGGGCGAGATGGCAGCGACACATAATTTAACCTATCCCGCCATTATAATTATAGGGGAGGTTGTCGGTTTAAATAATAAAATATCCACATCAAGCGATTTACAAACATGAAAATCAGGATTAAAGGAAATTCCCTTCGATACAGGTTAACAAAAAGCGATGTCGATCGCTTCTCGAATGAGGGTTACCTGGAAGAAACAACGAATTTTGGAAATCAGGCATTGATCTATGCTTTAAAAAGCGCCAAGGTTGATAAGTTGACTGCCGAGTTTAAAAGTAACCGGATCACGTTATTTATGCCATCGAGTATGGTTAGTGAATGGGCATTAACCAATATAGTAGGTTTTGAGGATAACAGCAATTCGCTTTATCTGTTAGTTGAGAAAGACTTTAAATGTTTAGATAACGTTGCCGAAGATCAGAGCGACAATTATCCCAATCCGCTGGCGGTCCGGGTATAAAATTGGATAAAATCCTAACGATTAGGAGCGATTCCTAAACAGGTGAGTTACAATTTATGATTGATACGGCACTAATTTAACTCGTCTTCTTTCAGGTGCAAAAGAATGAGAACCAATACTAAAAAGCCGACAATTCTTTCGGCGGCGCCCAAACCATTCCAAATGTGGCTTTGCCACATCGCAAACCATTCGCCGCCTATTACTTCAAATCCTAAAAACCAGATTATTATCCCAACTGTAATTCCCGCAATCGCCCAATTTTTGGATGCATGAAATAACGCTGCGCTTCCCTTTAAATTTCCGGACATTATCCAGGTTCCTTTTATGCAAAAAAAGGTCATTAGTGCTTCCATTGTTATGAACAGGATATACCCTGCGTGATAAAGAAAAATACTATTAACACTACGGTACGCAAGGCTACTTCCCGGAAAGATGGTGTCCATTTTCATTACATGCTGCACAAATTGGTAATTAGTGATATAATCTGTTGTATTGCCGACAACGACTAATAGCGACATTAGTGCTATAGCAGCTACAGAAATTGTTTTTGCGATACGAAAAAGAAACTGCGTAGGATACATCTTGCAAATGGTTGATATATCAAAGATGTTAATATCATTTTTCAAAACCTAATCGTTAAAAAAACCTGGTATCGACGGTTATCAACAGTTATTAATATCTTACTTTTAATCCTTACATTCGGGTTTATCGGGTCATGAAAAAAATTTCCGAAACAGATCTTATCCTCAACAAAGACGGAAGCATTTACCACCTCAATCTTCTGCCAAATGATGTGGCAGATACTGTAATTACTGTGGGCGATCCTGACAGGGTGGACCAGGTAAGTAAATACTTTGACCGGATAGAAATTAAAAAAGGCAAAAGGGAGTTTTTAACACATACAGGCTTCATCGGTAAAAAAAGGTTAACCGTTATCTCTACCGGTATCGGAACAGACAACATCGATATCGTACTGAATGAACTGGATGCTTTGGTCAATATCGACTTACAAACCATGCTTCCTAAAGGTAATCCCAAATCGATTGACATTATCCGCATCGGTACTTCCGGAGCTGTTCAGCCCGAAATTCCTGTTGATAGTCTTTTAGTATCCAGTTCAGCATTTGGGCTGGATGCGATTATGAGTTATTATGAACATAATTTAAGCAACAGGGATGGCGAACTTCTGTCACAGTTTACGTCGGCATTTCCAGCTGAATTTAAATTTAATCCTTACCTGGCAAACGCAAACAGCGCATTATTAGAGGCCTATGCTGCCGATATAACACAAGGAACAACGCTCACTGTTCCTGGTTTCTATGCCCCGCAAGGTCGTAAGTTAAGGGCAAGACAAACCCTTCATGATTTGATGTCCATCATCCAAAAGTTCAATGTTTCAGGCCGGAAAATAGCTAACCTTGAAATGGAAACCGCCGGTATATATGGACTCGCAGTTTGTTTAGGCCATAGGGCGATATCTTTCAACGCAATATTGGCCAACCGTGCAACTGACACCTTCAGTAAAAATCCGGACAAAATAATGGACACATTTATACAGCAAATACTGGGAATGATTTGTGATAAAGCAACCGCCGCTGATTAATGCCGACACGAATTTTTACTTCAGATAAGACAAAAGAACCGGTTCAAGAGCCTTAGCCGCTTTAATTTGTCCGCTCACGCTTGGATGTGCACCATCATTATAATCGGCTGATCCTCTTGTAATCCATCCGGAGGTGTTAATGTAATGCACTTTTTTATCGCCAGCCGCATTTCTGGCATTGACGGCCGCAAGTGTAGGCACTTCTTTTAATCCTATAAAAGTACGCATCACCAATATTTGCGCCTTAGGAAACTTTGAGCGTATGTCTGTTAGAAATCCTATATATTTCTTTTGAAAAACTGAGTCGGGTATTTTATTTGCGTTGTCATTGGTACCAAGATTGATAACGATTGCCTTAGGTGTATAACTCTTAAAATTCCAATCTTCTGATGTTGGATACTTGGGCGAACGGCTTTTAAAATATTGCGCGTCCATACCTGTACCTTTAAAACCGCTGCAAAGGTTTATTCCAGGATAGGCAATCTGGGTGTGTTCAAAACCAAGATCTTCGCATGCGATCCAGCCATAATCTGAAACATTAGCTTGCGCATCTGTATAGCCGGTAGTGATAGAATCTCCGATGTATTCAACCAGTTTTTTGGATACTGAAGGGTTTTTCGTAACAGCTCCGGCATCCAAAATAAATCCCTGGAAATTAAATACATAATCGTAATCTTTGCCCTGTGCCACAATAATTGAATGAACTGTATCACGTAATTTTTCCGGTGTTAAATTAATGGTACCGCCTGTTTTTAAATAACTCACCCACGGGCCATTATCGATTCTAGCGAAAAAATTACTTGTGTTGCCAACTTTTAACGCGATGGTAGTGCCCGTAAAATTTGTTTTTATATAGGCTCCGCCCCAATAACTTGCAAATTGAGTTGGATCGGTAAAGTCCCACCTTCCAAAATATTTTAAATGTTTGTCGCCTGGTGAGCCGGCTGGCGCTTTAATTTTATTATGATTTGCTTTATTAATGAGAAAAAGGCCACTTGCATTAGTGACTTGTGATGTAAGTAAAATTAAACTGAATAAAATGGTGAAGTACTTTTTTGTCATATGGGTAAGGGTATTTTAAATATAAATTTTGTTTATTGCGATGTGTGTGCTCTCTAAATCAATAGTCCGATTATTGATAAATCCTTACATAGTCGACATAGAATTTAGATGGTAAAATCTTTTCTTCGAGCGGACCGGCCCAGTTACTCTGGTCGCCAAGCGCGAGGTCTAATAGTAAATAGAAATTCTTTTTAAAGGTATTTGCGGGGTTTACTTTGGCCTTATCATATTCAAAAACGAAGTATTTTAAGCTATCGTAATAAAAACTAACCTGTTTTTCGTTCCAATCAACGGCATATATATGAAAGCCGTCCTCCGGCCCTCCCACAACCGGACTCTGGCCTTGCTGCTCATGTTTGCCGGCTGAATCCGCATAATGCACCGTGCCGTGTACCCTCATAGGGTCGCGGCCTAAGAACTCCATGATATCTATTTCGCCGCATTTGGGCCATTTCGCCACAGTGTGATTATCTCCAAGCATCCATATAGCGGGCCATGTACCTAAACCACCGGGTACCTTAGCCCGAACTTCAACGCGTCCATATTTCCAGGATTTTATTCCGCTGGTGTTAATCGATGCAGAGGTATATTGCGCAAATTGCTTATTTTCGTTTGGCTTAATTGATCCCGCTTTGTAAGCAGCATTAGGGTAGGTTTCCTTTCTGGCCTCAATAACCAGCATGCCGTTGTCAACCCGGCAATTTTCGGCTCGTTTTACCGTATAGTATTGCGGTTCACTGTTACGCACAAAACCTTTTTCGTAGGTCCATTTAGTGGAGTCCGGTAGCCCCGAATAGTTAAACTCGTCATCAAAAACCAATTTTCGCTTACCGATATCCTGAGCATCGGCAACACCAAAAAAGCAACATACAACCAACGATAAAAAAAACTGCCTGCCATAAAAAAGAACGGCCTGTTTTTGAAATAATTTATCCATTTTTTTTTAGAAAAAGTGTATTTTAAAAACTCTGGTTAATAATGCTGACATAAAATTACCTGAAAGGATTAATTAATTCTTAATAAAAAGTTATAACGACAGCTCCTGCTATTATTTTTTCATTCCTTGTGAGAACGCGGTGCGGGCGCGATAAGTCTCTCTTCAATACTTGTGATAATATTCATCTTTAAATAGCGGTTTGCGGTATATACCCGGCACGAAAGGTATTTACAACAGAATGCGGTGTCAACACCGTTAGTTTGCCGATATCGGGTAATGGCACTCCTTTTTCATATCCAAAGGGAGACCATAAATACATCAATCCATTTAAAACCAGGAAAGGATCACCATTAAACAAAATAAACGTTCCATTTGGAATGTTATCCGCATCTTCCTGAAAAGTAACTTTCGATCTGTCTTTATTCATCCTTTCCCGATGAATTACCTCGTCTATTTCTTCAATTGATGTTTTCTCGCTAAAATTATATTCGGGATTGCCTTTTAACCATAAAGACTTAAACTTATTGGCATCGTCTCTGCGACATTCAAAACAAGGCCTATGGCCAGCTGCAAAGGATGTTGCTTCATCGAGAAAAAAAAGTTCAGTATAGCGGTTTAGGGCCATAACAGCTCTTTTTCTTTCTTTAAACTCCAGCTTGCATGTTATCCATGCTTTTAATTTAAAGGGGCGAAGCAACGTTTGATTATCATCGTGCAGAATTCCACGATTGCCCATCCACGCCCCGCGGGCTGCGGTTTTTATGATATTGCCAAATGGATCAACTCTATTTTGCAGCATTCGAAACTTTTTTTAACTGATGTTATTCTAAATATAAACCGTTAATTTCAAAAGAAATTATCTTACCTATTTACGATGATGAATATTACGATAAAAAGAATTTACGAGCCTTTTTCAAAAACAGATGGTTATCGCATCCTGATTGACCGGTTATGGCCGAGGGGCATAAAAAAGGAAAACGCACACATCGATAAATGGATGAAAGAAGTTGCTCCGTCAACTGATTTGCGAAAATGGTTTAATCATGAAGCAGAAAAACAGGATGAGTTCCGGGCGAAATATCACTCAGAACTTCAGGGATCAGCTGCTTTTGAAGAATTGTTACAAATAGTACGAGAGCATAAAACCGTAACGCTTTTATACGCTTCAAAAGAAGAGCATTATAATCACGCTATTGTATTGCGGCAATTTATAACCGATAGCCTCTGATTATTTTGCGCTTAAATACTTAATTGTTATTGCTTTAGTTATGGTCGTTAAATAGTTTATTTAAGTCTGCATATGGTTTTGCCTGGTTTGCGTAACTGAAAGTTCCCTTTTGAGTTATTTCTTCTATCGCCCGGAAAAATGCGCCATAGGCTGCTCTCACTAACGATGAGCCTACACTCACCCGCTTTACTCCCAGTTCTTCAAGAATTTCCAATGAAAGATTACTGCCCGAAATGCCCATTATTACATTTACGGGACGTGGGGCCACCGCTTTTACAACTGCTTCTATTTCTTTCCGGCTTTTTAAACCGGGCGCAAACAATACATCCGCGCCGGCGTCAGCAAAGGCTTCCAGCCGTTTGATGGTGTCTTTAAGATCGGGTCTGCCATAAATCAGATTCTCTGCCCTGGCCGTAAGCATAAAAGGATAAGGTAAACTCCTGGCAGCCTTAACTGCTGCTTTTACACGTTCAACAGCCTGGTCAAACGGGTAAATAGGGTTGTCTGGCTTGCCGGTGGCGTCTTCAATAGATCCGCCGGAAAGACCGGCTTTTGCCGCCAGCAGAATGGTTTCAGCACACATTGACGGGGCATCGCCATAACCATTTTCAAGGTCGGCGGATACCGGCAGACTGGTTGCAGCTATGATACTTTGCACATTTTGTAAAGTTTCGGCACGGGTTATGGATGCATGTCCATCGGGTTTTCCTAGCGAATAGGCGAGGCCCGCACTGGTAGTAGCCAATGCTTTAAATCCCAGGCTTTCCAAAACTTTTGCCGAACCGGCATCCCATGGATTAGGTGTTACAAAAATACCCTTACTTTGATGAAGCGACCTGAAAGCCTCAGCTCTGGCCCGCAATGAATTTTCCGCTTTTGTACTCATGTATAATAAGATATAGATAACTCTTATACGTGCTAAGTTAAACTAAAGTAAGCGTGATTTAAATATTAAAATTTTTGTCGTTTAGCTAAGAAATTGTAATCAACAGTTGAATAGTTTTATTTAAAATAAGCACAGTCACGACGGCAGAAAACTACATCAATTATTTAATAAACCTAAGCTTTTTACCCACTTGTTTTATCCATTCCCTGGCAAATAATTCATGTCCGTTTGGCATAGGATGCACGCCATCCCACATCCAATATTCTGCTGGCGGGTACTTGTCAGCGGCTTTGTTAAAGCTCTCCTGTAATGGCAGATAAATGGCGTTAAATTCGGCAGTAAGTTTTCTAGCGATTTCCTGGCGGCCGGCTATCTCGAGTTGATAATCGTCCCATTTGTCTTTTACTTTGCCAACAGGCAAGATGAACGGCTCACAAATTACCAGTTCAACTCCGGGTAATTGCTGTTTTGTTTGCGTCAATAGTTTCCGGTAACCGTCTTCGTAGCTCGCAACAGTAAAGCTAGCGTCGCCATTAACAGCATGCATTGTATCATTAACGCCAACTAATATACTTACCAGGTTGGGCTTTATTGCGATAGTATCAGTATCCCATCTTGCCAACAGATCGTTGACCGTATTTCCGCTAATGCCACGGTTAAAAAAGTGAAGGCCTTTTTGCGGGAACTCATACCATAATCGCGCCGCAATTAAATAAGCATAGCCATGGCCTAATACGTGGTTCCAATCTGTATTCCTACTCCGGTTTCCGTCGGTAATAGAATCTCCCTGGAACAAAAAGGTATAATTTTCGCCCTTCTGTTCGCCAGTCGGCAAAGGAAATCCATCTAACATCGATGGAGCAGCTACAGCGGCCGCTCCTAAAAACGAGGCTTGTTTTATAAAATTTCTTCTTGATGGTTTTGAATTCTTCATATAAAATACCCGTTCGTACCTGGTTAACTTTTAATGTCTGTAATATTGTACCTCACCCCTTTTTTTGAATTAAAACTGGTAACATAACCATTTTCTGTTTTCTTCGACTTCACATTTAATCCGTCGATTTTTATAGGCGTATTGGTCCGGATAGTACACTTTCCACCGACTATCGCCAAAACAGATGCAGTTGTTAATTTATTGTTTTTCCAATTTATGCCGACTTCAAAATTTCCACGGGCTTTTAGTCCGGAGATTTTACCGGTATGCCATTCATCCGGCAGCGCCGGTAAGAGATGTATTTCATTATTTTGACTCTGTAAAAGCATCTCTGTCATTCCCGCTAAACCTCCAAAGTTCCCATCAATCTGGAACGGTGGGTGGGCATCAAACAGGTTTATGTAGGATCCGCCGCCACCCCGATAATTGGTACCTGGCTGATCGGTCGCACGTAACAAGTCCTTCAACAGTTTATAACTATGGTTACCATCGAGCAACCTTGCCCAAAAGTTTATTTTCCAGGCAAGGCTCCAGCCTGTACCTTCGTCACCCCTTAATTCAAGGGTCTTTATTGCAGCTGCTGCTAATTCAGGTGTGTTTATCGGCGATATTTGTGTGCCCGGATAAAGCCCGAACAATTGCGAAACATGCCGGTGATGTGGCTCAACATCTTCCCAATCCTTATACCACTCCTGCAGGTTGCCCTTTTTACCAATGTGGAACGGATACAGTTTAGCTTTGGCGGCGACGACAGAATCCCGGAAAGGTTTATCGTCACCCAACTCGTCAGCAGCACTAATCAAATTATTAAACAGATCGCGGACAATTGAAATATCTATTGTTGTGGCTATGGATACGCTGCCCTTTTGTCCTTTATCATCAATAAAGACATTCTCGGGCGATACGGAAGGTGCTGTGACTAAATAACCTTTATAGGGCACCAGCCAATCCATGCAAAATCTGGCTGCTCCTTTCATTAAAGGATAGGCGGTTTCCCTAAGATACTTTTTGTCTTTTGTAAACTGGTAATGCCACCAAAGATGCTGTGAAAGCCAGGGCGAACCCATTGTCCAGTTTGCCCATGTCGGGTCGCCTTTACCCAGATCGCCAACGGGGTTTGATAGTGCCCAGATATCACTGTTATGATGTACGGCCCAACCCCTGGCGTGGTAAAATTCGGCTGCTGTAGCTTTACCTGTAACAGCAGCGTTCTTAATAAAATCAATAAGCGGCAAATGCATTTCCGAAAGGTTGGTTTCTTCCGCTGGCCAATAATTCATTTCAACATTAATATTGGTTGTATAATTCGAGCTCCACGGCGGTTGCAGTTCTTTGTTCCATATACCCTGCAAGTTGGCAGGCACACCCTTAACACGCGAGCTGGAGATGAGTAAATACCGGCCATATTGAAAGTACAATGTTTCAAGAGCAGGGTCCTTTGCCCCTTTAGTATACGAAACCAGCCGTTCATCAGTGGGCAACGAAGCATTTTCATTGTTCGCCGGCGGCTTTAATGTAAAAGAAAGCCGGTTAAAGTATTTGTGATAATCAGCATAATGACGGGATAATAAAATAGGCCAGCTTTTTTGCACTGCCGTTTTTAAATATCCCGTGGCCAGTTTGTTTTCATCCTTACCGTCCGAGTCCGGGCATTTATCAAAACCGTTAAAGCTGGTTGCTGCCGAAAGAAAAATGGTTGCTTCGGTGGCATTTTTTATGCTGATGCCGCTGGTGTCAGCACTTATAGTTCCATCCTTGCTTAACGCTTTTACTTGTAATTCAAAGCGCATTCCTTTACAACCGGTATTGTCATCATACATTACGGGATTTGCTGAACGAACATAATTTGGATCGTCATGTACCGGAGCCTTTCCTTTCATAGCGATCTCGTTGGGAGACACAACCACCATTCGATATTTTAGAAGACTCCTTGTTCCAAGTTTAAGATTTAACTTACCCGCAGTACTTGATGTTATATGAATAACTATTACCTGGTCTGGGGCCGAACTTATTATCTGCCTCGTAAAAGTTGTTCCGGCAATAGTAAACCGCGTTGTCGAAATGGCATTTTTTATATCGAGATCACGATAATAGGAGGAAGGCACTGAATCTTTCAAATCCTGGGCAATCATAAGATCACCAAGAGGCAGATAGGAATCCGAATAATAGCCCTGCATATTTTTCGCATAATTATATGCTTTCGCATAGTCGGAATCTTTTAACAGCGCCTCTCTGGCCAATAATAAATTAGCGTAAGCATTCGGGTTTACATTTTTACGCACCGGTCCGCCTGACCATAATGTAACCTCGTTTAATTGGATCAGCTCGTTTTTAACTCCACCAAATATCATAGCGCCTAAACGGCCATTACCGACGGGCAGGGCTTCCGTCCAGGCCTTCGCAGGTTTGGTGTACCAAAGCTTTAAACTATTGTTCTGACAAAAAGCCTGAAATGGAATTATGCAGGCGAGTAGAATGAGTAGTTTTTTAGCCATAAGGATGCCTGCGTTGAAATGTGATGTTTTGACTAATACGGTTGTTACTTAACGGAGAGTCTTAGTAAAGCTGCTCCATGTTTGTTGATCTGCTGATGATATTTCCCATTAAACGATCCTATATCGTGTTTTTTCCAAAGATCTCTTATAGTTACTTTTCCTTTCAACCCCATGGAGGCAAATGACAAGTCTACATTACCCGGTTCATCATTTAGGTTGAACAAAGCCACATAGAGGTCTTTACTTCCGGAGACATGAGAGAACCATACCATTTTTCCATCCACGTTATATAACTGACGCGGGTTTTCGCCACGCTGATTTACAGCCAGCACCTCATCATTATTAAAAAAATTTAATTCAAATGGCCTGTTTTCCGGTAGGTTTCCCCCAAGCATCAGTGGTGAACGAAAAATACACCAGAAAGTCATGTGGGTATATTCTTCGTCTTCGGTAAATCTGCTATAACGTTCCTGGCCGACTGGTCCGCGCTTTGACAATTTGCCAATCTGTATCATATCGCAATCGGGCCAATGACCGGCTCCGCCTACTCCTTCCCAATGTTTAGCGTAGCCCATCATTCCGGTAATCTCTTTCCAGTTGTCCCAAAAATCATCGGCCATACGCCACATATTAGCATTTTTAACGGCGTGGTCTGTTTCCTTTAAGGGAGTGGCACCAGGCGATAAGCTTAGTACAATAGGCCGGCCGCAGTGCTCAATTGCTTTTTTATATCCCTCAACTTCAGGTTCACTATAGGGGCGCGAAAGGTCATCAACCTTAATAAAATCCACGCCCCATGCAGCATACAATTCTAAAATGGAGTTTAAATATTCCTGCGCGCCGGGTTTCTTCATATCAAGCCCATACATATGATTCATCCACGGGCATTTGGAATTTGTGTCGGCAACCATATCCGCCGTTATTCCATTGGTTCCTTTTACCGGCGAATGCGACCAAACGGCCTGGCGGGGAATACCCCTCATTACGTGAATACCGAATTTTAAACCAAGAGAATGTACATAAGCAGCCAGTGGCTCAAAGCCTTTTCCGCCGAATGCGGAGGGAAATTTGTTTGGTTGAGGCATTAACCGTCCCCACTGATCCATTGTAAGCCAGGGTATGTAAGAGCCATCCTGCAGTCTTTTTTGAAATGGGTTCCCGATGTTACTTCCCGGGGGGTTATCATACGACCATAAAAAGTCGACCACAATGTACTGCCAGCCGTATTGTTTAAGATTTTCGGCCATATACAATGCATTGGCTTTTACTTCATCTTCATGGACAGCAGAGCCAAAGCAATTGTAACTATTCCACCCCATTGGCGGCGTTAATGCTACGTTTTGCGCCGGGGAGAAACTGTAGCAGAATAAAAATAATGCAAGAAGGTATAAGTATTTCATTTAATGAGATAAAAATAATTGCGAAATGTAGAGTCTGAATTAAACAAGCATATCTTCCCGTTCTTTGTTGCGGATCTGTGTGATATACTCAGATGGAAGGATGCCAAACTCTTCCCTGAACACTTTTGCAAAATAAGCAGCGTTATTGAAGCCCACCTCGTAACCAATATTGGCGATACTTAGTTTACTCTTTTCCAACAATTGCACTGCTCTTTTTAAACGGATGGTTCTGATACAATCAACAGGCGTCTTTCCGGTAAGTGTCAGCAATTTTTTATAAAGCGATACCCTGCTAAGATTTAAATGCCTGCTCAACTCTTCAACCGAAAAATTCGAGTTTGTAATATTCATCTCAATATAGTCCAATGCATTTTTTAAAAACTTCTCATCCTCCGAAATCACCACCATGTCACTGGCCTGAATTTCAATCTGTTTCTGATAAGTCGTCTTCATCGTTTGCTGCATCCTCAATAAGTTATGGATCTTTGACAGCAATATTTCGAAGTTAAAGGGTTTTATAATGTAATCACTTGCACCACTATCCAACCCGGCCAGCTGTTCTTTTTCTGCTGTAAGGGCCGTTAACAAAATAATGGGGATCTGTGCGGTACGGCTGTCCTCTTTAATTTTTTTACACAGTTCCACACCGTTCATTTCGGGCATGTTTATGTCGCTAACAATAAGTTTCGGATGTAATGCAAGCGCCTTTTGCCAACCATCCTTGCCGTTCACAGCTTCTATAACATGGAAACTTTGCTTAAGATTGTCTTTTAAATAGAATCGCAAATCGTCATTATCCTCGATCAGTAAAATGGCTGGTTTTTTTGCTGAACCGGGCAAATGCTCAACATTTTTGAAGGTCTTATATACAGTTTCTTCCTCTTCGGGCAGGTTAGCAATTTCCTCTTCATTTTGATCGCCAACGGGGAGATTTATAGTAAAACAAGTACCATAATCCGGTTCGCTTTCTATTGCAATTGTTCCGCCCTGCATTTTTATAAATTCCCTTGTGATGGACAAACCTATTCCACTACCTTGATTTAACAGGCTCTCGGGCATGTTGTCCTGGAAAAACCGTTCAAATATCTTATCCTGATTTTCTTTGGGTATCCCGATACCGGTATCGATCACTTTTATCTCAAGCATCCGCTGTTCACTCGCAAACACTTCAGGTGCGGCTGATAGATTTAACATAACGCTGATATGGCCGCCCGACGGGGTGAATTTAAAGGCATTGGAAAGGAGGTTAAAAAGTACACGCTCTATTTTATCGTGATCAAAATTGGTAACGAAAGAGCATACCTCACTTTCAAACACGTATTCTATATGTTTTTGAGACGCAACATCTGTAAATGATGAAGAAACCTCCCTTATGAATTTTATAATATCGCCTTTGCGTAAACAAAGTTTTAACTCATTATACTCCATTTTACGAAAATCCAGCAACTGATTAACGAGGTTTAATAACCGCTTCCCATTTCTTTTAATCATTACTAATTGATGCTGCTGCTCAGGCTTGTCGGTAACTTTGATCAAATCATCTATTGGCGACAAAATCAATGATAAGGGAGTTCGGAACTCGTGGCTTACATTGGTAAAAAATTTGATCTTCATTAAATCAAGCTGGTGCATTCGGCGCGCTTCTTCGCGTTCATTTGCGATCTTCCGTTCTGCTTCAATCTTGTCGTGCTTAAATTCAAATTCTTTTTTCAGTTTAACAATGCCTCTGTGTCTCAAATAAAATAAAAGGCCCAGAGCCACAAGTAAATAAGTTACATATGCCAACGGGGTTTTCCAAAATGGGGGCAGAACGGTTATTTTAAGTGTAATTAAACTTTCCTGGCCGTCATTGTTCGTATTTTGCGCTCTTACCTTGAATGTATAATCACCTCCATCAAGGTTGGTATATATTGCCTTACGATCGGTAGCAGACGACGTTATCCAACCCTTGTCAAACCCCTCAAGCGTATATTGATATTTTATTTTATCGGGGTTAAAATAATCACATGCAGCAAACTCAATGCTAAAAACATTTTCGTTATGGTTTAACGTGAGGGTTTGTGTTTCGGAGATTGATTTGGTGAGAATGATTTTTCCTTTCACTGTGTCGCCAACAGCAACGCTTTTATTAAATAGCTGAAAGTCAGTAAACACCAAATTCTGTTTAGGTTTGAATGTATTTATTTTGGATGGGGCAAACAAATTGAACCCGTGTGCCCCTCCGAATATTATTTCACCGCTTTTTAATTTTATAGCCGCATTTGCGTTAGTTCCTCTGCCTTGCAAACCATCAACTTCATTAAAATTGTTGATTTTAAAATTGTATTTGTCTCCTGTCTTGGTAAGCTTAATATGTGCCAGGCCGTTATTTGTACTTATCCACATTTGGCCTTTATTGTCTTCTAATATGTTTGAAACATCATTTGACGGAAAATTAAAACCGTCAGCCGCGGTTAAAAATCTGCCTGTCTGCGTATTTAATATGCTTATGCCTTCCTTTGTTCCAATCCACATAAATCCCCTGCTATCCTGCATAAGCGTACTCACATCGTTAGCTACGAGGCTATTTGGATTATTTGGCTGATTTGAGTAGTGCCTAACCTTATTTGTACTTCTTTCTATAACGTCGATACCCTTATCTCTTCCTATCCAAATATTCTGCTGTTTATCTTTATAAATAATTGACGTATAGTCCGAACCAAATCTGTATTTAGGGTGCAGGAAAGTGTTATTTTTACGATCGTATATGTTGAGGCCTCCAGAAAAAGTGCCCACCCACAAATTCATTTTCGAGTCTTCAAGAAAGGTATAAATGCGATCATCAGTAATACTTCCCGGAATTTGGTCGCTGTGTCGATAGTGAATAAATTTTCCGCCGTCGAAGCAATCAAGGCCTCCAAAATAAGTGCCTATCCATAACTTATGGTCATGGTCAATAAACAGTTTAATAATAATATCGCTCGATAAACTATTAGGATTTGACGGATCGTGTTTGTACTGCTTGTATTCTTTGGTCAGTCTATTATAGTAAATTAGTCCGCCGCCATTTGTTCCAATCCACAAGTTTCCGGCTGCATCCTCCTCGAAAGAATTAACATCTTCATATGGAAGGCTATTAGGGTCCGTGGTAAAATGCGTGTAAAGTGGAAACTGCAAAATACCGCTATGATAATAATTTACGCCCTGCTTAAATGTACCTGCCCATATTATACCCGTGTTATCTTTGTACAAGTTTATGCTGTTACCGCCCAAAGATTTAGGGTCGTCTTCCTTGCTCACCACATAAGTAACTGTATGGGTTGAAGGGTTTAATATATTAATGCCTCCATGGTCGGTCCCAATCCAGATTTTATTATCGTCGGCTTGCACTATGCCATTTATTATGTTGGAGTTAAGTTTGTTTGCAGGCGAGTCTTTGCTAAAATGTGCCAGGGTATTGTTTTTATTATTATAACAATAAGCGCCAATTGGTTCGGCGTTAGAATATATCCATAGATTACCGTTATTATCTTTCGTCGTGATATAAGAGTTAGGTTTGTAATCGTTAGCTTTTGCTAATTCAAAGTACCTGTTTACGAATTTATTTTTACGGTAATTTAACTTATCAATTACCCCATCGTTATAGATCAGCTGAATACAATCTGGTCCATCTGCAGCAACATCAAGTACATCATTGGAATAAAGGACTACTCCCGGTCCACGCGAACTACTATAATTAACTGTTAAATTAGTCTTGGGGTCGTAGCGATAAACGCCTTTGTTATGGGTAACAAACCAAAAATCACCATCGGCGTCTTTTTTTATTACGGTTAGCTGGTTGGTAAAAACTTTAAAACGGGAAAGCTGGTAAGCAATGTCGTTTGAAAACCTTTCGGTGGTTGAATTATAAATACTTACACCACTATGTGTAAATATCCAAAGTTTATTTTCAGGCCCTACATTTATCCGTATAACATGGTTCTCGCCTAAAGAAAAAGGATCCTTGGCATCGTGCTTAAAAATCCTGAATTTATAACCGTCATATCTATCAAGCCCAGAAGTAGTACCGAACCAAATAAAGCCTTTTTCGTCTTTAAAGATGCAATTAACCTGATTATCAGAAAGACCGTTTGTAATATCTAAATGTGAAAACTTATATAGATCATTTTGAGCGCGAATTCCCTGTTGTATAAAAACTATCAGAATAAACGACAAGTAGAATTTTAAATACATATATCGGATAATTGGTATAAATTATAAAATAGGAATGTATTACTGACGCCCCGAAATTACAGAATAATTGTAGGTTTAACAGTAATTACTGCAATGCTACGCACTCGGCGATGATCTAATTGTTAAACAAATAAAAAAATAATTGTTTTGGCGGATGCAAATCAATCAAATTTGGTGTTTCTCCTGGTTTAATAATTGGCTTGATTATGCACGCACTTCGTAAAGTTATTGATTAAAAAAGTAAGACGATACAAAAAATGTTAAATTCGACACAACAAATGTTAACCAATATTTTCACATTTTGAATTTAAAGGAAATTATTGCAGATTTTGTTGATTCGTTTAGCGTTAAATAATGCGCTAACCCGGCTGGGCTAATTCATTTATCGAAGTAAAATCATAATATTTTAAATGTAAACCCTTTTTCCGGTGGCATAGGTTTCCCGGAATTCAGAAGGTATGCACAATTTTTTGTGTTTAAAGGTGCGGTTGAAGTAAGAGATATTATTAAACCCGCATTTATAGGCAATATTTGAGACACTGAGATTGGTTTCGACCAGCATTCTGGATGCATGACCCAACCGAATCTCATTCAGGCTTTCTACAAAGGTTTTACCCGTCATTCTTTTAAAGAACCGACTGAAAGAGGTGGCAGGCATATTAGTAAGTGCGGCCACTTCGGCAAGGGTTATATTTTTTTCGTAATTGCTGCACAGAAAGTCAAATACCTTTTCAATTCTCCTGCTTTTGTATGAAAACTTCTCATCGGAAAAACCTGTATCTGAAAGCAATTTAATACTTGAACACACAGACAGGATGTGAAGTATATTGAGCAGCTCCAGAACTGCTTCGAAATGCTTCTTCTGTTTCAGACTCATAATACGTTCAATCGTATTCACAACCGTTTCTTCCGAAAACGAGATCCCGCGCTGGGCATTATTAAACATGCTTTTTAGTAAGCAAAGCTGATTTCTTTTTAAGAATGTTTCGTTAAACAGGTCCTTATGGAATTTTATTGTCACTTCCGTAACAACGTCCGAAGTGCATTGATGTGTGAACCAAGTGTGATAAAGATTGGGGCCAATAAATACAAGTTCAACATTATTTATTATCTCGATACTGTTTCCTACAACACGTTTTGCGCCTTTTCCATTTAAAATCAGCGAAAGCTCATATTCATCGTGATAGTGCAGCGGCACATCAAATTCTCTTATCGTTCTTGATGATATAGAAAAACAATCGTTTTGTGTTAGCGGTGTTATTTCCCGTACCGCGTTTTGAGTTAACATTTTATGCATTTCGGGCATAGTTTATTACAAATGATGAATACATATTTGATGTTCATCTATCCGTAAAACTAAAGATTCGCCATCCCTTCGAATAACACTATGGTTAATGATTAGCATAAAAATGTTAAGCCAGCAGCCGTGGGACACCCGGCACCGGCAAAAAAATAGGCGATCTCCGATGATTGTTGATGTTCGAGTCTGACCTAAGCCCTCTGCATTATTTTTATTTTACCTCTTAGCCGATTTTAGATAAGTAAAGTTTCTATCAGGAATAACATCACGGGTTTTTCCGTTGTTGTCTACTATAGCAACTGTTTTTATATCTGCGGTTAAAGTTAAAAATCTACCAGACTGCGATAAAAATGACGACCCATAGTAAAACTCCTGCTTCGTGGTTTTTCCACTTTGATAGGTAATCAAAGCGTATGCATCATTGGTGTTTGCGCTTATCGTTTTCGCGCCGGCGCTCATTTTAAAAACCTTTAAAGAATCTTTGCGCTGGCTGGCTGCCAAAAATGTATTGCCCCTGGCATCCCTGAATTTCACCAGCGCCTTGCCATTACCGGGTATGTAAATGCCACTTTGTAAAATAGTTAGCGGTTTAAAATTTCCTTTCCCGTCACCTTTTAACATTAGGCCATTAAGCGCATCGTATCTGCCTATTGAAACATCCGTGCCATAATCGTTACCGTTAATAACAACGTCGAGATTCCCGTCGCCGTCAAAATCTCCGGTTTCCATGCCATTTAAAGCCGAAAACTGCGCTTCAACAGGCAAAGGAATGAGCGTAAATTTACCGTTCCCGTCATTTCGTAAAAAGCAGGACTTCAGCATATTGACTTTTAGTCTTAAAGCACCTTTTCTTTGCTCCGGTGATAATATGTCGTCCATCGTCGCTACAGCAAAAGATTTATAGTTAGTAAACTTTTTCCTCAAGCTTATCATTTGCTTAAACATATCATCTCTGCCCTGTACCGGAAATTCCTTTTTTACCCCATTTTGATCGGGTAGAAAAATTGAAGGTATTGCATCATACGCCCCGTCGTTATCAAAATCTTTGGCAGTAATATAAACAGGATATTTTTCGCTGGCCTGGAATAACGTATTCTGCCCAACATTACCTACGATGTAATCGGTGCGGCCGGTATGTCTGAAATCTCCTGCAACCAATGAATTCCACCAGCCCAATTTATCACTGACCCCGGTTTTTGAAGTAACGTTAACAAACTTCCCATGTTCATTTTTGAGAAAGGTAACAGGCATCCATTCCCCGGCTAAAATCAAATCAGGCCAGCCATCGTTGTCAAAATCCGAGAATAATGCATCACACACCATCCCTATATTCTTCAATGCAGGAGCTACTTCGGCGGTTACATCGGTGAATTTAATGTGGCCATCTTTACTGTCATTCCTCAAAATAATACTGGAAACTGGCTTCGGGTAACTCCACGGTTCCCCTCTTCCCGATATAAAAAGATCAAGTTTCCCATCCTTATTGTAGTCACAGGCCTTAACACATAATTTACTTGTAAAATTTGAAGGTAGTGCATCCGTTGCCAGTGTAAAGCTTCCTTTGCCATCGTTTAAATATAGCCTGTCCTGGTACGATGGGCTGTTCGCGGCATCAGCATATCCGCCGCTTGCCGCGTAAAGGTCCAATTTACCGTCTCCGTTGGCATCAAAAAGCAATAGCCCCGCATCGTTAAACGTTTTATTGACATTGCTGCTATTGGTTGCCAAAAGATCGCGCTGTTTAAACTTGCCATTAGGTAATTGCAAAAACACCTGCGCCTGGTTCGTGGCATCGCCTCCTATTATTAAATCGTCTAAGCCATTCCCGTCTATATCGCCAACCGCCAGAGCCGGATTATACTCCGACAATTTGTGGGGCAGCAACTTTTGAATGTTAAAGTCCACAAAATCAAACTTGTTATTTGCGTAGCGAAGACCCAGAGAGTCCGTCACTTCTTTAAAGTATGCTTTAAAATCAATTTCCGGCTGCGTTAATAAGTAAGTGCTTTTAGCATCCGCAATATTTACTTTAAGTTTTTGGTCAGTTTTTACATTTAGCAATTCTTGTTTTTTTCCGCCGGGCCATTTTATTACAACAGAATCAACCATGTTTACCTTCCCCAAACCAAAATGAGCCATAGCCTGAACGGTTGATAAATACCCCCTATACGGATCGTTCTCATAAACCTGGTGTTTGCCGTGATCATAATATATTTCAGCCAATGCGCCCAATCCATTTATATTCTGCTTGCCGCCCGTAAAAGTGATTTGAAGAAAATGAACATTATTTATATTATCCTTATCGTCCCTGGCGGTATTTCTATATACCATTGCTTCGCCGTCAATATTATTGATAATCATGTCCATTGCGCCGTCATTGTCAAGATCGGCATACACCGCTCCGTTCGAAAAAGTAGGAATACTTACTCCCCATGCTTTGCTTACATCTTCAAAGGTTAAATCTCCTTTGTTTTCAAAAGCATAATTAGGCAATTTAACTTCCGGGATCTGTTTGAGCACCTTCTCTTTAGAAGCGTATGCGTAAGGGCTTTGCCTATAGATCATGAAATCATGATCCGATACATCTTTCCTAAAGCCATTTGTTATTACAATATCCCGAAAACCGTCATTATTAAAATCCGTAACAAGCGGTGTCCAGCTCCAATCGGTTTGGGATATACCGCTTAAAAAACCAATTTCGCTGAAAGCCGGACTGCCTATGCGACCCTGCTGACCAAGCCTTGGCCCCTGGTTAAGCTGCAAAGTATTGCGTACATACTGGTATTGACTGCTAAACCGTTCAAAACTTTGATAGGTTTGATAGCTGTTTGGGCCCATCATCATTTTTTTTCGATAGTTATCCGGTGGGTTCATATCCAGCTCTACTACATCAGGCAGCCCATCATTGTTAATGTCAATAACGTCCTGGCCCATGGAGTTTAACGAGGTATGTTTAAAATATTCCTTTGAACGGTCGGTAAAGGTCCCGTCGTGGTTATTTATGTACAAAATATTATTCGAAATAAAATCGTTGGACACATATATGTCCTTCCAACCATCCCCGTTAAAATCTACTGTGGTTGCACCATGTCCGTAACCGCTAAGGTTAATGCCCGCCTCTCTTGAAACGTCGTGAAAAACGGGGTGATGTAAAGTACTGTCCCAGTCGTTCCGGTATAACTTCCCGGTGATAAATTCCGGACTCTGCCGGTTACTGGCCGGACCAAAAACACTTGGATTGTAACTTGCACTTGCGTTATTAACGGTAAGATACATGTCAAGGTCCCCATCATTATCATAGTCAAAAAAGCTTGCCATTGTCGACTCGGTGCCTGCTTCCAAACCATATTCTTTGGCCATATCCTTAAAATGAGGAATACCGTCTTTGTCAACACCCTGGTTGATGTAAAGATAATTCCGCCTTTTCAGCGAATCTTTTAAAAGCGTGTTACAAACATAAATATCCGTTAAACCGTCATTGTTAATATCAACAATCGCAACGCCGCGGCCCCACCTTCCGCCACCGCCGACACCAGCTTTATCAGTAATATCTTCGAACTCAAAATTGCCTTTATTTAAGTACAACCGGTTGGACACCATATTGCCTGTAAAATAGATATCCGGTAACCCATCATTATTAAAATCACCTATCCCAACGCCACCTCCGTTATAAATATTTACTATATCCAAGGGGTTCATCGAGTCGGATTCTGTTATTTGATTATTGAAATGAATGCCCGAATGGGAAGAAGAAATTTGTTGGAAAAGCGTTGGTTTTTTGCAGGAAAGAAAACATAATGTACATAATAAAAAAAATATTCCGGTCCGTTTTTTCATTCTAAATAATATGGCGTTGAATATATAAGTTGCTAAATATTTGCAAAGCAATTTACTGTTTTTTATGAGAATATTTCCTCATTATTTTCCGTATTTTCCTTATAAGATTGTCCTATTTCAGGTATATTTACGAATACCTTTATAGGAAAAACCTACATGTTTTTAAAATGAAAAAAGCCGTCCGGCAGGCGACAATTTCTTATAAACTTTTTACTATCTAAATGAAAAAAATCATAGTTATATCAACTATCCTCTTGACCATAATTATTATCTTTTATTTCAAGTCCAAAGGCGACAAATCCGTTGATCCACGGGGCGATTTATATGTCGGGTCAGTAACATGTATAAAGTGCCATAGCGAATTATATAAATCCTACCTGCACACTGCTCATTACATAGCTTCTGTTCCGGCCTGTGTCAACACCATTCATGGTAGTTTTATCAAAAACTTCAACGAATTTGACATTAGTCCATCTCAAAAAATAGTAATGGAAAAGCGTCATAACGGCATGTTCCAAACCTATTATTTAAATGGAAAAATGATAGAGAGCCACCGTTTCGACATTGTTTTAGGCGGCATAAAAGGTGAAAGCTACCTGTACTGGAAAGATAACGGGCTCTACCAGTTACCCATTTCTTATTATTCAAAAAAAAATCAATGGCTAATAAGTCCGGGATACGCTCCGGGTCAGGTTGATTTTAATCGTATAATAAAAATGCGTTGCCTGGAATGCCATGCCTCCAATATTAATGATGCGCCCGGCGAAACGGAGGCGTTAAATGGCCCGGAGCAATTTGACAAAAGTTCACTGGTGTATGGCATTGACTGTGAACGATGTCATGGCCCCGCCGCACAACATGTTGATTTCCAAACTAAAAACCCGCAAGAAAAAACAGCACATTTTATAAAAACTTATGCGTCATTGCCCAGAGAACGAAAATTGGACATGTGTGCAGTATGCCATTCGGGGAATAAAAGTGAAATGATCCGCTCAACTTTTTACTTCGTACCCGGCGATACACTCGCAAAATTTAAGATAGCCGATTTTTACCGGCCCATTAGTGATTCCAGTCATTTGGATGTCCATGGTAACCAGCTACAGCTACTACAAAGCAGTAAATGTTTTATCAAGAGTAAAATGGATTGCACAACCTGCCATGATACACATCAAAATCAACGGGGTAACACTGCTTTGTTCACGCAAAAATGCCTTACCTGTCATAGTACTGTCAATCATAATTATTGCAAAATGGCAAATACATCAAACGCAACGCTTATAAAAGCAAATTGTATACAATGCCATATGCCAGCTTTAACCACCATGGCAATAATATCACCAAATATGAACAAAACATTTTCAGCCGACATAGCTGTGCATACGCATCATATTGCAATATACCCGCAGGAAGCTAAAAAAATACTGGGCATGGTCGCTAAATAAAATGCTTTTGGCTGTGCTTTATTAAGTAACATTTTCTCATGATAGGGTTTGTTTTTCCCACCAAACATGCTTTTGAATGTGACAAAAAAAGCCGCCTCTAAAATGAGACGGCTTTTTATCAACAATTAAACAACCAATTTTAATAACCTGGATTTTGTTTTAAGTTTGGATTAAGCCCTAAATCTACTTGCGGAATTGGCAATATATCGCGGTTCGCCGGAAGATCATTGAACGTAACACCATGATTAGCCGGGTTGGCGGTATTAGGATCATGAGTCGGGCCATATGGGAAGTTTACAAAACTTGTGCTGGTATTCGCAGGATAACCAGGCCCGGTATTCCAATTATGGAGAATTTCCTGATCATAAGGTGTGGTGCCATGTAAGCCGGCTCTCCGCAGCAGAAACATCAGCGAATATTCGCCTGTAAGCTCATGCCGGTATTCGCTGAATACCATATTCATCAAATCGGCCGGAAAATTATAAACCGGAGCTGGTACGGGATTGCCCTGGGTATCCGCCTGTGGCAGCCAGCCATCCTGCCATGTAGCAGGAAGTGCACCATTAAATCCTCTGCTCCTAACTGTATTAATATCGGCCATAGCCTGTGCATTCATACCAAGGCGCGCTTCGCATTCGGCCTTCGACAGTAAAACTTCTGCATAACGCATTAATACCTGGTTCTGACTTCCAAAAATCGCCTGTGGACCTGACCCACCTGTTAGGCTTGGATCTCTCCATTTTTTAGAGCAGACATAGCCTGAACGCGGTGTCCCGTCCGTTCCATACCATGGAAAGGCAAGCGTTCCGTTAGTGTTGATGATATTACCGGCACCATCGGTAAACCTATTTTTATCGGCAATATCAGTTGTTGGATTTGCCAGGTAAGCAGCATAACCACCTTGTACATTCGGATAGCCCTTTATACCACCCCATTTGGCAATAATGCCGGGGCTAATATTTTGATCGCCAGGGCCTAAAATAGTAGCTAACTTACGTGTATCGCCTGTTTGATAAGAATAATAAAGCGCGGGGCTTCCATAATCATAACCTTCACCGGTTATTTCTGAAGGCCAGCTAAAGCTATCTATCCAGCCCAGTTCGCCGCCCGGTGGGTTCCAGCTGTCGCCCCAGCTTTGGTTGCCGCCGGTCAAATCAAACTGAATTTCAAAAACAGACTCGTCATTGTTCTGATTATTAAATTCATTCTCGTTAATGTATGGGGTTATCAGGTGGTAGTTACTTGTCAGCTCGGTATTGTTGAAAGCAGCTAACGCGGCAGTATAATTTCCTAACCACATTTGCGCGGAGCCTTCGTAAGCATAAGCAGCTCCTTTTGTAGCCCTTCCCAGGTCAGCAGTGGCCAAAGCTGTTTTAGACGTCAGCAAAGTTTCCGCCTGTTTCATATCAGCTACTACCTGGTTAAAACATTGGGTCTGGGTGCTCCTCGGGGTTAAACCGTTGGTTGTTGCACTTAATTCTAACGGAACCCCACCGAAGGTACCTGTAAGGTAATAATACATCGTCCCACGCAGAAAAAGGGTCTCGCCCGTTAACCGATCGGCTAAAGCCGGGGTAAGTACACCTGCAGCTTTTGCCTGGGCTATTATTGGAAGCGCGATATTCGCCCTGGATATACCGACATACATATTATCCCAATAAGAGGGAAGCGCATTAAAAGTAGACGGAATGGTATAATTATTCCATGCAATGTCATTACCGTTGTTAAACCAATCGTGAGTAAGGAAGTTCGCATAATACCAAATCGACTTCTTTAAAAGGTTACTGTTCTGGTAGGTATCGTAAATTGCGTTTACCAGGGCTATAACACTTGCTGAGTTGGTAAAAGTGGCTTGCGCCGATGCCCCGAAGGTGTTGGTCTGGTTCAAAAAGCTCTTTTTACAGCTGAGCGGCGTCAGCAACGCCACGAAAAGGGCTATAAGAGCGATAGATAACTTATTAATTTTCATATCTTTAATATTTTATATTTTTCCTTTATTACAGCGTTACATTTAAACCAATTGTATAATATCTGGATGATGGATAGATTCCTGTGTCTAAACCATTTTGGGTTGCATTTCCTCCTTGTACACCTATTTCAGGATCAAGACCTTTGTAGCTTGTAATAGTGAACAGGTTTTGTGTAGAAACATATACCCTTACCTTTGTTAGGGATATCTTCCTCATTAAATCGGTAGGTAATGTATATCCTACTGAAAGATTTTTCAGCTTCAGATAACTGCCATTTTGAATGTACGCGCTTGAGGCGACGTTACTGCCAATAACATCGTCGTTAGTAGTAATCCTGGCGTAGGTATTTGAATGGTTGCTGGGTGTCCATGCGTTTTGGTAATAATTTTCGCTGATATTTTCAATCCCGACAAAACTACGGTTCTGGAAACTCTCCAGCGCACTTGCCTGGAAATTGAATATTTTATTTCCGTAAACACCGCTAAAAAATGCGTTAAAATCCCAGGCTTTATAGGTTGCATCCATGGTAAAGCCGCCGAAAAATTTAGGGATTGGACTTCCCAGGCTTACCTGGTCAGTCGCATTTACTGTGCCATCGCCGTTCACGTCTGCAAAGTAACGGTCGCCCGGTTGAGTGCCCGTCTGTTGATAGGCAGCAAAACCTTTAGCTTTTGCATTGTTATTTAAAGCATCAATTTGAGATTGGGTCTGAAATATGCCCAGCGATTTATATCCATAAAACTCACCCACCGGCTGGCCTATATTGGTTTCGGAAAAAGTACCCCAGCCATCTGCCGGTACGTTAAGGCCACCAAAGTTGGTAACAAAGGTTGTTCCTGAAGTTATACTGGTAAGCTTGTTACTAACCGTCGAAATATTCAAACCCAAACCATACCTGAAATCATGATTGGAAACATGATTGTAGTTTACCGCAAATTCAAGGCCTTTATTCTCCATGCTGCCTACGTTCTTGGTTAAACTAGTATAACCGGATTGAGGAGGCGCTGCAAGGTTTAACAGGAAGTCTTTTGATTTTCTGTCATAATAGTCAGTAGTAAAGGTAAGGTCACCATTTAAGAATGATGCATCCAAACCTACGTCGGCCTGCGTGTCAGTTTCCCATTTCAGTTTATCGTTTTCAGGTTGTGTAGCGGCAATACCATTCTGGTAGAGTTTGTTGAACGGATAACCAAGGTTGTCGACATTTGTCCCAATCCCTCCGGGATTGAAAGATGCAGGGCGGTTCCCTACAAATAATGCCTGGTACTGGTACGGGTTTATCGGACCCTGATTACCGGTTTCGCCATAACTGGCCCTTATTTTCAGGCTATTCAACCAGCTAACATCTTTCAGGAACGATTCCTCTTTAGCTTTCCAGGCTATAGCACCTGAAGGGAATGTTCCATATTGATTTTCGGTTGGGAATTTAGATGATCCGTCCCTTCTTATAGTACCAGTTATAAAGTACTTGTTTGCATAATTGTAACTTAACCTTCCAAATAGCGATGATAAGGTAATGATATTTTGGCCATTACCTGTGTTTGAACCTACGGGATTGTTGGCATTAAGCTGTAACTGGCTTACCTGTGATAAGTCCTGGATGATACCATTAGGAGGAATACCGGAGCCACCCATGCCATTCCAGATTGTTTTCTGCGCAGAAGCGCCGCCAACAAAATTTATAGTGTGTTTGCCAAAAGTTTTATCGTATGATAAGGTGTTCTCCCATAGCCAATCAAAGGTCTGGTTTATGTTTTGGCTATAAAAACCAGGCTGAATCCTCCCTTGATTGGGATATTGTATAGATGCGCGGAGATCCTGGGGCTGATCGTAGATACTTGAAAAGAAATTCGCATTTACACCGCCACTTGTCTTAAATTTCAGCCCCGGAAGTAAGGTAAATTCCAAGAAAGAATTTGCCAGTATAAAATTGTTCATCGGATAGCTATGGTTATTTTCAATCGAGTAAACAGGGTTGCTATAGCTCAATATCTGGGTATAAACCGGGTTAAAATAACCATAATTACCATTACCGTCCTTTACCTGGTTAGTCAGTTTGTTGCCATAATCAAGGGACGGGGGCAATTCGCCTAATTGAATTAAGCCTCCTCCATTTTGAAGCTGGCCACCGAATCCATTATTTGATTGCTGGTAAGTGTATTTAACGGCAGTTGATGATTTGAGCCATTTGTTGGGCGCATAATCCAGGTTAACACCCATGGTAGCTCTTTTAAAATAAGAATCTAATACAATACCGCTCTGGTCAAAGTATGCCAGCGAAGCTGCAGCCTGAAGCTTATCGTTGCCACCACGAAACGCTAAGCTGTAGCTTTGTGTTAATCCGGTGCCATAAACCTCATTTTGCCAGTCGATATTGTGGAGGGCCGATGGGTTTGCATATCCGGCAAACGACACGAAAGTAGTTCCCGGTACGGCTGCCATCTGGTTGGTGAGTGTAGCGAATTGCTGAGCGTTTAATACAGAATATTCTTTTGGTTTGCTTTGAAACGCATTATATGCATCTACCGAAATCACTACGCCCCCGTCTTTTCTGCCTTTTTTGGTGGTTACCAGCACAACGCCATTAGCTGCACGTATACCGTAAATGGCAGTGGCTGACGCATCCTTAAGCACATCTATCGAAGAAATGTCATTGGGGTTAATGTTGTTAATGCCACCCGCATCTAAAGGGAAACCATCAACTACATATAACGGGCCATTGCCATTGGATGCAAGACTCCCGGTACCCCTTATCAATACGTTAATGTTGCCGCCGGGTGAAGCATCGTTATTTGTAACCTGCACACCTGCCGCACGGCCTTGCAAAGCCTGGTCTAGTGAAATAATAGGTGTGCTTGCAATTGTAGCAGCACCAACAGAACTTATAGACCCTGTTAAATCGGTGCGCTTAGCGGTACCATAACCTATTGATACCACGGCTACCTCACTCAGGGTATTTACATCCGGAGATAGCTTTACATTAAAAACGGTAGTAGTACCGGTGGAAATCTCCTGGGTTACAAAGCCAATATAGCTAAACACAATTGTTGCATCAGCCGGAACCGATAATTTAAAGGCGCCGCTTACATCGGTGATGGCCCCCGCGGTCGTTCCTTTAATCTTAACGCTAACACCCGGTAAAGGAGAGCCGTTGTCGGACGAGGTCACCTTTCCTGTGATCTGCCTGTTCTGAGCAAACGAGGCATAACATGTGCAAATAGTCAGCAAAAAAATCATTATTGATTTTTTGAGGCTATTTAATTTTTTAAATAGTACATCTTTCTTCATTTGAATTCACTTAGGTTGGATTATTTAATTAATATGGTTTATTGGTAAAAATATAACTCGCGTTTTTTTGAATGCTTTTCAGGCTTTTATTAAATTGGTACTAAAGGTTTATCAAATACAAGCTAATAGCGGTCAACTTTAGCACAGTTATATAAAGTGTGAAATTAAAGGAGTTGATTTACGGTGTGTAACAGTTTTGTTAACGTTTATACAACAAATGTTGCATACCAATTAAAATACTTGTCGGCTATACATTTAATGGCTTTAATGAGCATAAATACGGGTAATAAGGCCTGTGATTATTCATCTTAAACGGTCAAAAGCCATTATTTCAACTCAAATCATTGATTTTAATTTGGCAGTAATAGCTTTGTATACCAAATGTAAGTTCCAATAAAAAATATGCACATTTGCACATTCGCACCCCGTATGTACGGGACACATTAAATATTATGTCGCTTTCTGATTTTTTTGCCCCGATTGATATGGATAAAATTATTCCCGCAAAGGGTTATTATTCCAGTCAGCTCGGCAGCAAAATCGAATACTTTTCTACCGGTTTCCCCGATCTGGAACAAAAAACGGATATCGCCATTATTGGTGTTCAGGACGGCCGCAATACCATTAACAACCGCGGTTGTGCACTGGCGCCGGATTTTATCAGAGAAAAGCTATACCTGCTAAATGAGGGTAATTACAATACAAAAATTGTAGATCTGGGCAATATAAAACAAGGGGCAACAGTTACGGACACTTACTTTGCAATTAAAACCGTAGTTAGCGAACTGATTAAAAAAAACACCATACCGGTTATTTTAGGCGGTGGGCAGGACCTGACTTTTGCCCAATATACGGCTTATGAAAATCTGGAACAAAAGGTTGACCTGGTTATTGTAGATTCCCATTTCGACCTTGAAGACGACGACCTGGATGCAGACAGCCTCGAAACCACCTCAACTTCGTATTTAAATAAAATATTTTTACACGAACCGAACTACCTTTTTAATTACAGTAATATTGGCTATCAAACCTATTTTACCAGCCAGGACAGTTTACGGCTAATGGACAAACTTTATTTCGATGTTCACCGATTGGGCGAACTGAGCGGGAATATTGCTGTCGTTGAACCTATAATTCGCAATGCTGATATGGTGAGTTTTGATATAGGAGCCATCAGGTCATCAGATGCTATGGGAAATGCCAACGCCAGCCCCAATGGTTTATATGCCGAAGCGGCCTGCCAGGTTGCCCGTTATGCAGGCATCAACGATAAGCTCAGTTCAATTGGCTTTTATGAATTTAACCCGGAATATGATAATAACGGGCAAACGGCTATTCTGCTTGCCCAGATGATATGGTATTTTATTGACGGTGTTTATAACCGGAAAAAGGATTTTCCGCTTACTCCAAAATCGCAATATCTTATCTATAAAACAACTTTAAAGCACGACGATCATGAACTGGTTTTTGTAAAAAGCAAAAAGTCCGACCGCTGGTGGATGCAGGTTCCTTATCCTTCGGTTGGCTCAAAAAATGAACGTTTTCACCTGGTGCCCTGCCAGTACGACGATTATAAAACTGCAACTTCTGGCGAAATGCCAGATCTTTGGTGGCGAACGTATCAAAAATTAAACTAAACACGTATAATTTAATTCACAGTTTAAACGTTATCACAGCTTATAACAAAAAAATTTAATGAAAAAGATATTCCTATATATTATAACACTTTTGCCGTTTATAGCTATTGCGCAAACCCCCGAACAATTTACAATAAACAGCAAAATCGGAACTTTAAATGCTCCTTCCCGGGCATATTTAATTTATCAATTAGGCGCCAACAGGCAAATAGACTCGGCCGAAATCACCAATGGCAGTTTTGTTTTTAAGGGTAGTATTATATATCCAACCAGCGCATTTTTGGTTATAGATCACAAAGGTGTAGGCTTCACCCATCTTGACAATACTGCTGATGCTTTGAGCTTTTTTATTGATAAGGGGGTAATCACACTTAGCGCTGCAGATTCTGCGTCAAAAGCGAAAATCACCGGTTCACTTGTAAATGACGATAATAAAAAATTACTTGCGCAATTAGCGCCCATATTCAAAGAAGCCCAGGAGGTAAAAGCAAAGGAGGCGGCGGCTACACCTGCACAACAAAATACTGCTGAATTTCAGAACGCCATGCAGGCTAAGCATAAGGAGCTGGCTACGGCTCAAAAGGCTGTGTTAAAGGTATTTATTGCATCAAATCCGGATAGTTATATCAGCTTGTTGGCTTTAAGTTCTGTAGGAGGGCCATCTCCTGATCCTGCTGAGCTTGAATCTCTTTACAACTCGCTATCTCAAAGATTAAGAGATACTGAAACCGCAAAAAATTTAAAAACCGCTATCGATGCACTAAAGGTTAATGGCGTTGGCACCATGGCTGCCGATTTTACTCAAAATGATGTAAACGGAGCTCCGGTAAAACTTTCGTCGTTCAGGGGCAAATACGTTTTACTTGATTTTTGGGCATCATGGTGTGGGCCTTGCCGCCAGGAAAATCCAAATGTAGTAAAGGCGTACAAAAAATATAAAGACAAAAATTTTACCATAGTAGGTGTGTCGCTTGACAGGGTCGAAAGCAAAGCCAACTGGCTTGCGGCCATAAAAAGTGATGGTTTAGCATGGACACAGGTTTCAGACTTAAAATTCTGGAGCAACGAGGTTGCGGTTTTATACCATATCCAGTCTATCCCTGCCAATTTCCTGATTGATCCTAATGGTAAAATCATCGCAAAAGATCTTCGCGGTAATGACCTCGAAAACAAATTGGATGATGTTTTAAAGTAGCGGTTAACTATTAATAAAAAATAATTGGCTAATTTTCACTATGTTTTTATAATTGCATGTAAAGTTTTTACATTGCAATACAAATTACTTGTATGAAAAAAATAATTTTAGCAGCCTTTTCATTTTTACCTGTGCTTGTTTTTGCCCAGAGTGGTAAATTCGAAATAGAGGGAACATTGGGCACTTTTAGTGCACCCGCCAAAGCCTACCTGCAATACCGGGTTAAAGGCAAAACTTCTACCGATTCGGTTACGCTAAACAATGGTAAATTTCATTTTCAAGGCGTTGTTGACGGGGATCCCGTTTATGGAACGTTGATATTTAATGCAAAAGGTACAGGTATAAATTATAAAGATTATACAACGGTATTCCTTGAAAAAGGAACCATCACAGTAATCGGAATCGATCTGGTTGTTAACGCAAGCGTTACCGGCACAAAAACCAATGATGATAGCAGGCGTTACGATTTAGCTTTAAAGCCGGTAAATGATGCCTATAATGCCCTGGAGGCCAAACGAAAAGCCGCTACACCCGAGCAGCAACAATCCGACGCTTTTGAAAAAGAGAACAACAAAGCTGAAAAAGAAATAGAAGCGCAGGAGGCAGCAGTAAACAAAAAGTTTATACAGGATAATCCTTCTTCATATAGAAGCCTTATTACTTTGGAATCGTATGCCTATGGCGCTGACTATCCAGATATCCAGCAATTATTTAACGGGCTCTCTCCTGCCGAAAAAGAAACAGAAGCTGGAAAGAAGTTTGCTGAAAGACTGCCAAAATTAAAAGCGGTGGCACTGGGAGCTGTAGCGCCGGAATTTGCCGAAGCTGACACCAGCGGCAAAGTTATTAGCCTGTCTTCGTTCAGGGGCAAATATGTGCTGATTGATTTCTGGGCATCGTGGTGCGGTCCATGCCGTCGCGAAAACCCGAATGTGGTAAAAGCATTTAATCGTTTCAAAGGTCAGAATTTTTCAATAATCGGCGTATCATTAGACAGGCCCGGAGCAAAAGACAAATGGTTAAAAGCGATACATAAGGATGGTCTTACCTGGACGCAGGTATCTGATTTGAAATTCTGGGATAGCAAAACAGCTGGACTGTATGTAGTAAGAGGTATTCCCCAAAACTTTTTACTTGATCCAACCGGAAAGATAATCGCCAAAAACTTAACGGGCGATGACCTTGAAAATAAATTAGAAGAGCTGTTTGGGAAAATATAGGTGGAATTCGAAAATCAGTAAAGTCCGAAAGAATGGGGAGTTCTATTTTTTCGGACTTTTTAATTTTATTTCGTGTTCATATTTAAACCATTCCTTATACTTTCAAAACATGAAAAAAATACTATTCGCCATTTTGGTGTGTTCATGCGCTTTCGCCTCAGCGCAACCAGGTAAATTTATTGTAAAGGGTAAAATAGCCAACCTAAACAAACCTGCAAAATTATTCCTGATATATGATCGCAGGATCGCGGATTCGGTAGTATTAAACAATGGAGAATTTACGTTTAACGGCACAATTAACCAGCCAAGCGAAGCATATCTCACACTAAACAAAGTCGGAAATGGTTTTACCGAAGAAAATTATGTAAAATTTTACCTGGAAACGGGTGGTGTTATTAGCGTGCTGACCACTACGGATTCATTAGCTAAAACTAAAATAACAGGCACAAAAAACAATGACGATAACGAGCGGTATAAGGCGCTGATGGCACCAATTGAACTTCGCGACGGACAATTGGAAACCAGGGATACCGCTGCAACAGAGGAACAAAAAAAGTCTCCTCAGTTTTTGAAAGAACTTGAGTTGGCGAATAAAGCGCTTGAAAAGGAAAGAAGAGCGCTCAATAAAAAATTTATAACAGAAAACACATCTTCACCGGTTAGTCTCGACGCTTTATATTCATTTGCAATGTACAGTGATTATAATGATGTTGCAGCGTTGTTCGATCAACTCTCTCCTGCGGTGAAAAACAGCCCGGGTGGAAAATCATACGCCAAAACACTCGAAAACATGAGTGTGGTTGGCCTCGGCAGAATTGCTCCGGATTTTGAGCTACCCGATACTAATAAAACCCCGGTAAAATTGTCATCCTTCAGGGGGAAATACCTATTGCTGGATTTTTGGGCTTCATGGTGCCCTGTTTGCCGCGAGTCGAGCCCGGGTGTACTTAAAGCCTATAATAAATACAAGGATAAAAGTTTCGACATACTCAGCGTGTCGCTGGATAAGCAGGGCGAAAGGAAAACATGGTTAAATGCAATACATCACGACGGGCTGTTATGGACCCAGGTATCGGATCTTAAATTTTGGCAAAGCCCTGTTGTTACCTTGTATAAGCTTACAGCGTTGCCGCAAAATTTTCTGATCGATCCCAATGGAAAGATCATAGCGCGTAATCTTGATGGTAATGAGTTATCAGCTAAACTGGCAGAGATTTTCGGAGCGAAAGATTAGGCCAAACACGTAACTTTGATCTTTTTAATACAATAACTAACACCTGTTTTTTTTAACCGAAAAATCATGATAAAAGGCGTACACACCATGTTTTATAGTTCGGATGCAGACGGACTTAGAAACTTTTTAAAGGACAAACTTGATTTAAAATTCACGGACGTAGGTGGAGGATGGCTGATTTTTGATCTTCCCGAGGCAGATTTGGGCTGTCATCCTGTGGATGAACAACTCGGGACCAAGTCGGGCACGAGCGATATATCTTTTTATTGTGATGATATTGAAGAAACGGTACGGGATTTAAAAGTCAGGGGTGTTGAATTCAGTTCGGCTATTGAAGACCATGGCTATGGTTTAGTCACTCATTTTAAGGTACCCGGAAACTTTACTATACAGTTGTACCAGCCTAAATATCAAAAAACAATTTAATGTACTAATTCAAGAATGAATCTGGCCGAATTTCACGAATTTTTTTTTCGCCGGCTTTCAGGAAAATTCGTGAAATTCGCCTCAATTCGTGAAATTATCTTGTCATAATAAATCAAACCCAATATCCTTCCTGAAATACATGCCGTCGAAATAAATCCGGCTGGCATCGGCAGTGGCTTGCTGAAGAGCGGCAAATAAATCATCCTGTAAAGAAGTGATTGCTAATACTCGTCCACCCGAAGTTTTTATATCCTCATTGTCAAGATAGGTACCTGCATGAAAAACCTGTGAATCACGGACATTTTCTGCGCCGGTAATGATTTTATTTTTCAAATACTCACCAGGGTATCCACCCGACACCATCATTACGGTTGCGGCAATTTTATCAGATATTTGTAGTTCTTTCTGATCAAGATCACCACTCGCCACGCCCTCCAATAAATCAACAAAGTCTGATGTGATCCTCGGCATTACGCTTTCTGTTTCGGGGTCGCCCATACGGCAATTGTATTCAATCACATAGGGCTCGCCATAACAATTCATCAGGCCGATAAAAATGAACCCTTTATAGGGAATATTTTCTTTTTTTAAGCCTTCAACAGTCGGCACAATTATCCGCTCTTCTACCTTTTTCATAAAAGCGGCATCGGCAAATGGTACCGGCGAAACTGAGCCCATGCCACCTGTATTTAAGCCTGTATCACCTTCGCCAATACGCTTGTAATCTTTAGCCTCCGGTAAAACCTTATAGTGCGTACCATCGGTCATCACAAATACTGAAAGCTCAATCCCCTGTAAAAATTGTTCAACTACCACCTTTGAACTGGCTTCACCAAATTTGGCTTCCGTTAACATCTCTATTAACTCCTGCTGTGCTTCCTGCACACTAGCACAGATCAAAACCCCTTTTCCAGCGGCCAGGCCATCGGCCTTTAATACTACGGGTAAACCTATGGTGGCGATATATTCAAATCCGGCTTCTAACGTTTCTTTCGTAAAGGTTTTCGAAGCACCTGCCGGGATATTGTTACGCTCCATAAATTGTTTGGAAAAATCCTTGCTGCCTTCCAGCTGTGCTCCTTCCCGTTGGGGACCAATCACCGGGATGTTTTTTAATTTATCATCGGCCAGAAAAAAGTCATGGATTCCTTTAACCAGGGGTTCTTCGGGCCCCACAAGAACCATGTCTATCCTTTCATCTAAGACAACCCGTTTAATACCTTCAAAATCGGTTGCCTTTATATTGATATTCATTCCATACTGGCCGGTGCCGGCATTACCTGGTGCAATAAAAAGCTGGCTGCATTTAGGACTTTGCGATATTTTCCAGGCGAAGGCACTTTCCCTTCCGCCCGAACCAAGGATCAGAATATTCATCGGGCAAAGATATACAATGTGCCCCGTACCTACGGGGTGCGGATGTGCAGATGTGCGGATTTTTTGATCTTTCTATTTCCGATTTATCTTTTTTCATTTGCATATTTGAAATCTGCACATCCGCACATCAAACTGATGAGTAAAACATTCACAATGTTGGTTTGCAACAAAATTATATTTGTTAAGTTTATTCTATAATGTCAAAAAGATTAGATAGGTATAGAAAGCTGCCGATATTCAAAAAATCAGATGAGCTATATGAATTGGCCAATGTTATAGCTGAAGCCCTGAAGGAAGATGACAAAAGGCAACATCTTGCCAGCGAAATAGTTGGCAATGCTATGCTCATACAGGCAAAAATAGCAGGTGCAGAAGGTGGAGGCACGTATTCAATCCGGATGCAAAATGCCGTTTTGATAAAATTAGCGGTACAAGATATGTTTAACGCAACATCCTTTGCGTCGATGATTAAAATTAACAAGGAAGATTATGTCGACCTGATGCGTGATAAAGTAGAGGAATTCAGGATTGTTTTTGTTGAATGGATAAGGGGCTTTGATAAAACATATGACATTCCGGACAATTGGGCCATCCGGTTTGATACCAGCACACCGGAACAAGAAAAATTGGAAGAACTGATGTTTGACGAAGATAGTTTTTGGGATAAGTTTGAAGAGGAAGGCGACGCCGACTTCGAAGAGGATGATTAGCGGAAAATCCAGCCTAAACCTTTCCAATGAAAAAAACATTTCGGCGCAATCAAATAATCACTCCAATCATCGGTTCTGACAGAAAAATCGGTGAAATCGTCTTTCCAACAATCAGTGAAATCACCCTCAAAATCGGTGAAATCCAAAAAATAAAGTAACTTTGCCTGTCATAATGGCGTCAATATTGCAATGGCGCAATTGTTGAGTTTATCGCATCATATAAAAATAATATGCTAGATTTTATAAGTAAGCTTTTTGGAAACAAATCAGAGCGGGATGTAAAAAGTTTATGGCCTTTAGCCGAAAAGGTGAAGGCTGAATTTGCAAAGCTTGGTGATATAAGCAATGATGAGCTTAGAGCGAAAACCATCGCTTTTAAAGAAACGTTAAGCCAGGCGCTGGCTGAGATTGACAGTGAGATCCAATCGATTAAAGATAGGACTGAAAATAACCCCGACATAGAGGTAAACGAAAAGGTAGAGTTATATACCCAGTTGGACAAACTGGAAAAAGACCGCAATAAGGAACTGGAAGTTGTTTTAATGACGATTCTTCCCGAGGCTTTTGCTGTGGTAAAAGAAACTGCCCGCCGTTTTAAAGAGAACAAAACACTCGAAGTAACAGCAACCCAATTTGACCGTGATTTGGCGGCAAAAAAATCGAATGTGTTAATTAAAGGCGACAAAGCCATCCACCATAACACCTGGCTAGCGGCTGGGAATGAGGTTACCTGGGATATGGTGCACTATGACGTACAGCTAATTGGCGGTATCGTGTTGCACCAGGGTAAAATTTCGGAAATGGCAACTGGTGAAGGTAAAACATTGGTAGCTACCTTGCCCGCTTATCTAAATGCACTTGCCGGACAAGGCGTACATATAGTTACCGTAAATGATTACCTGGCACGACGCGACTCGGAATGGATGGGGCCATTGTATGAATTCCACGGACTATCGGTTGATTGTATCGATAAACACGAACCAAACTCGGAAGAACGCCGCAATGCTTATATGTCCGACATCATTTTCGGCACAAATAACGAATTTGGTTTCGATTACCTGCGTGACAATATGACACGCAGCCCCGAAGAACTGGTACAACGAAAATTGCACTATGCAATGGTGGACGAAGTTGACTCTGTTTTGATTGACGATGCCCGTACGCCATTAATCATTTCCGGACCTATTCCACGCGGCGACGAGCACGAATTTTATGAATTAAAACCGCGTATTGAGCGACTGGTAAATGCACAGAAAACATACGTTAACAGCGTATTAAATGACGCGAAAAAACTTATTGCCGAAGGAAAAACCGGACCTGATGAAGGCGGTTTGGCGTTGTTGCGTGCTTTCAGAGGTTTGCCTAAAAGCAAAGCCTTAATTAAATATTTAAGTGAAGGCGCTAACAGGCAGGTTTTATTAAAAAGCGAAAACCATTACATGCAGGATCAAAGTAAGGAAATGCATAAAGTGGATGCCGAACTGTTTTTTATAATTGATGAAAAGAATAACCAGGTTGAGCTGGCTGAAAAAGGTATCGAGCTAATCACAGCATCAGGTGAGGACCCTCATTTCTTTGTGATGCCGGATGTAGGTACGGAAATTTCAGAAATTGAAAAATCAACCCTGCCTGCGGAAGAAAAAATTCACCAAAAAGATGATTTGATGCGTGATTTTTCAATAAAATCGGAACGTATCCACTCCGTTAACCAACTGTTGAAAGCATACACTTTGTTTGAAAAGGACACTGAATACATTTTGGATGAAGGCAAAGTAAAAATCGTTGACGAGCAAACCGGCCGTGTGCTGGATGGTCGCCGGTATTCAGATGGCTTACACCAGGCTATCGAGGCGAAGGAAAATGTAAAGGTTGAAGATGCTACCCAAACATTTGCGACTATCACGCTGCAAAACTATTTCCGTATGTATCACAAACTTTGTGGTATGACGGGTACTGCGGTTACCGAAGCCGGAGAATTTTGGGAAATATACAAGCTGGATGTGGTGGAAATTCCCACAAATACAGCTATCAGCCGCGATGACCGGCAAGACCTTGTTTACCGTACGGTGCGCGAGAAATACAATGCGGTAGCAGAAGAAATTATGAAACTTACCCAGGCAGGTCGCCCGGTGTTGGTTGGTACCACTTCCGTTGAAATTTCGGAATTAATAAGCCGTATGCTTAAGCTGCGCGGTATAAAACACAACGTATTAAATGCCAAGCTGCACCAAAAGGAGGCTGATATTGTTGCCGAAGCCGGACGTTCGGGTACGGTTACCATTGCAACCAACATGGCTGGTCGTGGTACGGATATAAAATTAGGGCCCAATGTAAAAGATGCCGGAGGTTTGGCTATTGTTGGTACGGAACGCCATGAATCGCGCCGGGTTGACAGGCAATTAAGAGGCCGCGCCGGCAGACAGGGTGATCCGGGATCATCTCAATTCTTTGTGTCATTAGAGGATAACCTGATGCGTTTGTTTGGTTCTGAAAGGATCTCGAACCTGATGGTAAAGATGGGAATTGAAGAGGGCGAGGTGATACAGCACTCCATGATCTCCAAATCTATCGAACGTGCGCAGAAAAAGGTTGAAGAAAACAACTTCGGTATCCGTAAACGCTTGCTGGAATATGACGACGTGATGAACTCACAGCGTTCGGTAATTTATGCAAAACGCAAAAACGCCTTGTTTGGTGAGCGTTTGGATGTGGATTTGAGCAATACTACTTTCGATGTAGTTGAGGACATCGTAACTGAATATAAAGAATCAAATAACTACGAAGGATTTACGCTCGAGTTGATCCGTTTATTTTCGGTGGATGTGGAAATTTCTCATGATGACTTCGGCCACATGTCAATTAGTGCCTTAGTTGACCGAGTATTCCAGGATGTTACAGATTTTTACAAACGCAAACAGGAGGCTATCGCCAAGCAAGCATATCCTGTTTTAAAAGATGTATTTGATACACGCGGCGATTATGTAGAAAATATTGTAGTGCCTTTTACCGATGGCATAAATGGCATACAGGTTTCCGTTCCGCTTAAAAAAGCGATCAAAAATAAAGGATTGGAAGTATTCAAATCTTTCGAGAAGAATGTAACCCTTTCGTTAATTGACGATGCCTGGAAAGAGCACCTGCGTGAAATGGATGAGTTAAAACAATCCGTACAAAACGCAGTTTACGAACAAAAAGATCCCTTATTAGTTTATAAATTTGAGGCTTTTGAATTGTTCCGCCAGATGTTGGCAACCGTAAATAAGGAACTGGTAAGTTTCTTGTTCCGCGGTGGTATACCTCAGCAACAGGCCGAAGAAGTAAAAGAAGCGAGGCCGCAGCCGAAGTTAGATTTGAAAAAGATGCGGACATCCAAACCTGAACTGGTAGGCGAAGCAAACGGCGTACCTATGCAGGATATGCGCGAGCTGCAAAAAGCCACCCCAGTAAGGGTTGAACAAAAAATAGGCAGAAATGATCCTTGTCCATGCGGCAGCGGAAAAAAATATAAAAACTGCCATGGCGTAGGGATGGTATAAGCCCCACCCAACCCTCCCCTGTTGGGAGGGCTTTAAGAAAAGAGCGAAGTAAGTCTCCCCAACCGGGGGAGATTATTCGCAATTGATAATTTTTGATGGCGCTCATGAGGGCTGCGCCGTTTAGAGGGGGCTTAAACGTATTTTATAAGAATTTAAAACAATGAAAAACGCACGATCTTATTTCAAAACCAAATTTTGTCAGATAAGTTATTGCGTTTTTTTTATTGCTATTTTAATACCCGCCCTTTCATCTGCACAAAACCGTGGCAAGGTCGAGGTTGTAAAAGACCCGCTCATTGACACCCTGATTGCCAGGCGATCGGTACTTGGCAAACAAGTTAGCGCTACCGGCGATGAGCCAACCAGTGGCTACCGGGTACAGATCTTCTTCGGATCGAACAGGCAGGCCGCTTATGATGCGCAGGCAAAAATTAATGAAGAGCACCCGGAACTGCGTACCTACATCACTTATAACGAACCGAATTTCAAAGTGCGGGCCGGCGATTTCAGAACACGCCTGGAAGCCGAGAAATTGATGAAAGAAATTACCCCGATATTTACAAGCCTGTTTATTATACCTGAAAAAATAAACCCTCCCAAGCAGGACAATTCAAATGATTAAAGAGCAGATTCAGCAATTATCAAAAAACATTTTTAACGACGTTGTGGCTAATCGCCGCCATTTGCATTCGCATCCCGAACTTTCTTTTCATGAAACCGAAACCTCAGCTTTTGTGGCCGGCAAGCTGGAAAAACTGGGATTGGAATATATAAAGATGGCTGATAATGGTCTGGTTGCCCTTATAAAAGGTGAAAAGCCATCTGATAGAGTTGTTGCCCTGCGGGCTGACATGGATGCCCTGCCTATTACCGAGGCGAACGAGGTGCCTTATAAATCACAAAACGTCGGTGTTATGCATGCCTGCGGTCACGACGCGCACACTTCATCATTACTTGGTACTGCTCAAATATTAACAGGATTGAAAAGTGAGTTTGGCGGTACCATAAAACTAATATTCCAACCGGCGGAGGAGAAACTTCCTGGCGGCGCCAGTTTGATGATAAAGGAAGGTGTGTTGGAAAACCCGAAGCCACAAGCCGTTTTAGGGCAGCACGTAATGCCATTAATCGAAGCAGGCAAAGTTGGCTTCCGCGCCGGGAAATATATGGCATCGACAGATGAACTGTATGTTACTGTTAAAGGAAAAGGCGGCCATGGTGCACAACCACAGCAAAACGTTGACCCCGTTATAATCACTGCCCACATATTAACCGCGTTACAGCAGATAATAAGCCGCTTTGCGGATCCAAAAAGCCCTTCGGTACTGTCTTTTGGTAAAGTAATAGCAAATGGAGCTACCAATGTAATCCCCAATGAGGTTTACCTGGAAGGTACTTTCCGAACCATGGACGAAAAATGGCGCAATGATGCTCATATCAAAATGAAAAAAATGGCTGAAGGGATGGCCGAAAGCATGGGCGGCAGCTGCGAATTTAATATCATGAGGGGTTACCCTTTCCTGATTAATGAAGAAAAACTAACCGCCGCTACACGTGCCCATGCCGAAGATTACCTGGGTAAAGAAAATGTAGTTGATCTTGATATATGGATGGCGGCCGAAGACTTCGCCTATTATTCGCAAGTTGCGGACTCTTGTTTCTACCGTTTGGGAACACGCAATGAAAGCCGCGGCATCACTTCCTCCGTACATACCCCAACTTTCGATGTTGAAGAAGACGCCTTCAAGATCAGTACAGGATTAATGGCGTATTTAGCCGTTAAACAGTTGGGGAATTGATTATTTATTCAACAGTTGACAATTGATGGCCTGCAAATGAAAAGTTTTAGTGCCTTATTGCTTCTATTTTGTTTTATATCAAATAATAGCTATTGCCAGAAAAGCAATCATCTCACAATTCCCAACGTTAAAGAAAGTGTGACCGTCGATAGTCTTATAGAATTTATTTTAAGGGGTAACGCTACAATTTTGGGAAAGCCGTCAAATTATAGGTGGATTATATTTGATATTCAATACAAAGGGACGAATAATTATCACTTCACCGCCTCTAAAAACAGTGAGAATTTTATTAATTTTTCGGTTAATCGACTAATAAATAATAAAACCCCCTTTGGTTATTTCAAATACAAAAATTTTTACGTTTACCTCCTCGAAAATAAGGATTTTGATATCTTTTATAAGAGAACATCAAAATCAACAGTTTTTAGTTTTCTTCATAAATTGAAAAATCTTGAACCAACTAATGAAATCAAAATGGAGAAGCTCACATTCTGGGATTATGATTATAAAAATGGCCGAGTCTTGCCTGTAAACGCTCCGACGCTTCATTAAAATTTTTTATAAAGTATAAATGAGAAAAAACATTTCTTTTGCCTTCTGTTTTCTGCTTTTAGCTTTCATCTCCCACGCCCAGCAAATTAAACGTTTCAATCCCGATTCTATTCGCACCATTGTTATTGATTCTGCTGTAAACATCCGGTCACATCATTTAAACGCACAGGATTTTATTGATGCCGTACTGGCTGATACCAATTTCTATAAGGCGTTTTATAACATGAAGAAATATGGTTTTATCGCCGAGAACCGAATTTACACTTACGATAAAAAGAACAAAGTTAACGGCAAAATTTACAGAAAAATAAAACACAGCGATGTAAAAGGTGATCCAAAAGTTGAATACATCGCAAAGCAGGATAGCGGCTCATTATATAAAACCAATGGTAAATACCAACTGTATACCGTAGAAATGTTCGACTACATTTTTGGGAATGCCTATAAATCCGATTTTATAAAAGGGCCGGCGTTACCTGGCGCAGAAGGTAAAAACGAGGGATATAAAGATAAATTAAAGACACTGATCTTTGAACCCGGCCGTAAAGTAAAAGGCATTCCATTTATCAGCAGCAAAACAGAACTATTCTCAAATGATCTGCGGGATTATTATTACTATCGCTTCTCGCGCGGAAAATATCTTGATTCTATACCTGTATACATTTTCAAAGTGATTCGTAAACCCAGCACAGCCGACGGCGATACCATGATCAAGGAAATGACCACCATTTTTGATATGCGGAATTTCCAGATAATGGGAAGGTATATTGATATGAAGTACAGAAACTTCCTGTTTAATTTCGACGTGCAGATGAATATTGAACTTGCTAAATATCATGACGAGCTTTTACCCGTTAAAATCACCTACCAGGGCAATTGGGATGTCCCTTTTCATAAAGTTGAACGCGCCAGTTTCTTGATAGTACAAAAGGATTATAAGAAGAATTGATTACACCGATTTTTTGGATGATTACACCGATTACATCTTACAATCGGTGTAATCATTCTAAAAAATCGGTGTAATCCTCATTGACTTAATGACAATATATTCCCATCCGGATCTTTAAACCAGGCCACCTTTGCGCCGCTGGGTGACGTCCAGATGCCCAGATCATCATGCGGTAAAAATTCATACTTTTCGCAGAATACGCCTTTGCTATTGAGTTCGTGAATTGTAGCAGTTATGTCTCGTACATTCCAGCCTACTGCCGTGAAGGTGTGAGGTTTTAGTTCAGGAACGGTAATTACTCTCAACAGAGTCCCGTTCGAATTAAATTCAAGGGCATAATCGTCTTCGGACAATAACATCAAACCTAACACATCCTGGTAAAACACTTTTGCTTCGGCCGGTTTCACGGTGGGCACGAAGGATTTTAAAGTTTCATTGGCTAGCATGACCGTTGATTTTAGTGGGTTAGTGATTTCACCGATTGTTTTATTTGTGATTTCACCGATTTTTATCGTACAAAGGTAATCAGCGAAATCAAAATAATCGGCGAGAATCAGTGATCAGATTCGGCTGCTATTTTAATAACTTCGTTTCTCTTCTTCAAGAGATTGGTCATGTATTTGTTTAGAAAAAGAAAATTAGCGGCTTGGCCTAATACCCCTAACGGCGATTCAAAAATGAATATATCCTTCATCATCGTTTGATCATTTATCGCATAAAAAAGATGTTCGTGCCTGAAGCTTTTGAAAGCGCCGTAAACCATCTCATCGGTAAAATAGTTGGGGTACTGGAATTCCGTGATTTTTGAAGTTAATGTTTGCCATATTCCGAAATGTTTAGCTTTCCAGGTTACGGTTTCGCCCAGGCCTATCAATCCGCTCGTGCGGCCCGCAACGGCGTTTTCTCCTGTTTGCGACATCGATTCAATGTGAAGATCAATACTTCTCGCCAAATCAAAACAACGCTCAATTGGGGCATTAATGGGGGTTGACAGTTCGATGATCACAGATGGTAGCAGATTAATTTGATTTCGCAGATTTTTGGTGGCATTAAGTGCAATAATCGATTTTATGATTTCACCAGGGTTAATCAGCGAAATCATAAAAATCAGCGGTCGAAATCAGCGGTTAATGGCTAATTTCCTTCAGCATTTCTTTCACTGCAGCTTCCAGTTGCTGGTCTTCACCTGCCAGTTCCTTGTTATAATCGTCAACAACTTTAATGTCAGGATCTAATTGATAATTTTCTGTTGCGTGTGTTTCGTTCATACCGTAAGTAGCAATCATCGGGATACCAAAATAAATGGAATTATCAATCTGGGTTTCCCACCAAACAGCCGTGCCTGTACCGGCTACGGGCATGCCTACCAGCTTACCAATGTTGAGCTCTTTATAAATATAGGGAAACATAAAAGCGTCAGAATAGTTACCCTCACTCATTAATACACAACTTGGTTTGGTCCATTTGTTGAATGACTCGCCGCCCGACGTTTTATTGCCCTGTGGGCGCAGCGTCATATATAACTTCCCACCTAAAAATGTAACCAAATCATCGTGCAGCCATCCGCCGCCATTAAAACGGGTATCAACAATCAGTGCTTTTTTTGCAACGTTGCGCCCCAAAACCTTGTCGAAGGTAACCCTAAAGCTTGGGTCATTCATCCCGCGTACATGCACGTAACCAACTTCGCCGTTTGATAGGCTATCCGTCAATTTCTCCATTTTTTTGACCCAGCGGTCATAAAGCAGTTTGTCACTTTCAACCTCTTTAGTTATCGGTTTTACAGTTTCCTGGTACTGCTCGCTGGTTTTAGGATTATGGAAACTAATTAACGTGTATTTACCAGCCTTACGGTTCAATAGCTTAGCCCAGTCACGATCATCTGTAATAGCCTCACCATCAATTTTATCAATGATGCACCCCTTTTTTAGTTTAGTCTTTTCGATATCAAACGGACCTCCGGCAATTATATCCGTTACTTTCAGGCCATTTCCACCTGCCGAAAAATCATAGAGCAAGCCCAATGAAGCGGTTGCATCCCCATCGGGGAAATTGGCCATATAGCCGCCTCCCGTATGTGAAGCATTTAATTCGCCCAAAAACTCACTTATTAAAATTTCGAAATCATAATTGTTATCGATGTGCGGCAAAAACTTAGCGTAATTGTCGTGGTAATATTTCCAGTCTACCCCTTGCAGGTTGGGGTCGAAAAACTTCTTCGGCACCTGTTTATAAATATGGTCGAAAATGTAAGCCCTTTCGGCGGCGGTATTTAATTCCATGTTCGTATTTATTTGTACCGGGGTTATCTTTCCATCATCAACGTTAACTTTCATAATGTTACCACCAGCCAAAACAAATAGTGTTTTACCATCTTTACTCATCGTTAAAGAGCCGTTGGGGGCGTTTAGCTCTGCAAGCACCTTAGTTTCGTTTGTTCGGGGCATAGTAACCCACAGGTTATAGCCTTTTTCATACTTAGCCAGGTAATAAAGCTTTTCGCCATCATTTGATAGGCTGGCATCGGCCAAATCAGTAGAGCTGATGGTTAATCGTTCAGTACGGTTGTCAACATTATCAACATTCGGCACAAATTCGGGCTCTTTTTTCTTTGTGGTATCCTTGCCTTTTTTCTTTTTTGCTTCGGCCTTCTTTATTTCAATCGAATCACGTTTTTCCTGCTCATTTTTTAATGCAAGGTCATCTTTACTTAATTGATATTTATCCCACGCGGCCTGGTCAAAAAACATTCCGAACACATCCGCCTGGCTACCGCGGCTCAGGTTTTTCATCCCATTTTTGTCGCTCAGCCAATACATCATTTTCCCGTTCATTCCCCATTGCGGGTTCCCGTTGCTAAATCCGCTTTGCGTTAAATTAATGCGCTTGCCGCTCCCATCTGCTTTAATTAAAACTACCTGGGTGCTGATAAAGCTGATTGCGCCCTCACTGGATTGGGCAAGGATATATTTACTATCAGGCGACCATGCGAAATACTGGTCCCCGTCTGCATAAGAAAAATTTATACCTTCGGGTAGCAGCGTGGTTGTTGTTTTGCTTGCTATATCAAATACTTTGATTGAATTTCTTTCTTCAAGGTAAGCGATCTTTTTCCCGTCGGGCGAATAAATAGCCTGGTATTCATCTTTTGGAGTAGCTATTACCGGCTCGACGGTTAGTGTGGTCGAAGCATAAAAATAAGGCTCATTCTTGTTAGCGAGCGATACCTTGTAAATATCCCACGATCCGCCCTTTTCAACAGAATATAAAATACTGCGCCCGTCCGGACTAAACTCTATCATCCTTTCCTGGTACGGGGTATTGGTTATTCTTTTGGTGACAGCTCCATCTGCCGAGGTAACGAAGATTTCCCCACGATAAACGAACGCAACTTCTTTCGCATCGGGCGATACCGCTATTTCTGTAGCCTCTCCTTTAACAGGAATATTTTTTATTTGGTCGCCATTAAAATCAGCAGAGCCGGTGACCGATACTTTTTGTGGTTGCTGGCCTTCTTTTAACGTATAAACATCACCGCCTTGCGTAAAGGCAAATGTTCCGTTGTCCGACCGCGATAGATTACGCACCGGGTCTTTTTCAAAAGTAGTTAACTGTGTAACTGTGTTTATATCTGCTTCCGAAGATCCAAACAGATTTTGATTTCCATTACGCTCGCTTAAGTAATAAAATTTATTACCATCGCCCCAAACCGGTTCACGGTCTTCGCCTACGAAAGGAGAAACTTTGGTATAGGTATTCGCTTTTGTATCGTATATCCATATATCGCGTGTTACTGCAGATGTATGGTGTTTCCTGTATGGATTTTCGTAGCCTTTCCTATCCTGGAATATAAATTTATCGCCCGTTTTGTTGAAATGAACATATTCAGTACCTGCAGAATTAACCATAAGGCTCCGGCCGCCTTTAGCCGGCACTTTATATAATTTGGTAAAATAATAATCATCTGGGAACCTTACAGAGGTAGAGACGTCGTAACGACGGGTACCAAAGTACACTGTTTGGTTATCAGCAGAAAAATCGTAAGGAATGTCTTTGCTGGAGTTGAAAGTAAGCCTCGTGGCTGTTCCGCCGTTTGCGGGCATTATAAAAACATCGAAATTACCATACCTATCTGAAGCGAAAGCTATCGATTTACCATCATGGCTCCATACCGGATAACCATTGTAAGCGCTGTTTATGCTAAGCGGAACGGCAGTGCCTCCGCTTGCCGCAACCTTAAAAATGTTACCCTTATATTCAAAGGCTATCCAGTTACCATCCGGCGAAATAGCTGGCTGTTGCATCCAAAGTAAATGCTCTTGAGAATAGGTTCTGCTTAAAAAGGAGCCGATAAAAATAATGGCGAGTATCAGTTTTTTCACGTGGAGAAGTATTTAGGCAACTAAAATAAGGAAAGATGATCACAGATCAGGCTGATTATCATGATTTCACAGATTTTTTTATAAAGCCTGTCATAAAATCAAAATAATCCCCTCCAATCATTATAGGATATCAGTGCAATCAAAAAAACCAGCGAAAACGGCGTAGCCTTCTTAAGTGTTCCGCTAAAGAACAAATAATGAACGAAAAATCAACGGTTAAAATTCCGCGTTCTTTGGATATCTCGGGAACGGTATCACATCCCTGATGTTCCCCATACCGGTAACAAACAACACCAGGCGCTCAAAGCCCAATCCAAAGCCAGCATGCGGACAAGCGCCAAATCTGCGGGTATCAAGGTACCACCACAGTTCGTCTTTAGGTATACCCATCTCGTCCATGCGTTGCTCCAATTTATCAAGGCGTTCTTCGCGTTGCGAACCACCAACCATTTCGCCTATGCCCGGGAAAAGCACATCCATAGCGCGAACGGTTTTTCCGTCATCATTCTGACGCATATAAAATGCTTTGATCTCTTTTGGATAATCGGTAAGGATTACCGGCTTTTTAAAATGTTTCTCAACCAGGTAGCGTTCATGCTCCGATTGCAGGTCGGTGCCCCATCCTTCAACGGGGTATTGAAATTTCTTTTTCTTATTTGGCGTTGATTCTTTTAGTATATCAATGGCCTCGGTATAGGTTAGTCGCTCAAAATCATTACTGAGGCAAAACTGCAGTTTTTCCAAAAGACTCATATCCGAGCGCTCATTCTGCGGCTTTTGCTTTTCTTCTTCTTGCAAACGTTGGGTCAAAAACTCAATGTCGTCAGCGTTTTTTTCCAGTGCGTAAGCTATGACATATTTAAGCAGCGCTTCTACCAAATCCATGTTATCATCAAGATCATAGAAGGCCATTTCGGGCTCTATCATCCAAAATTCAGCAAGGTGACGGGTTGTATTTGAGTTTTCAGCTCTGAATGTCGGCCCGAATGTATAAATGTCGCTCAATGCCATCGCGCCAAGCTCACCCTCCAACTGACCCGAAACGGTAAGGTTGGTGGCTTTACCAAAAAAATCTTCTTTAAAATCAATTTCGCCGTTTTCTGTTTTAGGTGGGTTAGCCAGGTCGAAGTTGGTGACATGAAAAGTCTCGCCAGCACCTTCGGCGTCAGATGCGGTTATGATTGGTGTGTGCAAATAAACAAAGCCACGATCCTGGAAAAACTGGTGTATAGCAAATGCCAGGCTGTTACGCACACGGAATATCGCCCCGAAAGTGTTGGTACGAAAACGCAGGTGTGCTATCTCGCGCAAAAACTCAAGGCTATGTTTTTTTGGCTGCAGCGGATATTTTTCAGGATCGCTATCGCCTAGTATTTCAATTTCTTTTGCTTTAACTTCTACCTTCTGGCCTTTGCCTAACGAGGCTACGAGCACACCAGAGACACTGATAGCAGCACCGGTGGTGATCCTTTTCAAAAGCGCCGGATCGGTGTTTTCAAAATCTACAACAACCTGTATGTTGTTATTAGTTGAGCCATCATTTAAAGCAATAAACTGGTTATTACGGAAGGTACGTACCCACCCCTTAACAATAACACTCACATCCGTTTGTTCGCTTTCCAGTAATGCTTTAATCTTTACGCGCTGACTCATAGAATATATTTTGAGGCGCAAAAATACAATTATTTGGTGTTTGTGTTAAAGATTCTCAATGAAAAGGATTAAAATAAACATCTGATAATTGCGTGTTTATTTTACCATTTGTAAAAGCGATTTTCCGGGTAGAAGCATTGCTGTAGATGTAGTAGCTGGTAAGTACAAATTTGAACGTGCCTTTTATAATATGATTATTCTCATCGTAGGTGCTTATCTCTAATGAGTTACCCGGATCATTATAGGTCTGATATTGGCCCACAATAACATCCATCCCAATTGTTACATAGTAATAGGCTCTAAATTCGTCAGGCCGATAGGTGCCTGCGCCCCTTTGCTTTATTGCGATAATGATATTGTCTTCACCATCCTGAGCCCTGATAAAAAGTGTGTCCTTCGTATTTAAAGGTTTAAAACCCGTACCTACATTTGTGGTACTCCAGGTTTTTGCATTTTTAACGAAAGTCACCCCATTAATAGTTGACGGATTATCTTTTTTGCATGCTGCCAACAAAAGGCAAGCGATGACAGATAGGAATATAGCGCTTTTCATATTGACCGGATTTATTAATCACCAATACGTTGTAAATTTTCAAATGCGACACAGTATGTCAATAAAACATATATGTATTATGTTTGCTGATAATGTTAAAATTGAATCCTAAAGTAAGCCTCGTCATTGGCATCCTCTGCATATCTTTTTCGCCCATTTTTGTAAAACTCCCGGTTGCCCCGGCGCTTACTTCGGGCTTTTACCGCATTTTTATTGCATGGGTCTGCCTGGCGCCATATTGTTTTATAAAAGGTAAACTAAAAATAGGCCGCAAGGAACTATTTATTGCTTTGTTAGGAGGAATAGTTTTCGCATCGGATATTGCTGTCTGGAATCTGTCACTTTTGAAAATAAGCGCCACGGTTTCCACGCTTTTAGCTAACCTGGCACCAGTTTGGGTGGGATTATTCGGCTATCTCCTGTTTAAAAAGCGCTCGGGCCAACTGTTTTGGATAGGCACTTTTGTTGCTGTGATTGGGATGGTGATTTTAGTAGGTTATCAGCATATCATTCACCTTCAATTCAACATAGGGATACTGCTTGCCGTTTTAGCCAGCGTTTTGTATGCCATTTACATTATGATTACCAGCGGCATATTGCAAAAAATAGATACCGTGACCTTTATGTTTTATAATATGCTGGCAGCAAGTATATTCTTATTATTCATTTGCGGAATAGAGAAAAATAATCTGGTCAACTTTCAATTAAGTACATGGCTTTGCTTTCTGGCGATGGGCCTGCTTTGCCAGCTAGTTGGTTGGCTAACTATTAATCATTCACTGCGTTTTCTGGAGTCGACCAAGGTCTCGATAGCATTGCTGAGTCAAACCGTGTTTGCTTGTTTCCTGGCGACGCTGCTGTTAAATGAAAAACTGGACATTAACGAAATTATCGGCAGTGTTATCGTTTTGGTGGGAATAGCAATTACATTTTTAAAGCGTAATCAATCAATAAAAATTGTAAATTGACTTTTGTGGAAAACCGTTAATTGATAAGCCATACATTTGCAGCTAAAGCATGATCACCAAATCCACCATCGACCGTATTATGGAAGCCACCGACATTGTGGAGGTGATTGGCGAGTTTGTGCAGTTAAAAAAGCGTGGAGCAAATTATGTAGGCCTGTCGCCTTTTGCGAATGAACGCACGCCATCATTCACGGTTTCGCCTGCTAAAGGTATTTTTAAGGATTTTTCATCGGGGAAGGGCGGTTCGGCCATTACCTTTTTGATGGAACTGGAGAAGTTCACTTACCCGGAAGCCTTGAAATGGCTAGCTAAAAAGTACAGCATCGAAGTAGAAGAAACGGTCGAGACCGCAGAAAATAAAGAGGAGGAGAATCGTCGCGAAAGCCTGATGATTGTTACCGCTTATGCCGCCAAATTTTTCCATGAAAGTTTGCTGGAAACTGACGAGGGCAAGAATATCGGTCTGAGCTATTTCAAAGAACGAGGCTTTAACAACGACACCATCCGCAAATTTGAATTAGGCTATTCGCCCGATCAATGGGAGGCGTTTACAGGTCAAGCGTTGAAGGAAGGCTATCAGCAGGAATTTTTAGAAGAGAGCGGATTATCTGTAAAACGAGACAATGGCTCGTTTTACGACCGTTATCGCGGCAGGGTGATGTTCCCGATACATAGTTTTACCGGGCGGGTTATCGCCTTCGGTGGACGTACCCTTAAAAGCGATAAAAATGTTCCCAAATATGTAAACTCTCCCGAGTCGGAGATATATCATAAATCCAATGTGCTTTATGGCCTTTATTTCGCCAAAAAGGCTATCCGCGATGAGGACAATTGCTTTCTAGTAGAGGGTTACGCTGATGTGCTTTCTGTACACCAGGCTGGGATTGAAAATGTGGTTGCATCGTCCGGTACATCCTTAACCGTAGAGCAGATCAGGCTGATTGGCCGTTTTACAAAAAATATTACCATCCTTTATGATGGTGATGCTGCTGGTATAAAGGCGTCTCTTCGCGGTTTGGATATGATACTGGAAGAAGGGCTGAACGTTAAAGTAGTGCTCTTCCCGGATGGTCATGATCCGGATTCGTATGTCAGAAACTTTGGCACGAATGGTTTCAAAAAACACATTGAAGATAATAAAAAAGATTTTATTCTTTTCAAAACCGACATCCTGCTCAAAGAGGCCGGAAATGATCCGATAAAAAAAGCAGAAGTAATAAGGGAGATTGTTGAGAGCGTTGCCAAAATACCTGATTCAATAAAGGCATCTGTCTTTATCAAAGAGTGCAGCCATATACTGAAAATAGATGAACGCGCGCTCCTTTCCGAACTCAACAAAATGCGGTTGGCTAAAGCGAAAAAAGATTCGCAGCAGCAGATGTCTAAACCGGTAGCAGTTGATGAAACGTTGCTGGATGAGCCAATTACAAAAGAGGAAAAAGAAGACGCAACCCAGGAAAAGGAAATAGTTAGACTGTTACTTGCTTATGGCAACCGAATGATTGATTGGGATGGTATAGCGAATACCTATATTGGCCCTTTCATGATCGCTGAGCTGAGCGATGTTGAATTTGAAAATCCGGCCTGCAAAACCTTTGTAGAAATTTATCGCAGCGAGGTAGAAAATGGCTTACTTCCGGATGAACAGTACTTTATTCACTATCCCGAAAAGGAAATTGTTGACTTAACGGTAACCTTAATCGCAACAAAATATACCCTGAGCGAAAACTGGTACGAGATGCATAAGATATTGGTACCCGATGAGCAAGTAAATATGAAGGCTACTGTTTTAGGGGCTATTTTTCATCTGAAAAAACAAAAAGTCAATAAAATTTTGGAGGGTTTGCGTACCGAGTTGCAAAAAACACCAGGCGAGGCCGACCAGGAAATACTGCTGAATCAATATATGCATATGAAAAAGGTTGAAAAAACGATATCCGATTATTTAGGTTCAGTAATTTTAAAATAATGGCTAAACACCTCGATCTTGGTCGCAAAGGCGAAAGTTTAGCAAAAACACATCTGGAAAATTCGGGCTATGAAATTTTGGATGAGAACTGGACACATGGCAAATTAGAAGTAGACCTGATTGCATATAAAAACAAGGTTATTATATTTACCGAAGTAAAAACGCGTACGGGAAATAGTTTTGGCGAACCGGAGGATTTTGTGGACGCACGCAAACAAAAATTACTGGCAGATGCGGCGGATGAATATATTTACCTGATGAATCACCAGGGCGAAGTGCGGTTCGATATCATATCGATTTTATTCGATCAAAAAAATAATCACATACTAAAACATATTGAGGACGCGTTTTGGCCAACACCCATGTAAATACTATATGAAAAATAAATTCCAATTATTACTACCCGCATTAACGTTTCTGGCTTTTAGCTGTCATAACAATAACCAGCAGGATAATATAAGTATAAGTCCCGAAGCAGGTACCACCTATAAACCGGGCGATAAGGTTGAGGTAAAAACTCATTATGCGGCGAATTTTAGCCCTGATTCGGTAGTCTATTTAATTGACTCCGTAAAGGTTGGCTCACTCAAAGATTCGTCAGTGCTATCGCTAAAAACTGATACTATGCCGCTTGGCCCGAGGGTTATTACAGCCAAAGTCTTTAAAGGGGGCAAAAGCCAGGAAATATCAACCAACATCGTCTTGTTGCCCTCAAAAGCACCCCAGGAATATACCTTTAAGATAATAAAAGTTTTCCCCCACGATACCAGCTGTTATACTGAAGGGTTAGTTTACCAGGATGGATTTTTGTATGAAAGCGGTGGTGGCTACGGCAACCCACCTGCCGGACAGGAAAGGGACGGGCAATCCAGCTTAAGAAAAGTGGAATTAACAACCGGCAAAGTATTGCAAAAGGCGTTGGTAGATCCTAAAATATTTGGTGAAGGGATTTCAATTGTCGGCAATAAGATAATCCAGCTAACCTGGAAAGAAAAGATTGGTTACGTGTACGATAAGGACTCGTTTAAACTGCTCAACACTTTTACCAACAATGTAGGTGCAGAAGGATGGGGAATGTGTTTTGACGGCGAAAAACTTTATATCGATGATAGCACCAACCGCATCTGGTTTTTGAATAAAGATAATTACCGCTCGGTTGGCTACATTGATGTGTATGATGATAAGGGAGCGGTCAATTCAATCAATGAACTTGAATACATCGACGGCAAACTGTATGCAAATATTTGGCAAACAAATAACATTATTGTCATCGATCCCAAAACCGGAGCTGTTCTTGAGAAAATAGACCTTACCAACTTGTACCCCCAGGATAAAAGGAACATCAATGCCGATGTGTTAAACGGCATAGCCTATGATTCCAAAGGAAAAAGGATTTTTGTTACCGGTAAAAAATGGAATAAACTATTCCAAGTGGAGTTTAGCCCCCTGGCCCCCTAAAGGGGGAACGATTGTCCTACTTTATCACCGATCGATAACGACGTAATAATAAAAAATTAAAGCTGCCTTTAAGCTCCCCCTTTAGGGGGCTTGGGGGGCTCTCCACGCCTTATACTGATTGATCAACCCATTAGTTGATGAATCGTGTGTAGTCACTTTGTTGTCATCATTTAGTTCAGGCAATATTTTACCGGCAAGCTGTTTGCCCAGTTCAACACCCCACTGATCAAAGCTGTAAATATTCCAGATAACACCTTGTACAAAAATTTTATGCTCATACATGGCTATCAATGAGCCAAGGCTGCGCGGGGTTATTTCTTTTAACAGAATAGAATTTGTAGGCCTGTTGCCATCGAACATTTTGAAAGGAGCCAGCTTTTCAATTTCTGCATCTGTCTTACCCGACTTCTTCAATTCATCTACCACAACTTCTCTCGATTTTCCATTCATCAGCGCTTCTGTTTGTGCGAAAAAGTTTGACAACAGCATTTTATGATGTTCGCCAAGCGGGTTGTGCGATATGGCCGGTGCGATAAAGTCGCAAGGAATTAGTTTAGTTCCCTGATGTATCAGCTGGTAAAAGGCATGCTGCCCATTTGTACCGGGCTCTCCCCATATTATCGGACCGGTAGAATAGTCTACAGGGTTGCCATTGCGGTCTACATGTTTTCCGTTGCTCTCCATATCGCCCTGTTGAAAATAGGCAGCGAAACGGTGCATATACTGATCATACGGTAATATGGCATTTGTTTCCGATTCAAAAAAGTTGTTGTACCAGATGCCGACAAGCGCCAAAGCAACCGGCAGATTCTGCTCAAGCTCGGTTGTTCTGAAATGCTCATCCATTGCATGTGCTCCGGATAGCAACTCAACAAAGTTCTCAAAACCGATACTTAAAGCAATCGACAAACCAATGGCACTCCACAAAGAATATCGGCCACCTACCCAATCCCAAAATTCAAACATGTTTTTGGTATCTATGCCAAATTTGGCTACACCTTCGCTATTGGTTGATAACGCGGCAAAGTGCTTTGCAACCTCATTATTTTTACCTCCACCGGCAATAAACCAGTCGCGGGCGCTGTGGGCGTTACCCATTGTTTCCTGCGTGGTGAACGTTTTGGATGCAATTAAAAATAATGTCGTCTCCGGATTTAATCCCTTTAGAGTTTCTACAATATGTGTGCCGTCAACATTCGACACAAAGTGCATGTTTAATTGGTTTTTGTAAGCCTTTAGTGCTTCTGTCACCATCACGGGACCCAGGTCCGAACCGCCAATACCGATGTTAACTACATCCGTAATCGGTTTGCCGGTAAAACCTTTCCATTTACCCGAAATTATGTCCTCACTGAAGCTTTTCATCTGCCCCAGCACCCGGTTAACATCGGGCATCACATCTTTTCCGTCAACATAAATCGGCTTATTGCTGCGATTACGTAAAGCAACGTGCAATACCGGGCGGCCCTCGGTTGCGTTGATTTTTTCCCCCGAAAACATGGCTTCAATTGCCTTATTTAATGAACACTCCCTGGCCAATTGTATCAACAATGCAATAGTCTGCTCGTCAATCCTGTTTTTTGAATAATCGAGGAGGATATCTTCAAATTGCAGTGAAAATTTAGTAAACCGCTGATTGTCAATTTCAAACAAATCCTTTAGATTCTTTGAAACGATATCAATGTAATGGTCGGCTAAATATTTATAGGCCTTAGTGGTGGTAAAATTGATGTTTGGCAACATAATTGAATGGTTTTTTACAAAAATAACATTTAATAATTAGGCTGGTATTAAATTTAAAACTATGCCTGGTTGTGTTATTTTAACACTATTTACATAGTGTTGGTTTTACACATTATAAATTGTTATATTTTTAAACAAATTTGCAATTTGTTTTGAAATTCAAAATAAATATTTAATATATTTGCATTGGTGTTAAACAAAATAGTGATTTTTAATCATTTTGTTAATTTGTAAAGGACAACTTGATCTATGTTCGAAAAACTTTTTTTGCTTGTCAAGAATAACGCCGGGATGGCAGTTATCGACAACCCGGCGATACCGGCAAAATATCAGGATGCGGTAATTAATGAAGCTTCAAGTTCTATTATTGAGGTATTAAAAGCCCAGGTGGAAACGGGACGAATAAAGGACCTGATCAGATTCTTTCAGATTTCGGGTTATGACAATTCCCTGGTATCAAGTATGGTAAACAAATTCGCCGCCAAGCTGAATAATTTTTACGGAGTTGATCCTAATTCGGCCTGGACTGCAGCTAACTCATTAATACCACCCGTTATGCTGGAAATAATGAAACAATCAAAAAACGAACAAAATATAGAATTTGGATTAACCAACCTGCTTTCGAAACTAAACGGCAACCGCGCCGATATGAAAGTGCTGGTAAACCGTGTGATGGCCGCTTAAGGGTTATTTAAAGGTTGTAAAAGTTAAAAGGGTTGTAAAGGTTAAAATCTTTGCAACCCTTTATATTTTCAACCACTCCAACCTTTACAACTACTTCAACTTATTACAACCCTTCAACAACTACAACTCTTCCAACCTTTACAACAAAACTATATATTTGCCAAATGACTAAAGAACAAGTTCAGGATTTAAGGGAAAGAGTTACTTCCCTGAGGAGGCATCTTTGACATCGATAAAAAACTTGATGCACTACAAAAAGAACAGGAAATAACAATTGGCGCAAATTTTTGGGACTATCCAAAGGAAGCCGAAAAAGTACTGGCTTCTATCAAAACCAAAAAAATATGGACAGACGCTTTCCAAAACGTTGCATCGGTTGTTGATGACACCGGGGTGCTGTTTGAATTTTTCCAAAGCGGCGACGCTACCGAAGCGGAGATGCAGGAGCAATTTAGTGCCGCTTTAAAAGCTGTTGAAGAGCTTGAATTTAAAAACATGCTCTCGGCAGAAGAGGACCAGTTTAATGCTGTACTGCAAATCACAGCAGGTGCTGGCGGCACAGAAAGCTGCGACTGGGCGGGCATGCTAATGCGGATGTACATTATGTGGGCCGAAAAGAACGGTCATAAAGTAAGCGAACAGGATTTTCAGGAAGGCGATGTGGCCGGCGTGAAAACAGTTACATTGCAAATTGAAGGCGATTTCGCTTACGGCTATTTAAAAGGTGAAAATGGCGTACACCGTCTGGTGCGTATTTCGCCGTTCGATTCTAATGCAAAACGTCATACTTCATTCGCCTCTGTTTATGTTTACCCTTTGGTTGATGATACCATAGACATTGAAGTAAAAGACGCAGATATTGAGTTTGAAACTTTTCGGTCGGGCGGTGCAGGCGGGCAGAACGTAAACAAGGTCGAAACCGCTGTTCGTTTATACCATAAACCATCCGGTATTATTATAAAAAATCAGGAATCGCGATCACAGCTTCAAAACAAAGAAAATGCAATCCGGTTGTTGAAATCGCAATTGTACGAGGCAGAAATGCGTAAACGCTTGGAAACCACCAATGCAATTGAAGGCAATAAGAAAAAAATTGAATGGGGCTCGCAAATACGCAATTATGTACTTCATCCTTATAAATTGGTTAAGGACCTGCGTACAGATTATGAAACATCGAATGCCCAGGCAGTACTTGACGGCGATCTGAATGATTTTCTGAAAGCTTATTTGATGGAATTTGGCGGTCCTAAGAGTTAAGTTTTTAATAAAAATCAGGTATCTTTGGGATAAATGATAAAAAGGGTTTATGTTGATACATCTGTAATTGGCGGTCAATTTGATAAGGAGTTCTTTTCCGATACTGATCCTTTTTTTAAAGCTGTCATTAAGGGTGAAATTAATATAATAGTGTCTGACCTGCTTAGAGCCGAGTTGCTCCATGCACCCGAAATTGTCAGGCAATTTATTAAAAGCATACCGGAAACTTCTATTGAGAATATAGAACTATCTGAAGAAGCCGCTAACCTTGCTGATAAATATATTAATGCAAAAGTTGTTGGAAAAACGAGCAGAGCAGACTGCCAGCACATTGCGATGGCAACGATTGCGCATGCCGACGTTTTGGTAAGTTGGAATTTTAAACACATTGTAAACCTTGATAAAATTAGAGGGTATAATGGAGTGAATTATCAGTTAGGATACAATATGATTGAAATAAGAACTCCAAAGGAAATTATTAACTATGAAAACGACGATATCAAACTCAGTTGATAATATGGTCCAATCAATGCGACAGATTAGAGATAAGATTAGCTATGAAATAAAGGATATGACATTTGGCGAAGAACGTGAATTTCTGGATAACCTTTTACGATCGGATAAAATAGAAACCAAGGTTTTGAAACATTCCGGTAGTGAATCAAAATCCAGTTAATTATGAAAACCATTTTCTTTGCCTTTATATTTATCTCATTGGCGGTTTTAACCCGTGCACAGGAAAAGGCCATACCATTGTACCCTGACGGGGTACCTAACAGTAAACCAATCCCTGCCACTTATATCGAAAAAAATGGTGATGGTTGGGCAAGCAAGGTAAGTATCCCCACCATCATTCCATATCTCCCTGAGAAAGGTAAGGCAAACGGCGCCGCCATTGTTATATTTCCGGGCGGAGGGTATTCCGGTCTGTCAATGGACAATGAAGGATCGAGTATCGCCAAAGCATTCAACGAAATTGGTGTTACAGCCTTTATTGTGAAATATCGTTTGCCTAGTGATAGTATAATGGTTGATAAAACAATCGGCCCTTTACAAGATGCTCAGCAAGCCGTGTTAATGGTACGCAAGCACGCGGCAGAATGGGGCGTAAAACCCGATAAAGTTGGTATTATAGGCTTTTCAGCAGGAGGGCACCTCGCCTCAACAGAAGGGACACATTTTGATAAGCTGGTGATTGATAATGCAGATAATATAAGTGTAAGGCCCGATTTTATGATTTTGCTTTACCCGGTAATAACATTTGGACCAAATGCACACGTGGGCTCGCGCGAAAATCTGATTGGTAAAAACCCTTCCGAAGCTCAAATAGCGCTTTATAGCAACGAAAAACAGGTAACTGCCAATACACCGCCTACCTTTTTGGTACACGCCGAAGATGACGGCACAGTACCTGTTCAAAATACGCTTATGTTTTACGATGCCCTATTGAACGCAAAAGTTAGTGCCGAAATGCACATTTTCCAGGCAGGTGGCCATGGTTTTGGACTCAACAACAAAAAAAGCAAAGACAAGTGGTTCGATTGGTGTAAAAACTGGTTGGATGAGAATGGATTTTTATAAAACTCTCATTACCTGTCCGATCTTATGAATGTGGCAAAAACATATCTAATCTTATTCTTTTGGAGCATTTAGATTTTTCTTAACGGAGGATTAATTAAGGGGTACTTATAGCCTGTGCCCAGCCCCCCATTTCCAATGTCACCATCCAATATCTGCAATAATTCATTTAGCTCCCCCACTTTTTCTGCGGATCCTAAATTTTCATAGGAACTAATCAAATTGCGTATTACCCTTTTAATAATATCGGTGTTTGAGCAGGGTTCGTAAAATTGTTTGTCAAATTTTAAGTTCAGCTGCTTTAAAAACATGTCTACGTCCCGGCGTCCAAAAATGAACCCCTTGTTAAAAGCATTAATATAAAACAGTATTCCGCCCTCAAATTCGCTTTGCATGCTTTCATCTAAATAAGCCAAAATAAAATGCTGTGGCAGGTTAACTCCGTATACCGGGATGTCTAATTTTTGGGCGATGATAGAATAAATAATTGCAAGCGACAGCTGGTTACCCCTTTTAGTTTCGAGTACCTGGCTTATATAGCTATTTTGCGGGTCCTGATGATTGGTAGTATTACCATTAAAGCCGTAGATGCCGTAAAAAACATGATTAATTAATTTAATGTGTTCTGCAGGGCTTGCCTCGTTCATCATTTGTATCCAAATATCCCGCTTAATGGCTTCAATCTGGTTGATAACCTTTTGCTCGTCAAGGTCGGGATATGAATAACGGTTTATAATGAGCGTCCCCTGCAAAAGGTCGAAAGCGCCGCCATGGTACCAGAGCTGCAGGTCCTTTTTTACTATGCCGAATTGAATTTCGTGTACAAGATTAGCTATTCTTTCCTGTTGTATGGCATCGAAAGCTTCCTCCCAGGCCGATTCAAGATAGTCGATTGCTTCAGATCCAAATGACAACAATTTTTCATGAACATGTTCGTATATTTCCTTGTCAGGATCATCAAGTAAGCGTATTAAGGACTTTACTTCCGTTGGATTTATCATATCAGTACAGCTAAAATACTAAACGTTTCTATATTTTTACGGCCATGTTTAATTTTAGGTTCGCTAAAGACTACCTGTTACACCGTTTTAAAGCAAAAAACAGGCATGGTTTGCACTCTCCCTTTGTTTACCGGCTGGCCGATAAAGTATTTTACGATTTTGGCGATAAAAAAGTATATGACGAGGCCGAAAACTTGCGTAAACAATTGCTTATTGACAATAGGATTATAACCATAACTGATCTCGGAGCCGGCTCTCTGATAAATAAAAATAATCAAAAAAAGATAGGTGACCTGGCGCATAACGCCCTAAAATCTCCTAAGCTTGCCCAGTTACTATATCGCCTTGCCGCCGATCTAAAACCCCAAAACATTATCGAATTGGGCACCTGCCTGGGCATCACTACCGTTTATCTGCAAAAAGCAGCTCCGCAGGCAAATATTTACACGCTCGAAGGCTGCCCCCAAACGGCCGGTATTGCCCAAGAAACTTTCGAAAAGTCCGGTACCAATAAAATCGAATTAATAACCGGCAATTTTGATGATACGCTTCCCTCAGTTATTAATAAGTTGGATAAGCTTGATTTTGTTTTTATAGACGGAAATCACCAGAAAGACGCGACACTAAAATATTTTGAATGGTGCCTCCCGAAAGTTCACGAAAACACTATACTTATTTTTGATGATATTTATTGGAGCGAGGGCATGAAAGAAGCGTGGAACAAAATTAAGGCACACCCGAAAGTTACCGTTACCATAGATTTGTTTTGGATAGGATTGGTGTTCTTCAGAGAGGGGCAGGCGACGGAGGATTTTTTGATAAAAATATGAGAGCGATGTGCGGATGTTTTTTGATGTGCAAATTTGTTTTTGATGTGCAGATTACAGATGTGCAGATGTGCGAATGAACTTCCATCACGCTTAAAATATTAATAACTGTAAATCCATAATCTGCACATCTGAAATCCGCACATCTGTAATTTAAACATCTGCACATTAAAAAGCTTGCCCCAGGCCAACGTAGAGACCGGTTTCTCTCTTTTCTCCTGCAGGCTTTCCGCCAACACCGTAGTCTATTCGCACGCTAAGGCCCTTTTGAACATCAAAAAAGTATCTAATACCGCCACCGTAATTAGACTTTAATTCCGGAAAAGTAAAATTTGAGCGAAACACCTCGCCGGTACCAATAAATCCTACGATGCCAAAACTCTTAACAATGCGATATCTTAATTCCGCTTGTCCGGCAATGTAATTGCGGTCGCGGTAACGGCCGGTGTAGTATCCGCGCATTAATTCGTCGCTGCCCATTTGCGGCATTAAATAAAATGGGGAGCTGCCTCCAAGCAAACTTTGTTCTTCCGCATCAAGGCCTAAAACAAATTTTTTACTTATCGAAAAAAATTGCGAATACTCAATATCAAAAAAGCTGCCCTGGTAGCCATTATTGTCGAAAAGGCCTTGCATAAGGTTCAAATAGCTTCTCACAAAAACCCCTTTCGTAGTATAAGTGTTGTTATTCCGGTTGTCGAAAGTTAAACTTGGCCCAATAAAAACGCTTGCACCCCCATACCGGCTTTGAATCTCCGGATCCGTGTACAAAAGACTTTTAGGATCATCGGAAGTAAAATGGTAGTGAAATGCCCCGAATACATAACCGATATAAAAATTACCACCCAGCAGCATTTCCCCGTCAAAATCAAATTTCGACCTGGTCTGATTAACGTTTTCCTTATCAGCGGCACTTGTATTATTCCCAATGCCATAAAAGTCGAAAGGAAAATAGATATAACTTATATCGGCGATGTAATGAAATTTATTTTGCGATGTCCAGTAGCTGGTACTTAAACTAAACCTGTATTGCGCTTTAGTGGTTATTGTTGCATATCCAAAAACGTTCGAAACCCGGGTATCGCGATGTATCGTGTCGGTATAAAATGAGTATAAGCCAGCGGCACCCAATTCGAGGCCCGTTTCTGGCGCCGAATTTAGCACCGGCAACACTACAAAACTATTCCGCCTGCTCGTATCTTCATTAAAATACATCCTTCTCACAAACTTTGGCAAATATCGTATTTGTGCGTAAGCCGATTTAAATCCAAGAAGAACTATAAGTAGCGTGATAAGTTGTTTCATAAGTTTGTTGACATCGCTAATATAAACACTTTCAGCTTTCAATAAAGGTTAACAAAATGTTATTGATCATAATTCTTTTAAATAGCTACTTTTGCACTTGATTTTAACGACACATGATGAGCGCTTTAAGAGGACCCATATCCCAGTTTATTGAAAGAAATTATTTACATTTTAACGCCGCGGCTTTGGTTGATGCCGCCAAAGGCTATGAAACCCACCTTGCCGAAGGTGGAAAAATGATGGTGACCCTTGCAGGCGCCATGAGTACAGCTGAGTTGGGAATATCCCTTGCCGAAATGATAAGGCAGGACAAGATTGCCATCATATCGTGCACCGGCGCTAACCTGGAGGAAGATATCATGAACCTGGTTGCACATTCTCATTACAAACGCGTGCCCAATTACCGCGACCTTAGTCCGCAGGATGAATGGGACCTGCTCGAAAATCATTATAACCGGGTTACTGATACCTGCATACCCGAAGAAGAGGCATTCAGGCGTCTGCAAAAACATATTCATAAAATATGGAAAGACGCTGATGACAAGGGCGAACGTTATTTCCCACATGAATACATGTATAAGATATTGCGCAGCGGCGAGTTGGAACAATACTATGAAATTGATCCCAAAAATTCATGGATGCTGGCTGCCGCCGAAAAGAACCTGCCCATTGTAGTACCCGGCTGGGAGGATTCAACAATGGGTAATATTTTCGCTTCGTATGTTATAAAAGGCGAAATAAAACCCGGCACTATGAAAAGCGGTATCGAATATATGGCGTGGCTGGCAGACTGGTATATCAAGAATTCGGAAGGTAAAGGGATTGGCTTTTTCCAGATAGGTGGCGGCATTGCCGGTGATTTCCCGATATGTGTTGTACCGATGCTTTACCAGGACATGGAAATGCCCGAAATACCGTTCTGGAGTTATTTCTGCCAGATATCTGATTCCACAACGTCTTTTGGCTCCTATTCTGGCGCTGTCCCGAATGAAAAAATAACCTGGGGAAAGCTGGATATACATACGCCAAAATTTATAGTCGAATCGGATGCTACCATTGTGGCGCCGCTCATATTTGCCTGGATACTCAGACAATAATTTTTTGATTTTGGAAGTCGAATTTTCGATTTCGGATTTTGACGACTTTATTTTGGATTGTTAGCTTTAGGCGATTTAATTGGGGCCTTGTTAAATTTTGTTAAACTAAGCTCGCTTTTTATCGTAAACAGCAATAATAACAGATAAACCTTTACCTTTAGGTTTAGTTTCCTATTTTCGCAAATCAGGATGGTAGTTATTGCGGGTTGAAAAACATCCTGACGGCGGCTAATCATTGACTAATAACAAATTATGATAGAAGAGTTTGAAGCAAGCGCATCGGCAAAAAAAACTAAAGCGATATATATTTCTACCGTTTTTGGTATAGCGATGGTATTATCCATGATAGGGCTGCTCGGCCTGATAATGGTAGAGGCCAATAACCTGTCGCGGTACGTAAAGGAAAATATAGTACTGAATATTTTCGTAGATGATGCCGCGCATGAAACCGACATTCTGCAATTACAAAAACAGATAGAAGACTACCCAATGGTTAAACAAACTCAGTTTGTGAGCAAGGAACTGGCTGCCAGAAACCTGCAAAAAGATCTGGGTGAAGATTTCGTAAAATTTTTAGGTTATAACCCGCTATCGCAATCATTGGATGTTTATTTAAAGGCAGAGTACGCAAACAACGCCGACATAGCAAAGTTTAAAGCTAATTTGCTAAAAAACCCGCTGGTTAAAGAGGTAAAATACCAGGAATCGTTGGTGGACCAGATGAACCAAAACCTTACTACAATCAGCCTGGTTATCCTTACTTTTGCCTTTATATTTGTAGTGCTTTCGGTAGCCCTGATAAATAACACCATCCGGATTGCGATATATTCGCAACGGTTCCTGATAAAATCAATGCAGCTGGTTGGCGCTACCAAAAGCTTTATCCGTAAACCGTTTCTGTTGTACGGAATATGGCACGGACTTTTGGGCGGCCTCATTGCGATTATAATTTTACTGGGTACGCTTTCACTTGCTTATAAAGAAATTCCGGATTTAGTTATATTAAGAAATTACACCGAATTTGGGATCATATTTGCATCGATAATAGGTTTGGGAATATTTATTTCAGGGTTAAGTACTTTCTTGGCAGTAAATAAGTTTCTACGGTTAAAATTATACGACCTTTACAGATAAGGTGAAAGTTTTTACGGAAAAAATAATTCAATAATTCAATCCCGCACGTGCGGGGCAATAATTCAATAATTCAAAATATAACCATGGCACAACAATCATATAAACCAGCCAATCCAGTTAAATCGTCAGGTGCGGTGCGGCCGTCCGTAAAATCAACAGAAACCAGTTCTGTAAATTTTGTTTTTGATAAATCTAATTACCGTTTATTAATCATCAGTATAGCAATTGTGGCTTTGGGCTTTATATTAATGTCGGGCACTACTGATATTTACAGCGACACGAAAATCGTCATTGCGCCCCTGACAGTATTGGCGGGCTTTGCGGTTGGCTTCTTTGCAATCTTTAAAAAACCCAGTGCTACTAAGTAAGATATTTTTAACCACAGATGGTTCTTTGTCCTGCTGTAACAAGTAATCCATTGCAACCTTTAAAACTATTACAACCTCTCTCAGCCAAATCACATGAATATTATCCAGGTTATTGTCCTTGCTATTATTGAAGGATTAACAGAATTTTTGCCGGTGTCGTCGACCGGGCATATGGTTGTTACCAGCTCATTGATGGGCATCAGCAAAGACGAATTTGTTAAGCTTTTTGAAATAGTTATCCAATTAGGCGCCATACTCGCTGTTGTTGTACTTTACTTCAAAAGATTCTTTCGCTCAGTTGATTTTTATGTCAAATTAGTTATTGGCGTTATACCAGCGATTATTTTAGGCCTCTTATTAAAAAAACATATCGATAAATGGCTCGAAAGCCCACTGGTTGTAGCAATTGCTTTTGTGGTTGGCGGTATTATCCTGCTTTTTGTTGATGACTGGTTTAACAAACCAAAAATCGATGACGAAAAAGAGATAAGTCATCTTACAGCCTTAAAAATTGGTTTTTTTCAATGCCTTGCCATGGTACCTGGTGTTTCGCGCTCTGCAGCTTCAATCGTTGGGGGTATGACGCAAAAACTTAGCCGTACCGCTGCTGCGGAATTTTCTTTCTTTTTGGCTGTACCAACTATGCTTGGTGCGACTGTAAAGGGCCTTTGGGACTTTCACAAGGAAAATACACTTACCGCACCTCAATTGCATGATGATATAAAATACCTGGTAATAGGCAGTGCAATTGCATTTATAGTCGCTTTGCTGGCCATTAAAAGTTTTATCACATTCCTGCAAACAAAAGGCTTTAAACTGTTTGGTGTTTATCGTATTATAGCGGGTATTGTGATTATCATATTGTATTTTACCACAAATGCTTTGCATGCGGCGTAAGCGAAATATGCCTTCTTCGCTGTGCCAAAATCCGGCGAATGCTTGGGGAATTCGTTTTTTTCTTTAATCAAAATCCGATGTCATTTCGACGAGGAACGAGGAGAAAACTTATACCACAAGCAAAGCGAATTATGTATGATGAACAATGCAACAGTATAAGTTTTCCCGTTAGTCGAAATGACATTGGATATTTCATAGTAGTTTGCGAGTAAATGTACTTTAAGCGCCCGTTCTCCTATTCGGTCCCGAAATAAATTCTGCAATACAACTACAACAAACAGTTTGTATCAATTATGCGGTTTTAACCGTAAATGCACTTAATTCCGTAAATTAGTCCTATTGTTACCTGTCTATGAGAAAAATTTACCTGTATCTATTGCTGTTAGGACTGGCTGCGCTAGCATCCTGCTCGCCTAAAGGGCCCTATGCGGTTACCAATAAAGTTTATAAACATAAAACTAAGGGATACGTTGCTACTATACAAAAGCAATTGCCCGATTCATTAAGGGACAGTACCGGCATGCCTATTCCTTCGGAATGGGTGGGCACGGTAAACTTTGGTATTCGCAAGGCTAATTATGTGATCATTCATTACACCGCGCAGGATTCGGTGCAGCAAACGTTAAAAACATTTACCGTTACTACTACACAAACCAGCGCCCATTACGTGGTAGCCAAAAGCGGAAAAGTATATCACATGGTGAACGATTACCTTCGCGCAAACCATGCCGGTGTAGGCAAATGGGGCAGTGTTACGGATATGAACAGTTGTTCGCTGGGGATTGAAATCGATAACAACGGCAGCGAACCTTTTACAGATGCCCAGATCAACAGTTTGCTGCTTTTATTGGCCGATTTAAAAAAGGCCTATAACATCCCGCAGGCAAATTTTATAGGCCACGAAGATATCGCACCAAAGCGTAAGCCCGACCCTGGCCCGCTCTTCCCATGGAAAAAGCTGGCTCAAAAAGGCTTCGGCTACTGGAGCGATGACGTACTGGAGCTCCCTCCCGATAATTTTGAGTATATCATCGCCCTTAAGCTTATTGGCTACGACACATCCGACATCAATGCTGCCATCGTAGCCTTTAAACGCCACTTTGTACAAATAGATGTCAGTTCAATTTTAACACAGTTGGATATGAATGTGTTGTATAATGTTTATCAAAAATATGCCCCCTGACCCCCTAAAGGGGGAATGATGGTCTGTCGTAGAGACAACATGATAATCAAAAGCTCCCCCTTCAGCGGGCTGGGGGGCTTTTCCACCCATCTTTCAGCGTAACTGTTCTGTTAAAAACAAGCTTTTCAGCAGTCGAGTGTTTATCAAGCGTAAAATATCCTTTACGAATAAACTGATATCCTTTGCCAGGTATAGCATCAGCCAGGTCAGGTTCTATATAAGCTTTTGATATAATTTGCAGGCTGTTAGGATTTAAATATTCTTTAAAGTCACCGTCTTCATTAGAAGGGTCTTCCACCTGGAACAGGCGGTCGTAAAGACGCACTTCGGCAGTTTTGGCATGCGGAACGCTTACCCAATGGATGGTTCCCTTAACGTTAATACCACTTGTATCATTTCCCGATTTGCTTTCCGGGATATAGGTACAGTGGATTTCGGTCACATTACCCTCACTATCTTTAGTAAAACTATCGCACTTAACTATATAAGCGCTTTTAAGCCGTGCCATTAAACCAACACCCAGGCGGAAAAACTTTTTAGGCGGTTCTTCCATAAAATCTTCGCGCTCTATCCAAAGTTCATTACTAAAGGGTAGCTCCCTTCCCCCTTCGCCGCCTTCCGCCTCCGGGTTATTTTCGCTGAACATCGTTTCAGTTTTGTCTGCCGGATAATTGGTGATGATCATCTTTATCGGATCGAGTACAGCCATCCTGCGCCAGGCAGTTTTGTTCAAATCCTCGCGTATGCAAAACTCAAGCAGGCTAACATCGATCATGTTTTCGCGCCGTGCAACACCGATGCGTTCGCAAAAATCACGGATAGAAGCGGGAGTATACCCCCTGCGTCGCAGCCCGCTAATGGTAGGCATACGCGGATCGTCCCAGGCTTCCACATAGCCGTCTTCAACCAACTGAAGCAGCTTGCGCTTGCTCATTACCGTATAGTTGAGGTTAAGCCGGGCAAATTCATATTGTTTTGATGGGTATATATCCAACTTTTCAATAAACCAATTATACAGCTCGCGATGCGGAACAAACTCCAGCGTACAAATGGAGTGTGTGATATCCTCAATGGAATCGGACTGTCCATGTGCAAAATCATACATCGGGTATATGCACCAGTCATCCCCTGTGCGATGATGATGGGTATGCTTAATACGGTACATCAAAGGGTCGCGCATATGCATATTTGGCGACGCCAGGTCCACTTTAGCTCTGAGTACTTTAGCCCCGTCAGGATATTTGCAGGCTTTCATATCCGCAAACAAAGCGAGGTTTTCTTCCACGCTCCGGCTACGGTATTGATTAGGTTTACCAGGTTCAGTTGGCGTTCCTTTCTGAACCGATATTTCTTCGGCGCTGCTGTCGTCAACATAAGCCAGCCCTCTTTTAATCATGGAAACGGCAAATTCATAAAGCTGATCGAAGTAGTCGGACGCGTATAATTCATTAGCCCATTCAAAACCAAGCCACTTTATATCTTCTTTAATGCTCTCTACATACTCGGTTTCCTCTTTTGCAGGATTCGTATCATCAAAACGAAGATTAGTTTTACCCCCATATTTCAGTGCAAGTCCAAAATTTAAGCAAATTGATTTGGCGTGGCCAATATGCAGGTACCCATTCGGTTCGGGCGGAAAACGGGTAAGCACCCTGCCGTTGTTTTTACCGGCAGCTAAATCCTCTTCAACTATCTCCTCTAAAAAATTTAATGATCTCTCTTCGCTCATGATATATTAAAAACAGACCGCAAAAATAGCAAAAATTTCAGGTGGGCTTAGTGTTGGAGGTAATTTAGACGCAGTTACGGTGGATAAAGTAATTATCGTAATTTAGCTTCGAATAAATTTATGAATCAACCTTTCAATCGCCCAATTCGTGTATTAGTAGCTAAAGTAGGCCTGGACGGGCACGACCGTGGAGCCCGCATCATAGCCACCTCGCTCCGTGATGCCGGCATGGAAGTCATTTACACCGGCTTGCGGCAAACGCCTGAAATGGTGGTTAATACAGCCTTACAGGAAGATGCTGATGCTATTGGCATTTCCATACTATCGGGAGCCCACATGACAGTTTTTCCTAAAATAATTAACCTGCTAAAGGAAAAAGGGATGGATGATGTGTTGGTTACCGGAGGTGGCATTATACCACAGGACGATATGAACGAATTAAAAAAAATTGGTGTGGGTGAGTTGTTTCCACCAGGTACACGTACGCAAGATATTGTAAGTTATATTACAAACTGGGTATATAAACATCGTAATTTTTAAACCAGTCTATTATGTCATTTCAAAATTTACTAATAGAAAACAAAGGCCGGATACGATACATCGTTATAAATCGGGAAGCCAAAATGAATGCTTTAAATAAAGCCCTTTTGACTGAATTACATATTGCATTTGATGAGGCTTTCCATGACCAAGCCGTTGCCGGGATTATTATCACGGGAGCCGGGCAAAAAGCCTTTGCGGCAGGCGCAGATATTGCCGAATTTGAAGGCGCAGATCAAAAAGAAGGTTATGAAATTGCAAGCCAGGGACAAACGAAAGTTTTTAACCTGATTGAAAATGGCAGCAAACCTGTTATTGCGGCGATAAATGGTTTCGCGCTTGGCGGCGGGCTCGAACTTGCAATGGCGTGCCACATCCGCCTTGCTGCCGACACGGCAAAAATGGGCTTGCCCGAAGTTTCCCTGGGATTAATACCAGGATACGGAGGAACCCAGCGTTTAACGCAGCTGGTGGGAAAGGGCAGGGCCATGGAAATTATTATGACTGCCGATATGATAACAGCCCCGGAGGCTCATCAATATGGCCTTGTTAATCATGTTACCGGCCAGGAAAACTTACTTGCTAAAGCAGAAGAAATTTTAAACAAAATTATCATACGTGCGCCACATGCCATTTCGTCGGCAATTTTTGCCATCAACGCCGGTACTAAAAGCGGCGTAAATGGATTCCAAACCGAGATAGAAGAATTTTCAAAATGCTTCACTACAAAGGATTTACAAGAGGGAATTTCGGCATTTTTGCAAAAGCGGAAACCTGTTTTTAAAGGAGAATAATTCAATTTTTAATTAACGAAATAATGGTTTTGGCTATAACTTTTATCGCGTAAAATACGTATGATTACATTATTGTATAAATTAGTACTTTAGTATGCGAATAACATACATAGAACCCTATCGTAAACAGTTATATCAGGTATGAAAAAAATACTCATCATCGATGATGAAGTGAATGTTGCTTTATTGCTTTCAAAGTTTCTGGCGCGCAATGGTTTTGATGTAACCAGTGCCTCAACGGGCACCAGTGGGATGGAATATCTTAAAACAGGAAATTTTAATCTTGTATTATGTGATTTCAGGCTTGAGGATACCGACGGCCGCGAAATGTTAAGAAATATAAAAACCCAATATCCCAAAACTGGCGTTATCATTATAACCGGCTACTCGGACATTAAAATGGCCGTTGAGCTGATAAAAATGGGCGCCTACGATTATATCACAAAGCCCCTGTATCCCGATGAGATTTTAAATACCATAACTAAAGCCATTGAAACACATCATGCTTTGGTTGAGGATAAGGAAGTAGAACATGTTAGCACCGATAAAAGCAATAAAGAAAATAAGAAAACAGCCTTCGCCGGTGAATTTGTATTAGGAGTAAGCAAGGTATCAAAAGAATTGCAGCGCCAGATAGAATTGGTGGCGCCCACCAACTATAGTGTAATAATAATGGGCGAAAGCGGCACCGGTAAAGAATCTGTTGCCAAAAGCATCCACCTTAACAGTCCGCGTCACAACCAGCCATTTATTGCGATGGACTGCGGTTCGCTAACGAAAGAATTGGCACAAAGTGAATTTTTTGGTCACGAAAAAGGCTCGTTTACCGGAGCCCTGTATACCAAAATCGGGCACTTTGAAATGGCAAATGGAGGTACTTTGTTTTTGGACGAAGTAGGAAATCTTTCTTATGAAATTCAGGCCGCTTTATTAAGAACAGTACAGGAACGAAAAGTAAAAAGGATTGGTAGTACCAAAGAAATAAGCCTTGATGTGCGCATTATTATAGCCACAAATGAGAATTTGCAGGAGAGCATTATAAAAGGAAGGTTCAGGGAGGATTTGTACCATCGCTTTAATGAATTCAGTATATATATACCACCCCTGCGGGAACGCGGCAGCGATATTATGTTGCTGGCTGATCACTTTTTAAAGTTGGCTAATCATGAACTTGGGCGCAACGTAGTTTCGTTTTCGCCTGAGGTAGTTGAGTGTTTTATGAACTACCGGTGGCAGGGAAATATCCGCGAAATGAAAAACGTGGTTCGCAGAGCTACCTTACTCACAGAAGGTGCTGAAATAACCATGAAAACTTTGCCACTCGAGATTTCTAATTTTAAAATACCGGTATTAGAATATAACAACCATCACACTGAAGTTACAGAGGTAAAAGAGGTTAAACACGATCTTAAAAATGCGGCACTTGAAGCTGAATATGAAACCATTATTAAGGTTTTAAGGGAAGTGAACTTTAATAAAACCAAAGCCGCTGAAGTACTAAATATCGACAGGAAAACTCTTTACAATAAAATGAAGGCCATCAATTTAAAATAACATGGAAGAGTCGACCGCAGACAAAGAATCGCAACAGGAATTTTATGAAAATACGCTGCGGACATTAAGGCATGATATTAAAAATCAACTTTCAAACATCTATTTAGCGCTGGAGCAACTGCGTTATGAATTACCCGATGCTTCAGAAGATTGCGTATTTTATATGGATTTGCTTGCCAAGAGTTCTTCAAAAATAGACACCATACTGAAGCAAACTGAATAGCGTTTTATCTGCAATTGGAATATTTATGATGGCTTGAAAAATCAGGCTTTTATAAAGTTAATAAGCGCTAAAACTTTATGGCGTTTTTTTGCTTTATTGAAAGAATAAAATTAAGCCAATGTCGATATTCAACTATAAACAGCGCAACAACATTGTACTTGCAGGAATAATTATTCTTGGCTGTTTTCTTGTGTATGCATTAAGCGGGCTTTTCAGTTCAATATTGGGTGCTATTGTACTCTTCACCATCTTCAGACCCGTTTATCTCCATTTTGTCGAAAAAAAGCACTGGAATAAACCTCTGGTTGCGCTTTTAATCATACTTTCTTCACTTATTGTAATTATTCTTCCCCTAATGTCGTTATGTATTATGGTGGTCGGCAAGATTGGGGAAATAAACATCAAATCAATTGACCTGCAAGGCTGGATAACAAAGATTGATGATTATGCAGGTTACAACTTTAATCAACCACATATAGCTGAAAACACACTGCAAAAATTGGGAGCTTTTGCTACCGATCTTTTCCCATCTATTTTAGGAAGTGCCGCGAGTATTATAATCACATTATTAGTGATGTACTTCCTGTTATACTTTATGTTTGTTCAGCTTCGTGAGTTTGAGTCGGCATTGCTCAAATATGCGCCGTTCAGGGAGCAGCATGCGTTAAAGTTTGCGGTTGCATTGCGCAACTCAACTTATTCTAATGTGTTGGGCCAGGGTATCATAGCTGTGGTGCAGGGGGCGCTACTTGGTAATGGTTTCTGGATATTTGGTATTCCCGACCCTGTTTTTTGGGGGGTTATCGGCGCCTTTATTTCATTTCTCCCCGTGGTTGGTGCGCCTACGCTTAGCATACCCGCAAGTATTATTTTATTTGCCGAAGGGCACAGCCTAAAAGGAATTTTGCTTTTGGTTTACGGGTTGTTATTTATTGGCAACATAGATAATGTTTTAAGAATGATTATTAACAAACGGGTGTCAAACACACATCCACTTATAACAGTCATAGGCGTTTTTATAGGCATACCCCTCTTTGGAATTACAGGTTTGGTTTTTGGCCCATTGTTGTTATCTTACTTTTTACTATTATTGGAGATATATGAAACCAATAGACTGGCGGCTGACCGATTGGAAAGAATCAGGACCACTCCCGATAACTGACCTCTTCGTTGCAAAAAAAATAAAGTTAAACAATAGACAAAAAGCCCATTAGGTAACAATCGGCAAGATATTTAATCATAATAAAAACAAATATTCAATTTTAAAATTTAATAATATATGAAGGATAACTCAAAAGTATTTGTCGCGTTGCTGGTAGGGCTGGCGGCAGGAGCAGCATTAGGAGTATTATTTGCGCCAGATAAGGGCAACGAAACACGTGAAAAACTTGCGGAATCTTTAAAAAACCTGGGCGAATCGATAAAAGAAACGGCATCGGCAGAAATTGATAACCTGATGGGGTTAAAAGATAAGGTTGTTGGAAATATTAAAACTAAGTTCAGCGGTCCTGAACCCGAATACCAGGACGATTTAGAACACGCATAACATCATATACCTGATCAGTTGTCGTTAGCTCTGAGCCGGGATAACTATGACTTAGGACTTATAATTCAAGGTTAAAACAAAATATGGAAGCCAAAAAAGAAACTCCACCGCCGATTCTCGATCAGCTAAAAGAGTATGTTGAGACGCGTATAAAGCTGGCCAGGTATCAGGCCATTGAAAGAGGTTCAACAATTGCCGCGAGTGTTATTGCCGATGGCGTAGCAGCTATAAGCATGGTACTGGCCTTCATATTTGCAAGCTTAACACTGGCATTTTATTTAGGCAGTGTGTTTGGGTCTGAATGGATGGGGTTTGGATCCGTTTCCGTTTTCTATTTAATTATTGCTTTGGTCATAAAATACAATAAAAAGAAGATCGAAAAACCACTCGTCAACGCATTTATCCAAAAGCTATTCAAAACCGAACAGGATGGAAGTACAGATTAAAAATATAGACGATTTAAGGCTGGAAATATACCGCCTAAAAGGGCTTGAGGAACAGCAGGGCTTTGCCTTACGGCAGCGTATCAATAGTCCATCGGCGCTCATTTCGACTATTTTTTCTTTAATTCCCAGGCCGCAAATTGCTGATGGTATAAAGGCGGCCGGCGGCCTCCTTAATATGGATATTGTCCAGGTAATTTCAAGCTTTCTTTTACCTTTTACGTTAAATAAAACACTGTTCAGACGCTCAAATTTATTAACGAAAGGGCTTGTAGCTATACTTTCAAGAAAAGTGTCGCGCTTTATTAATGAAGAGTCAGTAAGCAATATCTGGGATAAAATAAAATCTTTTATTCCGGATAAATTGAAATCCCTCATTCCTGATAAAAGCGCGAACACAAAAGTTGCCCAGCCTGTTGCTAACACGCCAGCCCGCAGCTAACGTCTTTTTCATTTCTCTTTTTTAGCTACACGCATCAAACACCAGGTACCTCATTACATACATTGAGATACCTGGCGTTCGAATTCTTTATTGCGATACCGCCACATATAATTTAATTGTATCTTCGGGGAAATTATTTCAGATGGATTTATATTCTATTTTTAAAAATCTTCATTCGGGATTCAGGTATATTGTATTTATACTTGTTTTAATAGCCATAGTTCAATCATTGCTGGGCTGGTTAGGCAAAAAGCCATATACAGAAGTTAATCGCAAAGTCAATCTATTCGCACTAATATCAGCGCATACACAGCTGCTTATTGGGATTATTCTTTACTTTTTAAGCCCTTACGTGCAATTTAACGGCAACACCATGAAAGATGCCACTACCCGTTATTTTACAGTTGAACATTGGGTAATGATGATAATCGCAATAGTGTTGATCACCATAGGGTACAGCAAATCAAAGAAAATATTATTGCCGGAGGGCAAACATAAGACCATTGCAATATTCTATACCATAGCACTTTTGGTTATAGTAGGTGCTATAATGGCCGGAAAATTGCCTGTTTTTGGCAGTTTGTAACAAAAAAGTTCAGAAAAAATTTGCTAATTCATTTTTCTTTATAAATTTGTCATCGCAATGATCAAAATCAATCATAATAACAACTGGTGGCACCAATTAACTTTGGCGGCCGGATAGTGTTTTGATCTGAACAATTAATCAATTGTAAACCTAAATAGAAACCCGGCGAATCCCATCGCCGGGTTTTTTGTTTAATGGCTCTAACTAAAAATATGAAAAAGTATAAAATTATAACTACCAATAAAAAACTGCTTGCCGATACAACTACCCCGGTTAGCATATACCTCAGATTACGGGATGTTTTCCCGAATTCACTTTTGCTGGAAAGCTCCGATTACCACAGTCGTGAAAATAGCCTGAGCTACGTTTGCTGTGAACCTATAGCCGGTTTGGTACTTAATGATGGGGCTTTGAAAATGACCTATCCTGATGGAAGCGAGGAAAACTATACTGCCGGCAAATTTGACCTGATAAACCAGATCAATGAATTTGTCAGTTGTTTTGAAACCAGCGTAAACCCATCAAAAATAACGTCGAACGGACTATTTGGATATTTTACACATGAAGCGGTGGAACATTTTGAAACTATCCACTTAAAAGAAGGTGATGGCGACATTCGTAAAGTCCCGGTGATGCAATATCATATTTATAAATATATAATTGCTATTGATCATTTTAAAAACGAACTGTACATTTTTTATAATAAACCCGAAGGCGAAACAAACGGTAATAATGGCTTAGAAAAAATAGCTGATCTGATCAGGAACAAAAATTTTCCGGAGTATCATTTCGAAAGTAAACATGCTGAACAATCAAACTTAACCGACGCAGAGTTTATGGCGGTGGTCGAAAAAATGAAACAGCATATTTACAGAGGCGACGTTTTTCAGATTGTTCCATCAAGAGCATTTTCAAGGAAATTTTTAGGGGATGAGTTCAATGTTTACAGGGCGTTGCGATCTATAAACCCATCACCTTATTTATTTTACTTTGACTATGGCGATTTCAGGATATTTGGCTCATCGCCGGAAGCGCAGATCACTATTAAAAACCAGGTGGCCAGTATATTCCCTATTGCGGGTACGTTTAAACGCAGTGGCGATGATGAAAAAGATGCAGAAATTGCACGCGATCTAGAAAACGACCCAAAAGAATCGGCAGAGCACGTAATGCTGGTCGACCTTGCGCGTAATGATTTGAGCCGTCATTGCGGACAGGTCGAAGTTAAGGCTTTTAAGGAAGTGCAATACTATTCGCACCTTATTCACCTGGTTTCGCATGTTAGCGGTAAATTGCTCCCCGGTGCCTCCTCATTTAAAGTGGTGGCGGACACCTATCCGGCAGGAACGCTAAGCGGAGCACCAAAATACCGTGCAATGGAGATCATTGATGAAAACGAGAAAACAAAAAGAAGCTTTTACAGCGGCGCTATCGGTTTTTTTGGTTTCAATGGCGATTTTAACCATGCCATTATGATCCGCTCATTTTTAAGTAAAAATAACACCCTGCATTACCAGGCCGGCGCAGGAATAGTTGCCGGATCAATAGCAGAAAATGAATTAAAAGAAGTTGATAATAAAATAGCAGCGCTAAGAAAAGCCATAGAAATGGCGGAAGAGTTATAGGCCCCCTAACCCCCTAAAGGGGGAATAATAAACGATAAATGATTATAAAAATGGAAGAGAATAAAAATTTAAATAACTCCTCCCCCTTTAGGGGGCCGGGGGGCGAGCGCATTCTAATCATAGACAATTATGATTCATTTACCTATAACCTGGTGCACCTGGTTAATGAAATAGGGTTGCAATGTGAAGTATGGCGTAACGACAAATTTGCGATTGATGATGTGGACGCGTTCGATCGCATTATCCTTTCACCGGGGCCAGGGATTCCGGCAGAGGCCGGTTTATTGCTTGAGGTTATTGAAAAATATGCTTCCTCGAAAAGTATTTTCGGCGTATGCCTTGGACAACAGGCCATAGCCGAAGTCTTTGGTGGCAAATTATATAACCTGAAACAGCCGATGCATGGTATTGCCACACCTGTCAAAATCATCGACCAGCAAGAAAAACTTTTTATAGGTTTGCCGCAAAGCTTTAAAGTGGGTAGGTACCACTCATGGGTAGTGGATGAAAAAGTAGTTCCGGCTTCATTAACCGTCACTGCGATTGACGAAGCGGACAACTCAGTGATGGCTTTAAGGCACAATCAGTTTGATGTAAGAGGTGTACAGTTTCATCCCGAGTCCGTATTAACAGAATATGGAAAAGAATTGATGTTAAACTGGTTGGCCCCCCAGCCCCCGCCAGCTGGCGGGGGAGCTATCGAACAGGTGGGGAGTTATCATGCTAAAATATAAATTAATAAAAAGCTCCCCCGTCAGCTGGCGGGGGTTAGGGAGTCTATGAACATACTGGATAAAATCGTTATCAATAAAAAAAAGGAAGTTCAATACGCTAAAAATCGCGCTTCATATACTGAACTTGAAGAGTCGGAGTTTTTTCACCGGGATTGTTATTCATTTAAACAATTCCTGCTTGATCCGCAGCGAACCGGCATCATTGCTGAATTTAAACGCAAATCTCCTTCAAAAGGAATCATTAACGATAAAGTAACGGTTAAACAGGTAACCAAGGCGTACGCGGCCGCGGGCGCTTCTGCACTTTCGGTATTAACCGACCGCAATTTTTTTATGGGCAGGAAATCGGACCTTGTACGGGCACGTCAAAACAATACTATCCCAGTTCTGCGTAAGGATTTCATGATTGATGAATACCAGGTTGTTGAAGCTAAGTCGTTAGGAGCAGATATCATATTATTGATAGCTGCTATTCTCACTCCAACCGAAATTCAAAAGCTTGCTTCACTGGCAAAAGACCTTGGGCTAAATGTTTTATTGGAAGTACATAACCTGGAAGAGCTGGAAAGAAGCATTAATCCCAACCTCGATGCCATTGGCATAAATAACCGTAACCTCGCCGATTTTTCAGTTTCTGTTGAAACATCCTTTAAACTGGCTGATCATATCCCTGCGGAATTTTTGAAAATATCAGAAAGCGCCATCAGCAACCCGGAAACCATTAAACAACTTAAGCTTGTGGGCTTCAGTGGCTTTTTGATTGGCGAAAATTTTATGAAGCAGGAAGATCCGGGAGCGGCAATGGAGGAGTTTGTGAAAGAATTGGTTTGATATGCAGATGTGTGAATGTGCAGATTTCAGATGTAAAAACTATAAGCCTTACTTTTAGAAATCTATTTTTCATTTGCATATCCGCACATCTGCACATTTGCTCTTCCATTTTAAAATCTCTATTTTCACGCATCATACCATCCCCAAAATGAAGAAAACTATTACCCTTGGTTTACTAATCGTATGCACCATAGCGCAAGCGCAGCAAAAAAGAGTTTCAGGTTTTACCGATGCATCAGCAGCTAAAGAGTTGCTGACAGAACAAGCTTTCGATGCCTCTCTGAGCGCTCCGCGGATTGGCGAAACGATTAAAGAGCTCTCTGCCTTTCCGCACAACTTAGGATCTCCTGGTAGTAAAGCTGTTGCCGAAAAAATACTTCAAAAATATAAAAGCTATGGGCTTGATGCTCATATCGAAACCTATACGGTACTTTTCCCCACGCCAAAAACCCGCGTGCTCGAGTTAACGTCACCCACAACTTATCACGCTATATTAAAAGAACCGGGCTTGCCCGAAGACGCCACATCTGGCCAGGCAAACCAGCTTCCCACTTATAATGCGTGGAGCGCTGATGGCGATGTAAGTGGCCAGCTTGTATTTGTAAACTATGGTTTGCCGGATGATTATGAAAAACTTTCGAAAATAGGCATCGATGTGAAGGGTAAAATTGTAATCGCCAAATACGGCCGTTCGTGGCGTGGGATAAAACCAAAAGTAGCATACGAACATGGCGCCATTGGCTGTATTATTTACTCGGATCCTATGGATGATGGTTATACGGCGGGAGAGGTATATCCAAAAGGTGCCTATAAAAGTGAATACGGGGTTCAGCGTGGCTCGGTGATGGATATGGTAATTTATCCCGGCGACCCGCTTACACCGGGTGTTGGTGCTACCAGGAACGCAAAGCGTTTAGACAGAAAAGATGCTACAACTATATTAAAGATTCCGGTGCTGCCCATAAGCTATCACGACGCCCAGCCGTTGTTGGCTGCACTAGACGGAACAGTTGCTCCGCGTGATTGGCAGGGTTCGCTGCCTATAACTTACCATGTTGGCCCTGGTAAGGCAATGGTGCATTTAAAACTTGAATTTAATTGGGATTTAGTGCCGGCTTATGACGTGATTGCTAAAATAAAAGGTTCCGTTTGGCCCGACGAATGGGTGATGCGTGGCAATCATCATGACGCGTGGGTAAATGGAGCTAACGACCCGATCAGCGGACAATCAGCTATGCTGGATGAAGCGAAGGCACTGGGCGATTTGTTGAAGACCGGTTGGAGACCGAAACGCACCATTGTCTATTGCTCGTGGGATGGCGAAGAACCGGGTTTAATAGGTTCCACCGAATATGCCGAAGATCACGATAAGGAATTGCAGCAGAAAGCAGTAGTTTATGTAAATTCGGATGATAACGGTAGGGGATTTTTAAATACAGGCGGGTCGCAGGCGCTGGAAACTTTTATGGACGAGATAACCCAAAGCATAACTGATCCACAAACTAACGTAAGCATATTCGACCGCAGGAAAGCCAGGGACCTGGTGAGCGCGTCGACAACAAAAGAAAAAAAAGAAATATTAGACAGGAAAGGCGGTCAATTGGAATCATTGGGTTCCGGTTCTGATTACTCTTCATTTTTACAACACCTGGGTATCCCGACCTTAGACCTTGCCTTTGGTGGTGAAAACGATGGCGGCGAGTACCACTCCATTTATGATTCATTTGATAATTATAAACGGTTCAAAGATCCAAGTTTTGAGTACGGCGTAGCACTATCAAAAACCGCAGGCCATGCTGTTTTGCGTATGGCTGATGCCGACGTGCTGCCATTTGATTTCAGGAATCTTTACACCACCATTGATAAATATGCCACCGAACTAAGTGAGCTAACGGATAAAACGCGCGAAAATACTGAGATAGAAAATCAGCTGATCAAATCAAATGATTTTGCACTTGCTACTGATCCAACCAAACACGAAAAGTCGCCTGTTGCCAAAGCAGATGTGCCTAAGCTTGACTTTACCCCTTTAAAAACAGCTTTGGATTCATTAAAGAAAAGCGCAGATAAATTAGCATCAATCTGGACAACAACATCGCAAACAACAGCAGATCATGATCATTTTAATCAAATACTTTTTCATGCTGAGCAGCAACTCTTATCTGTTGATGGCTTGCCACGCCGCCCATGGTTTAAGCATACTATTTATGCTCCGGGATTTTATACCGGCTATGGCGTAAAAACTTTACCGGGAATACGTGAAGCAATTGAACAACGCAACTGGACTGAGGCACAGTCGCAGATAGGCGTAGTAGCGAAGAGTATCAATAATTTGGCGGTGTATTTGAATACAGGAGGTCAATAATAATGATATACAATTTGTCATTGCGATGACGAGTTTTGGCTTGTCGATGGTTTTTAAATGAGAATAGATTAAATAATATCAAACTTAATCCAGATAAATATCCAGCAAACCTTCGGGCAAATCAACTGTTACAATCTCACTAACCACATCTATGCCTTTTATAATTTCTTCATTCAACGGAAAAAGCACTTCGCAATTTTTGTAGGTAACGGCAGCTATCAACTGTTTAGGGTACTGGTGTATATCGGTTATTATGCCTAATTCCCCTTCGTTTTCATCAATTGCCATGAAGCCTTTTAGGTCCATGAGGGTGAATTCACTTTTTTTCTTTTTAGGTTTTAGTTTGTTGGATAGGTAAATATTCTTTTTTACAAGCAAAGATGCTTTTTCAATGGTGTCAATTTCTTCTAAAACAAGATAAGCTGCATTTTTTTGAAGATATTTTATGCTTCTGACGAAGTATGGCACCAGTTTACCGGCAGTCTCAATAAAAATAGTACTGATCTTTATATTTTCAATGCCTTCAAAATCCACATAAATATGCAGTTCACCTTTCAGGCCCTTGGTTTTTAAGATACTTCCTATTCTAAAACAATCTTCAATTAACATGTCTTTTAATAATTGGTATAAAATGAAAATGGCGAAGAACCTGTTTCAGTTGCTTCGCCATTCAAATAAATTTTGAATATCAATTATTCAGCAGCTTCTGTTTCAGTAGCGGCGTCTTCCGCAGGAGCTTCAACTTCTTCCACTGGAGGCGTGTTTTTAGCAACGATAGCCGCTGCTTTTGCCTCTTTCTTTTTAGCTTCAGCAGCTAAAGCAGCTTTACGAGCGTCTTCTTTAGCAGAAACCAAGCCTGTTTTTTTGCCGGTAATCTTGCCGTCTTTGTGATCAATCCACTCCTGGAACTTGGTTTCAACCTGATCTTCGGTCAAAGCGCCTTTTTTAAGGCCTCCTTGTAAGTGTTTCTTGTATAACACTCCTTTGTACGATAAGATAGCGCGGCAGGTATCTGTAGGTTGTGCGCCACTGTTTACCCAATCAAGGGTTTTGTCGAAATTAATGTCGATAGTTGCAGGATTTGTGTTTGGGTTGTATGAACCTAAACGTTCAATGAAGCGTCCGTCTCTTGGAGCACGCGCATCCGCTACCACGATGTAGTAAAAAGGTTTTCCTTTTTTACCGTGTCTTTGCAGTCTGATTTTAGTTGCCATTTTATTTTTTTATGTATTCAACATAGCCCCGGAGTTCTTTCTGCGGGGATGCAAAGGTAAAAAAATTATTTTAAAATGCTAATTGTCAGATGAAAAATGAACAATAAGTAATAACGGATGCAAATTAATGTTCGGCCCGGCAAGGAATTTACAATTTTATAAGATTAAGTGTAGTTTGTGATAACTTATTTAACTTTTGCTTCAATAAGCCGTATAACGTTTTGTATTTACAAAACTATTCTATGTTTGATAAACCCGGCGAACCATTATCCAGATCGAAAACGGTTTGCGATTCTTTATGCCGCTCACATCAGTTAAATAACACACAATTCAAAGCCGGCCTGTTCCAGCAGGTTAAGGACTTTTTTTCACAGCTATTTAGTACTACCGACTGGCCCCCGCGCTGGCATTGCGGCACATGGTCTGATTTTCATGGCTGGCTGTACATCGTATCGGACATATCTATATGGGCAGCCTATTTTGTTATCCCTTTTCTGTTGTTTCGTATTTTAAAAAATCGTAAAGATATCCCCTTCCCCAAAATATTCTGGCTGTTTATAGCATTCATTTTATTGTGTGGAACTACACATTTGGTAGACGCCATTATATTTTGGTGGCCCGCCTACCGTTTGAGTGCATTGGTGCGATTAGCCACGGGCATTGTTTCCATTTTTACCATATTCGCATTATATAAAATACTTCCACTGATTAATAAGCTGCGTACTGTTGAACAGCTGGAGTCCGAGATTGAAGAAAGAAAAAAAGCGGAGCAATACGCCGAACGTCAGCAGGTGCTAAAACTGGCCGCCGAAGAATTGATGGCTAAGAAAGATGAATTTATGAGTATCGCCAGCCACGAGCTAAAAACACCTATAACAAGCGTAAAGGCATCGCTACAACTGCTGCAAAGAATGGCGGAAAAAAATGACACCTTTGAAACCGCAGCACCATTTGTAAATAAAGCGGCGAAGCAAGTGAACAAGCTCACGGCAATTGTTAACGACCTTTTAGATGTTACGCGTATACAAGCCGGAAGACTGGAGCTGGTTAAAACGGAGTTTAATATTTCGGAACTGATAAATGAAACTGTGGAACATTGCCAGACAGAAGAAAACAAACATCAGGTTGAAGTTATTGGCGATCCCGGACTACTGGTTACTGCCGACCGGAAACGTATTGAACAGGTATTGGCTAATTTTGTAACCAACGCATTTAAATTCTCGCCCGAATATGAAAGGGTGACTGTATCATTTGGGAAAAATGATACCGGTTTAATAAAAGTTTCGGTCATCGACAAGGGCATCGGTATAGCTGCAGATAAAATTGAAAACATTTTCGATCGCTTTTACCGGGTGGAAAATACTTCGCAATCTTTTTCGGGAATTGGCCTGGGCCTATATATTTCGTCCGAGATTATCAAGCGGCATCACCGTGAAATAGGGGTAGACAGCATAGTAGGCGAGGGCTCGACCTTTTGGTTTACCGTATAATTATGGGAGGAAAACACCCTTTTTTATGCTTCGGAAAGGCATTCGAAACAAAAAATAAAAATTAAAGGCCAAACCGCCTTATTTTTCTATCTTTGCACCCCGACGCGAAGGCCATGAAATATAGGTTTGGTATTTCGGTTTCGGTAGATTAATTTGGTAATCTATCTGTTTTAAGGCATACGCGATCAAATACTTTTGAATTAAAAAAGCCCATGCCCAAAAATTCCTCAATAAAATCTGTTTTAATTATCGGTTCAGGTCCTATTATTATCGGACAAGCTTGTGAATTTGATTATGCCGGTTCGCAAGCAGCCCTCTCATTAAAAGAAGAAGGAATATCCGTGTCAATTATCAATAGCAATCCTGCTACTATAATGACGGATAAGGTGATAGCCGATCATATATACCTTTTGCCGCTTGAATGCGAAAGCATTGAAAAAATATTAACGGAGCAAAAGATTGACGCTGTATTGCCCACAATGGGCGGCCAAACGGCGTTAAACCTTTGTATTGAAGCAGCCGAGCGCGGGATATGGGCCAAACACAATGTAAAAATTATTGGTGTTGATATAGCTGCCATTGAGAAAACGGAGAACCGGGAAGCTTTTCGCCAATTGATGGTGGATATTGGTGTGGGTGTGGCTACTTCGAAAATTGCCAATTCGTTTTTGGAGGGTAAGGAAGCTGCGCAGGAAATTGGCTTTCCGCTGGTTATCCGCCCCAGCTATACGCTCGGTGGTAAGGGCGCAAGCTTTGTTCATAAAAAAGAAGATTTCGACGCATTACTGAGCCGCGGCTTGCAGGCATCGCCATCGCACGAGGTTTTGGTTGAACAGGCTGTTTTAGGCTGGAAAGAATTTGAGCTTGAGCTGTTACGTGATAATAATGATAATGTGATCATTATCTGCGCTATCGAGAACTTTGATCCGATGGGGATACATACCGGTGACTCGATAACCGTTGCACCTCCTATGACGCTTAGCGACCGCTGTTACCAGGAAATGCGTAACCAGGCCATTAAAATGATGCGTGCTATAGGCAACTTCGCCGGTGGATGTAATGTGCAGTTTTCAGTAAACCCTGCTGATGAAGCCATTATAGCTATAGAGATTAATCCACGTGTTTCGCGCTCATCGGCGCTGGCATCAAAAGCAACAGGTTACCCAATTGCCAAAATAGCTGCAAAGCTGGCCATTGGTTACAACCTTGACGAAATAGAAAATCAGATCACAAAAACAACATCCGCCTATTTTGAGCCTACGCTGGATTATGTGATTGTAAAAGTTCCGCGTTGGAACTTCGATAAATTTAAAGGATCAAATAAAGAGCTTGGCCTTCAAATGAAATCGGTGGGCGAGGTAATGGCTATAGGCCGCAGCTTTATTGAAGCACTGCAAAAAGCTTGTCAGAGTTTAGAAATTGGCCGTGCAGGGTTAGGAGCTGATGGCCGCCAAAGCCGCAACCTGGAAGAAATAATGGCCAGCCTGGAGCATCCAAGCTGGGATAGGTTGTTCCACGTTTATGATGCCTTGAGCCTGGGTGTGCCGATTGAGTCTGTAAGAAAGGCTACTAAAATTGACCGCTGGTTTTTAAACCAGATAATGGAAGTGGTAAACCTGGAAAATGAACTGCGCCGGTATTCATTAAATAACATTCCGGAAGAGTTCTTCATCGCATTAAAGCAAAAAGGATTTTCGGATGTGCAGATTGCTCACGTTTTAGGTAATGTAACCGAAGAAGACGTTTACCAGCGAAGAACCAGTTTAGGCATTCGCAGGGTTTATAAAATGGTAGATACCTGCGCTGCTGAATTCCCTGCAAAAACACCATACTACTATTCAACTTACGAAGGTGAGAACGAATCCATCGCATCCGATAAGAAAAAAATAATTGTTTTAGGCTCAGGACCCAACCGCATAGGGCAGGGCATTGAGTTCGACTATAGCTGTGTGCACGGTCTGCTTGCTGCAAAAGAATCTGGTTTCGAAGCGATAATGATCAACTGCAACCCGGAGACAGTTTCGACCGATTTTAATATGGCTGACAAGCTATATTTTGAGCCTGTTTACTGGGAGCATGTAAGAGAGATAATTGAACTTGAAAAACCATACGGTGTTATTGTTCAACTTGGCGGACAAACGGCGTTAAAGATGGCCGAAAAAATGCATGAACATGGCATAAAAATCATCGGTACCTCATTTAACGATATGGACATTGCCGAAGACCGTGGCCGTTTTTCGGATCTATTAAAGGAACTGGAAATCCCTTATCCAAAATACGGAGTTGCTGAAAGTGCTGAAGAAGCATTGGAAGTAGCCCATAAAGTTGGTTACCCTGTGTTGGTAAGGCCAAGCTATGTATTGGGCGGGCAGGGCATGAGCATTGTTATTAACGATGAAGACCTTGAAAAAGCAGTAGTTAGTCTGTTGCGCAACCTTCCCGGAAACCGTGTGCTCATTGACCATTTTCTTGACCGTGCTGCGGAAGCCGAAACGGACTCTATCAGCGACGGCGATGACGTTCACATAGTTGGGATGATGGAGCATATTGAACCCGCAGGTATCCACTCGGGTGATTCATTCGCAGTATTGCCGCCATTCGATTTGTCTGACAATGCCATCAGTCAGATGGAAGAATATTCTGTTAAGATAGCCAAGGCATTAAATGTACTGGGCCTGCTTAATATACAGTTTGCTATTAAAGATGATAAGGTATACGTAATTGAAGCTAACCCGAGGGCTTCGCGCACCGTTCCGTTTATAGCAAAAGCATATGATGTGCCTTATATAAACATTGCCGCAAAAGTGATGCTCGGCGTGAATAAATTGAAAGATTTTACAATAGAGCGCAAGCTATGGGGATACGCCATAAAGGAACCAATATTTTCGTTCGATAAATTCCCCGAGGTTAGTAAAGAACTTGGGCCGGAAATGAAATCGACTGGAGAAGCCATAAGATTTATACCCAACCTGCAGGATCCCTATTTCAGGCATCTGTATAAGGAGAAATCCATGTACTTAAGCCGTTAAAGAAAGCTTAAGGCTGAAAGACCAAAGCAGGAAAAACAAAGCTTTCTGCTTTGTTTTTCCTGCTTTGAGCTCATTCCACCATCAACCCGCTTACCTCAAAAGTTAATTTTTCCTTCGGATTTGTCTTAAAGGAATGTTGCTTCTTACCTGTTGCGGTATCTCCCGCAAGGTGCTGCTGATCGTCGGCAATGAACTGTTTTTGTGCTACTCCATCTGCAATTACGTATTTGCCTTTTAATTCAAAGGGAATCGTAACATCATAGTTCTTAAAATGAGCGTTTATTATTTTTCCATTACCCGCGTCTATTTCAAACCATCCACCTTTTGGTTGGGTTACTTTCAGCACCTTTCCTTTAATAGTTACGCTTATCCTGGTTTTCTTGTCCATGTGGGCTTCCACTTTCGAAGCATCCATCATTCCGGTAATATCCGGTTTTGCGCCAAAAATTTTTCCATGAGATAAATTCGCCGTTTGTTGGCCATAACATATTCCGCATAAAAGGAATACGCATAGAAATATTACTGTTTTCATAGTAAGATAAACAACAGTAAAATTCGGGCGTGGTTTTAAACTAATACGCTTTCAATAATTTAAAATCGTATTAAATTTGCGGGTAATTGCTTTTATAAAAACCATACCAACGCGCATGTGATGTTAATATTTGTTAAAATTATTTATCTGCCTGTTATAAAAGCTATAATTGGCCGTAATTAAACATAACTTAGCTACCTGAAACAGATTTTTTTACCCCTTATTGTTTGTTAATGAAATACCCCTACTTAAAGATAATTTATTTATCAACCGTTTTTTCTTTGGCTTTATTATCTGTAAGCTGTAAGAAGAGTTCTACCGCAACCACCTCCGGCGTTACCATACCGGCAATTACAACAGCAGGCACCATTATCGACGTAACATCAACTTCAGCAGAAAGCGGTGGGATACTTACCTCGTATGGTAATGGAGTATTGTCGGCAAACGGTGTTTGTTATAGTTCAACTAACCAAACACCTACATTAGCAGATAGCAAGACCACCGACCCTGTAAGTACTCTTGGTATATTTCAACCGGCTTTTATAAGCAACATAACCAATTTGACGCCGAATACGCTTTATTATGTAAGGGCTTATGCCACAAATAGCGCAGGTACCGGTTACGGAAGTATAATAAAATTTACCACTCCGTCTAACTTAGCGGCCGTAAATACAACAGTCACAACTTTCGTTGGAAATGGAAATTCAGGATATGTTGATGGTTCGGGACCAGGTGCGTTGTTTAATAATCCGCAAGGCGTTACCGTGGATAGTAAAAATAATATTTACGTGTCGGATTCTTTCAATAACTACGTTCGCGCTGTTACACCAGGCGGAGTTACAAGTACAATAGCTGGAAACGGATTACTCGGATACGTGAATGGCGCCGCTTCAACTTCTGAGTTTTATAGTCCCGTTGGCGTGGTAGTTGATGGCCAGGGTAACGTATATGTGTCTGATTTTGGCAATAATATGATCCGCAAGATTACTCCAGGAGGAGTGGTAAGCAATTACGCCGGTACTGGAGTAGCCGGTTACCTGAATGGCGCGGCAAATACAGGTACTTTAGCAAGTAAGTCAGATTCACTGGCCCGGTTTAATAACCCCCAGGGTTTAGCAATCGATGCTCAAGGCAATATTTACGTGGCTGACCGCGGTAATAACGTAGTCCGGAAAATTACAGCCGCCGGGAGAGTGGTTACAATGGCGGGAACAAAAACCGCCGGTTATTTAGATGCTACGGGCGCAGCGGCATTCCTCAACGGGCCAACAGGCGTTGCCGTTGATGCAACCGGTAATCTTTATGTGTCTGACCAGGGTAACGCAGCTATTCGTAAAATTACACCGGCCCAGGTGGTAACGACCATAGCCGGGGGCCCCAAACAATCGGCGATGCTTAATTATCCATCTGGTATAGCAATTGATGGTCAGGGCAACCTATATATTACCGACGAAGGAGGCAGGATACTGGAATATACAACTAACAGCGTACTATACATTTTAGCAGGTACCGCCAACATTGCAGGATTTGTAAATGGATCGGGTGCAACCGCCCAGTTCAATAATCCGCAGGGAATTGCTATAGATGCAAACGGCAATATTTACGTAGCTGATAAAAATAACAACTGTATCCGTAAACTAACAGTTTCAATAGTTCCATAGTATTTTACCAGTACAGTACGTTTATAACTCACCTAATTTCATCAGCGCATAAAATAGCCCGGTGCAATGTAAAGCCTGGGCTATTTTATTGGCAGCAAGTAATTGCTTAACCTCCGCAATAGTAAAAGTTTCCACAATTATTTCTTCTTGCTCGTCTAACGCTTGTTCCTGAACCTTTTTACCGCCCTTTGCCAGGTAACAATAAGTATGGTTATCGGCAGTTGATGGGTTTGCATACACCGTGCAAAGCAACTCAAAATCATTAAACAAATAACCTGTTTCTTCCAGCAATTCGCGGTGCAGGGCTTGTTCGGGCAACTCGCCGGCATCAATTACACCACCGGGAATTTCGAGAGAAACAATCTCCGCCGCGTGGCGGTATTGATTTACCATTAAAATTTTATTGTCTTCGGTAACGGCAACAGCATTTACCCAATTGCTGTATTCTAAAACATAGTAGTCTTCAACTATGTGCCCGTTGGGCATTTCACATTTGTCGGTGCGAAGCGTTGCCCATGGGCCTTTATGAATATAGTGCGATGATAATTTTTTCCAGATAAGATTTTTGTAGTTCATAGATGATGGTTCATAGTTCATAGTAAAATTGGGCTAAAGTAGTAAATGTCAATGACAGAAAAACACTATAACTCTTAACCATGAACTAATATCACCAGCTTCCGCTTGATCCGCCACCACCAAAGTCGCCGCCGCCAAAGCCGCCAAAACCGCCGCCGCTATCTCCTCCTCCACCACCGAAGCCGCCATCACCGCCCGAGAAACCACCCCAGCCACCACTTCCACGCCCAAGTATAGTGCCGCCCAGGAACCACCAGAACGGACTTGCACCGCCTCTGCCGCCAATGATCTGGCCACCGCCGCCCCGGCCTCTAAATACGATAATTAATATAATTACAACTATAAAGATGAGTATGAAAATTCCGCCGGCGTTGTCATTTTCAGCGTGTGCCGGTTTCTTGGGGGCTTTATACTCGCCCTTCATATACTTAATCAAATCATCGGTAGCTGAGTTTAGCCCCCCATAATAGTCATTTTGCTTAAACCGCGGGGTAATATCATTTTGAATAATTTCGTGCGTTACTATATCAGGTACTGCCCCCTCGGCGCCGTAGCCGGTTTGGATAGTAACCTTATGGTCATCAATCGCCACCAATATTAATATGCCATTATTTTTCCCTTGATGCCCAATGCCCCAGGCTCGGCCAAGTTTAGTGCCATATTCGTTAATATCGTATTCTCCAACTGATTTGATAATAATCACAGCAATTTGGGTGGACGTAGAATCATCAAATGCGACGAGTTTACGTTCCAATTGTTGTTTATCGCCGTCCGAAAGGGTGTTGGTATAATCTGTTACAAGGGTATTTGATTTTGGGGGAAATGGCTGCGAAAAAGCCATAACAGCCGTTAACAGCAGGGTAATGAGTAATGCGATTTTTTTTAACATCATTTTAGGTTTAATTGCCATCCATAAACGCAATATCATCCGGAAGCTCGTTAGTGCCATCAGAATTGTGAGGGAAGTATTTCTGCAGGTGTTCGCCGGATATTTCAACACCTGTTACAATTCCTTCTACAAGGTTGCCATATTTAAAGTGTTTAAGCATATCCTCTTTGGTATTATCCCAAAAATTTTCGGGAACAACCTTGTTTATTCCTGCATCGCCTATAATAGCAAATTTGCGGTCGACGGTAGCTAAATAAATGAGTACGCCGTTTCGCAGTTTGGTTTTATGCATGTTTAACTGATGAAAATACTTTGCGGCGCGGTCTAGCACATTTTCGCTACATTTTTTTTCTATGCAAACCTTTAACTGTCCGGAAGTGCGTTTTTCGGCATTTTCAATCGCAGTTCGTATCCGCTGCTGCTCCTCTTCGTTAAATATTGCCATAGTTTTTAAGATTACACAGATTTTTTATTGTGATTTCACCGATTATTTGAGGATTGTTTATCACGTAAAGGATTAACAATCGGCGAAATCATCGTCAAAATGAAACTTTTGGAGCTTTATCTGCGCCTGCTTCGGCCTGGAAACTGCCCTTTTCATTGAATCCAAAAAGTTTAGCTGTAATAACCGCCGGAAATGAGCGAACGGTGGTGTTATAATCCTGAACCGCGCTGTTGTAATCAATCCGGGCTACATTAATGCGATTTTCTGTACCCTCAAGCTGAGCCTGTAAAGCTGTGAAATTATCGTTGGCCCTTAGCGCTGGATAGTTTTCAGACGCAACCAATAGTCGCCCCAGCGCGGTGCTCAACTGTCCCTGAGCGGCCTGGTATTTTTGTATGGTTTCAGGATCAAGTTTGGTTGGATCAACTTGTATAGATGTGGCTCTGGCGCGCGCGTTGGTAACATCAACTAAAGTGCTCTTTTCAAAGTTAGCAGCACCTTTTACAGTGGCAACCAGGTTAGGTATAAGATCAGACCGGCGCTGGTATTGCGATTCAACGGATCCCCACCTGGCTTTTACGGTCTCTTCTTTTGAAACCATACCATTATAGCTGCATCCTCCTATCAGGCAGATAAGAATGATAACGGCCAGTACTATTAGTAAATTTTTCATGAGTTTAATTGTTTTTATGTTATGAAGCCATTATATGTTGTTTGTTTATTTTAACTGGCAGCACATAACGGCTTCACGATAGTTCTTTTTAAGATTTAAGCGGTTTAAATTACAATTTAGAGCACAAAACATATACCGTTGTTACAAGTGATTATATATATGTCATTATGGCAAGGTATAGCTTTGTAAATATAATAACAGAATTATGAAATCAGGAAAATATATCAGAGTAATTATACCTTTTTCAGTAGATTAGTAGTTTGTCACTTACCAACTTAAACTGATTTTCCGAATTTTTAGTACATGGTTAAAAATATCACAATTGCTGCCATTCTCATTCCTGTATTTTATTTATCATGCAGAAAAAATGACCCCATACTCGGCACACAAAACATCGCCAACAAAAAAAGCATCATTGAAAAGTCCAAATCAGGTCTGTTTATTAAAATAGCCTGCGAAGGGACAAGTTTAACCTATGGCGAAAATATTAAAGGTTCGGATACGGTTTCGGCGTCGATTGGCTTTTCCGGTGCTATTACGCGGGCTGAATATCAATACCCTTCGTCTATGCTCCATGCGTTGAACAATCATAAAGTTATTTTGTCAGTCAGGGGGTTCCCGGGCGATAGAACTACCGAAGCAATTGAAAGATGGAAAGACAGCACATCGGCCGATATTTGCATTATTGAATATGGAACCAATGATGCTTACAATTATGCGGGATATACTTCGGGTATAGTTCCCGCAGATACCTATAAAAAACAACTTGAACTTTTGGCCCAAAGGAGGGTAGATCAGGGTGCCTGGGTTATACTATGCATTCCTCCCTATCTTGAAAACGATGATAAACAAATTAATCCTTATAGATTGGCAGCGAGATCTGTGGCTCATGAATTATCATTGGATGTTTTCGATATTGAAGCAAGCATCAAACAACTACGTTCACCTTATAGCGACGAAGTACATTTTAACTCAAATGGTTATCGGAAATGGGGGTTTGATATCGCCACTCTGATTTATCCAATCGATCGTTAATTATTATATCGTCATTCAACCGCGCTGTTATTGTACTGTTATCACCGCAGCGCTCAAAGCCGGGATCGTCACGACAAAGCTTTTCTGATTAGGAGTGGATTGTTCGGTAATTGCCGGTTTAAAAGTTCCGTCAGTATTTACAGAGCTTCCTGCAAAAGTAACATCCGTTGCCGAATTTATTAAAGGCGCGGCCAACCTGGCCACTTGAACGGTTGACGCGGTTTTGTTTAACAGTATTTTTACCGAAAATTGTTTGAGTATCTCTTTGTTAATTATGGTTACAGAATAGGTGTTGTTTGAATTAACACAGGCATGAACGCTGATATTGAACCAGGGTTTACTGATGGTTGCCGGAATAATTGTTTGACCTGTGGCGCCATATTTAAAGGCCAGCATAGCATAATATTCGGGCCTTGCACTAAATTCTCCATTATCGACACCGATAGGTGAATAACGAAACCAGTTACCACCGCCGTGGAAATTGATGCCCTGCCCCCTGTTTTCGGCTACGGTCCACATAAAATCGAGCGCCCATAATGACGAGGCAAAAGTATCGCTAACGCCACGTTTACCGCCACCCCAAACGCTGTTACATTCCGAGATACGGAAAGGCAAGTTATATTTGGCCGACTCACTATACAACGATGAGAGGTAACCGGTTAATTTAGGGTTATCAGTTAAAATGTTGCGACAAGTAATAGATGAATCGGATGCCGGCCCGGTTACATAGTAGTGCCCGTCCATAAGCGTTATGTTTTTGTTTTCATTTGCTGCAAACCATTTTATCCAGTCATTATTGAATGGAGTAACATCCGGGCCAGCAAAAGCAACGTTCGGCGCCATTTTTTTTACGGCAGATAAGTAGGTTTCCCATTCCTGCTGATAGTTTTTATAATTATATTTAGAAGAACGCGGCCCTAGCCTGAAAACGTCAGGCTCATTACCGAATTGCAAAGCATATAAATTACCCTTAAGACTATTGCGCACATATTTTGCTTCATTTGAAGCCGTTGACGGATCATATTTCGCCAGGTTTAAACCGAACATCACCTGCCAGCCTATGGCGCGTGAAAATGCCGACAAGCGATCAATATCTGACGTCGTGAGCGCTTTAACATCGGTGCCGGGAACGCGGGTGGTTCCAGTCCAATCAGTTTTATCACTGCTGTTGCCGCCGATGCGTAAAATGCCGTTGCCGAGATTTTTTATTAGTTGAATAAGCGTTTTATTGTTTTCATTTAAAAATTCGGGACTCTCAGTTAATAGCCCTGTCTCATAGCTCAAACCTTCAAAATTTGACGGTATCTTATAGCCCAGGGTGTTTTGGTCGACCGTTACTGTTAGGGGGAAATAATAACCAGCAGGGAGGTTATTTACCTCAGGGAAACTATAAACCGGAGGAAGGCTGGGGTTTATCAGTTCTTTTTTGCAAGAAAGAAAACATAGCGCCAGCAAAATGGCGAGCCATTTCCTGGTCATTTAATTAGGGTATGAGTGAACATTAGTATTTGTGATGATTGATTTATTGTAGCAAGAAGTTTACAAAAAGCGTTCCAGCGCTGATCACTAATTCTTAATTTTTAAACATCGCAGCTTAAATAAACCCGGGGTAACAGCCTCGAACATTGTCTTTTGTGCGATAATTCATTTTATCATTAGCATGACACTATTTACGACCGTTTTAGTAAATTTGTAAGTAGTTATGATCATTACTAAAGAACAAGTTTTACAGGCGCTAAGCAACGTAGAGGAACCGGACCTTAAGAAAGATTTGGTCACTCTTAATATGATACAAGATATTCACATTGAGGGCAATAGGATTAGTTTCTCGGTAATATTAACCACTCCCGCCTGCCCCCTTAAGGCGATGATTGAGAATGCCTGTAAAAATGCTATTCTGTACTTTATCAGTAAAGATGCTGAAGTGCAAATAAACATGACATCGAGGGTTACTTCTCAAAAAAATACCGGGGTGCCGGGTGTTAAAAATATAATTGCGGTTGCTTCTGGTAAGGGTGGGGTAGGAAAATCCACAGTTGGGGTAAACCTTGCCCTAAGTCTCGCCCAAACTGGTGCAAAAGTAGGTTTGATTGATGCGGATATTTACGGACCTTCTATTCCCATTATGTTTGGACTGGAAGGGGCAAAACCCAGAGCGAGCCAGGTTGACGGCAAAACCCGTATTGAACCAATTGAAAAATATGGCATTAAGTTACTATCGATAGGATTTTTCACTGATCCTAATCAACCCGTGCCATGGCGCGGACCTATGGTTTCAACGGCGGTTAAGCAGCTCTTTAATGATGCTGATTGGGGCGAACTGGATTACCTTGTAGTTGATCTTCCGCCGGGAACGGGCGATATACATATTACTGTAACACAAACTTTCCCGGTAACCGGAGCTGTAATTGTAACCACTCCGCAGAATGTTGCGTTGGCTGACGCAAAAAAAGGAATTGGAATGTTTATGATGAATGCCATTAATGTACCCATTTTGGGAATAGTCGAAAACATGTCGTACTTCACTCCCGCTGAGTTGCCCGAAAACAAATATTACATTTTTGGCCAGGGAGGGGGAAAGAAACTTGCTGAACAGCTGCATGTTCCGTTTTTAGGCGAGATACCGCTGGTAAAAAGTATAAGTGATTCTGGTGATGCCGGAAAACCAATAGTGCTCGAAACCGAGGGCGTTATGACGCAAGCTTTTTTGGAAATGGCTAAAAAGGTAGCTCAACAGGTGGCTATTTGCAACGCCAAAGCGTTGGATGATAAAAGTTTGGTAAATATTTAATAACTTTACTTAATAAATTGAAACAAATGAGTTTATCAGATCAGGTTGAAGCGGCATTGGATACGATAAGACCGTATTTATTGACGGATGGGGGGAACGTTTCGGTAGAAGAGATTACTAAAGATAATGTTGTTAAGTTGAAATTGCTCGGGTCGTGCGGGTCGTGCCCAATGAGTATCATGACATTAAAGGCCGGGATTGAAGAAGCAATTAAAAAAGCCGTGCCTGACGTGACCGCGGTTGAAGCTATAAACCTAACCGATATTGACGACCCGAACGCTGTACTGCCAGAAAATTTGAGATAATGTTAAGTTTTGTTAAATTGGCGTTCGGCTTGCTGCAATGGATTACTTTTGTATAAAAACGAGTTAAAATTTACGGGCAACCTATTAATAAACCCGCCGTTTAATTGGTAAATGAAAAAGATAATTGGTCTGTTGTTGTTCTTATTTGCAGCTGTAACCGCTTTTGCTCAAAAGCAGGAAAGGCCGATAGTGCAATTTACCGGTATTGTTCATAATGCCGACAGTTCCCGGGTTACTGTTCCGTACGTGAGTATAGTAAATACCTCCTGGCAAAACCAGGTTAACCTATCCAACTATATGGGGTATTTCTCTTTTGTTGCGCACGAGCAGGATACCATTCGTTTTACATGTGTAGGTTATGCGCCAATAACCGTGATTATACCATCAAATGTAGCTTCCAAAAGTTATACACTTGAAGTTTCTCTAAAACCACAGATAATTAACCTACCGGTTTTTCACGTATTCCCCTGGGCCACGGTCGAGGAATTTACTAAGGATTTTTTATCGATGAAGATTGCCGACGATGACCTGGAGTTGGCAAAAAAGAATATGAGCAGGTCGTCAATTCTAGTTTTGGAACGTACATTGCCAAGAGACGGACCTGAAATGTACAATTTCCAGGATTTTCATAACAATATCTTAAATTCCCATTCAATTACAAACCCGCTATTAAATCCCTTTAATTGGGGCAGCCTGATAAAGGAAATATCAGAAGGCGATAAGAGTCGCGGTGTTACAAATGGGAGCGGTGTTGTAAACGGAAATTAATAAAGAGAGCCGAGGGAGTCAAGAAGTAAGAACCAAGACCGAAGACTAAAAGCTCTTTTCCTGGCTCCTGACTCTTGCTTCTTGACTCCCTCGGCTCTATTTAGTTATCTTCCTTTCTTAGCCGCCGGGAACTTCATTTTATACTCCACATCCACTATTCCTTTTGAAATATCAGTCAACCTTTTTTCGATCAACCGCCTGCGTAAAGGACTAAGTTTATCGGTGAAGAGCTTACCTTCAATATGATCATATTCGTGCTGTATAACACGCGCTGCCAGGCCCGAAAATGATTCTTCGTGGTGTTTCCAATTCTCGTCGTAGTAGGATAATTTAACAGTTGCTTTACGGTAAATATCTTCCCTTATATCAGGTATGCTTAAGCAGCCTTCATTAAATGCCCATTCTTCGCCGCTTTCCTCCAAAATTATGGCGTTGATAAAAGATTTTTTAAACCCTTTTAATGCAGGGTCCTCATCCTCAAATACTGAAGCGTCAACAACAAACAAACGCATCGAAATGCCAACCTGCGGCGCAGCTAAACCTACACCCCTGGCACCATACATCGTTTCGAACATATTTTCAATCAGTTCTTTAATATGAGGGTATTCATCAGGTTCGATGGCAGTAGCTTTTCTTCTTAGTACAGGGTCGCCGTAAGCAATTATTGGAAATTTCATTAAAATTATTTGTTTTTTAGTGGCAATGAAGCTATCATAAGCTCGTTTATTTTTTGCAGCTTATGATGGTTTCATTATACAAAAATACAGGTTTATTGGTTAGGCTCAAATAGTAGCGTAATCATCTTGTTATCGTCAAATATTTCATTGCTTATTTCCAGCAGTTGTTCGGCAGTAGCTGCGTTAATCTTATCAAACACCTGCTGTAACGTATCTGCATAATTAAAATCGAGCAGGCTTTTCGCCATCGAAATAATCACGCTCATCCGGTTCTCTTCTGCCAGGGCAATCTGACCGATAAATTTTTCTTTAGCCTGGTGTAATTGCAGTGTCCCTAACTTTTTCTCGCGCAATTTTTTAAGTTCTTTATGTATAAGCTTTGTTGCCTTTGCAGCCTTTTCATTGTCCGTACCAAAGTAGATAGAGAAAATCCCCGTGTCGGTCAGTGCTGTATAATTCGATTCGATAGTATAGGCGATGCCATATTTTTCCCTTATCTCCAGGTTTAACCGGCTGCTCATGCCCATGCCGCCAAGCAGATTATTTAATAACAACAACCCGCTTTTATGATGATGCGATGAGGAGTAGGCCTGGTTACCGATAATGCAGTGTGTTTGTGAAATAGGCTTGGTAAAAACATTGTGACCAAAGGTATTTTTTTGAGGTATTTCCCTTTGCTTTTTGTTGTTGTTTACCGACACGGCACCAAAATACTTTTCGAAAAGTTTAACAACTTTTTTAAAATCATAATCGCCAAAAACGGCAAAAACCATTTCAGAAGTGTTATAATTTGCGGTTATAAACTCATTGATATCAGCGCCGTTTAATTTCGCTACCGTCTCCGGTGTACCTAAGATATTATTGCCAATCGGGTGATCTTTAAATAGCAGGTTTTCAAAATCATCCTGTATCGCCTCTTCCGGCTGATCGAGGTAGGATGCGATTTCGTCCAAAATAACTCCCCTTTCTTTTTCCTGTTCTTCTTCCGGAAAAGTGGAATGAAACAGAATATCCTCAAACAGATCCAATGTCCGCTCCAAATGTTGATTTAACAGGGAAGCGTGGATGCAGGTGTACTCTTTTGTGGTATAAGCATTTAAATCGGCACCAACAATTTCAAGACGGTTAAGAATCTGGCTGGTGTTGCGGCGTTCGGTTTCCTTAAATAGTAAATGCTCAATAAAATGCGCAAGGCCAATCTGTTGCTCACCTTCATCGCGCGAGCCCGCGTTAACGATAAAGCAGCAGTGCGTAATGGTTGATTGCGCATGTTTGTAAAGTATCCTGATGCCGTTGGGTAAAGTATGAACCTGGTAATCCGTCATGTAAAGGGTAAAGATAGTTTTTTGTTGATTAGTCGGGAAGTCCGAAAGTCAGAAAAGTCTGAAAGAAGAAATGCTTATCGTTCGGGCTCCCGGACTTTTCCGACTTTCGGACTCTCTTGATTTTTCCGAGTTTTTAATTAGATTAGTCGCATGAAAACAAAAATAGCCGACTTAGAATTTGAACCCCTTATAAAGGCTGAGGCTATAGAAAAACGCATCAAAGAAATTGGCGTACAGTTAAATAGCGATTACCGGCATTGCATACCTTTATTTGTTGGTGTACTGAACGGCAGTTTTTTGTTTATCGCTGATTTGATAAAGCAGATAGATATCCCCTGCGAAATTACCTTTACCAAACTGGCCTCTTACTACGGCGGCACAAAAAGCACCTTAAAAATAAGGGACGATATTGATTTTAGTGTTGATATTAAAGGGCGCGAAGTATTAATTATTGAGGATATTGTTGATACCGGCAATACGGCACATTATTTAATTGAAAAATTAAAGTTAAAAGAGCCGGCTTCGATAAAACTGTGTTCCCTGCTACTAAAACCCAATGCCCTGATAAAAAAAATTGACGAGCTAAAATATGTAGGCTTTGAAATTGAAAATGAATTTGTGGTAGGCTATGGTCTTGACTACAAAGAAATGGGCAGAAACCTGATGGATATTTATAAAAGAGTTAAGTAGGTTTGATTTCGGATGTCGGAATTACCGATATTTTGCACCTACGGTGCATTTCCGACCCATCATTTCCTCAATTGCAGTCCCGTAGGGACTAAACATTGGTAGAAACAACAATTGAAGAATTTTTTCCGTGCCATAGGTACGGAACATTTATGCACATTGCATTTCCACCCGATCTTCGTTCATATCAGTCCAGCCTTGCGTATGCCCTTACAGCGAACGTTCCCGCTCCCTTGATTTTTGGCGGAACCGCATTGAATTGAAACCCACTTTCGGGTAATTTATCCAGGTTGGACATATGCTCACAAATCAATATCTCAGCACCCAGTAAAGTAGCATGAACAGGTCGTGTTTTACCTTCTGTATTATCAATGTTATGGCTGTCGATGCCCACCAGTTTAACCCCGACCTCTTCAAGATATAACGCTGCTTCGGCAGTAAGGTATGGATGCCCTTCAAAATATAAAGGAGTATTCCAATGTTTTGCCCAACCGGTATAAACAAGCACAGCTTTGTTACGGATTTCTTTTCCCTCAAAATATTCTTTACCAACTGCGGTAACACCTTCCGCGTTTATAGTAATGGCCTCCAAAGCCGCACACTGTTCCAAAGCAATTTGTGAAAGATCTTTACCATGCTCAAACCTGTGAAACGGGCAATCCAGATAAGTACCGGTATTGGTAACCATTTCAATTTTACCTATCTGGAACTCGGTTCCTTCTTCATAAAACTGTTTGGAGTTTTCACGACTCAGGTAATCGCAAATTACAGGCGCAGGCAGGCCTTTGTAGGTAATTAGGCCGTCAAAAACGGTGTGGCTGAGATCTATGAGTTTTTGCATGGGCAAAGGAGAATAGAAATCAAATCTACTTTTAGCGTTTGTTAAAATTATAACAAAAAATACTTTTTAAATATTTAATAATCATCCGGAATGTATATACATTTACTTAACAATCGTTAACCTGTAGCCTTCCTAAATGTTATTATATTCCCGGAACTAACAGGGCGCGACCACTTAAAAAAATCTCATATCATGTTTTTATTAATCATACTTTTTATCGCCGTTGTTTTAGTGGCGATGGGCGTCCGGATTGCTCAAGAGTACCAGCGCGCCATCGTTTTTCGCTTAGGCCGTTACCACGCAACAAAAGGACCGGGTATTTACCTGATTATTCCTTTTATTGACCGCCAGGTAACCGTAGATATTCGTACCAATACGGTAGATCTTGAACAGCAGGAAACGATTACCAAAGATAGTGTTACAATAAAAGTTAACGCCGTTTTGTGGTTTCGGGTGGTTAATCCGCAAGATGCGATTATTAAAGTCGCTAATTATAATCGTGCTGTTTACCAGTTTGCGGTTACTGCGCTTCGCAATATTATCGGGCAGCACTTACTCGACGACGTTTTGCGCGAACGCGAAGAGATAAATAGTACGCTTCAAAAAATAGTTGATAGCGCAACCGAGTCGTGGGGCATTAAAATTGAAATGGTTGAGATGAAGGATGTGGAGATTCCGGAGTCGATGCAGCGGGCTATGGCTCGTGAGGCAGAAGCCATAAGGGAAAAGCGTGCCCGGATTATTAAAGCCGAGGCTGAGCTGGAAGCTTCCATTAAATTAACGCAAGGAGCCAAACAGATGGAGGGAAGCCCTATTGCACTGGAATTAAGGCGTATGCAAATGCTTTCTGAAATTGGTATCGACAATAATACGACCACCGTTATTTTAATGCCTTCCGATTTTACAAATGCAGCTAAAAGCTTCACAGAATTGGTGAACAAAAAGAATAAGGAATAGCTTTTTCAGAAAGAATTTTGACAGTTGGAAAGCCTTCTTCCCGCTGTCTGTGTCCTCACAGACAGCTTCCTGCAAGATCGTTTGTGAGGACACAAACGATGGAGAGGGCCAGTTTTACACCCCCACCGGCTCCCCAATATCACTTAACAATTTTACAGCCTGGTTAATGCTATTAACCCCTTCAATGCTTAACCTCAAGCTGTTCTTTACCTCTTTTAAATTGCACCTACGCGGATTGGCTTGTACAAACGATAATACGTGCCTGAAGGCTTCTGTTTCAAAATAGGGTGATTGCTGATTGGTGATAAAGTAACCTCTCAGCACATTTTTCTTTAGGGATATTTTTTCAAACCCTATAGCCTTTCCGAGCCATTGCAGGCGCATGGTATTCAGCAAATCATTAACCTCTGGTGGTACTGGCCCAAAGCGGTCTGCTAATTGTTTTTCAAAGGCATTTAATTCAACCTCGTTTTCCAGTTTGGACAGCTCGGTGTATAAATTATACCGTTCAGATATATTGGTTACATATTCATCCGGGATCAAAATTTCGAGGTCGGTATCAATCTGGGTAAATGAGATGTAAGGCCGTTTTTTATCATCTGGGAAAACACCTTTAAATTCATCTTCCTTCAATTCCTGTATGGCTTCGTCGAGTATTTTATGATACATCTCGAAACCAATTTCGGCAATAAAGCCGCTTTGCTCGGCCCCTAAAAGATTTCCGCTGCCACGGATGTCCAAATCGCGCATGGCAACGTTGAACCCGCTGCCCAGGTCAGAAAATTCTTCTATCGCACTTAGCCGTTTACGGGCTTCATTGGTAAGCGTTGACAATGGCGGACTTAGCAAATAACAATAGGCTTTTTTGTTGCTTCGTCCAACACGCCCTCTCATCTGGTGTAAATCACTCAGACCAAACATGTGGGCATAATTGATAATGATAGTATTTGCGTTAGGGATATCCAACCCGGCTTCGATAATGGTAGTTGCCACAAGCACATCGTATTCGCCATTTACGAACTTCAGCATTACATCTTCCAGGGCATCGCCTTCCAACTGCCCGTGAGCTATACCTACTCTGGCCTTCGGCACCAAACGATGGATCATGCCGCCCAGTTGCGGTAAATCAGCAACGCGGTTATGAATAAAGAATACCTGCCCGTTGCGATCTATTTCGTGTTCAATAGCTTCTTTTATAAGTGTATCGTTAAATACATGCAGCTCGGTAACAACTGGCTGTCTGTTTGGTGGTGGCGTAGATATAATGGATAAGTCCCGCGCCCCCATTAACGAAAAATGCAGTGTACGTGGAATCGGTGTTGCCGTTAAAGTCAATGTATCTACATTGGCGCGCATTTGTTTCAGCTTTTCCTTGGTCGATACACCAAATTTTTGTTCCTCGTCAATAATCATCAAACCCAGATCCTTAAACTTTACATCTTTGCTAACCAGGCGGTGTGTACCGATAATGATATCGACCTTACCCTCCTTCAGTTTCTCTAAAGTTTCTTTGATCTGCTTACTCGATTTAAAACGATTTACATAGTCGATAGTACATGGGAAGTCTTTTAAACGATCGGAAAAAGTCTTGTAATGCTGGGCCGCTAATATAGTTGTAGGCACAAGGATAGCAACCTGTTTGCTGTCGGCAACAGCCTTAAAAGCCGCCCGTACGGCAACTTCTGTTTTGCCAAAGCCAACATCTCCGCAAATGAGCCTGTCCATCGGGTGAGGCGATTCCATGTCTTTTTTAAAGTCGCTGGTGGCCTTTTCCTGGTCGGGGGTATCCTCGTAAATAAACGAAGCTTCCAGTTCAGTCTGCAAATAGCTGTCTGGCGAAAAGGCGTTCCCCTGCTGCGCTTTACGAACGGCGTAAAGCTTTATCAGGTCGCGGGCTATGTCTTTAACTTTTTTTTTTGTGGTTTTCTTCAGGCGCTCCCAGGTTTCGGTGCCAAGCTTGTTCATTTTGGGAACAGTGCCCTCTTTACCGCTGTATTTTGCTATGCGATTGAGCGAGTTAATGTTAACATAAAGCAGGTCATTATCCGCATATATCAAACGAATCATCTCCTGCATTTTCCCGCTAACCTCCACCTTTTCAAGTCCGGCATATTTGCCGATGCCGTGGTCAATATGGGTAACGTAATCGCCCGGTTTCAATTCGCGTAATTCCTTGAGTGTAATTGCCTGCGAGCGCTGGTACCCTTTTTTGAGTTTATATTTATAATACCGGTCAAATATCTGATGATCGGTATAACAGGCCAGTTTTTGTTCGCGGTCAACAAAGCCCTCCCTTATGGATACGCTTATTGGCGTGAATTTTACAGTTTTATCAAGATCTTCGAGGATAGCATATAAGCGTTCAACCTGCCGCGCGGAATCTGTGAGGATGAAATTATCAATACGTTCCGCTTCGTTATTTTTAAAATTATGAATAAGCAGGGTAAAATCTTTATTAAAAGACGGCTGCGGCCGCATATCAAAATTGAAGGATTGGGTAGACTGGTAAAAAAACTGTTTGCCAAATTCAACAACAGGAAAATCATGTAATTGATCGGCAATTAATTTTTCGTCGGTAAAACCAAATTTAGGATCAATCCAATCCGGATTTTGATTTTTATCATCTACAGATAATGCTTTCCAAACTTCGGTAGCCTTTTTATAACCGCTGTGAATAATGTCCAAAGTGAATTGTACGTCTTTTATCCATACCTGGGTCCCCGCATCAACATACTCTAAAAGAGAGATATTGTTTTCGGTAAGGAATTTGGATTGTACGTTTGGAACTATAGTTATGCTTTTAACCTGCTCAACTGAAAGCTGGCTTTCAACTTCGAAAGTGCGGATAGATTCGATCAAATCACCGAAAAACTCAATTCGGTAAGGCAGATCATGTGAGAAGGAGAATATATCAACTATACCGCCACGGATTGAAAACTGCCCCGGCTCGTAAACAAAGTCAACGCGATCAAAATCGTACTCAATTAAAAATTCATTGATAAATTCAATGCTTAGTTTATTGTTTAATGATATTTCGAGGGTGTTTTTTTCGAGGGATGCACGGTCAATTACTTTTTCGGCCAGCGCTTCAGGATATGTAACGATCAGTTGGCCAAACTCAGTAGAATGGTTAAGCTCATTAAGTACCTCGGCACGTGCAAGTACGTTGCTGCTATCGGGCTGTGTAAATTCAAATGGTTTGCGATAGGACGATGGAAAAAGTAAAACCTCTTTTCCGGTCAAGTTTTCGAGGTCGGCCTGAAAATAACCGGCCTCTTCTCTTTCGGGCAACACAAATATCATGTGCCTGTGTTGTAAAAAATATAATGCTACCGCGATGGCCGCATCACTTGATCCGACTAACCCACGTAACTGAACTCTTGGATTTTTTGAAGCGTTAAGGGCTTGCGCCAGTGCTGTTATCCTGTCATCAGTTTTATATCGTTCTAAAATGTCACGAATGTTCAAACTGCGGCAAATATACGGAAAAAAGGATTTTTTATTTTAAAAAGGATCAGGAGTAAAATATTGCAAACAATATTGTTTGATATTGCTTTTAAACAGTAAATTTAATTTTTAAATAGAGGTTAGCGATTGGAGGTTAGAGATTAGACCAGTTAATAACTGAAATCTCTTTTTCTAATCACTGATCTCTTACCTCTAATCACTATATCTCAATTAACCATGAAGAATGCAATTACTTACGGTGTGTTAATAGGCATTTTTAGCGGCCTATGGATGTTTGTTATGCGCTGGCTCGGCTATTCGCCCCAAAAAGCGAATCTTGCTCCCATCGAGTATTTTTCGGTGCTTATTCCAATAATCATATTATACTTCGGCATTAAAAGCTACCGGGACGACGAGAGCAAGGGAAACCTGGGATTTTTACCGGCACTGATGCAAAGCTTTAAAATATTACTGATAGGTGGAATAATAGCAGTTTTCGCAGCTATAATTTATATAGAAGAGTTTTCGAAAGGCAGCAGCTTGGGTGATTTTTCAGGCCGTGTATTCGGGGCTTTGCTGGTAGGTTTGTTATTCGCATTGGGAGTATCGGCGTTAATGACAACAAGACACAATAAAGTTGATTAAAATCTTTTTTTCGAAATACTTTGAACTTATATTTTGGATGGCAGGGCTTATTTCTTTAGCCTTCACCAACCCGTTAGGTGAATCTCATTTTGCGCTGTGCCCTTTAAAGCTTTTGGGATTTAAGTGGTGTCCGGGTTGCGGTTTGGGCCACTCCATTTCTTTTTTATTTCATGGCGATCTTAACCGGTCGTTCCATGCGCATTGGCTGGGCATGCCGGCCTTAGCTATTATTTTGCATCGTATTTATATTTTGAGCAGGATGCGCTTGTCTCAACAAATGCAATTGCGACGATAGCAATTTTAGTCACTGTTGTAGAATTCCAGATTCGGTGACTTCACCGCTTGAAATCACGGGCTTACCGCTGATTTTTAATAGCTTGCCTATTTTGTATTTCAGTAATTTAAGTTCTATCTTAGTTTTATATCACAAAATAAAAAATTCACCTGAATATTTAAGAAATTATGGACATGAATCAAAATCCTTATATGGCGCTGCCGGGTATCACGCCTGAAGAAATGGGATATTTACAGCAAGCCATCGGCGATCTTAATGAAACCCAGCAAAAGTATTTTTACATGGTATATTCCGGAAAACGGAAAAATCCGCAAGACATAATGCTGTTTACTTTACTTGGTTTTGTTGTTGTTGCCGGCGTGCAACGGTTTGTTGTAGGACAAATTGGCATGGGTATCTTATACCTGCTTACCGGTGGCCTTTGTTTAATTGGCACCATTGTAGATTTGGTTAACTATAAAACTATAGCTACAGATTTCAACCGCAAAATGGCCTACGAAAGTTATCAGATAGCTAAGATGAGCAGCTAAAATGAGGTAAAGCTAAAAGGCGAAAGCTGAAAGGCGAAAGCTGAAAGGTTTATTTTTCCTGGATTTAAATAGCGGATGGATAATCATATTGGCAAATTATTAATTTTGATTGGCGCCGGGATTTTGATTCTCGGCGTTATTTTATATTTTTTCGGCGGAAACCTTAAATGGCTGAGTCATCTTCCCGGCGATATACGGATTGAACGAAAAAATTTCAGCTTTTACTTTCCTATAACAACGCTTATTCTGCTTAATTTGATTATATTTTTGATCTTCAGGATATGGAGGTGGATAAATTGATTTGCTCACGAATTTCACAAATTGGATCGAATTGCACGAATTACCAGGAGAGAGATTTTTGGCATTAAGTTATCTGATGGGACTTTTAGTTTATAGATTTTATCCAATAATTAACGCAATTTTTAAAAATGGATATCTTTCCTAACCCTTATGTCATGCTTTCTGGAATGTCGGACAAGGAATTGAGTTTTATACAACAGATGACATCCGATTTGAATAAAAATCAGCAAGGATACTTTTACATGATTTATTCCGGAAGAAGAAAATCTCCGAATGAATTCTTATTGTTTACATTATTTGCTTTCGCTGGATGTTCTGGTGTTCAAAGATTTATAATTGGGCAAATAGGATTGGGGCTTTTGTTCTTTTTTACTGGTGGTTTTTGTTTAATAGGAACAATCGTCGACTTGATTAATCATAAATCCCTGGCAATGGAATATAACGAGAAAATGATATTTGAAAGTTATAAAATTGCCAGCATGGGCCACTAACAATTTAAAAATGATCACTTCAACAGATAATGCGGAACACTATGTATGGGGCAACCAGTGCGATGGCTGGCATTTGTTAAAATCAGATAATCTGAGTGTTATACAAGAGCGCATGCCTCCCGGTACCGGCGAGCAATTGCACTTCCATGAGAACGCACAGCAATTATTTTATATACTAACAGGTACGGCAACATTTGAAATTGAAGACGAGATAAAAACAATCGGCGAGAATCAATCGATCCATATCCCTAAAAACACAAAACATCGAATTTTTAATAATTCCAATGCCGACCTGCATTTTTTGGTGATATCCCAACCAAAATCACATGGCGATAGAGTAAACATTCCTTAGTTTTTATTCATGTTTCGAAGGAATAATTGGGTCAACTAAAACCAATTTCATATTTAGGTTATTATATGGGTAAAAAACCTACATTATGAAAAAAGTATATTTCCCATCTATCCTGTTGTTGATGGTGTGTTTGAGCAGCTGCTCAGCAATTGCCGGAATTTTTAAGGCTGGTGCAGCAGTAGGTATAATTGCAGTAATTGTAGTTATACTGGTTATTATATGGATAGCATCACTTTTTAGAAGCAAGTAATCAAACAAAGACAGGCCATCAAAATTTACCGGAATAGTATTTCAGTTCGATAAGGTCATGAGGTACCGGTTGGGTGTTCCATTGATCGTGAATGGATAGTGCTGTACCGAGGGCAGTTGCCTGGGCCATTGAAGCCGCATATACTTCGAGCTGCGGAAATGCGGTGGCCAGCATATGCATGAAAACTGCGTTTTTGCTAAAGCCGCCGTCTACAAAGATTCGTTTTACTAAAGTGTCTTTTAAAACGTAATTAGTAGAGACTTTTTGTTGTCTTATGATATCTTCCATCAGTTGATAATAAGCTTCGATATCGTTGGAAAAATCGGATAGATTTCTCTCGCCAAAAGATATGTTTTTAAGTTCCGAACTTATCCCGGCCTCATTTTTTTTCTTCCGGACTTTCGGATTTTCGGACCTGCCGACTTCATAGCGATACTTAACAGGGTCCTGGTTAAAATGTGCCGCTATGCGCGTAACCTGCTGGTCGTATTCATGTCCGCTGAACAGGCGCGATGCCTTCACCGGTTTGCCCTTATATTGGATGTAGTTTAAACAGTCGTTTTTTAATTCCTCTTCTGTCAGCGGCGAATGATTGAAAGGATTAAGACTGATTGCCCATGTCCCGGTTGAAAGCAAGATAAAAGGTTCTTTGAAACTTACCAGGTAGGGAATCAGCGCAGCTGAACTATCGTGTAAACCAATACCAACTTTATAATTACTTTCGGGAAGTGAAGATTGAACGGCCTCATCCGAGGGATGAATGGGTGCGAGTTTATCGATAATATTTTCTTTGACCACCCAATTGTGATAGTCGTTTCGTTCAAAATCCCAAAGAGCAGTATGACATCCAATACTGGTTAAATCAGAAAACCCTTGTCCGCTTACCAGGTAACTCAGGTATTGCGGCAAGTGCAGGGCATACTTTACATTTTTAAATAATTCGGGTCTTTGATACTTAACCCGGTACAATTGTAAACCAGAATTGAGGCTGCCCAATGCAGGCGATGCGGTTTCGAACGAAAATTTGACTTCATCCCCATAGGTATCATAAAATTGCTTTTTAAGATCTTCGGGGTATGGTTTAAGGTAGTTATACAGAGGGGCAAGGGATTGTCCCTTTTCATCGATGTAAACAAAGCTCGCCCCATAGGCCGAAAAATTAACTGCCTTTAGGTCAAATTCTTTTAGCTTACTGATCTCGTTTAATGAATCAAACACCGAGAGCTTAAGGCTCTCGAGGTTCTCGCACGGAAACCCATCTTCGTCAACTGTTTCATTAAATCTTGCCGATCTTTCAAAAACGATATTATAGTTTTCGTCAAAAAGGAAAAGCTTTTTATTGGTTTTACCAACATCAAAAACAGCGATGACGGGTATGGGTCTCATACTAAAGTCCGGTTGCTATTGTCTTTTGCCCGCGTTTTTTTACCAGGCCGTTCCTTACCCCCTGCAACCGGTAAACGGCTATAGGGTTTAATGCACCTCCTGCTCTTAACCGCGCTTCGGCAATTAATGGGCGCACATCTGTGCGGTACGCATTTTGTAATATTTCCTGCGCATTGGCTACGTCATTCTGCTGTTGTGCCTGGGCCAGGGCTTCCTTATCAATTAGCAGCGCTTGTGCATAAGCTATCTTAATCGCCTCGACAGATTGCAACAGGTCTTCTATAGGATCTTTTACATTGTGGGAAGCGTCTATCATCCACCCAATGCCTGTCGCGTGATCCATACCGCGGGCGTCCATTCCTTCAACCAACTCATTAAATATCAAGAAAAGCTGGTACGGGTTTATACTGCCAACAGTTAAGTCATCATCACCGTATTTTGAATCGTTAAAGTGAAAACCCGCCAACTTGCCTTCCATTAACAGTAGCGATACTATTTGCTCGATATTGGTGTTTGGTAAATGGTGCCCTAAATCGACAAGGGTTTTGGCTTTTTCGCCAAGCTTTGACGCTAATAGATAAGATTGGCCCCAATCGCCGATGGTAGTTGAGTAAAAGTTCGGTTCAAAGGGTTTATACTCGATCCATACTTTCCAGTCGCTGGGTAGGGCTTCATAAATTTGCTCAAGGCTTTCAAGGGTCCGCTGAAAAGCTCCCCTGAAGTTTAACTGCCCCGGGAAATTTGACCCGTCCGACAGCCATACTGACAACGCTTTTGAACCCAACTGCTCGCCATATTTTATCACCTCGATATTATGATCTACAGCCTGCTTCCGGACCGCTTTAACTACATGATGCAGAGATCCAAATTTATAACTGAGCTTTTGCCCCGGCTGATCCTGAAAGGTATTAGAATTTACAGCATCGAAATGCAGCCCATAATCCGAAGCAAGATTCTTAATCATTTCTGGGTCTTTAGGAATATCCCATGGAATATGCAATGAAATAGAATTGCTGGAACGGTTGAGGGCATTGATGAGGGCTACATCCTCAATTTTTTCTGCAAGGTTGCGGGGTTCGCCACCGCCAGAGAAGCGGCCAAAACGGGTACCTCCGGTACCTAACGCCCAGCTGGGGATGGCAATTTGGAAGGCCATCAATTTTTTAATCACCTCCTCGGGATTATCTAAATAGGTTGCAGCAAAGTTAAGTTCACGTAGGTGTTCCTTTATGTGCTGGTAGTTAAAATCGTCAATTTTATGTTGTTCCATGGTGTATATATCAGGCTAAATAAAAAACTTCTTTTAGAGGTATGCTTAGCGGTGAGTTATCGGGATTGGTTTCCATTATATCGGCCATATATTGCCACCATCGCTGCATGACAGGATTTGTGGGTAACTGGTCGAGCAGCTTTTCATCCGTCGCATTTAACACGCCAAACAGGGAGTTACTCTCTTCGTCTATAAATATAGCGTAATTGCTTATCCCCGTTTCTTTTAACAGCTCAACCAGTTCCGGCCATATTTTATCATGCCGTTTCTTGTACTCCTGCAAGCGGCCCGGATGTAATTTCATTTTGAACGCTACTCTGCTCATTTGCGGTAAAAGTTAACGTACAAACGCGGCAGCGACACCGCCATCTACATTTAAAACATTTCCTGTTGATTTATGCAATAGGCCCCCCACAAATACCAGGCAAGCGTTGGCTATATCGTCGGGCAGGATCACTTCGTTCAGCAATGTCCTTTTGGCGTAGTAGGCAGGTAACTCTTCCACCGTTACACCATAGGCTTTCGCACGTCCTGCAGCCCATTCACCTGCCCATATCTTACTGTCGGATATTACGGCATCGGGATTCACAACGTTTACACGGATATAATCTTTTCCCAATTCGGCTGCATTAAGCCTGCTCAAATGAAGCTGCGCCGCCTTTGCCGAACCATAACCTGCATTATTGGGGCCTGACATCAAAGCATTTTTACTGACAATGTTTAATACGTCACCGCCTGTTGCCTGTTTACGCATAACTTCTACGCCGGCCTGTGTTACCAGAAACTGCCCTTTTACCAATACATCGTACAATAAATCCCAATCTTTTTCTGTATGTTCTTCAATCGGTTTTGAGATAGAAAGTCCGGCGCAATTTACCACAATATCAACCCCTCCAAATGCAGATGCTGCATTGCGATAGGCTTCTTCTATCATAGCCTTATTGGTAACATCGATAAGCGTAGCTATAAAAACATCCTTACCATATTGCTTCTGAAACTCCTCTTTTGCGACGGCAAGGCGGCCTTCATCATTGTCGTTAATGATCACACAAGCACCTTCGTCAGCAAATTTTTTTGCGATAGCTTTCCCGATTCCCCCGGCGCTCCCGGTAACCAAAGCAATGCGCCCCGAAAGCGCTTTTGGTTTTGGCATGCGCTGAAGCTTGGCTTCTTCCAACAGCCAGTATTCAATATCAAATGCTTCCTGCCGCGGTAAAGAAGTATATTCAGATACAGCCTCCGCCCCTTTCATTACATTGATTGCATTGGTATAAAATTCGGCCGCTACGCGGGCAGTCTGTTTATCTTTTGCAAAAGTGAACATTCCCACACCCGGATAAAGGATAACCACAGGATTGGCATCACGTATAGCCGGACTATTTGGATGTTTGCATTTTTCGTAATACTCTGAGTACATTTTTCGGTAGTCTACAAATGCAGGAGCAAGCTTTTCCTTTATGGCCGCGAAGTCGCTCAAATCCTCCTGAGGTGAGAGACTCAACACCAGCGGACTTATTTTTGTCCGTAAAAAGTGATCGGGGCAACTGGTGCCCATCGGCGCAAGCCTGGCTAAATCGTTAGAGTTGATAAATTCCAGGACCCGGCTATCATCGGTGAAATGGCCTATCATTCTTGTCTTTTCAGAACAAAATCCCCGGAGGATTGGAGCCAGCGTCGCGGCCTTTAGTTTTCGCGAGGACTCATCGAGACTGTCAATTTTTTTTCCGCCGAATACCGGTCCTTTTTTGCCATAATTCTGTTCAAGATATTCCGCGCATTGTTCAATCACTTCGAGTGTGTTGATGTAGCTTTCGTATGCGGTGTCGCCCCACGTAAATAAACCATGTGAGCCAAGCATAATCCCTCTTATACCCGGGTTTTGGTCAAGGCATTCTTTTAGTTTCAAGCCCAGGTCAAAACCTGGCCTTTGCCACTCCACCCATCCAATTGTGCCGTTAAATAGTTTGGCTGTGATCGCTTTTCCATCTTTTGCCGCTGCGATAGCAATTGCAGCGTCCGGATGCAAGTGATCAATATGTTTAAATGGCAGAAAACCATGCAACGGAGTGTCAATGGATGGTGCTTTTGAGCTCAGATCGAAAATGCAATGATTAAAAAGCTCGACCATTTCATCTTCATGTTCAATGCCGCGATATACATTTTTTAAGCTCCTCAACCTGTCCACATATAACGCAGCCAGGCCGCTCTTTTTTAATGTTCCAAGATCGCCCCCTGATCCTTTTACCCACATTACTTCAGTGTCTTTACCGGTTAGGGGATCTTTTGCCATTCCTTTACAGGATGTATTGCCCCCGCCATAATTGGTTAACCGAAGATCGGCACCCAATAAATTGGAGCGATAAATAAGCAAATCAACTTCATTGCCTGCAAGCTCAGCGGCTTTGGCATCATCCCATAAATAGCTTACGTATTTAAAATTTGTTGTCTTGACTGACATATTATTGATGTTTATTTGATAGAATTCCCATAACCCACTATTAATACGGATAGAATTATCACCGCAATTCCTGCGATGACAGTTGCAAAAGCTTTTTTGCTAACGCCTTTCCATTCGTTTAATACCAGCCCCCAGATATTTGCAATCAGTATGATAAATGCCATGTGCAATATCCATGAACTTGCACCGTTTCCGAGCCTGCTTTCGCCCATGCCATAAAAGAAGAACTGCAAAAACCAGGTCGTCCCGGCGAGTGCCGAAAATAGATAATTTTTCAGCAAAGGCGTTTTAGAATTTGTATAATCACCAAACGTTTTATTACGTGCATTTAATATCATACACCAGATAAAATTGGTTGTGAGGCCTCCCCATAATACAATAATGTAAATTACATTATTACGATACAAAAAGTTTCCTTGTCCCGGGTGCGCTGCCACCCATATTTGGTTAGCTGTATCAGCCATTGATTTCCCGGCTTCCAGGCCAAAGTTAAAACATGCGCTTAAAATACCGGAGACAATGGCTACAAATATTCCAAGTCCGAAACGATAATCTTTGTTTTCGGCAGCCGCAGTACTATTTTTGGTAAGATCTTTTTCTTTCATCATACCCGCTTTGCCGCATATAATTATCCCGATTACACACACAAAAATACCTAGCAATACCATTTGCCCCCAATGGGAATTCAGTAACATGGTAAAAGTATCTTTACCGGCTTTTGGGAAAAAATTATAATAAACTGAAGGAACCAACGAACCAAAAACAGCGCATAGTCCTAATATGATGGTACTGCCCAAGGATACACCGAGATACCGCACACCCAACCCATAGGTTAAGCCGCCTATGCCCCACAAAAGGCCCATCAGGTAAGTCCATCCTAATGTTTCGGCGCTGGTGCTTTTTATTATATCAGCAAAACCCGGAATAGTTAGCCAGGCTGCCAGCGGCGGAACGATGAGCCATGAAAAAATACCACCAACAATCCAAAAACTTTCCCAGGCCCAGCCTTTTACTTTTTTGTAAGGGATATAAAAGCTTCCGGAGGCGAACCCGCCCAGGAAGTGAAAAAAAACGCCAAAGATTACTTCCATGTTTTGGTTGGTTGGGTTTATCCCGATCTTTATCGGGAGGTGAGTGGTTGATTATTTATATTTTATTAAAATTTGATTTTTCGGGCTTTTAGATCACTTGCTTTTATTTGGAAGCACCACGTAGTGATAAGACCCTGATCCAACATTTTGCACAAAATAGCCTGATTCGGGTGCTGAATTTATTGTTAAATTACTCTCCGTTAGCGAACCGCCGGTGCCCGCAGGTATATATATAGTGGCTTTGGTATTTGCAGGGATCTCCACATCAAGCGAAAGATTACCATTATTCAGTTTCCAATGTGAACTGATCTTTCCATAATTGGTGTCGTAGTCCGCACCTGCGTTCTCCAAATTGCCACCAATAGTTGGCTTAATTACAATTTCTTTATAGCCAGGCGCTTCTGTCTTTGTGTCGATGCCGGCAATAACCCGGTACATCCAATCGCCAATAGCGCCGTACGCATAATGATTGTATGAATTCATACTTGCCGCCTCAAATGTACCATCGGGCCTTATGCCATCCCATCTTTCCCAAATAGTTGTGGCACCCATTTTAACCGGGTACAGCCATGACGGATAGGTATCCTGCAATAGCAGCCGATAAGCCACATTAGCATAACCAAAACGGCTAAGTACATGACACAAGTAAGGGGTGCCCAAGAAACCTGTAGTTAAATGATTGCCATAGCGGGTTATATTATTAACAAGCCTGGTAGCCGCCTGCTGCCTTAAGTTTTCGGGCAGCATGTCAAATTGCAGCGCGAGCACGTAGGCCGTTTGGGTGTCGGATGAGATCAGTCCGTTTGGTGTTACATATTCCTTTAAATAAGCATCCTTAATTTTTTGAAGCAGCGCAGTGTAATATGTTACGTCCTCGGTTTTGCCCAATACATTTGCTGTGTTGATGAGCAATTGCGTTGAATAAGCATAAAAACACTGGGCAATAAGGTATTTGCTGGTTATTGCCGAACTGCCGTCAGTATCATTATTTAAACTATAAAACAACCAGTCGCCAAAATGAAACCCAGTATTCCACAAGTTATTGACGCTTTGATGCTCCATATAGCTTACCCAGGCCTTCATGCTGCTGTATTGATCCCGAAGTATCTTCTTATCACCATAAGCCAAATACATGTTCCAGGGAATAATAGTCGATACATCAGCCCATCCGGTGGCACCGCCTGACCCGGTTGAAGCTTTTCCGAGAACATTAGGGATTACAAAAGGTACGCTCCCGCTTGGATACTGATCTGCAGCCACGTCTTTCAGCCATTTTGAAAAGAAATTGTTTACATTCATATTGAATGATGCGGTACGTGAAAATACCTGTGCGTCGCCTGTCCAGCCTAATCGCTCGTCGCGCTGGGGGCAATCTGTAGGAACATCCAGGAAGTTTCCTTTTTGCCCCCATTGTATATTATGCTGCAGTTGATTTATAAGTGTATTTGAACAGGAAAAACTACCCGTTGGCCTCATATCTGAATAAAGCGCTATGGCTGTAAAATTTTCGGGCTTTAACTCACCGGGATAATCTTCGACTTTGATATACCTGAAACCCTGCCAGGTAAACTGGGGTTCAAATGTTTCCTCGCCGCCGCCGCTAAGTATATAGGTATCCTGTGATTTTGCGGTACGCAGGTTTTCGGTATAAAAATTACCGGCTTTGTCAATCACCTCTGCATGCGAAAGCGTAACCTTATCGCCAGCCTTACCGCTTACTTTCATTTGTACCCAGCCAACCAGGTTCTGTCCAAAGTCGATTACTTTTTCACCTTTTGGTGTGGTAAATATTTTGATGGGTTTAAATGTTTCATGTTTTCGCACCGGCTCATTAAAAGTGGCTACCAAAATATCTTTCGAAAAATCCTTCGTCGTTACGCCCGACCAGCTTTTATCGTCGAATTTTGGTGTAGACCAACCTTTTTGCTGCATCCTGTCATCAATTGTTGCTCCGTAATAAATTTCAGCCGAACGTACAGGGCCTGTGGAAGATTTCCAATTTTCATCGGAGATGATGGTGTCAGTGGTGCCATCTGTATAAGTTACCTCAAGTTGAAACAGCAAAGCAATATCCTTTCCATACAAGTTTGGCGTAGGCTGATACCCGATATATCCGCGATACCATCCGTTCCCAAGCTCGGCGCCTACGGCGTTTGCTCCCTGTTGCAATAAGGCGGTAACATCGTACGCCTGGTATTGCAGCCGTTTGTTGTAGCTGGTCCAACCTGGTGTTAAAAACGCATCCCCAACCCTTTTACCATTTATTTGCGCTTCGTATAAACCATGTGCGGTTATATAGGCTGTAGCCGATTGGATTTTTTTTGATAATGAAAATTCTTTGCGAAACAATGGGCTTGGCCGCGTTACTGAATCTTCCACGAAACCGGGAGTTATCCATTTGGCTTTCCAATCCGACTGAGTGAGAAGCCCCATTTTCCAGGATACAGGGGCGCTCCATTCAGAAGCCTTGCCCGAATTATCCCAAACCCTTACTTGCCAGTAATATTTTTGACCTGCCTGTAGTTTTTCACCTTTATAGGAAACATAAATAGACTGATCTGAAGTTATTTTTCCGGTGCTCCAAACAAGGTCTTTGTTTTTTTTAACCTTTATTTCATAAGCCGTTTGCATTACGTCCCGTTTATTGCCGGCAATTAACTGCCAGCTAAACCGCGGCGACAAGGCATCGATGCTAATAGGATCAGTTTGGTTTTCGGTCAAAAGATGTTGAACGGTTACCTGCGCTTCGCAAGCAACAGCTGAAATAATGGCAAGCGCCAAAAAAATTATCTTTCTCATGCAGTAATTAAAGATGTATATAATCGGATAAGCCAAAGTAGAGAAAATGATTGAATAAATAATCGGCTGTAAAGGTTATTTTACCATGCCGAAATAAGTCAAATCGGGGATATTAATGCGGAATGAGGCAAAAGAGCATTAATTTTTTTTTATGCCCATGGCATCATAACGGAACAATAAAAAGGTCTTTATCGTTTAAAATATTTTTAAACAACCAATCCGGCGTATCAAAATAAGTTTAATTAATTTCATAAAATTGCTTATATTTAATTTTGATATGTTTAGTTACCCGCTATGTCAGAAAACAAGATAACCGTGCTGTATGTTGACGATGAACAAAATAACTTGTTTTCGTTCAAGGCAACTTTTCGTTTAAAATACAATATATTAACAGCAATCAGCGGTGATGTAGCGTTGAAAATTTTGGACGAAAAACAGGTACATATTGTTATCACAGATCAGCGCATGCCCGAAATGACAGGCGTTGAGTTTCTGGAAATAGTATTGAAGAAATATCCGGATCCGATGCGGGTACTTTTAACAGGCTACGCGGATATGAGTGCTGTGGTGGATGCAGTTAATAAAGGGAAAATATTTCATTATCTCGCTAAGCCGTGGAATGAAGAAGAACTGGATTTAACAATCAACAGGGCTTATGAAAAATACCTGGAAAAAGCACAGTTACAAGAAATGAATGAAAAGCTGGCCGGATCAAACGACCAACTAGAGTTTATGTTAAGACAAAAGCTGCTTTCCTGATTTACAAAACGTTGATACTCGACTCCGCCTTCTGAAGCAATAAAAACAGTTTTTCTCTGGTAAGCGGTTTTTCTATGATACTGTTTACCTTGTCATAACTAAGTATTCTGGCTATGTCGGCCGGATTAGTTGCAGAGTTTAATATGCTTAGTATGATAATTGAATAATTTTTTTGGACCTCAGCGTCTAATTTTTCAAATTCTTCAACGAATCTGAAGCCGTTCATTAAAGGCATTTGCAAATCGAGCAAAATTACCGTATGCAGTGAACCACTATCCCAGTAACCGTCACGAATTACGTCAAGAGCCTGGTGGGCACTTTGAAAAGTTCTAACTAAGAGGTTTTTATCTATGCGTTCTAAAAATTTTTGAGTAACATAACAATCAAGTTCACCATCATCGATAATAATAAAAGAAAAATTTATACTCATATAGAAGGAATAGTTATTTTAAAAGTGGTTCCCTGGTGCATAACGGAGTTAACCTCGATTTGCCCGTTTAATTTTAATAATGCGCTTTTTACATTGTACAATCCAAAACCTGATCCAACCTCCTGAAAATTCGCCCGGTAAAATAGGTTAAATATTTCTCCAATGTGGCTTCCCAGGATACCTATGCCCGTATCAGTAATGTTTATCAATGCCTTATTCTCTCTCACCTCAATGCTTAGGTCAACAGATTTAGCAATGCTTTTTTTGTCCTGATATTTGAAAGCATTTGATAAAAGATTGTTGAATATTAGCTTTAGCGGAACAGGGTCGCTCCGGAAAACGCTATCCTGGGAAATATCGATATTAAAAGTAACATTATCAGTTTTTGAAATTACAGTGTATAGCGGCTTAATATCTTCAATAAGCCTGTTGAAATCAATTTCCGATACATTTAGCTCGCCTCGTTGTAAGCTATAATAATCGTGCATGCTTAAAATATAGGTGTCCAGTTTTTTTAACGACTTACCCATTAAAAATAACATCTCCTTCATTTCTTCAACGTCGTCAATTTCGCACGCCAGGTTAATAGCACCTAAAATTCCCGACAAGGGCCCTCTTATATCGTGACTAACGCTATAAGCAAATTTATTTAATTCGTCATAAGCTTTTTGCAGCTCATCATTTTTAACGGCCAGCATTGAATTGGCCATATAAAATTTATTAGCTTCGAAAATGGCCGAGATGATATCCGACTCAATCCATGGCTTTTTTACATATCTATAAATATTCCCTTTATTTATTGCATCAATTATTGATTCAACATCAGTATATGCAGTAAGCAAGATGCGTACCGGGTGCGGGTGACTGATTCGGATTTGTTCAAAAAATTCGACACCGGTTTTTTCGGGCATACGCTGGTCGCAAAAAACGACCCTTATATCCGGGTTATTATCAAGAAAGGCTATAGCCTGAGGCGTGTTTATTGCTGTTAAGATATGATAGTCAAATCGCAATGACGCTTTAAAACCGAAAAGGTTATCCGGTTCGTCGTCTACATACAATATTTTAATTTTTTCGGCCATTACGTTAATACTTAGCTAATTATAAAAGATTAAATTTAAAAAAAAGATGTTAAAGTACTAACTATCAATGCTAAATGTTTTCAAAGATAAAATGATCTAGATGGATTTTAAACTATGTACAATTGGTATCTCCAAAATAAATTCGGTTCCTTCCCCGGGAACGCTGTGAACAATAATTTGCCCGGAGTGCTTTTTGATTGTATTGTAGACAATTGACAAACCAAGCCCAGTGCCCTCACCAACATCTTTTGTTGTAAAAAAAGGTTCGAATATTTTTTTCTGTGTATCCGTATCCATCCCGGTTCCGTTATCTTTTATTGTTATCGATATATTTTCGTCGGTATGGGTGGTTTTGATAATTATTTCCCCATCAGTATTTTCACCAAATTTCTTTTGTACAGCGTATACTGCATTTGAGATAATATTTAAAAAAACCTGGTTTAATTTCCCCGGATAACATTCAGCCGGGGGTAAATTCCCATATTCTTTAACAACCTTAATTTTGTTATTTAACAAATTATTGGCAATAACCATTGTCGATTCAAGCCCCTCGTTTATGTTGGTTCTTTTGAGGTCATCTTCATCCAGGCGGGAAAAAATTTTTAATCCTTTTACTATTTCGGCAGTTCTTTGTGCGCCTTCATTAATTCCACGTATAAGATGATCAATCTCTGATGTAAGATAATCAAAATCCACTTCCTCTTTATATTCTTTAATTTGTCTTTGTTTATCTGCGGCCGGAGCATCTGAAACACTAACATTTTCAATTACATTAAAAGCATCGAGCATGATACCGATATCCCGCTTTAAGGGTTTAATATTTGAGGTTACAAAATTTATCGGATTATTAATTTCATGAGCAATCCCCGCAGTTAACTGGCCCAGTGAAGCCATTTTTTCTGACTCGACAAGTTGTGTTTGTGTTTGTTTTAAATCTTCGAGTGTTGTATTGAGTTCATGGTTGGATTCATTTAACTCGTGTGTGCGTTCATTCACTTTTTGCTCCAATAATACATTTTGCTCTCTCACTATACGCTCGTTCTCTTGCAAGCTGCGCAGCGTTTCTGCCTGAGAAGCTTCTTTTTCCTTCTTCAAAATATTTATCCGCCCGGCAAGCGCAAATGACAGGAATACAGCCTCTAAAGCCGATCCGATTTCTACCGAATGAACGGTAAACATATTATACGGAACAATATTATAGTCCTTAAAAACGAAGATCAATATGCTGGCAAAAAAGATGGACCAGCTTATCAGAAAATATACGGCAGAGGCATATTTCTTTCTTAAAACGGCCCACGCCACATAAATTATCAGCATTGATACTATTGCTGCCGTTAAATTTACGATTTGAAAGGCAATTGCTTTATTGCCTAATAGCAATACAAGTAATGAAATGCAATAGGATAGTATCGTGAGGTTCAAGGCAAAATCAAGCCTTCGTACAAACTTTCGTGTGTGTAAAAATGATTTTGCAAATGCAATTGTGGCTATTCCTGACATCGCCCCGCAAAAAATCACCATATTTTTTGACAGCCACTCATTGTCTGTCCATACAAAACGGTGTGAATATCCAAGCAGGGTTGCTTGTGTGAGCGCCACCCAAAAAATATAATGACAATAAACCAGGTAGTCACGATCTTTAGTGGTAAAGTAAATAAACAAGTTATACAACAGCATTACCGCCATAATACCCAGATAAACACCAGATCGGGTATCTGACTCAGTTAGGCTTGTTAAAATGGTTTTATCAGTCTTTAAACTTAATGGCAAAAGAATTTGCTGATTGCTCTTCAGTCGTATATAACAATTCACCGAGTCGCCTTTTTTTACCTGGATATCAAATAAATAAAATTGATGATTATACTCCCGTTCTCTTAAAGGCCGATAATTTGAATTTTTAACACTATCCAGACGCCCATCTCTGATCATGTAAAGATCAGCTTCGTCAATAATCGGGTTGGGTATTTCTAAGATGATTTTATCAAATTCAGAATCATTTACAAGCGTGAATTTTACCCAATTGTTAAAAGAGCTTGCCCCAAGATTAGGAACAGCCAGGTTAGCTTCCTTAAACAAATTTTTTTTGTGCCTGACCTGTTCGAAAGTCAGCTTATTTGTCGCATCCTGGTATAAATAGACACTTTTGCCAAAATATTTTTCTTTCAACGCCTTATCAACTTTTACAACATTTTGTGCATAAAGCAAACTGCTTATACTTGAAAATAAAATAACTAAAGCTATGGTTTTCAGAAATTTCATTACTCGCGCTGTTTAAAATTGTAATGGGTTAAATAACATTGTCGGTGTTATCACTCTTTATTGTTCAAAAATATCGTCCAGATCCACGTAATAGCGTCCGGATTTTGTGTGTTCATTAAGCAATATTTTCCGTGATATATCAGTAGTAATAGCCCCGCCCAAAACAACAGATGACGCCAATTGGGGCCATGTATTTATAGTTTTATTTATTTCGGCCATTGAAAGTTTCATCCTTTCTGATAATGAATCAAATGTAAGTATGGCCATTACTACCCCCATGCGGTTTTCGTCAGTTACTATTATCTCATCATTCTCGGTGAACGCGTCGACCAGTCCGTGAAGAATACTTCTGCCTGGCTCGGTATCAAATCTTTCAACATCCAGCATTCCGCGGTCATTGGTATCCATAACCACCGGAATCTGTAACTGCCTGGCCTTAAAACGGCTCTCTAACTTAATGTCTATTCCGTCACAAACTTCAATGAACAGATCTAATTTTCCTCCACCTAAAAAAAACTCATCCATATTGCCCGTGTGCAAGCCATCATTAAATATTTTTATATTTAAAAAGGGGTCTATTTCGGCTATTTCCCGGGCCGCTATTACGGTTTTATTTAGCCCAAGGTTATGTACTCCGGTACGAATTCGATTTAAATTACTCAATTCGGCGGTATCAAAATCGGCCAGGCGAAGTTCCCCGCAGGTACGCTCCATCGCCAACGTTAAAGCTATAGACTGCCCAACTGACAAACCCACAATACCGATTTTTTTTTCCCGGAGTTTATCCTGTTCAGCGCGGGTTATTTTATTGCGATTCCTGTTAGTGCGCACTTCAACAAATTCTTCTTCATCGAGCAAATGCACTAATTTTCGGTTCCATAGATAATAAACCCAAACTCCGTATTCAAAAATATCCTTTCCGGCTAAATGCTTGCTAATAAGTACCGGATACTCTTCTTTCGTTATTTTAATTGATGGCGCTTTGCTTTTAACAAGCTCCTGCAATTGGCTATATATTTCGTCATAAACAAATGACACTTCGCCCTCTTGTACTAAAGCATCAAAAGTTTCCCGATCTGCTTTATTATTTAGTCTTAAAATCAGGGGTGCGTGTACTTGCTGAATTTTATTTGAGCTTGCCAAAAGGCTTGCTATACTTACCATGAATTAATTTTTAGTGAGTTTCGTTATTTTATTGTGATTGTGTTATGGTCAAAGTTAATTTATAGTTTAATATTACCTTAAAAAAAATCAAGATCTTTTTCGTCGATCTTGGTTTTTGAAAAAGTTAATTGGGCGTTTTTGATCGTTTGCTCCAGATCCCAATTTTCTAACCCGGGAATTTTTGTTTCATAATGAATGGCTATCTTCTTTCGCCGCAACTCCTCATCGCGTACGATATTAAAATTTTCCCTTATCTTAAAAATTGCTTCTTTGTCCTCTGCATCGGCCTTGCTTAATACGGGTATGTCTTTTAGCAGCATTACGGTAGCAATAAGGTCTAATTTGGGGTAGTAAAATGTTCCGTTTTTTCCTATACTGTTTTCAAGTTCCATGCCCACACATATAACGGGTTTTATGGTATAGGGAGCACATAATGCAAAAAGTGATTGAATCCCTATCTGATGTGAAATAGCAACCGCTGCACGTATTAAGAAAATGCAGCCTATGCCATACCCTGCAATCTCACGCGAATTCCATAATCCGCATAACTCGCCGGTTCCCTGCTGTGCATAATTCCAAACCAGGTTATATATCGAAGGGTCCATACTGCCGGTGGCTTGTTCAATGGGGAGCGGTTCAGACCCGCCGGCAACATGTACCCGCGCGCCCCCATATACTCGTTCTCCGTCCATCGACTCAACAACCAATACAAAAGCTGCCGGATTATTGGTCCATTCGTTTTTCGAAGAAGTAACTTTCGTTACCCCAATACTGGTTAAAACATGGGTGTGACCTTCCACAAAAAGTTCACACGTTTTTGGGTCATCAATCGCTCTGAATGCTCTAAGCCTTACTTCTGGTTTTTCCTTATTTAAAGTATTTTCCATTTAATAAAACCTTTGTCCAAACCATTAGGAGTAGTCCGGCGGGTTCAATAGTTTAAATTCATGATAAAATTACAACTAAATAGATGTTTTAGTGCTAAAATGGAATTCAAATTGTGCTTTTGTGATAATTTGCTGAGGGATGCCTTGGTTTTTGCAATAAAATTTCCGATGTAGATATTTTTTTAATTATTTCTCAATCGATTTGTGTTGCAATTAATAAACTTTATAGCAGTAGGAAATGCAAATTGGTGGCACCATTCAGTTTATCCGTTTTGCAAAACAGATTATTTATTTTTTAAATATATCCGAATACAACCACGACCTTAATATTTTGCGAAACAGGCATGAAAGTAAAGTTATCAATAAGCATAGTGTATACTAATAAACTACTGATCAGCGGAATCGGCCGCTAAACAGTACCGGAATATGAGATTGTTAGCTGTATGTTAAATTATTAGTCTTTGGCAACGCATCTCATTTTAAGCCGTAACCAATATTAAACACCACATTCTGTAAAAACAAGATATATGACAAAGGTTAGTAAAACGCCATGCGCTAAATTTCTTTTGATACTGATAACTACAGTTAGTATATCAGCATGCCACAAGACCCCTGTAAAGAACAATCCAACACCTGTAACTCCACCGAAAGGTACATGGAAAAAAGTGAATTCTTTGCCGGGCGAAAAAATACAGGCGCTTGAGGTTTTTAACAATACGCTGTATGCGGCTTCTGCTTTGGGGGTTGTTTACAGCAGTGTTGATGGAATAACCTGGTCGGCCTCAAATGCTATTCAGCCGTCGAATTCAATTACCGCTCTGGCAGCGTTTAATAACATGCTATTTGCCGGCACTCAAACCAACGGGATATTTAGGAGTACCGATGGCGGTAAAAGCTGGTCGAACAATAATCCATCTTTCCCCCAGGTTTCATCATTCGCGGTTTTGCTCAATACGTTGTACTGCAGTTCAGGTGCTTATTCAGGTATTGTGGCATATAATGAGACCCAAAATCAATGGTCGGCTTTTAACAATGGTTTGCCAACAAACTATAACACGGACGTAGAAAAGATTATTCCTTTTAATAACACACTTTTATCCATACAGGGAGTAAATGGGAATTATTATTTATATGACAAAACGACCGGCTATTGGAACGAAAAATACTTTTTCAATTCGTACACACCAGGGCTAAGAATCGATGATATCATTTACGATTTGGGCATATTATATGCAACGTATGATTATGCAATCCTCGCCAGTCAAAACGGAGGTGTTAATTGGTCATACGATACCGTCGGCCTTAAAAGGGCTCAGATTCCGATCTATTTCTATCCCCGGTCGGTCTATGCCGGAACAGATAAAGTTTATACGATTTATAATAGTGCAAATGCAGGAGCCTGGCTTCAACAACGGGACAGGGCTGCCTTACCAGGCAGCACATGGGCAACAAACCAGGAGCACTTATCTTTCGGCTACAGCTATGCGGTCAGGGAGTTAAATGGCATGCTTTTCCTGGCGACCGATAATGGCTTGTACTTTAAAAAAATTGGATAAACTTTATTAATTGGCCGCAATAATTGGAGCAGCATAGTAAGCCAAGCTCATTACCGTAATTTGTGGGTTAACCCCTAAACTCGTCGGGAATACACTGGCATCGCAAACAAACAAATTGTCATACCCATAAACCTTGAAGTTTTCATCAACTACACCTGTTTTCGGGTCATTGCTCATCACATTCCCCCCTTGCGGATGCCCCGTACCCGTTGAAATATCAGGGGAGGCCTTTACGTCTTTACGCAGATTTTCCTTCAATTCTTTTACGGTTTTGTATTCGTAATAACTAAATGTATTAGGCATAACCCGTTCAGCCCCGCCTGTTAAATATATTTCAGCTGCTTTTTCCAGGCCAGTCATCAGGCTGCTAAAATCGTCTTCGGTAGGCACATAATTAATGTCGCGGCCAAATAAGCCGGCTATTTTTACTTCTGCATTTGATGCTGTGCCGACCAACACGCCCGTACAGGCCATGTTGCTGTAATGCAGCATATTGTTAAAGTGCTGATCGAACCATCCCGGCATAGCTGTAGATTGAAACATAGGAGGATTGAACCACGTCTCCATTACAAACCTATGATCATTTGTTTTAAGGAAGTGTGATATCTGCAGCCCGTCGTAAGAGTTGACTGTATCTTTATAAGCAGCGGTTATCTGAGTGCCCAGGTTAAACGCGAGTTTTTTGCCCGCGTTGGCTATGCCTAATTTTGATTTGAGCAGCAGGATACTTGAGGAAATGGCTCCTGCAGAAGATACAAAGGTATTTCCCTTGATGGTTATAGTGCGCCCGCTTTTAAATTTGGCGGTTAACGAAACTATCTTTGTTCCGGTGCGATTAAAGCTGATGGCTTCGCAATTTACGATTATTTGTAGGGAGCCCGGATTGCCCAATTGTGTTTGTGGTAAAATAGTATCGAGCATAGAAAGCTTTTTACCAAACGCACATCCTATATTACAGTAACCAGTACCCAGGCAGCCGTTAATATTTGCCATCACCGAATCCAATTCTGGTTTATTGTACCCCATTTTTGCACAGGCATCCGCAAAAAGCCTTCCCCCTGGATTGAGAAACCTGTCATCAGTCATTTCCGGTGTATGCGATACCTTCATCAGCTTATAAATTGCAGCCATGGAAGCCAGGTATCTGACCCGGTCTATCTTTATTCCCATTTCGTTTATCCACTTGTCCAATATATAATCAGGCGTTTCAAAACAAACTGCATTGTTAACGGTGGTTGAGCCGCCTACGCAACTACCCTGGAAAACCTGGAAACGAAAATCTCTCGATAGCTGCAAAGCGCCGTTAGCGTATAGCCGGCTCACCTGGTCTATCTCATCTTCAGTGAAAGTTAACGGCTGTTCAAGCCCTCCGCGTTCTACCAGTAATACTTTACGGCCGGCTGCAACAAGTTGATGCGCTAATATAGATGCCCCGGCGCCCGACCCAACGATAACAATATCAGCAGTAATTTCGCTTGTTTTTATATCTGCATCTTCAAGCGCCACCAAGTCTTTAGCAGGGGAAGCTACCACTGGAAATGTGCGCCTTCTTTCGTCAAAATCTGTCCTTTTTGTAAATGGCACATAGCCGATACTTTCATACACTGCCGGATCGCTGTAGTAGCCCATAAAGCATATTTGCTTGGTCATTCTAATCGCGGCCTGCACTAATTGTCCATACCAGGCGGGAAGGTTCTGAAATTCAAAATCGGTGATGAACCGTTGTTTAAGAAAATCTAATCGTGCAGCCGGCTGCATAAGGCTGAGCAGCGGATTAAGTGACAGTAAAGGATACACTTCCATAGCAGTGAGCACCAGTTTCATAACCCACTTGTTAGTAGCCCCAAAGCTCGAAAGGTAATTGTCAACATTTGCAGCAACTTTCACAGGTTCTATTTGCAGTTTGTATAAATCGGTATCACCCGATATACATACTTCGGCCATGGCCTGCAACGTTTGAAATTGCTGTATAGATAAATATTTCAGGTTGTACCTGGCCATGCCGGCAGCCCTGAACAATATCCAGAGAATGACAAAAATTACGGTGTAAGTAATCAGTTCGATCAGGTGACTGGTGCCCGCTGTAGCTTCTTCGGACCGAAGCCACCTTACCACCGTCCATATTATGGCCAGGCCAAGTACCCATTTAAACAAACGAATCAGTGGACTGAACCGGCGAACATCGCCTATGGCCAGCGCAAGCAGCAGGGTAATTAAAAATACTTGCAATGCAGAATTGGATGATAAAACAGCATAGGCATTTACAGCCCCAGACTTCAAAAATCCAGGGGTTAAGTTAGGGTAAAAATGAAAAAAGACAGTGAGTAACGACAGGATAAGAAGTGATTTCAAAAAAAACTTCAGGGATTTTTCTGCTGGGACTAATTCTCTGTTCATAGCATTTAGGTTTAATAGAGTGTTAAAATCTAACCGGCATTTTCATTCTGCTTGTTCAAACGAGTGCGGGAAACAAAATTGGTTTTACCCACCCTTTCCTCATTCCTTTTCCATTTTCTTACAGGATTTTACCAGGGCAGGTATTGTATTTCTTTGGGATGGCCTAATAAAAAGTAGCAATAAAAAACATTCAGGTTTTCGCCAAAGGTTAGGTAGGCCTTGCAAAGCATTAGGCTGTGGTCACCTTCATTAGGCAATACGACAAAATCGCGTATTACTTTAAAAAAACTAAGGGTAAGTTTATGGAGTGGAATATCATAATTGAAATGCGCCAGGTGAAGATAAGGCTGGTAAAGTTTATGATAAGGTTCATCCTTAACATACGATGTGCGGAAATAACCTAACTGATTAGGGCGTACTCTATGTAAACCCACTTCCCATTCCCCAAGGTATTTCTGACGGTCTTGTATTACTGTTTCGTTATACCCATAATTGGCGCCATCTCTTTTATAGAAACCTTTTTTAAATTTTTCGCCAGATATTTTTCCAATCGGTTCATGATTCCATCCGCAATAGATAAATCCGTTCAGTTTTTCTATATCCGGAGGTGTGCCTGTAAGTAATACATTTTCCAATGTGGCTTTATCACATTGTGCAAGGGTCTCGAACGTCCATTTTTGTGACATAATACTTTAGGGTTGGATTAAAAATTCTTGATAAAAACTTCTTCAGCAATTTTATTTGCAGTCAGCTTTATAAAAACCACACTTAAAGAAATCAGGGATCAGATCGTTGTTGTAAACAGTGCTTATTAATATGTTAAGACATATCTTCACATTCACTGTCGAAAAAAAATACTAAACAAGCAAAACGGAGAGCATAACAAATATAACAATTATGTTTATAAATGAGAACGGCAATTTATATCACTAAATCACGGTAATTATATTGTACTCAGTGTTTTAATCATGAATTATCAGGCAAATTAAATAGACATTACTTTGAGTAGGATACGTTGATAACCTTTGCCCCGATGGCTATAGGTTGGCTTAATAAAAAGGGAGTTAGTTGGTACGAGTTTAGATATCGTTTCGGGGTGTAGTCGTAGACTACAGCCATATTGGTCCGAAGTTCGGAAGCTTCGGACAGTGCTATTTTCATATTCACTGTTCACGTTCACGACAAACGTTACACTTTCGCTAATCGCTCATCCATAGCTATTTATGATTTTTCATTCATCAATAATCGCACTTTTTTACTGACAAAACGCTGCCACCAATTTATAAAGTTATCATGTTTTAGATTTGAGCATCCGTTAGTTGGGATATTTACGTGGTTGTGAGTAGTGTAGACTCAGCCTACAGGCTTATTTGTCCGAAGTCCGGAAATTTCTGACAGCAGGTATTCAGAAAATATTTTTGAAAAACGGTTTATAATACTACCTTTAAAACCAACTTATTCTTATCACATGAAAAAATGGTATACCCTCTTTGCGGTTATTGTGTTACATGCAAATACATCGTTTGCGCAGGATAGTACAGCGCTAAAAATTAAGGCAATTGAATCTTCATTTAATTATCAGCACGGCTCTATTAAAATAGGGAACGGCATCGGCGTTATTGATATCCCCACCGGATTTAAATATCTTGATTCTGTTCAGGCCGAAAAGGTGCTGACTAAAATGTGGAATAATCCCAAGACCGACAACATGACCCTTGGCTTTATTTTGCCCGAAAAACAGGGTATGCTTGACGAACACGGCTATGTATTTAATATTCAGTATGATGCTATAGGCTATGTAAAGGACAACGACGCCGACGATATAAACTATGATGATTTACTCGAAAAAATAAAATCGGAAACAAAAGAAAACAACAAAGAAAGGGAAAAAGATGGCTATGCGCCTATTGAAATAGTAGGATGGGCTTCAAAACCGTATTACGATAAAAGCAGGCGCATACTGCATTGGGCCAAAGAGATAAAATTTGGTACCGACAGTATTAACACCCTTAATTATAATGTACGGGTACTTGGCCGCCGGGGTGTAATAGTGCTTAATGCCATAGCAACTATGGATAACCTGGCAATTGTAAAGGCCGATATACCCCAGGTACTTAATATCGTACACTTCACAGAGGGTAATAAATATTCCGACTTCATCCCCAAGATTGACCAGGTGGCGGCATGGACAATAGGCGGACTCGTTGCAGGAAAAATTTTAGCAAAGGTTGGCTTTTTTGTTCTGGCCTTAAAGTTTTGGAAACTTATTGTCGTTGGTTTTGCGGCAGTTGGATCTGGTATACGTAAGTTTTTTAAACGTAAAAAAGCTACGTCATCGCCCGAAGAAGAAAAAGAACCAATGGCCCAATTAAATGCCCCAACAGGAGAAGAAGAGGAAAAGCTGGAAGAAACTAAAAAGGAAGGCGAATAGACGTTCGGTTTCGCGCAGTTTTAATCTTGTGTGGGGAAGAAGAATTAGGGTTGCGGACAGCGAATTCTGTCCGCTTGTTGGGTGGTACGAGTTCGAATCTCATTTCGGGATGTAGTCGTTAGATTATGAGCATACTTGTCCGAAGTTTGGAAACTTCCCACAACCTCTACGCAATGTATTAATTATAAATGAGTTACATTAGGCGTATTTCATAATAAACCCCATTTTGGCGGCCTCTTTTTGTAATTTCTTGATCCTGCGCTCGCGAAACTTTTCATTATATTCTTCTTTCGAATGTGGTTCAAATGATGTTTTTTTAATTACCATGTTATAAAAGATCACTGCCAGTTTACGGGCTGTTGCCTTGATAGCGATATTGCTTCCTTTTCGAAATACGAGCTTTCTATAAAACTCCCCCAGGTAACATTTGCTGCTATGCAAACTCCATGCAGCCAGTCGAAAGGCTTGATTTGCCCTATTGGCAACTGATTGTTTAAAATGTCCCAAAACCTTTTCTCCTGATATTTTCTGTCTAGGCGCCAGCCCCAGCCACGAACAGAAATGCCCGGCTGAAAACCAACGGCTCAAATCTGTGCCGGTTTCTGCTAAAATTGTTAAAATCGTTTTTTCGTCTAATCCTTTAATCGCCGTCAAATCTGTACCAACCGCTTCCTTAAGATGGCTTTTTACATCAAAGGCGTATTCATTCTGCCGTGTAGCCTTTTTTGGGGAGGGGCCATCGCCCTCCTTTCCGTTAATGGCCTGAAGTGTGTCTTCAATTTCACGCTCACAAAGCAACATTTGTTCTTTTATGAAATCATAAAACGTTAATGCCTGTTGTAAACTGAACAAATGTTCCTTACGCCAATTGCCTTGTAAACTTTTTTCCAGGTCTTCCTTACTGGCTTTCATTTGCGGGTGTCTAAATGCTGACAATTTCTTACTATCCCGCTCACCTGCAACAATAGATCGGATGATATTCATGGAAACCTGTAATTCTATTCCGCTGGTTACCTGGTGTAGTTTTACGTTTAATAACTGTAAAGACTTACCCATCAGGCTGATTTGGGTGCCTTTTTGTTTTTCCAGCGTTTCACGTTGACGAACATAGGCCCGCAACTCCCTTATTTTGCCTTCAGCAATGAATGAGCCTGACAATAAACCGAAACTGTGCAATTGTTGAATCCAAACGCAATCCGAGACGTCGCTTTTACGACCCGGCACATTGCGTACATAACGGGCATTGGCTAGGCATATTTTCAGACCTTTCCCCTCTAGGACATCATACAGATTTACCCAGTAAATACCCGTAGATTCCATGGCGACCGATTCGACGCCTAAAGCTACGAGCCAATCGGCTAAGGCTTCCAAATCTGCCGTAAATGTTCCGAATCGCTTCACTGAATCTTCGGCTAAGCTTCCTATACATAATGACAGGATGCACCCACATCTATGCCCGCTACTTTGTGGTTTAAAACAGAAATACCTTTTGATTTCCCTGTACCTTGCTTTGTTCTTTTCTTCATCAATTAAGTTTAGTTTAACAAAAACAAAGTCGAGCAGCTTTAAATGATATACTCTTCCCAGCGGAGTCGACAGATACAATGTCCTATCGCTGCCATTTGATGATTTGACTGCTGCTCAAAGCCATGCTTCGGAACGGACTATTACGTACCATTGTTTCATCGGCCTTGTTCTTTGCTTTCCAACCAAATTTAATGGTTGTCTTAATGATGTGCAATGCCAGCGTTATTTCTTGCTTCGGACAGCAGGGGTCGAAAAGCGACCGTCCTATGCTATCCTTTTCCGTTAGGATTGTCGTCAGATTTATTTGCCTTTCCAGTAGTTTTGTTGCTCAGGTTTGATCCAAAAATAAAACCAACGATCGTGCCTAACAGGCCAATAATCGGTGTGATCTGATCTTTATCGTATCCGGTGACAATCAGAAAAAGTGCTGCCGTTACGACGAGGATCAGCCCAATAGTTTGGAAGGCGTAATTCCCGAACCCTTTATCCAGCTTATACAGAAATAACAGGATCGCCAGGATCAATATGAGGCTGAATATCAATAGGCCAAGCGGCAGATAAATCGTAGCGTTTTTAATTTGGCTAACGGTTAAATCCAATTTATTCTTAACGCCGGTACGTTTGGATTCTAGCGCCATAATCTTCTCGGTGAGCGTATCATTCACTATTTTCAAGCTTTCCGCATAAGTGCGGGCTTCCTGAGTTTTACTTCCATCATACTTATCTCCGGCAGGGATGTTTTTCTTGCCTTGGGCAAAGTTTTGTAGCGGGAACAGCAGGAAGATTAATGAAGCGAGTCGGATCAATTTCATATCGGTTATTTTTTTTGAACAATGACAAACGGCAGGTTATTATTTTTATTGGGGGGTATTAATTGCGGATGCATCGCGACGATCTTTGGCGCTAACTTCGTAATTACACCATTGATCCGGTAAGTGTCCGCAAAAGGTATATTGGCATGGTCCTTATTCCACTTTTCGAAATATTTTGTTAACGAATTGAAAACCTGCGCGATCGTGATAATATCACCGGTTTGCTTATTTTTTATATCGGCCACGGTTTCTAATAATGCCGCGGTAAATACGCTATTTGAATTCGGCAACCCGTCAGAAGATTTTTCCTCAGCGGAACAGGACAAGAGGTAATTCGTGTTTCGGTCTGCCAGCGCGATATTAAATTTGAAGTCATCATTCAGCTCCTTGGGAGAAACTCCTTTGGTTGGTGTAGTAATGATATTCCGAATGTATCCGGAAAAACAGGCGTCAATTATAACTAATTTATTTTTCGCCTTTGAACCTGTGATGATCTGGTGAAGTTGACTGTAGGGTATCGGGTAATCATAACAATTAAAATAGCCATTATAGGTACCGTGTCCGGTCAAGTAGACAATGATCTCATCGCTCGACGTGGCTTTTTGGGCTAGTATCTTTAATTGCCTGATGATATTATCCCTAGAAGCCATTTTCTCCGGCAAATAAACAATATTCTGTTCAGGAACCGCTCCACCAGACGTGCTCATCCAAAAATTTTTCATTGAATTAATATCTAGCAAGGGCGAATTCAGCGGTGTATAGTCCGGATAGTTTTTGACGCCTGCCAACAAGATATACATATGATACTTTCCGGGATCGAACGCTTTGTCTTCGCCAATATCGTTCTGCTCGGAAGCGGGTTTATCAGTAGTCACCAACAGGTTACTAATCGTATATTTGCCGGTCGTATAATACAAGTCCTTGAAAAGGAGCTTGTCTTTGTGAATAAAGGACAATATTTCCGCATCATTGATCAGTATCTTGTAATTGTCTATTGTTTTTTCGATGCGAATGTGAAAGGTGGCACCTAGCTTAAAAGGAATGGCTTTACCATCCCTGATCTTTCCCCCGAAACCGCCGTTAAGGTGCGGTATGATAGCTGCGTAAATTTTGCCATTCTCCTCTCCGATATACAACAGGTTGTAAAGATTTTCGACATTATCGAAGGTCAAGCCCACAGCCGAAGTGCTTGCTTCATTACGATCGATGATCTGGAGGTCAAAGGTCAGCTTAGCATTCTGACCAGTTAGGCAATTTTTGATATCCCCCGGCAAAATTGTTTTTTTATTCCAGGGCGTAAACTTTTGGTAGTCAATGCGGTATTTATTGTCCGATACATTGATTTTAATCGAATCCTGATTAAATACCGGCCATCCCCGGCGATTGTCGCTAAAAGTTTCGTTTAACGTAACTGCATGCGAGAAATCTTGAGCGTGGAGAAGCTGATTGGTAGCGAAAAGCAACAAATTAGAAAACAGTAAGACTAGGGTTCCGATCTTCATTTTGAGCATTGCTAGAAGGAATTAAGTTAAATTTACATTTCGTTTGCTTGTTTTACTTAAAAATCTAAGTTTGAAGGGTCAAGTTGTAGAGACCTGTTATTCAAATATATTAAATTGTAAGTGACTTATGCTAAGTAATTTACAATTTATCAAGAGCGGCTGTGCAAACTGGAATCTGCGCCTCCCACTCTGGCCAAGCTTTCGTTTGTGACTTATGACGAACAACAAAGTGGAGAACCCGAAGGCTAATCCTCCGGCCTCTCCTTCGCATCCACCATCCGAACTATCCTTGGCTCAAACTTAGCCAGCACATCCACCAAATCAGGTGTGACTTTTTTCCATAAAACCTACGCGCAACCATTTGACCACTTAACAAAATAGGCTTTAATTATCTCATTGATGTTCTCCCGTGTCACACCGGCGATATACCATTGATTTTTCGAATATTTTAAATCATCATAAGCATAATACAATTCGTAAAAATCATCGTAAGGCGGGTCATAATCGGCGGATAAGTAAATATCTTTTAAGATATCCAGCACATTTATAGGCAGCATTCTGCCATCAACAGCCTCGCTAACTAGATAACATACGTAATTCTTACAGATAAGTTCCCGGTCGTCCCAATTTAAATTAAGATCAAAAAATACCTTATCCGCCAATATTTGTAATTCAAACTGGTTATATGGTTCAAGTTCGCCTGCAAGTATTACTAAGTCTTCATTTTCAAAACCAGCTACAAGCATCCCATACGCCCAATCGATCCATTTTGTATTAACATTATAGCCGAGCATTTTAAAAACTAATATTTCGGCAGTTGAAGCTATAGGTTTCATGTCTTTTATAACTATATTCTAAATTCTTATAATCTCTTAATTCGGATAGCATGGGTATTACCGCAAGCTTTCAAACTTTATAAATTCTCTTTCAATCAATTCAAAGTAGTTTTTTTCTAAAGTGATGTAATGGCTGTTTAATACACGATTATGCTCAATTGGTTCGCCCCAATCACCATCCCAGCAACAGTAATATTCAACATCATGGCTTATTGTTAATTCATTTAATAAATCAAGCAAAGCTTGCGGTGAGGCTTTGCTGTCTTGCCATTCAGGATCGTCAAATAATTCTGAATGAAATTCAAAACCACAGGAACATTTAGTGTCCGATCCAACATAATAAACAAAAGGTAAACTAAACTTATCGCTTAATCCAATCAATTCATCGGTATCGGGAATCTTTAAATAAAGCCTTGTCAAATTAGGAATGAATTCACTTGTTTTAAGTGGCGTTGATGTTGCTATAAAGGTGGCGTAACACATAATATTAATTTAGAAATTTTCACTAACTCATTTACTCTTGCGAAACGGACGGGGCGAGTCATTAAAAAGACCTGCCACATAATACCGCTCCGACAAACTGACAACCACGTCATTGCGAGGAACGAAGCAACCTATACAAAGGACAATCAAGGAACGAAATTAATTATCATTGGATATAACCCGTTGAACAACCACTTTTCTATTTGATTTGCATAGTTTAGAGGTTGCTTTCCCGAAATAAATTCGGGACAAGCTGTTCCTCGCAATGACGTATTTTTTAATTAACTTCATACTAAACTCCCCCTTTAGGGGGCTGGGGGCTAATCCTCCGGCCTCTCCTTCGCATCCGCCATCCTTACTATCCTCGGCTCAAACTTGGCCAGCACCTCCACCAAATCCGTTTGTGCGGCCATCACGGTATGGATATCCTTGTAGGCCATTGGCGCTTCGTCCATATCGCTTCCCATCAGGGTAATGCGTTTATCAATCAAATTGGCAGCTATGGCGGCTTTATCCAGCGTTTTAAAGGCCGCGCTTCGGCTCATTAACCTACCCGCGCCGTGGCTGGCTGAGTTAATAGAAGATGCATCGCCTTTACCGCGCACCACAAAACCCGGTGTACTCATTGAGCCGGGGATAATACCTAATACCCCTTTGCCAGCAGGCGTAGCGCCTTTTCGGTGCACCATCACTTTGGTACCGTCGGCCAGTTGCTCTTTCCAGGCAAAGTTGTGATGGTTCTCAATCATCATCAGCGGGGTGTGGTTCAATGCTTTGGCAATTTTTTTATGGATCTCGTGATGGTTTGCGCTGGCATATTCTCCCGCAAGGTTCATGGCAATCCAGTATCCCTGTCCTTCGTCCTTGTCCAAATCCAGCCAGGCCAAATGTTTTGCTTCGGGTGGCAGTTTGGTTTTGGTCATGGCTATTTTGCTGTAATAGTTGGCTATGTTACCTCCAAACCCACGTGAGCCGGAATGAGAAAGCAGCGCCAGATAGTTACCTGCTGGTATACCTTCCAATACACCCTCGGCAACGGTTAGCTCGCCCCATTCCACAAAGTGGTTGCCCGTACCACTGGTACCCAGTTGCGCGTACGCCTTATCTTTTAAATTGCGTATCACCTTGGTTTCGTTCCATGTCTTGCTATCAAACAGCGAGGTATCATGGTGCGTTTTGGTAACCCCACCAATGCCAAAGTTAGTATGGCTAAGCAGCAGGTTTTTCAATCTATCATTCTCGCTGTCGACCATCCCGGCGGGCAGGTCGAAAATGCTTAGGCACATACGACAGGCTATATCCACCCCAACTGCAAAAGGGATGATGGTATTAGCCGTAGTAGCCAATACGCCGCCAATGGCCAGGCCATAGCCCTGGTGAGCATCGGGCATCAACGCCCCGGCGACAGCTATGGGCAATTGTATAGCTGTTTTCATCTGAGCCAGGGCGCCAACCTCGATATTTTCCAGACCCCAAACCGGGAAATCGGCTATCTCTTCCTTCAGCGCAAAGTTGCTGCGCTGCTGCTTGATGAATTTACCGTCCTTACGGAGGGCAATCACGTCCTCGGCAAGATTTTTAAACTTGCCGCCTTTTTTCATAGCATAAGGCATAGGGTCGTCGATAAGCGCTTCAAGGTTAGCCAGTATCTGGGTTTTGTCCATTACGTTATGCTTCAGCAAACCGTTAGCCACACGACTAAAATTTACCAATACTTCTATATCGTTAATACCTAATGCTTTTAATTCGTTGTTGCTGATTTTTTCTTTTTCCATAATGGCCTCCTTTGCCTCACTCTAAATCTCTCTCCAAAGGAGAGAGACTTTTAAAGCCCTCTCCTTTGGAGAGGGTTGGGTGAGGCATTAATGATACAAAGTAAAACACCATGTGCGCAATGTATTTGCGCAGTAAAAAATAATTTAATAAATTCGTCTGAATCAGGATTGCCAGGATTTGAGGATTTACAAGATGCTAATTTAATTAATCGCTTTAATTCCGACATCGAAATTCCGAATTCCGAAATTCCAACAATCCGAAATCGCACATCCGAAATCCGAAATCACAAAAAATGCCTGTAAACCGCAACGCCCTTATCCGCTACCGCACCATCGACAATTGTCTGCAAAACCGCTACAAGAAATGGACACTGGACGACTTGATAGATGCCTGTGCCGATGCCCTGTACGAGTACCAGGGCATTAACACCGGGGTAAGTCGTCGCACCATACAGGCGGACATCGAAATGATGCGCAGCAATAAGCTGGGCTACGAGGCGCCTATTGAGGTGGTTGATAAAAAATATTATACCTATGCCGATAAAAATTACAGCATCACCAATATCCCGCTCAACAACCAGGATATGGCGGTGCTGGGCGAAGTATCCGACTTACTGAAACAGTTTAAAGGCTTTAACCACTTTGCCGATCTGAACGAGATGGTGAGTAAGCTGGAAGATAAGATATACACACACAAAACACATAGCCAGCCGGTAATCGATTTTGAAAAGAATGATAACCTGAAAGGTTTGGAATATATTGAAGCTATCCGTAAAGCCATTGTAGCTAAAAAGACCATTTGCATAACCTATCAATCTTTTAAAGCCCGTGAGGCGAATTCATTTTGTTTCAGCGCTTACTTATTAAAAGAATACCGGAATCGGTGGTTTGTACTTGGGATATCGCACCAACGCAACAAACCATTGCTCAATTTAGCCCTGGATAGGATACAATCCGTAACTGAACATGAGGATGATTATATCAAAAATACTACCGTCGATTTTTCTACTTACTACAGTGATGTGATCGGGGTAACCAAGTCACCAAATCAGCGCGACTGTGAAGTAGTGTTTTGGATAGATGACGCTAATGCACCTTATGTAATTACCAAGCCCCTGCATCATACCCAAAAGCTATTGAGCGGGGAAGCCGATGGAAAGATATTCAGCATCCGCGTAATCATAAACTTTGAACTGGAGCGCGAGCTGCTGGGGTTTGGTTCAAAGCTGCGTGTGTTAGGGCCACGTTTCCTGGTGAAGCAGATAAAAGAGCAGCTACAGAAAACGCTTGACAGGTATGAGGCGATAACCTGATGAATGTGGTTTGTTTTTTAGGATATTTGTAAAATAAGCCTCAAACAAAAAACCCTTACTTTTCAGTAAAACCTTCTCTTTTTTTCTGCAGAATGGACTGGATTCGAACCCAACCCTACAACTGTGGGGACGACAGCGGGGGTATAGCAATAACCTCAGCCAGCACCTCAAAAAAACCGTAGATAAACTGCTGATTATCAATAATTATTATCGAACTTTGATTAACCAATTTAATCCAACGTTTCCCGAACCTAATTAAAAAACCAGTCCAAGGTTGGCTTCAGTCTGTTTTTATTAATTTCTGCGATAACCCCAGCGGTTTTATATCACCATTGATTTATTTCTTGTTATAAGTAGTTGAAAACTGATTTTCGATAATGGAAATAATTACGCTAATAGTTAATCAATATAAACTTTATTAATAAGGAGGAGAAGTATGGAAATTCCTGATGACAATGTAAAAGAGCTTCAGCAAACTTCAGAGGTTGTGGAAAAGCTCGCAGCAGACCCCGCTGCATTCAAGAAGGCGTACGCGGCATATAAAGCCAATGACCCAGTCGAATTTGAAGCGGCGCTTACCAAAGTAGGTATCGCAGAAAGGTGCCACGTCGTCTGTGTGTTTTTTTGCAGGAAACACTGCGTTGGGATATGCGGAAAATTCTGTCCAAAGCCAGCTAATGTTGAGGTGAACGCTGAGGAAATGCTGGCTTACGCACGGGCGGTAGGGCCGCTATTTCGCGATGAAGCGATCGTAAGGCGTTTCCTTGACATAATGAAGGCAGAAGATGTAAAAGCATGGGCAGAAATAATTAAAGAATACAAGTTAGAGCCATATTGCCACCAATTGTGTTCGCTATTATTCTCGTGGAGGTGCCGTAAAAGTTGCCATGAATTATGTCCGGCAAAGCCCCTTATTACAAATGTTGGCAACATCCCGGTTACACAAATTGATGCCTTAGGGTATGGTAACGGTCCTGATGTGCTGCACCTTTATGTACCTGCACCGGATCCGGCGAACGGTGTAGGCGATCATCCGTTCGGAGCCAATATAGCAATCAAAGGCATATTTAACATGGCCACAGCAACAGAGTACCTGGTGGAGATTTCCTCAACAGGCGCCGGGGGTACTTACAACCCTCTTATTGTAGGTCCTCAAAACGGCTATGATACCGTTCCGCCACAACTGCCAGACCCGCCACCCGCGATTCTTGCTACGGAGCCAGCCTCACCACCCGCGCCGCCACCTATTCTTTTTATCCGTAGCCGTACCCAGTCGACCGGACTTGATCCGGGGTGGTTTAAGATCGATGAGATAACCGATTCCGACGGAGGACGAGCTACGACCGGAGAAAAACTATTATTGACCTGGCCATCATCCCCGCCTGATGGTGTTTATTATCTCCGACTCCGCGTAAGGGATGCTTTGCTTAATACACGTGTAAGCAGTCCGCAGGTTGTAAGGATAGATAACACCGGGCCGTTCCCGCTTCCACGTCCTATTATTACGCTGCAATTGAAAAAGCCGGACGGCACATTGGTTGCGCTTAAATGTGGCAAAGTTCGTAAGGGCGATGGCCTTATATTGATAACTATCCAGGCATTTGATCCTAACATGAGTACAGTTTCGGTTACGGCACGGGGTAATTCCGGTTTGAGCGTGCCCGTTATTGATACCTCGTTGACACCGTTGTCAATAACCTACAACGGCATACTCGCGAACGAAGGCTACGTAGCCCCAACACAATTCCTCTGGGATCCATGGAGCGATCCGAATATAGTTCCATGCTGTTATCTCATTTATGTCGACATAAATGACCGTACAATATTAAACGGTGTTTGGTATGGAGGTCATTCCAATGAAGGATGGGAGGCAATTGAGATAGGCCTCTGAAATCGTTATAGCAAGGGATGTTTGTGGCCATCATAGAATGTAAAGAAAAAACCGCCTGGGTAATTTATCTGGGCGGTCTTTCTCTTTTTACGCAAGTCGTTTTTTTTTCGCTCCCTGCAATAGTCCCTCGTGGTTAACGTAATGCTGTCCGATTCCATCGGCATCGCCCCATACCCAAAACCGGACAGACAAACACTAACCGTTACATGGCTACGAGGAAAGAAGCTATGAGGTGTTGATCGTATGTTAAATTATAGTTCTGTGGCAACCTATATCATTTTAAGTCATATGTTATATAATACACAGTATTTCACAAAAAACAAAATATATGAAGGCAACGAATAAAATGCGGCATGCCAAATTTCTTTTGATACTAGTGGCGGTAGCTGGTATGCAAGCATGCCATAAGAGCCGGGTAAAAAGTGATCCAAAACCTGTAAACCCAATTCAAACAGACGCATGGAAAAAAGTGGCGTCGTTGCCGAATGGGAGAATACAGGTGCTTGAGGTTCTTAACAATAAACTATATGCGGGTTCAGATTCAGGTGTGGTTTACAACAGCACCGATGGCATTACCTGGGCGGCCTCAAATGCCATTCAACCATCTAATCCAATTACTGCTATTACGGTATTCAATAACATAATGTTTGTAGGTTCCGCAACCAACGGGATCTATATGAGCACCGACGGTGGTAAAAACTGGATTAACAATAGTCCAAATTTTCCGAAGGTTTCGTCGTTCACAGTATTTAATAATACTTTGTACAGCGCGTCAGCCGCTTATTCGGGTATCATGGAATATGATGAAGCCGGCAATAAATGGTCTGCCTTTGTCAGCAATGGTTTGCCAACAAACTATAACCTCGATGTTCAAAAAATCATTTTTTTTAACAATACCCTGTTATCTCTGCAGGGAGAAAACGGCAATTATTATTTATTTGACAAAACGACCAATTATTGGACCGAAAAATACTTTTTCAATTCTTACACCCCTGGACTATGGGCGAATGATATCATTTATGATTTGGGAACATTATTGGCTGCGTATGATAATGCAATATTCATCAGTGAAGATGTAGGTGTTAATTGGTCATATGACACAATTGGCCTTAGAAGAGCCAATCTTTTTAACCGCCGGACCATCTATGCTGGAAGGGACAAATACTATACTATTCATAACACCGGAAATGCAGGAATCTGGCTTCAACGACGGGACAGACTTGCCGTGCGCGGCACTACCTGGGCAACAGGCGAGGAGTACTTATCTTTTGGTTACTCCTGGGCGGTGAGGGAACTCAATGGCATGCTTTTCCTGGCGACTGACAATGGTTTGTATTTCAGAAAGATTAGCTGATTTCTGTCCGCGTCATCCTACACTTAAAACCGGACGGACATGCCATAAAAAAAGCCTCACATAAAATGGATCGCGATGCGGCAAAATGAAAAGAGCTATTCCTGAGATATTTATCAGAACTCTGAAAAATGTTGTTGTTCACAATTGACATAAATTTATAAAGCAGCATATAAAGGTGATATTTTATATGCTGCTGATTATGTAGCTTAACTTGGGAAAATCATTACCGGGATTTGGATATAACCAGGTAAAATGTACGGAATGCTTGCCCCTAACAGCTCGTTAAAATGATATCTATGATTTGTTAGTACCAAAAGATCTGTGTGCATATCATTGACCAATACATCAATGGCCTTACGGATATTCCGCTCCCTGATATTGTTAAAATAAAAATGCTCATTGCTCGCTCTGGCTGAATGAGCGATCATGTCATTAAAAACGTCAAGCGCATAATTATCCTCCATATAAGGCAATCCGTTTGCGGCAATGTTGGCAACTAAAATGCTAGCATTTAGGTTCATTGTAAGCTTACTTAAAAACAGGATCACGTCACGGCGGCAGAATCGCAAATCCGTTGCATATACTATTCTTTCAAACGCCTTGCAAGGAAACTTTTCGGGAGCCAGCAATATCGGACAACCTGACTTGGTGGAACAGCTAAGGGCGTCTCTTCCAATATAGGATATGTGATCCTCATTTTCGGCAATCCCCTTGATTAGTAATCCAATGTTGAATCTTTTTACCACAGAAAGGACATTAACAGCGGCAAAATCCACATCATTTACAAAAGTCACATTGGTCTTTAAGCCGGTTTGTAAGTGAACTTTCGATTCTAATTCCTCGATCCAGCTATTTTTGTTGACGGGAACCTTAATCAATGTTTTATTGGTTCCAGCAGCAATCATTGCTTCCGCGATTGGCTTTTCTGCTTTGTTAATAGTATTCCATATATATAGCCTGACGTTTGTTGTACCGGCTAAAAGTAACGCGAGTTCGGTTGCATGCTCTGTTTCGGGAGACATGTCGTTGAATATTAATATATTTTTCATGACTAGTTTTATTGATATAATGAATAAAAAGTGACCTAAGATTCGTGATACTCGTAAACAACATGAGATCGCGAATCTTAGATCTTTTATATGATAGAGGATACCCGTTAACAAGGCTATCAAATGGTTTTTATTGAGGTTAAAAAGACCTTCATGATCTTATACCGTTAATCGCAAGTGATTTATGTTCATTAATTGTCCTTTCTATTAGTAGACGCCATTTTTCAGCAGTTTTGGCCACAATCGACAGGTGACTCTCATTATCCGCAAATCTTTTATAAAAAGGGACTACATGCAGTAACTTGTCATTTTTGTCCTTTATGTGTAACTGGATTGAATTGATAGCGCTGCTATCTATTTTCTTTAACAAATTGCAAGTTGATATTTCAGTCAGGTCGATGATGAGGTTGTTTTCTTCATTGGTATCAATAAATAAAATAGTCTGACTATTCTCATCTAATCCGATTGCTTTAGTATCCAATAAGTCCGACTGGGTGATTTGACAATTAGTTTTATCGGCCAGATCAGTTAACCTGGCAGCTAACGCTACTTTTCTTTGTTTTTTTGATTTTTGAGTAATTACAAAAAAAGGTATTATAATTACGCTCAGCAGTATGCCTGCTATTAAGGCATTTTCCATAGTATGTTCCATTTTATATTTTTTTAGTAAATATTTTAAATTCTGGCTAAAGCCATTGATTAAGATTTTGTTATAAAAGCGAAATCAGCTATTACCAAAAACCATGGAAGGGAAAGAGAATGAGTTTATAGAATCTATCCTGATGCTCCTGATGCTTTGTGTAACCATTAATCAATAAGTCATTTGTTTGCAAATCACTTACGCTGCTACGATGTTCTGTGAGCAACGTGATATGCTGCGGCCGAAAAGACTGATCCATTACCTGCTGCTGCATTAATAAATGCAGCACCGGATAATGATCCGCAGATTGATTTGATATATCCGATTTTTCAGTATCCGCATGGTCATGCGCGGTACACGAGGTTTTGGATGTCAATGCAAACAAGGAACAAAAAACCAGTAATGATAGCAGCGTGAGCTTTATATTTTTTACACTCATGATAAATAGGGTTGCCTATATTTCAATTTATTAATTGCCTGTTAAAGAATATCTCTCGCATCTTTAGCGGCATAGCATCAGGAATATTGATCTTCCTTTTCCTGTTCAACAGACATAACTTTAAGTTGGTTAATTCCATCTTCCATTTCCCATTCCGTTACCGCCCCCGTTGGATAACCCAATAGTGCGATAACGATAGGGTCTGTGATCAATACTTTATTGGTTCCACGATTGGAGCTGTTTTCCGGGACGATCTGAATACTAAATGTTTGGTTTTTACGGATGTTCCAAATAAGCACTTTAGCATTTTGAGATACCACATTAAGTGGCATACACTGCTTCCGGACAATCTTCGCATCCTTCAGTTCCTGATACAATTTTTGCTTATTAAAGGCAGGAATAGTTAGCGAATCGTATTGATCCGTTAATAATTTATAGTCTTCTCTTGTTAATATAAGTGGTATGCTTCGCATAGCGGTAATAATTTAATTTCTAATTATAATTCATGTGACAGTAAGGCTTGATTAATCTTTAAAATCAAACCAATAAATCAATTTGCTGAATTCAGACGCTTAGGGGAAACTCCTGTAATCAAAGTATTTGATACCGGCCTAGTCAACGCAAAGCCAACGGCTGGCAGCCGTTGATTTGTTCATCCTGAATAGGATAAAATACAGAATCACAAAGTATTTCAACAGTAGAAGCTTACGGGAAAATTTCTTTATATGATTATCAAATAATCATATTTTTTCAGTTGTACCGGGCCTGGAATTCAAAAAGGAGTAGTTAGCGTGAGCTATTACCAAAAGCCATGAAATGGAAAAAGAAGGAGTTTATTAAGAGCTTTGAAATGATTATTATATTTGCCGTACGCATAATAGGATACAGCAGAAATATTTAAAATTACATGAGCGGCATTAAGGTTCGCATAATTCTTTAAAAAGGACTTTACCGGTTTAGCCAGTTCTGAAGACTGGTGAAGCAAGAATGGCTGCGAAATACTCTGATCCCCAATTTCGTCATTTGACTGATCAACATTTAGTATGCCCGGAGCATAGTGCACCTGTCTACCCGTCCCTGACGCCATGGCTGACCATGTACAAAAGATGAATAGGATTAAGAAAACCGATTTGATATACTTAAAGTGCATTGATGCAAGATACTTAATGTTATGTAATCTAAATGTTAAAAGATGTTAAGTGTATTTAGGAATACAATTGATTTGATTCCTATTTCTTTGAATATATTATTTATATTGTAACCTATGAATACTAAATTTAAGCTTGGTGACCACGTAACCTGGAATTCAGAAGCCGGGCATGTGAGTGGTAAAATTATCAAAATTCACACCTCCGATTTTAATTATAAAGGCTATATTCATCATTGCACTGAGGCAGATCCACAATATGAAATTAAAAGTGACAAAACTGATCATATTGCCGCCCACAAAGGTTCTGCATTACAAAAATTATAAGCCTACCTGCATAACATGATTACAGATAATGTCTGAAATATACAGCGAGGGTTTGCGTATCCATCTCATCACTGATCAACCCGATGTAGTTATCCGGTCTGACCAGGATATGTATTGGTGCATTAACGCCTAACTTTAGCCATTCCTGGCTTAACGGCAAATTGATGGATTTGATGAGCGGGACAAGAGGGGTCGGGACACTTGTCTGTATCCAATCTGCGCCTGCCCCGATACAAAGCAAATGAAATTTAGCTGCAGCAAATAAATGGTAACGACTAAGCATTTCCCCATTTATTTTTAATTGGATATAGGGGAAGCGGTCACCGGCTTTGAATTTTAGTGATTGCGTAGTATGCTGTACGGATAGCGGGCTATGATTCCCGAACCCTCGGACCAGGAAGTCTGAGGTCGTTTGAGGTCATTTGATATTCCCCGGAATTTATGGTGTTTAAATAGCAGGAATTTTGAGGTGTTTTGAGGCCTTTTGAGGCTTCAAAAACAATTCTAACTAATTGAATACCATTTGATTAACGACTAACGGTGGCTAAATTAGAATTTAGAATTTGGACGCCGAATAGGGCACCGGGCTAAAGCAGGAAACTTGAGGTGTCTTGCGTATTTTTGAGACAAAAAAAACGCTTAAACCAGATGATTTAAGCGTTTTGAGGAGTTTTGAAACTCTTTTTGCGGAATGAACGGGACTCGAACCCTATCCTATAATATCTTTATTTTCAATATCTTACAAGTTTGCAAATGTGGCAATTCCCGAATTTTCCACAAATAATTTGCAACAATTTGATTCCTAATGACTTAAATAAAGATAAGGCTTATTCACGGTATATCCAAGAAAGATTTAGTGCATACTGAACAAAGTGAAGCTTTTCGGGCTCCAGAGGTCCCGGCAAGCCCCGTTTTCGCCGTCAACAACAATGCATGTAGATATACCCATCTTTCAAAAGAAACACGGGTTATTTGCGTCGGATTTCAATTTTTATTGTATTAATAGTGCTATCACGGGTCTCTTTATTCCACCTTGACCTCAAAAAATAAGCAGCCATTTTCGGTTTACGGTCCCGCGTGAACACGCCTTTATAGTTCATACCTCCGGGACGCATACTGGCGGCAGCCGTTTTAAAATCCGCGAAACACCAAACTTGCATACCAAATACAAAATCCTTGGTATCGGCTACATCCAGATAAGCTTGGAATGAGTTTGCCCTCAAATGGCCAAACGAAATCCACTTGATTGGCTGGCTGACGAAGGATGGAGACGATGCATGGTCTTTTGAATCTTTTTGCATTTTCCCTTGCACTTGATTCACCTAACTTAAACATAACTGCCTATATTCAAAAATAAAGCCTGTTTTTCAGCAGACGCTAATTATATATTTTTTAAGGATGGCCTATTTAGCGCTTACCCTAAACCAGTCGATATCGGCATAACCCGAATCATTTGTCTGCGTATCTCTAACACAAAAAAGCCCTATCTTGGCACCTATCCACCGACCCGACTCTGCCTGGAAATCATCGCCCACCTCTGTAAAACTCTTCCCGTCTGCAGAATAGCTGAACTTGCATTTGGCACCCGTTTTCACATTAACCCGCAGCCAAACGGTATTGCCACTTAATTTGCTGATAACTTTTTCATCCTCGGCTTTAGCTTTCTCTGCATCTTTACAAACGCCATAAACCAGGTAAAGGCCGTCTTTTTTGCTTTTTACAGCAATATCAGCGTAACTAAAGCCCATTATGGTTAAGCCTGCTTTTTCATTCTCCAATTTGGTATTGAGTGTAAACGTTAGCTTAGTGGTCACTATAAATTCTTCTGCCGGAAATTTTTGCAGCAGAACATTGGGTACCCCCCACAGGTTTTTTGCTTCTTCGGGTATTTTTGCCGAGAATAATCTTAAAGCCCCTTTACCGGGATTAAGATAATACCAGGTAGCCACTGGATTAGCCATCCACTGCCACTGGAGCCCTAATTTATTACCATTAAATTCATCCGTTTCCGCCGGGGTTTCTATCGGATATATTTTGCCCACATTGGGTTTGCGGTAAGTGGCTACAGGCTCACCTTTGCCATCGCCATCGCTATCTACGCCTATTACAGGCCAGTTGTTCTTCCATCGCATGGGCTGTAAATGCAATACTCTGCCGTATACACCTCTATCCTGAAAATGCAGAAACCAGTCTTCGCCGGTTGTGGTGTTAACCCATGCGCCCTGATGGGGACCATTGGTTGTACTTTTACCCTGATCCATTACCACCTTGCGTTCATAAGGCCCGTAAATATTCTTGGATCTTAATACCAACTGCCAGCCGGTAGGCACTCCGCCGGCGGGCGCAAAAATGTAATAGTATCCGTTACGCTTATAAAACTTGGGGCCTTCAATAGTAGGGTCGGTTTCATGCCCATCGTAAACTATCGCCCCCTCATCCACAACTTTTGTCCCTTCGTTATTAAGCTTGTTTACAGCTATAACACTTTTTATACCAGCCCTGCTCCCCGCAAAGGCATGTACAAGGTACATTTGCCCATCGGCATCCAGCAAAGGGCAGGGGTCAATTATTCCTTTTCCGGCATACACCAATACTGGTGCGCTCCATGGCCCTGCCGGATTTTTTGCTTTTACCAGGTAAATGCCATAATCAGGATCGGGATAATAAATATAAAACTCATTATGATAGAACCGGATTGCCGGCGCCCAAACGCCATCACCGTGCCGGGGCAGGTCAAAATGGTCAAATGGCGGTTGTTTAAGAAGTGCATGGCCGATAAGCTCCCAGTTCACCAGATCTTTCGAATGCAGTACTGGCAAGCCCGGCACATCTTCAAAACTTGAGGATACCAGGTAAAAATCATTCCCTACACGTATGGCATCCGGGTCAGAGTAATCTGCATTTAAAACCGGGTTTTTGTACATGCCGTTGCCCAGATCAGACACCCAAACTTTGGATGTGTAATTGCTTATTACAGCAGGTTTCACCTGTGCATTTGCGAAGGATGCAATGGCCGTAATAGTCAGTATGCAGGTAATGTATTTCATGAATTATTTTGCTTCAGGATCCCAGTTGTCTTTTTTATTAAATATATGCAACAATATATCTTTCATTTCGTCCGGAGATAGTTGCCTAGCCCAACTGACCCTTTGTGATGCATCGGCGCCCGACCCTGTATTTTGAAACTCGGCGTAAAAAGCAGTGCTTTCATTTGCCGGATTATTCCAGTTATGCCAACCCTGGGGAGCTATATGACTACCCAATTCGCATTTATAGAAAACAACTTTGGCATAAGGCCGCCAGGGCTTACCAAGAAACACCTTCTGTACACCGGCACCGGCAGTTAACTTACAGTTAATAAACACAAAACCATATGGCTGATTAGCAGCTGTAGATGCGGCTATAATATAAGAATTAGCCAGACTCTTTATCACGCAGTTTTGAAAAACAGCTGTAGCATCGCCAAAAATAAAATCGGTTGTACCCTCTATATAACAGTTTTGATAAAGCTGCCTGCTGTTTGTGGTAGCTGCAAATAGGGTATCCTGGTTACCTGTTATCCGACAATCGTTAAACACACAGCGGTCTGCCTCTGCATGCAAAGCCACAGCCTGGCCAACACGCCCTGCTTTATTTTCAATGGTTAATTTTTCGGCCCGGAAATCATTTCCCTTAACCTGAAGCGTATAAGAATTAAAGGTTGAATATTTGCCGGGCGTTTCAGCATTTGAGGGGAGCGATTTGCCTGAATAATCAGCATTAGTTATGATTGTATTAGCTGTATCATCGCCCAACAAAAATACATGTGTTTTCCAGGCCGGGATCACTATTTTTTCAGGGTAAATACCTCTGCGGATATGTATAGTCACCTGCTGCTGAGAAAAATCCCTAACTGCGTTCACGGCCTCCTGTATGGTTTTATAATCGCCCGTGCCGTCCTGTGCAACTGTTAGTTCTGTTAAATTTTTTGTTTGCGCAGTTGATGCTTCCACGCGGGCCGCGCTAAACATAACAGTAAATGCCAACATACATTGGGCATGTTTTTTCAGCAAGGAAATCATACCTTAATATTTACTTGTCTTTGGTGATCTTTAGTACAGATTTATCCGCCCCATAGTTAAAATCTACCTGCGAACGCACTTCGCTTATATTAGTGTGTTGAACGTTGATTTGTTTTGAACGGTCGCCGTTAATGCTGAAAAACAATTCGGGCTGTTTTTGCGAAAATATCCTATCAAAAGTCAATTGCTGGCTGTTTTCAATATTGATCAATGGCCTGGTGTTACTGCATGCAAAGGTAACATCCTGAAAAAAGATGTTTTTAGCCTCGATAATGTCGGCGCCATGTGTGGCTCTTATCTTTGAATTACTGATATAGATATTTTGGATGCTCATTTCGGGCAAGCCCCTGATCAGCATCCCCCGATCTGCGCCATCACAAACCAGGTTATCTATAAAAAAGTTTCTAAACTGAGGTGTACCAGCGTTGGATTCCAGTATCTCTGCCTTGCCGTTAGCACGCGACAGTGCAGGTGCTTTAGTAAAATAATACATATCAAAAGTAATGGCATCATGGCCAATATTGCTCATGCGCATATTCCTGATAAAAATATTCTCTACAATACCACCCCGTCCGCGCACGGTTTTAAAGCGCAGGCCATTATCGGTGCCAATAAAGGTACAGTTCTCTACAAAAATATCATGTGCGCCGCCGCTCATTTCGCTACCTATTACAAAACCACCATGCGCTTTGTAAACTACATTGTTTTTGATAACGATATACTGCGACGCTTTACCGCGCATCCTGCCTTCTTCATCCTTGCCTGATTTAATACAGATACCGTCGTCGCCGCAATCAAGCGTGCAATTCTGCACACTCACATATGAACACGATTCAATATCCATACCATCACCATTTTGTGCATTTATTTCGTTTTTAACCCTAACCCCATCAAATGTGAGGTTCTCACAAAGCAACGTATGCAGACACCAGGCCGGCGAATTTTGGAATGTGGTATTTTGCAGCAATACCTTTTTGCAATTATTTAACACCAGTAGGTTAGGCCTGAAAAAGTCTTTAATATCCTCGAAGCTTTTAAGGGTGCTACTTTCGGTGAAGGTACCAGCATTAGGCGTTTTTGCCCCTTTGGCATAGCTTTCAGACGGGTACCAGGTTTTACCGTCGGCACTAACTATGCCCGATGTGATCAGCTGTTTCCATTCGGGTTCAGTTGTTTTGTCTTTGCCCATAGGCCGCCAAGCCTCGCCATGCCCGTCAATAATTCCCTCACCGGTTATTGCGATATTTTCGAGATCGGTACCGGCAATTGGTGATTGGTTACGGATAGAGGCGTGTCCCTCGAAGTCTCCTTTTAGTAAATGATACTGGCTTTTGTCGGCCGTAAATTGTAATAGCGCCGATCTGTTAATATGCAAGTTGACATTACTTTTTAAAATGATAGGGCCTGTAATCCATATTCCTGATGGAATAACGACAACCCCTCCGCCGTTAGCGCTGCATGCGTCAATAGCTTTATTAATACACTCCGTGTTAAGTGTTATGCCATCCGGCTTAGCGCCGTATTTAACAATATTGAAGGTATCCGATTTAAAAACGGGCAACCTTGCTTGTGGCAAATGATCCCAGGAATAAGGGGATATTTGCGCCAGAGCAGGTTTAACAATTAAGACAAGGAACAAAAGCGTTAAGAAGTTATAGATTTTCATAAAAAGATGATACTTAAACAGCAAGGTTTAATTTAATAAACTGATCAATTATAGATAAATGGTTTAATTGGCGATAAGAGTAGTACGTTTCATGCGCGTAATTGACTGCTCATCTAACTACAAATCTATAGAGACGGGTATGTGGTGGGGTTAAAGAATTGGTATAAATGTTCCAATAAATACTATCGTCATCACTACTCCGGCCAATTTCCCGTGTGCGGGAAGTTCTTTTTAAGCGACCTCGCAGTTACAGAAAACGAGGCTGGCTAAAGTTGAGATTTTATACTAAATTTATATAATACTTTAAGTTCAATTAACGTCAATAGCCCCAAACGAGGAATTGAAACCAACTATCAAAACAAATTAATAATAAGGTTACGGATGGCCGTCAAGGTCAAAAAGGCATAAACGCGAATTAAAAAACGATGTGGAAGTTTTCAAGAAAATGGATTGGTGCAGTTAATCTTTTGCTTTTAGGGTCTTTGCAGGTAATTGCCCAGCTTCCCTGCAAAGTGGAACATTATTCAACCGATAATGGTTTGTCTCATGATATTATCACGTGCATGTACAAAGATCATGATGGCTATATGTGGTTTGGTACATGGGGGGGCATTAACCGGTTTGATGGCCAGAACTTTACGCCTTTCAAGTCCATGCCTGGTGACAATTCTCAATTAACCAACAACCGTGTTGATCAAATTATGGGCGATGACCTCAATCATTTATGGATGAAAGGTTATGATGGTGAAATATACCAGTTTGATAAGGGTACCGGGCAGTTTATGTCGCTTTCGTCGATATTGCATCTTAAAAAGAAAATATTTTTCAATCATATTTTATTGGCGAATACTTCCCTCTGGATCAGCACCGTTAACGAAGGGGTAATTTTGATTCCTGATCTGCGAAAGGCACCCGGGGTTTATGTCCATTTTAAGCAGGAAAAAAATTCAAATCGGGGGTTACCGTCAAATACGATAAATTTCTTCTATAAAGACCAAAATTCAACTTTTTGGATAGGCACAAATAACGGGCTTGCATGGGCGGCAAAAAGCCCCAATGGCCGTTTTATTTTGCAAAAATTGGACATACCTACAGGTGTGGCCGGATTTACCACAGCGGCCGAAGAAGGGAACAGATTGTATTTTGGAACTTCTGATGGCGCATTGGTAGTAGTAGATGCTGTTGAACGGACGATTATCAACCGGATCGAACTCACGAAAGACCGGCTGTGGGCAATGCTGGTCAGCAAAGATAAATCCAAAATCTTTGTAACCACATCCGGCGGTGAACTGATTACGGTGAACTGCCTTGACTACCATTTAGCAAGATCAGTTTATAGTAAAGATAACCGACTGTTTTCAATCTTCCAGGATAGTAAAAACAACTTGTGGTTTGAACCCGAGAAACGTGGTGTGGTAAGGTATGACATCGCAAAAAACATATTTACCACTTATACGCAGCGTAATGATGCCAAATTGGGTATCCCGGACAATCATTTCAGGGTTTTTGAAGATAATGTGGGTAGGGTCTGGTCGGTATTAAGAGATGGAGGGTTTGGCTATTATAACCCTGCCGCAAACAAACTGGAATATTTTTACAACGAACCAGATTCGCGCGACCGTAAATTCTCCAATTTAGTTGCCACGGCTTTTTATGATAACGCAGGGGTACTTTGGTTACATACCGACGAACATGGATTAGAAAAAGTGGTGTTTGAACCGGACGATTTTAAGCAACACCTCGTAGTAAATCCGGGAACCTTTAAATCTGACAATGACGTACGTGGTTTATTATTTGACAGTCAAAAACGCCTTTGGGTTGGTGTAAAAAGCAACCATCTTTATCTGTTCCAAAACGGGCATGAGCTCCACTATACTTTCGAGAATGTTGGTAAAGATATTGGCATGGTCTATACCGCCATGGAAGATAAAAACGGCGTTATTTGGTTAGGCACAAAGGCCAACGGACTTTACAAAGCAGAACCATTAGACAAAACATTTTTACGCTATAAATTGACTCATTTTGAACACAACGCGGCAGATCAGGCTTCTATCAGCAGTAATGAGATCTATTCTCTTTTGGAAGATCGGCAAGGGAATATATGGGTAGGCACTTTTGACCAGGGCCTTAACCTACTGGTAATACAAAACGGCTCGTTGAAATTTCAACATTTTGCAGACGGAAAAAATGGTTACCCGATGCGTTTCCAAAAAATCAGGCATCTGGCCCTTGATGCCAAGGGAAATCTATGGATTGCGACAACTGATGGCCTTGTTGTAGGGGATATACACCAGGCAACGAAAAGCACTTTTCAAACCTTTATTAAACAACCGGGCGACTATAGCAGCCTGGGGAATAATGATGTGCAGTACGTGTATCGCGACCACTTAGGCAGAATGTGGCTCGCAACTTCTGGTGGAGGATTGGATATGGCCGTGGGAAATCCGTTTCACGGCGGGCTGAAATTTAAAGTTTATACCACGGAAGATGGGCTGGCAAATGATTATGTATTAAGTTGCACGGAAGATAAAAACCATAATTTGTGGGTAGCCAGTAAGAGTGGCTTATCAAGATTCGATGTTGCTAAAAAGAAGTTCAAAAATTATATTTCCGATCAGATCGGTCTTAATCTTTCTTTCTCCGAGGGTTCCTGTGCGAACATCGACAACGGCGAGATCGTTTTTGGGACCCAGCGTGGTTATCTGTCTTTTAATCCCGATCAGATCAGAGTTTACCCTATTAATGCCAACATGGTATTTACCAACCTCCAGGTCAATAATACCGACGTACCCATCCGCTCAACTTCCGGAATACTTTCAAAAAATATTAATAATACAAAAAGCATCGAGTTGAAGTATAACCAGAATATTATTAGTGTCGATTATGCTATTCTTGACTATCGCTCAAGCGATCGCCAATCCTATTCCTATCGGTTGCTTGGTTTTGACCCCGTATGGCATGATAATAAGACGCAGCTGAGAGCGACCTATACGAATCTGCCTCCTGGAAATTACACTTTTGAGGTACGTAGTATCGACAAAGAGAAATACATCAATGTTCCCGGCAAAAGCCTGGCGATCACAATTCTTCCTCCCCCGTGGAAGACGTGGTGGGCTTACGCTTTATACGCTGTCATCGCTGCCTTTATTATAGAGGGTATACGAAGGACCACAATTACGATGTTAAGCCTTCGCCATAAAATTGCTGTAGAACACAAGCTCGCGGAACTTAAGCTTGAGTTTTTTACTAATGTTTCACATGAGCTTCGCACACCGCTTACGCTGATCCTTAATCCCGCTGAAGAAATTTTTAAACACGAGAAACTTTCGCCGCAAGGATACGATTATATCGCTATTGTGCGGCGTAATGCCAATAGGATGGTGAGATTTGTTAACCAACTACTGGATTTACGCAAAGTACAAAGTGGTAAAGCTAAGCTTAGCTTGTCCTACGTCGAACTGGTTTCTTTTATAAAAGAAGTAAGCGCACATTTTGAGGAGCTGAAGCGGGAAAAACATATTTCTTTTACTGTTAATTCATCTAATGCAGCCGTATATGCGTGGATCGACGCAGACAAAATAGAAACAGTTTTATACAACCTTATTAGCAATGCCTATAAATTTACGCCGGTTAACCGCAAAATAACTGTGAACATCAGAACCGATTATGAGTTAGTTTTTATAGAAGTAAAGGATGAAGGTTGCGGTGTGGTGCCTGAAGAATTGAAACTAATTTTTGAGTTATATCATGAAGGCAAACATCCCGAATCTGCCGGGTTGAAGGGTAGTGGCATTGGTTTGGCCCTTGCAAAAGATTTGGTTGAACTACACAAAGGACAAATAAACGCAGTAAATAACCCACGAGGAGGATTATCAGTTACGGTGCAATTACCGATAGCGGCTAATCATATAATAGCCGCTTCCAATGATAATGCGATCGACGCGCGACCCGGCAATAAAACAGTTGATGAAGCACTAATTAATGAGGAGGAATTTATGCCTGAAGCATCGGTAATGGCTAGTGCGCCATTTTTACTGCTGGTGGAGGACAATACAGACATGCGCTCTTTTTTAAAGAGCCAGTTAGGAGGCACATATCGCGTTGAAGTAGCCGAGAATGGAGTTTTGGGATTAAAAATGGCACAGGAAAAACAGCCGGATCTAATTTTAAGCGATATTATGATGCCCGAAATGGATGGTATAGAAATGCTTTATCACTTAAAAAATGATGTGGTAACCAGTCATATCCCGGTTGTGCTGCTTTCTGCTAAAAATGCAATCGAAAATCAGATCAAAGGACTTCAGTATGGTGCGGATTTTTACATCTCCAAACCGTTTGACAACGAGTTGCTTTTTGCCGCTGTGGCTAATATTTTAACCAAGAGAAAGAACTATCTTGATAGTATTACCTCTGATAGGAAACTGGTGGAACTTTCTCCGGGAGAGGTGGTCGTTACCTCAAAAGATGAGCTATTCCTAAAAAAGGTCATTTCGATCGTAGAAGAAAAAATGGCGGACCCTGATTTTAATATAGATATCGTTGCTGACCTGGCTAATATGGCTCGTGCCACGTTCTATAAAAAATTCAAAAGTCTTACCCAATTAGCGCCTGTTGAGTTTGTTAGGGAAATGCGTTTGAAACGAGCCAAACAGCTTTTTGATGCAAACAGCGGGGGCAACATTGCTGAGGTAGCATATACTGTTGGATTTAGTAGTGCAAAATATTTCAGTACCTGTTTTAAAGCACAATATCAAATTTCTCCGTCCGATTACGTTAAAAACATAAAACCTGCTAATTATGATGTAATATAAAAGTTTACTTCATATAGTTTTTGGGCATATTGCATCAAAAATTGAACCCTTTAAAAGTTGTAAGCAGTTAGATTTACGGTAAGTGTGTAAACCTACGCATACATGAATCAGCAACTATATAAAGGATCACCGGCAATGACGGACAGTGAGCAAATTCCCTATTTCTTACAATTGGTGGAAAATAATGATCTGTTAAAAAAGATTATTACCGAAAGGCAACTAAACTCTAAAGATTTAGAGGAGTTTCGTTTTAAAAGGCCCGAACAAAACCAACTTCATATCTATGGGTTTCAGTTAACCAAAGACGATGTATTCTCCAGCATCCAGATTTTGGTTACACGTTTTGGAATAATAATACAATTTGAAAGCCCGAATCAGCATTATTTTGATGATGCCGCAAAATATTTTGACACGAGTTCCAGGGGGGCTGTTAGTTTACCATATAACCAGGATGAAAAAAAATTCCCGGTGAGATGCAAGCGGTCAAAACGTTTAACCATGCTTGGAAAGACAATAGACTGCAGCATCTATAAGTGCGACTTATACGGATGCAAAATCATACTATCAGTCAATTAATTATTTGAAAAGAGATTTCAGAAAAGCATCTATATCAGCCACCACGAGATTAAACCAGGGATAATACAGACAAAAAGAGTGCGGCGTGTCCTTGAAATTGATAACCCTGGTGTAAATGCCCTTTTCATCCATCAATTTTTTAAAATCATCACGGCCTGCATGCATGCGCTCAACTGAACTATTTAAGAACAGGAAGGGAACTTTATTGTCTGCTGCGTAAGTAAGAGGACTGGCTTCTTTCCAAAGATCTGGGCGTTCGGTCATGAAGTAACCGATCCACTGCGCTGCAGCACTTTTTTGCTGCTGATTTTTGAATTCCGATGATTCGGTATGAACAAATGAGAGTACGCCATCGATATCAACAACCGCTTGCACCGCGCTTGATTGCTTTTTGTTACAGTCATTTTTATCAAAATTATCATAGCCCGAAGTAACACCCGTCAGAGCTGCCATCTGCCCCCCGGCCGAAAAGCCAACAATTGTTAGCTGGTCTGGATTGATATGAAACTTTTTTGCATTGGCGCGCACCCATTGCACAGCCGACTTGACATCATTAATTGCCGCAGGGTAAAAGGCTTCTGTAGATAAGCGATATTCAACCGTAAAACAAGCGTAACCCAATGCAGCCAGGTGCTGCGCCAACGGAATGTGCTGCGAGCGGTCGCCCGAACGCCAGCCGCCGCCATGTATGATCAGTATTCCCGGAGTAGCCGTTTTCGAGCTGATGGCAGGGATAAAGGCATCGATATGCAATTGCCTGTCACCAATTTGGCAATATACAAGGTTTCGTGTTTCTTTAACCGCAGACGTCGCGCTATCAGGTACAATCCTGATGAACGGATATTGCCTGGAATTCTTACGACAATCGCTCATGGTATTATAACTTGTATCACGTACACCGGTGCGCCATTCCACGTGCTGGCCCGTGGCGCGCAATGTGAAGATCAAGAAAACAAACAAAATATACCGTCTCATGATTTTTTGAACTTATTCCTTACTAATATGGTAACTATTTTATAATGGTCAAACTATCGTAGCTTTATGGTCTTTCATTTCGTCAGCAGGCGTTCGGGTATGATATTTGTCTCTATCAGCCACATCTCACAAAGTTTCGTCCAAAGTTCTGTTGATCCCGGATTATTCCGCAAAGCGATAGCATGTGCTCCCTGTGGAAATGCATGAAAACTTACCGGCACATTATTTTGCAGCAAAGCCCCGTAAAATAACAAGCTGTTCAAAGGATTCACCGATTTATCGTTCACGGCATCTGCTATAAAACAAGGCGGCGTACTGGCGGTGACACGTAGTTGTGTCGAGAATTTTTGCTTCAGTTCATCCGTGGCCGCCGGGCCAAGCAAGTTTTTAACGCTGCCTGCATGCGCAACGGCAGTGCTCATGTCAATAACCGGTGACACAAGGATCATAAAGTCGGGCTTGAAAGACACCTGGTCGAGAGAGTCTTTTATTGACGAAACATCATCGTTCATAGTTCCTGCAGACGATGCCAGGTGCCCGCCGGAAGATGTACCCATAATCCCAATTTTGTCGGGGTTGATACCCCATTTTGTGGCATTTGAGCGAATATAACGAATAGCACGCTGGGCATCCATTAAAGGGCCCTTCTGCCGCTCTATAAGATCCGGAGAGTTAGGCAGCCGGTAACAGAGTACAAATGCCGACACACCCATGGTGTTAAACCATTTTGCCAATTGCAGCCCGCTGATCACATAGGCAAGTCGCTCATATCCGCCGCCCGGGCAAATCACTACTGCCGCACCTTTATTTTCCTGTTTACCCGGAAAAAATGCATACATACCCGGGGTCATTACCCGGTATATTCGTTCATTCGCAACGCTGTCTTCAAGATGCAGGTGCTTTGAATTTGGGATATTATTTTTAGGCCACAGCGCCAAAAAGTCTTGACCATAGGAAGGTAGTGCCGTGGTCAACATCAGGCAGGCAACAATAAAATATAAGGTTCCTGATCTTATCATGGCTTTAATTTATTTGCTTTTAATAATCTCGTCGTTTCCTCGCAAACTAAGGATTTTTACTTTTTTAAAAGGTTAAATAGCAGCTGTTGGCCAACTATATTTGACGGATTGGCGGCCTGGACATTAAAAGTGCTCATTGATGCATTCTCGCCATCGCCTTCAATTCTTTTTCCAATTCTGATATCTTTGATACATGAAACAAGATCCAACGTAGTTAGGATGATCTTCCCGCGTCCCAGAGGAATAATACTAAGTGCGGAATATATTTCTTGTTTGTGATCTGAAACACATCCAACTATCGTCTCCCCATTGACGATACGCAGACCATACCTGTTTTTATTATATGCGGCCAGGCATTGGTATTCCCAGTTGAACACACAAGACTGCGGCAGCCCTTTAAAAAGAGCACTGGCTTTTACAAAAAAGTTCCCGCCGTACCAACTGGTACCTAATACCTGCGCTCCCCGGTATTCAACAACCTCTTTTTTTGAAAGAAAGGCGGCCCACTTTTCGGTATTTCCCACAATTACTAATTTGTTTCCGTTATTCACCCACTCCAGTATATCCGTTACAAGTGGGTTACCGTTTTGCGGCGGTTCAAACGCATTAACGATCATGGTATGACCATCTGGCCTGCCTGAAGTGTACGATTTAAAATTAACCCCGGCCGAACGAAGGAATGCTTTAAGTGTTTCGGTGGTATCTGCCACCACCAAATCTTTATCTATCCCGTCAATATCGGGTTTAATCGCAAAAACATCATCGCTCCCGATACAGCAGTCAATTCCATTCCGGATTAACCGGGCTTTAATATGACTGTAACCGGCAAAGCTTACGGGGATCTTAATACCGCGCAGTAGCAGTTGCCCGTAGGTTTGGCCGCCGGCTACTTTCACAATTTCTTTTTTTAAGTATATTTCTTTCTTATCGGGGCCCTGCAACACTACTTCAAGTATCAGGTCACCCTTAAGATCTTCCTCATTCACAATAAAAATATCTGCAACAGTAGTATCACCAACCGCCAGCACCTTGTGGTTCAATTTCACCGCTAAATAAAGAGGTTTATTGTATCGGGCAATCAAATCCGGATCGCCTTTTAGGTTTCTGTAATTATCAACTACGCCCGAATGGTCCTCCAGCTTCATACTTTCCCACCCATTTACGGCATAGCCGTCAATAATATTATTGATTCTCACATTCTCAATGATCCTTCCCTGGTAATAATAAGCTACATTCCCCATCTTGCGGGTTAAGCTGTCAACATTGGCAAACGATGAAAGGAAATTATTTTTAATGAGAAAATCATTGTACGCATCGTACCATTTCAAATAAGTATCCGTTTCCCAGCCGATATTTTTGCCGTGCTTTAGAATTTCGTTACGGATAAGCTGTAAACGGGGAGGTGTCCCGATAGCGCCCTCTTCACCAAAATAAACAATCTCATTTTTGTGATCGGTATACTTAGCATAGTGTTCCGGGTCGCTATACAAATTATCGTGATATACACCCGGACCACCGGCATGATGCTGGTCAAACCATCCGTAGCTATAAAATTTATCATCATAAGGCAGTAAATGCAATTTAAAATGCGGATCGGGTTCATTCATCTTAATATTCCCGTTTGATGAGTTATATGTAAGAATACGCGAGGGATCTAAGGCATGGGCAGCTGTCATTTCAGCCGAGTCGGCGGCATGGGGCGATGCACCACGCTCATTGTGCATATTGTAAATAATGAGCGAAGGATGACTTCTGTCACGTTTAACCATCCTGAAAAGTTTTTCGTTTCGTACTGCAAAATAAAATCCGGTTTGCATGCGAGCCTCTTCATTTTTAGGCTCGAAGAGGTTTTCAGGATATTGGTTGCCCCCTGGTTCTTCGAAATACAATAAGCCAAGTTCGTCCGCTGCATCCAGCACGTTGCGCTGGCCAATACCTCTATGGAAATTTAACATATTCAAACCAAGGCGCTTAGCGTCCTGCACCTGTTTAAGTGCCAGTTCGTCGGTTGGGGCGATTCCATTTACAGGCCAAAACCCCCAAGAGATAGATGTACGCAATACTATCCGTTTATTATTCAGATAAAACTGTTGATCGCCATTTACATCCCTGATCTCGAACCAGCGAAACCCAAAGCGCCGACTATAGTTGTCGGTAGTACCATTTGCACCCCGCCACGTTACCGAAACGGTGTATAAGTTGGGATGATCAACGTCCCAGAGTTTTGCGTTGGGAACATTGGCGTTTATTTTGTGAATACTGTTCCCTGGTTCGAGCGAAGCTTCCAATTGTTGACTGAATACGTTCAATCCGGTCTTGTTGTCTTTGATGGAAAAAACAAATTTTCCGCTAACTTTTCCGGCGGTGTTATTGATACCGGTTGCCTCAATTACAACCTGCCGGATCTGCGGCTTATTCTCTACAAAAATATCGTTAATATAAATGTCATCCGTGGCTGCCAGTTTTACCTTTCCGGTAATACCACCAAAACCGTGCGAAGGCTGGATACGATAATCTCCCCACATAAAATTCTGACTATCGCGCCAGTCGAAATTACCATTAGGATCAGTAATTCTTACCGCTATGTCATTTACAGCACCAACTTTAACCGCAGATGAAATATCAACTTCAAACGGCGTACCATTCACCAGATCGTATCCAACAAATTTATGGTTAACAAAAACCTCGGCCCTTAAACGTACGCTTTCAAATTGCAGCGAAATATGTTTACCCCGATAGGTTTGAGGAACAAATATTTTACTACTGAACCAGGAAACTCCAAGATAGTTACCTGCAACACCAAACGGATTGCCGTTTTGCCCCCAATAGTATTCCTCAACCGTTGCCGGAAGGTGTACGTTTTTGGCAGTACCGCTATAAAGGACACCCCAGCCGCCGGTGGGTATATTAACAGGCAAAGCACCGATGTTTACAGGGGGCGGATATAACTTATCATTTTCCCACCTGGCGGCAGTATCAAGCCAAAGCGACCAATTGTTTTTCGACAAGTCCAAAGTTATTCTGCTGCTTTGCGCTTGCACGGCCAAAGGCAATGCGGCGATGGTCAGGAAAAGGAGTTTGATTTTTTTGTTCAGTTTCATAAACTTTGTTGTGTTTTTTATTTTGGCCGATTGCTTGGATGGGTTAAGTATTTCCGTCAGGTTTAGCGCCAAATCTCAGAAGATTGACCGCCATCTTCCGAATGCCGTAATTCCGGCTTGAGAGGGCCGTCCAGGTGGTGCCGTCTGCGTCTGCCTCGGCCCTGTTCAAGAATGAAATTGCGCGATTGTAGCGGCGGCGATACTTAATTTAAAAGGCATATTCACTGGTTCATGTATATTTCCTGATCGATAAAAATTCAGAAATTGCCGATACTAAGTAGCACTTTGTAGCGTGACCAGGTAATCAGGAATGAAAAACCAGGCTGTAAATCCATACAATGAGCGCAGGCTAAACTTAGTACTCAAATATAATCTGCAAATTATAGTCCTTGCCGGTATTACCCGGCAAGGACTAATATATATTCATTAATTTCAGTCGACCTGCAATACGGTGACTTGTCTATCGTCAAAAAAATGACGAAATATACCTGTTTTATTACTGTGGCAATCCATAGCCGTTTGTAATTTTCCCTTTCGATTTGCTGATAATCAGGGAGGGGAGGGCATAATAATACCTGGGCGGATCGCCTGCGGACGTTATGCCGGATAGAATGTTTGTTTTATAGACTGTATAATTATTAGCCAGATCGATCCCCCAGTTAGTTTTAACATACCCGGCAGCCTGCAGGGCAGTGGCCGCGGCACTGGCTGGGTCAATATAGCTAAACAAGCCTTGTATAGCCACATTATGGTTAGTGCCTGCTACCTTGCCGCTTACAGCCGCAAGTGTACTGTAATTATACTGTCCTCTCCATGCCGGGTAAGCAGCAGGGTTAGCTGTGGTATCCGCTGCGGCACAATCATAGGTTAGTGGATTAGTTAGCGCAACCTTTTTTATCCAGACATAATTTGACATTACGTTTCCGCTAGCAAAGGTATGGTAGCCCTGGGCCTTGAGGTCGTTAACCAATGTTGCCATGTCCTGCTGAACGGCTATCGCCCTTTCAGAAAAAGTGCCTGAGCGTATCATATCCCAACGGCGTTGCCCCTCGCCAAGCAGTTCAAGTTTACGCTCTTCCAATATAGCGTCCTTTAACTGCTGGCCGCCTAAGGTACCTAAGTCATATTTGGCGTTGCCGAAAGCCCTCTCGCGGATTTGGTTAACAAAAGTAACAGCATCTGCGTCGCCCACTTCAGCTTTAACTTCAGCCAACATTAAAATAACATCTGCCATCCTCAATATATGCCAGTTCATACCTGAATTTCTCTGGGCCGCAACATATGGCGGGCTCATACGGTTTTCGTCCCATTTATTTGTTGCAATACCACCGGCGCTTTTACTGCCCGGAACAAAAGTGATCATCTTTTCATTGCCATCGCCATTGCTTGCTGTAACAACTGCGCTGGCATCCCGTCGTTTATCGGCATTCAAATACTCGCCGTAATATACCGTAGGAATAATACGAAGCGCACCGAACGTTTTGTCGGGCGCGGCGTTGGCACTGCCGCCGTCTGACGGACGGCCAAAGGCATATGGATACTCGCTGGTGGTTGTCAGTGTTCCGCCCTGTATATTGCCTATTTCAAACAACGATTCCGGGCTTACCTTCAAATCTGCAAAATATTGAAAATGACGCTGGAAGGGGTTGTTGGCATAGGCCCTGTTATCAGCAGTAATCAACCCTGCCGATCCTTTGTTATCGATAGCTTTCTGTAACCATGTTTTAGCTGTTTGGTAATAAGTGAGATAATCAGTACGGCGGGCATATACACAGCCATTGGCCTCGGTCCCTTTTTTGGTAAAAGTCACACTTCCGTATAAGCCGGATACATCAGTACGTATGGTTTGATATCCGCCCGAAAAAAGTGCTAATTCCCCTATTAATGCATCACAATATGTTCTTGACATACGCTCGGCGCCAATATTGCCTTCCCCTAATCTGTACATCAACGGTTCTGCCTTTTTAAGGTCACTGATCAAATTGTCATAAATTTCAAAACGGGATGTTAATGTGTAATCGGTAACAACCTTGTTCTCGTAACCGTAAGGCACATCGCCAAAATGCTGTAACAGTTCAAAATAACAAAACGCCCGCATAGTTAAGGCTTCACCGTATAGCTGTGTCCAGTCGGTAGGTTTACCCGCAGCCACATCCGCCTTATAAGCGTCTTTCGCGACGATAATGTCGGCCAACCTGCTGGCCAGCGCAAGGGTTTGATAAAGGGCGTTAAAGCCCGGTGTGGCATAATCAACCGGTAACACATCGGTATGCAATTGGGCATTCAGGTTATTGGCGGAACCAGCCTCCGGATAATATTCCGCATCCGATCCGACTGGGTCATTCCACCTGTAACTTCCCATAATACAATTTTGACGATAATTGGCATAACACCAGGAAAGTGATTTGAAGGTTTCGGTAGTGGTAGAAGTAACGAAACTATCATCCACGCTGGAAGGAGATGTTGTGTTTAAAAAAGCCTTTTTACATTGAGTAAAAGAGAGACACAACGTAACTGCTGCTATATATTTTATATGTGTTTTCATTTTCTGCGTTTTAACTGTTATATATTAAGATTTATGCCCATAACAAACGACCGCGCGCGCGGATAAGCACCGAAATCAAAGCCGGGAGTTGGATAGGTAGAGCTATTCGCATTATTATTAACACTTACTTCCGGATCAAGCCCGCTATAGCCGGTGATAGTAAACACGTTATAAACACTGCCATAAATACGCAGGCTGCTTATGCCAATTTTTGACAAAATCCTCTTATGAAAGGTATATCCCAAAGTAGCGGTATTTAATCGAAGGAATGAACCATTTTCAATACCCAACGTTGAAGTAATACCTGTTTCGCTATAGGCTAAAGGCAAAGTAGATCCGGTGTTTGCTGCATTTAATTCGTCAGGCGTTCTTAAACGTATCAGCTGCCCGTTAACAACATTGTAAATTTTATAGGCATTGTTCAGGATAGCAAGTTTATTTTCATAGACTCCTTGTTCCTTGGGGCCATACAGCGAAGCCAGCTTAGTAGCGTTATAAATATCATTACCAACGCTATAATTAAAGTTTAGCCCCAGATCGATATTTTTATAAGTTACATCAAAATTAAAACCACCCGTAAACTTCGGAGTTGTATTTCCTATAACAGAAAGGTCATTGTCATCGATCTTGCCGTCGCCGTTTAAATCTTTATACTTAGCCATTCCGGGATAAGCATTTTGGTTTGCAGGTCGGTCGGTACCTGTTACAAGGCCGTGCATTACGCCGGCAATAGCACTGCTGACATCGGCAACGCCGGGTTTTAGTGTGTACAAACCATTGTTATAAGTAAAATCGTTGGGAGTATAAAAACCATTATATGTTAACCCGCGCACCAAGCCAACAGGGCGGCCCTGTACCAGGATATAATCGGCAGCGGGGTAAAGTGCAGTACCCGCCCAGGCCGATCCATAAAGCGGGTTTACGTTGTCGGCAAGCTTATCTACATTATTTTTATTGAAGTTTATGTTGCCACCAACGGTCACCCTCCAATCTTTACTTTTTAAAACTGTCCCCAAAAGCGAGATCTCGATACCCTTGTTACTTGTTTGCCCGATATTGGCAAGAGTTTGTGTAAAACCAGTGATGCCGGGGATAGTGGTGTTCAATAGCAAATCTTTGGTCGTATTCCAATATACATCAACCGTTCCCGACAATCTATCACCAAACAAAGTGAAGTCAGTTCCGATATCGCGTGTAATGGTAGTTTCCCATTTTAGATTTGGATTGGCTAAGGTGGTAGGTGTAGCCAATTGGTAAGCAGAATGAAGTACGTGATTGATATCATACTGCGATCTTGGATCTGTTACAGAACCCCAGCTTTGTGCGTAAGCACCTGCAGCGATGTTGTTATTACCAACTTCACCGAAAGCTACCCTAAGTTTTAAATTGTCCACCCAGGTAACATTTTTCATAAAAGATTCCTGCGATATCCTCCATGCTAAAGCAGCCGCAGGAAAATATCCCCACCGGTTATCTTCTGTAAATTTGGAAGAGCCGTCTGCACGAAATGTTGCGGTAAATAAATACTTGTCCATGTAGGAATAAAGCAACCGGCCGAAGTAAGAGTTAAGTCGGTCCGGATAATTTACACTAGAAGAAAATGTCGCCGAACCGGCCACCGGGTCATATTGGTTTATTTGGGCAAAAGCTGTTTGTTCGGTGAAATTTGAAGGAAAGTGATTGGCTTGTATTGACATGCCGGTACCGCCTGAATTGGAAAATTCGGTACCTGCCAATACATTAAATTTATGGTCCTTATGAATATTAAATTCATACGCTACAGTATTTGCCCAGCGCAGGCCCCAGCTATCGTTTTTGCGGTAATCAACATTGCCCGCATACAATTTATTGCCGGTAACATCATCAATAAAATTGTTATAAGTAGCGCCAGACCAGTATTTATGCTGTCCCCAGAAACCATTTCCGCTAAAATCGCTATGGAAGGTTAACCCTTTTATAATTACCCAGTTTAAAGATGCTATACCTACAAAATTTGAAGAGGTAGTAAGGGGGTCATAATCGGCGGCACGCGCAGCAGGATTATAGCTATCCCATAGCGCATTCTTACCGTATTGTGATATATTATTGCTTGCGGTTAGTGCAGACAGATCACCCAAAATATTATTAGTTGCAATAGGGCGGAAACGATATGCAGAAGACAGGATAGACCCTGAGCCGCTGGTTGTACCCTCATCGTCAAGTAATTGTGTATTCGCATAACGGGTATTAATATCAAACGTAACATTGTTAAACAGTTTTTGGGAAAGTTTAAATGCAGCGGTTGCGCGACGTTGATATGATTGTATCTTCATCCCCTCGTCGTCGCTGTAGGTGGCGGTGAACAATACTTTTGTTTTGTCTGTCCCGCTTGCTATGGTAAGGGCGTGGTCCCATGATATCGACTTTTTATAAACCTCCTTTTGAACATCATCAGTTGGCAAATTGCGGTAACTTTCAATTCCTCCGGTATTTTTACCTGAGTTTGCGCCCAGACCATATAATTGCTCAAACGGGGTTTGGTAAGCTACCGCGTTAGCAGCAGCATTGGCCCATACATACTTCAAATAGTCATACGGATCTAACGCTTGTAAATATTTAGACGGGGTGTTGATTTTAATATAGCTATCAAAGCTTACGGTAGTTCTGCCGGTCTTGCCTGATTTGGTGGTAACAAGCACTACCCCGTTTGCCCCGCGCGAACCATAGATGGCTTCGGAAGAAGCATCTTTCAGTACGTCGACGCTTTCTACCTGGTCGGCATGAATGTCATTTAAATTACCCGGAGTACCATCAATAAGTATCAGCGGCTGGTTGCTTTGAGATATAGAGCCGCCGCCGCGTATACGGATATCAATTGCTGAACCAGGGCGGCCATCCTGTGAAGTAATGTTTACCCCCGGTAATTTCCCTTGCATGCCCAGCGCAATATTTGGAACTGGTGTAGCCGCAATATCTTTGCCGCTAATAGATGCCACAGAGCCTGTCAAATCTCGTTTTTTTACTGTTCCGTAACCGATAACGACTATTTCACTTAATGATTTAGGTTCTCCGCGAAGCGTGATATTAATTTGTTGTTTACCAGCAACAGCTACTTCTTGTTTGGTATAACCGATATAAGAAAAAACCAAAACCGCGTTGTCATCGACGGCAGCAAAAGAGAATTTACCGTTAATATCTGTAACGGTACTTAGCTTGGTACCCTTTACATTAACTGTAACCCCTAGTAATGCTGCCCCGGTTGAATCACGTACCGTACCTTCGATTTTAATCTGGTTTTGGGTGAAATCTTTAATAGAGCGGTTGTTAGTCGCGTATGTTTTTGAAGTGGTAGCAAAAATTAAGATCAGCAATATTGTTGATCCCATAAGTCCTGCGCGCTTGAAAACTAATGCGGGTGAATTGCTTTTTGTAAATAAAATACTCATAGGCATTACTTGAAGATTAAAGATTGGTTTTGATAATTTGGCTAAAATTCTGCGGACTGTTTTAAAAAATAGTTCCCAACGCGGCGGGCTAGTACCTACGGTTAGTAGTTTTAGTCTTTTCATATTTAATGGTTTAGCGGCTTTAGTTAAGTGTTTCCAGCCGGGTTTAAAAATTGGTTTGGACAATCGATTGCCGATTTCTGACAGACAAACATAATGAACGGTGGGAAGCCGGAAGTTCAATAATTAGTACATAACGTTCAAAATCTGGTAAAAAACATTGTTACAATATGATCAGATATAGGTCTCATACAGCGATAGGTTGACCGGTTGGAATAATTTTATTCCAAATAAAAGAAAAGATGTCGAAATCAGTGTTTTACCCTTAGCAGCTTCAATGCTGAAGAATGCAATCAATAAAAAGACAGATAATATCATCAGCCTTATTAAAACACAGGAGCAGGATATATTAATTCCCTTAAAGAAAAATGCCGAGCGGGTTATCACGATTCAGGGAGGCTTGGTGGATCACTTTAACAAACACATCGTTCGGTTCAATGATGAACAAAGAGTGGTCTATCAAACCCAGGCAAACCAGATTGCAAATATTGTTGAGTATTTACAAACCATCGACCGGTTGCAATTTGATAAAACCAGCTTAAAAGAAAGATTCTCCTTTATACTGGAAATCTATATCAGGGCCAGCGAACAAATGGGCATGATGACAAAACAAGCAGAGAAGGATAATTTGATAGAGCAGGTGGGAAAACAGGTAAAGACGCTTTAATAATAACACGATGCATATCAATATTACTAAAAGCGAAACCGGCAATAATAAAGGAAGCAGCGATCAACTGGTTGCCTATTTGGAAAAGGAAAACAGGCAGGCTGAATTATTGGATAAGAATTACAATCCTGAATATTGGTTCAATAACAAAGTAAATGGCATACAGCCCTATGAGGTAAGAAAAAGCATTGATAACAACATCGCCAAACTTTCTAAAGATGATACCAAATTCTTTTTGGTCAGCCCGAGCGAAAAGGAACTGCGATATCTTAAAGAACAATATGGAGAGGATGGAGCAAGGGAAGCTTTAAAACAATATGCGAATGAAGTGATGGACGCATATGCTAAGAATTTCAAACGCAATGGGATTGGTAGCAACAATGACCTGGTATATTTTGGAAAACTGGAAAACAGGCGGTATTATACTTATAAGGATTTAGAAGTTAGAAGGGGATTGGCAAAAAAAGGAGAAGCGAAGCCTGGCGAACAGATGCATGTGCAAATTATTGTTAGCCGGAAAGATATGACGAATAGCATTAAGCTAAGTCCGCTCAATAACTCTAAAGGTAAGAACGCAGAACACAGTTTAAAAGTTGGACAGTTCGACCGGGTTGCATTTAAGCAGGAAGCGGAAAAGTTGTTTGATAGCTTATTTGATTATGACCGGACTCTTCAGGAAAGTTTTAATTACGCAAATACGATGAAGCACGGTGATTACGATCAAAGGCAGGAGATGAAAGAACTGCTGCAAGCAGAAAGGAGCATGACTCGTGAAGAACAAACCCAGCCACTTCAACCGAATTTTTCCGAAAGTATTGAGATTCAAATTGGTGATGATATCGATGACGAGGCAGTACTTGGCAAGAATCGACATCGGCAAAAAAAGTCGAGAACAAACGGCCGCTAGTGCGACAGATATATTTCAACAGTTTCTTTCGGGCATTCCCCGATTACATCAGGACCCAGCTTTCCACTGTATCTTCTGCGAAGGATGCCGCTGCAATCAGTAATGCTTGGTGAGCATCAAAATTTCTTTAGATCAACGTAACTGGTTAAAAATAAAGTCCCCTCACACTCGCTGTTTAGGGACTTAACCTAAACCTTATCACAATAGGACAAAAGAATTTGTCCTTTAGATAACGCAATTTGCTAAATTCCTTAAGGGTGTTTAATTCTAAATTATACGCCTCCAATCAAACGTTGTCTGTCCGTTAAAGATGTCAGGAAGTCTTCCATTTCTTTTAAACAGTTCACCCACCTGCATTTTAAGCTGGAAAATATAATTGGTTGTTGGATGTTGCATTATTGTCTGGGAATAAAATAGTCGGTTTATCGACTTAGATAGGCACTTTTAGATTTCGGCAGACGAGGCAATGCTCCGAAATTTGAGTAAACAAACTAGAGCCATGAGTACATATTACAATACCATAAATTTTTATTCCAATAACGTATTTAACGTGAGTTCGGGATAAGGACAGGAATATTTAAAATAGTTAATATTTATTAACTATTTGATTATCAATAAGTAAGCATAATTTGTTATATTTAAGTGTCGAATTTAAATGTTAACATCATATGCTTATTCCTGATAAAACTATTGAAATATTCGTTAAGGTGGATGATTTCTGTAAAGAATTTGAATTGGAAATTGCTAAACACCAGGTTGATGCAGGCAGTTATAGGGTTAGGGACAGAAAGGCATCACTTACAGATAGTGAGATAATAACGATACTGGTCGCCTTTCACAGTGGTCATTTTACGAATCTGAAGCACTTTTATCTCTGCCATATCTGCGCCTATTATAAGAACGATTTTCCAGGAATAGTATCTTACAGCCGCTTCGTTGAGTTGCAGCAAAGGGTAGCTGTTCCAATGATGCTATTTCTGAAAATTCACTGCCTGGGAATCTCCAGAGGCATTAACTTCATCGATTCCACCCACATCAAAGTATGCCATAACCGGCGCATTCATAATCGTAAAGTGTTTGCAGCGGTGGCCGAAAGAGGGCAGTGCTCTATAGGTTGGTTCTATGGTTTTAAACTACACCTGATCATCAATGATAAAGGTGAAATACTATCTTTTTACCTTACCAAAGGCAATGTAGATGATCGGAACATCAAACTGATGACTTCCATGACCCAGGATATATTCGGCAAATTATTTGGTGATAAAGGTTACATCTCAAAAGCATTGGCAGATCTGTTATGGGGCAATGGCATACAAATGATCACCAAGCCAAGAAAGAATATGAAAGACTTTAATATCTCACAAGCCGATAAGATCATGCTCAGAAAAAGGGCTATTATCGAATGCGTGAATGACGAACTTAAAAACATCTGTAAATTACAACACACCCGGCATCGATCTGTAAACAACTTTCTGATGAACACTATGGGCGCACTTTGTGCCTATCACTTCTTTCCTAAAAAACCGTCCCTAAATATCACCTTTGAAAACAGCGACAATCAATTACTTTTAGCTTCTTAAACCGAACTCACGTTAAGTAAATTGGCATGTCGCCCGATTCATAATTTTTTGGCTTTCTCAGGGAAAACAGCAAAGAGAGTGTAATTCTCATGACTTTTGATTAATTAAAAGTGAAACAAAATTGATTAATTAATCACCTGGAATCAACATGTTCAATGATTGAACACGCTGTATATCAAATATTTGCGTGCTAATTCGGGAGTTGTTTTGCAGACTTGAAATGACTCCCGAATTACTCCCGAATTCTATGCGAAAACATGAATAATTTGGTGTGTCCTAAAAATGAAAAACCCCTCAAATGATGTCATTTGAAGGGTTTTTACTGTTTTTGATATTGAAAAGGCGGAATGGACGGGACTCGAACCATTTCGATATAACGCTAAATAACAGGTATTTATAAAATCTAAAAACTATTAGTCACCGATTAAGACACCGGATAACTTGAGGTAATTTGAGTTGTTTTAAAGAACTTATGATACATCAAATTTACAAAAAAGGAACCGAACTTCCGGACTGTTTTTAAAAATAAATCAATGCTCCACCTATAAATCGGGTTCCAATTCTTATGTCAAATTAAACGACGAATCGATGGCATACCCGCTACCTTGTAATGTAATTATAGAATTATGTATTTATAGAAATATGGAATTTTGCATTTATGTAAAAGTGTAGTTGCCAATTAATTGAGGAACTCCATATACTGATCAAAATGCGTTTCTGCTATTCCAGTACCGGTTATGGTAAACTGATCTGGATATTTTTTAAGAAGGTCACATTCGGGTGCTTTTATGTCTACAACGAATATTCTTTTCCCAGAAGAGAGGAAATTCGCTTCAAGCAAATCATTAATCCCTTTATCCTGAAACCCATAACCGATAACAATAAGTTTTTCCGACGACTGCAAATTATTTTTAAAATGATTAAATAACTCAGCAAAAAAAGGATCTTCGTACCTCTTTATTTTTTGAGTTGTCCCGGTAAGATATGCCGGATACTTATTTGAAAAGGGATAAACGTATTCATACTGTCCTTTCTCCTTATTAAGCACCTCTTTGAAGATTTCACCAACTCCATAGTCTACTTTTATCGTCACTGATTCGTCGGTGCCCTGTAGATATAAAGGATAGGTATCAACGCTGCCATGAAGCTTATAAAAGCGTAAACGACTTTTATATTGATTGTTAAAATACTGCAGCCTTACCTTGTAGGTTTTGTAGAAGTCTTCGTTATTTATCTTATGAGCCTGCCTTATCTCTCCAAAGTAAGGGGAGTTCAGTTCTGTAAACCCGTCGGAAAAAAATTCAAAGATACCGGAAACGGTACTGGCCAAATGGTCAAAAAGCATATCATGATTCAAGCTATGAACGTGGACAATATTGCCTTTGAGCACCTGTTTTAAAAGCCTTGAAAATTGTTCGTAATTAGGATACCCTCCCGTGTAACTTATATTTTGGTAATATTTAGCTGTAGTCAGCAAACTGGCCACAAGTTGATTGAAAATATTCAAAAATCTTGAAAGGTATTGGCGTCCATTCTCAAAATTACCTGTGATGTTGTACTTGGCTTTATGTTCTTCAACAAACTTGTCTACCTTATCTTTATGCTGCTTTTCATAGAGATATTCGTTAAAGTAATCAAAGAAAACTTCATAATTGAACTTCTCGGGATTACTTTGGCACTCGGATACGATATAAAAATGGACGAACTCTTCAGCAAATCGCCTATCGAACAATGTTATTTTCTGATTGGGATCGACAAAGTCATCTTTATAAAACCAAGCTGACATTTCCTGCCCAAGAAAAAAGTCGCTTTCTTTTAGCTCTCTAAGTTTTTTATTGATATCCCCAACAAGTAGCATGTGGTCGGCACGGGAAAAACCTGAACCGATTAAAAAGCATAGTTCGTTAGTAGGTTCAGGCTTTTTTGCTTCCGTTATTAGATCAACAAGTTTTTTTGGCAGTTCTGGCATTTCAAAAGAATATCCTTTAAAATTACAGGTAATATCATTTACTACCTTATAAACTGAAAATTATCCTTGTCCGACTCGGACAATCTCGGAGGGTTTAATTTGCTCATATCTCAATCTTTGCTATGTAATTCTCAAAATACAGAATTACATAAGTATGTATTTATAGCGATATAGAAAAAGCAAACATGGCAAAGATTATTACGGTCGCGCACCAAAAAGGTGGCGTAGGAAAAAGTACAATGGCGCTTAATTTAGCTTTGTGCTTTCAGGATCAACTCAAAGTAGCATTGGTTGATTCAGATTTACAAGGGAGTATTTATCATGTAAAGGATGACTTCCCGGGTTTAGCAATTTTAACCTCAGAACAAATTAGCGACATCCCCCATTTAGATTATGACCTGGTGATTGTTGATACCCCTCCTTATTTGTCAAACAAATTAACGGAGCTATTTCAATTTTCAGACTTTGTATTGGTTCCGACAAAGGCCGGATTTTTTGATGTCATGGCTATCCGGTCAACACTTACCCTGATCAAATTTTCCCAGGCAAAAAACACGCACTTGAAGGCAGGCATCGTACTTAATATGATCAAACCCAGATCGGCTATTACCAAAGACATTACAGAGCTTTTACAGAGCCTTGGAACCCCACTTTTAAAAACGATGGTTCACGACCGGGTAAGCATCACTCGTTCCTCTATGACCTCCGGGATTTTAAAATCAACGGACGTAAAAGCTAAAGAAGAAATAACTTCTCTTGCCGAGGAGATTGTAGATGCTATCAGTGCATAAATACATAATTACATTTTTATGGATTTATGTAAATACAGATTTCTCCGTTTATGCAATTACATAATTATGTAATCTATAGATACAGTTTTATGCAAATATGTAATTACAGACAGGGCATTTAATCATGGAAGAATATAAAAATAAGTTGGGCAGCCTTGCTAACAAATTGAAGACGGATGCTCCAAAAATACCTATACAGGAAGTGCATCCTGTTAAGCCCCTTGAAGACGAAAAGGAAGAAGAGGCCCAACTAAATACCTGGATACCAAAAGGACTTTTAAAACGGGTGAAGTCCTACGGAGTTGATCAGGATCTCTCTTTGAAGGACATCAATATACTCGCTCTTAAGTTCTTTCTTGATGCAAAAGCACCGCAGGTTGAACCTTAAAAACGGTTGAAGAAATAAGGATATAAAGAGAATCATAATCATATAATAATGGAGGATATAGCAAGGATTGAAGACATGGCGGAGGGATTAAACTGCTGTCTTTTTGCAGTTAGCAAGACCTATCTAACCATTAAAGAGATCGAGCGACATTTGCCTCAGCAGCGGTTTGCGCGCATCCACCGTTCCTTTATTGTCAACATCAACGCTGTCAAAATAATTGAAAGGGCACAAATCAAACTGGAGAATGGCATATCCCTGGCCATGGGTGATCATTATAAACAAAAATTCCTGGATATGATGGATTCACGACTCGTCAAAAGCGACCGTTCTTCCTGATTTATTCCGGCTTGAGTTTGTTTCTTCCTTTCTCAGATAACAGGTATTTATACAGCAGGTAATAAATGATCATTTCCTGCTTCCGGCTCTCATCAGTAAAGATCCTGTTCAGGTGCATATGGATCAGGCTTTTTAGGTAATCCGGCCTGCCTTCTTCTTTTTCCTTAATCGCCCGGTGCAACGCCCTGACTGTTTTGTTCAGGCTCCGGCTGGCCCCCTGTAACTTTGCCTGCCGGTAAAACCCTTCCTCCTTTAGCGCAGACTGAATCGATGTGCTGAGCTCCCGGTATCTTTTGTCCAGTTCAAACCGTATTGGGCCGTCCTCGAACTCAGCCAAAAAATGGCGGTAACCGCCTTCGGTAAATACCAATTGATCTGCCTGTTCGGGTAAAAATACAGCGATCATGTCGCGGACAGTACGAAGGGCAACCAGGTAAATCTCAGGCATTAGTCCGCTTGCCCGGTTCCTCAACATTTTTACCACCAATTCGCTGCTTGCACAAAAAAAATCTTCAGCCAGCGTCATATCTGCAAGCCGGTACCGTTCCAGTTCGCGGTTGTAGATGTCAACCTGGTACTCCCTGATGAGGTTCTGGTAGATCTTATCCTCTAACTGCGTCTTAAAGGCGATCAATACATCGCTGAGGGCATCAGGCGTAATCATCAGTCGCAGCCGGATATGTGGCGCATGGTCTTCGTAACGGATGAAGAACCATTTTTTCACCTTTCCATTCGGATATTTCCGGCGGATCAGCGGTAATATTTTCAGCAGCAGGCGCGCCGAACCGGCCTTCGGTATGTAGATCTTTAAAAACAACCATTCCGAGCCGGGCATGAACTTTCGCTGAACTTTCTTTTGAATGGGAATTGCAGAAGCCTTTGGCAGGACAGCTGGACCTGACGGTATCAGGTAGGCATTGAATTGATGGACGAAAGGATTTCCCGCAGCATCCCTGACCAGGGCCTGGCACGATGTTTCAGCAAGATACTCTTTGATAATAACTTCTTTCTTCTGTCGCACGCAGGATGCAAAAAACAGGATGTCCTCCTTCCTTTCCCTGAAAAATAACAATTGCTGATCGCCGTCTGCCAGCAAAAATGCTGCTGGCAACTTCAATTCGCTGCAAACTTTTCCAAACGCGGAAAAAATAGCTGCATTCCCGGTTTGCTGCAGTGGCTGCAATGTGGCTTCGTTAAGGTACCAGGTGGCCAGGCAAAGTACCGTATTGAGGTATTCCACCCGTGGGTAAAAACTTAAACCAGGGAAGAAATAATAGAGGTCAAGGCCCAGGTTATACCTGCCATACTGGTAGGGCAGGTCTGCTAAAAAACGAAACAAGGGAAGTTTGTTAAGGCTGTGATTATAGGCCGACGTCAAACGGGGGACTACCATCTTTCCGTATTTTTCAGATCGCAAAACGGCCTTGTTGTTTTCGATGCTGACATACAGGTCGGATAAGGATAGCTGACGATCCGCAGGAAGGGTAGAGGCGGCGGTAATAGGCAATTCATACGACCATATACATTCACGCCTGTTCACGTTATCTGAATGCGGGTCTCCTAAATGCAGCAGTTCCGCAAAAATAATATCCGGGTTCGCTGCTTCCTGTAACCGCGCCATCTCCTTTGCCGCACTTTCAATTTCTTCTCCCGCGACGGTAAATCTGCCCATCAGTGCCGGTGCGTTTATACCTCCTGCGCTCTCCAAAAATATTTGCTGACCAGCGATGCGGAATAAAACAGAAAGACCGGATATGCTGATGTCCTCCCTGTTGCCTTTTACTTTTTCCAGGTCTTCCTTATTTAACCGGATCACCGAATGCCCGGTAGCCAAACTCTTATGCCAGGATTCCATGATGCACGCATGTGCAGGTGTCCATTTAAGGCTGCTTTTTGTACTTTTTCTCGGCCTGATATTCAGCGTTTCCAATAGCGGGTTTGGGTTTTCCGGCGACGGTTCCTGGTAATTGATGCCGGCTTCGGGATCGAGGGCAACCAATAATGGCAGCTTTTGCCCGTCGAAATGTTGCCGGAAGGTTTTTATAAATTGCGCCATGGCCGGGAACTCGTCGTCAGGGCAAAGGACATCCAATGCGAAAATGCCATCCCGGATCTGCTCCTGATAGCCACTATCAAGGCTTGCGCCAGATATCTTTTGTTTCAGGATAACACTAAGCTGCTGTATGTTAGCCATGTGTTGCCCTTCCGGGGACAACGCCTTCATGACGCTGTTCAGTTTAATAAAATAGTCAGGGATAATTTTCTCACGCCGGATTAATTGGGCAAGCAGGCTGGCAAGCCCTGTGACCCGCCCGGTTGGGTTATCTTTTATACCCGGAATTGCTATCAACCTGCTTAGGTAATCGGGTCCGGTAATATTGGGAATTAACTTATTGATCAGCAATTGTGCGTCCGTAAGGAATTCAAAGTAGTCTTCCGCTTCGGCTGGCGTGCAGGCGGCAGCATCAATGATCATGAAAACGATCTCCTGACGCGATCTTCCCTTCCTGCAAAATGCGATCAGGTCCTTAATTAATTTGGAAAAACCGATCGACTGCAACTGGTAATCCCTTTTTTTAAATTCTGCATCAACCCCGGTCCGAAAGAACCGGTATTCGTTTAATACCCTGTAAAGTGAAGGGTTAGCTTCAAAAGTAGCAGATGACCGCAATTCCTGGTTTAAAAGGGCTTGGCCTATTGCCGTTACAAAGGCCTGATCTGCCAGGAGGATGGCCTGGTGATGTGGTGATTCGGCTATCGATAATTGCGTGCTTGTACCCCATTCCACCAATGTGACCGAACTGAACAGGCCAAAAGGTATCGGGCGAAAACAAAATCTGTTGATATACTTCCGTATGGTGTTTTTTTCCTTTTCACCTAATTTTTCGAAGTCAAAATTACGCCTGCTAACCTGCTCGTAAAAAGCAGGGGTAGCCATGTAAAGGGCGGCTCGGAAAAGAGGATCATCTAAAAAGTGCTGGCAGTTGAGGGTGTATAGTTCCGCACTTTTTGCGGGCATCCTCAAAAGCAGGTGATCTGCGAATAAATAAGACATCTTAAGAATTAGTTAAACGCATACCGGATATATTTTGTTGGACAAATCAGATTTGCCAGCAGATCATAAAAAACACATCGAAGCATCTGTTTAACTACATTTTCATGCCGCCCATTGCTTTATCACCATTTTTAAAAATGGCCTCACTATTTAATAAATATGCGCCGCTGGTAACTATTTTATCACCAGGATTGATTCCCGAAAGGATAGGCACATAAGTTGAATTACCTGAGCCTACGGTGATCATCCTTGGTGAAAATGTGCCATCTGCATTTTTTATCCAGATCATGTTCCCCTTTTCAGATATCAGCATCGCGGAAACCGGGATCGCTAATGAACGTTGACCGCCATTATCAAGGAAAATATAAGCCTGCATCCCCGGGCGTATCAAACCCTGGGGATTGGAAATACTTACCCTGATCAAATCGACTTTGGACGCATCAGATAATTCAGGATTAATAAATTCGACTTTGCCGGTGATTACTTGTCCATTCAGATCAGGAAAGGAAACGCTCACCTTTTCATTTTCCTTATAATTTAAGGTTTCATTGGCATAAAGCTGTGCTTCCACCCATAGGCTACCCAATGCCTGGGTTTTTAAGATGGGCATACCTTCAGCCACATAGTCACCTTCATGTACAGCAATGTCGCTAACTGTTCCGTTAATTTTGCTTAATACAGTTGTTGTTGCAGACTCTTTACCGGAAGCAGCTAAAGTCTTGATTTGTGATGACGATAGTCCCCATAATTGCAGTTTGCTTTCTGCTGCTGACAGGAGTTGCTGATAATCCACGTCCGGGTTGTGCAATACCTCTTGCTGTGTTTTGGCTAACAAGTATTCCTTTTCAGCTTCCTGTAAATCTTCACTATATATAGCATACAGGGGCTGGCCGACAGTAATCTTCTCCCCGGCTGTTCTTACAAATAATTGTTGTATCCGCCCGGCAATTCGGGCGCTGATGGCTTCTGCTTTGTTTTCATCTGTGGTCACAGTTCCGCTCAGCGTTTTTTCGGTGCCCGTATTTTCCTCCCGCACGGTATCCGTTTGAATACCTGCCAATTGAAGCTGGGTTGCGGTTAGTGTAATATTTCCGGCTGTTTTATTGTCAGAGTTCGTCAATTCAACCTTAATCAGTTTCATGCCGCAGATCGGGCAATCGCCGGGCTTTTCCTCGTGAACCTGCGGGTGCATGGAGCAGGTGTAATAGGCTTTACTTTTTGTAATTAAAACTGATAACTGAGGTTTGGGCTTTGGCTTGCAAGCCATAAACAATGCAGTTACGGCCACTAATAAAATGATGATATTCCTGAATTTCCTAATCATGATCTTGTATTTTAATGAATCCTTCACTATCTGTTAAAAAAGCGGCGTTTGATGCAAGGCTATCCGTTACAGATAAGCCCTTTTTGATCTGTATCTCATTACCGCTAATATTTCCTGCATTTACCTGGTGCGCTTTAAATCTTGCACCATCTTTTAACCAAACAATTTTAGTCCGGCCCAAGTCAAGCAATGCGGCTTTAGGTATCCATAAACCTTCCGCTGTTCCGGTTTGAATAGTTGCTTTCACCTGGCTGTTTACTTTAAGTTCGTGATCCATATTGTCGACATAGACACGGATACTGGTAGTTTTATCGCCGTTCTGTAAGATCGGCTCTATAAAATTGACCTTCCCATTGATCATTTTGCCGGGCATATCAGGTAGGCTTATTGTTACTGGCTGGTTTAATTTTAGGCCGGCTACATCTGACGCATTTATTTTAATAACCGCCCACAGCATGTGTGGATTAACGACATTAAACAGGTTCTGCCCTTTTTCGACATACATTCCCTCTTTGACAGACAGCGGTAGATTGTTGGTGTAATCCGTTGGCGTTGACGGTTCACTGCTTCCCGCCATTTGGGTGTGCGGCATGTCATGAACATGGCCCTCATAAGGACTATATACCGGCAGGCTGTGCATCGCCTTTTGTGTTTTTATCACTTGGTTAATCTGTCCGGTTGTCATACCCAGCAATAATAGTTTTTGCTTTGCTGCTTCGACCAATCCCGTTTCCTGCGGCGAGTTTTTGATAAGGAACAATAAATCTTGTTGCGCAGTAACCATATCGGGGCTGTAAATATCAAAAATGCGTTGCCCGCTGTGTATTTCCTCAAAAGCATATTTGATGTATAGCTTTTCGATACGGCCCGAGAAACGGGATGCGATGTTATTGAACATACGCGCATCAAAATCTAGGTAGCCTTCCGCTTGAATTTCCGTAGCTATGTCCTTTTGTGTTGGAGTAATGGCTGTAACAGCCGATATGACCGAGGAACTAACCGGCTGCAATACCGTGTTCAGGCTGATGCCCGAACCCTCACTGGCCTGCCCCGATTTCTTCACCAGCGTCATGCCACAAATCGGGCAGCTGCCAGGATGCTCTTCTAATATCTGCGGGTGCATTGGGCAGGTATATTTTGTATCACCCGTTTTTTGATTTGGCACTGGTTGTTTAACCTGCTGATTTTGATTACATGCTGTAATAGTAAGCAGGGTTATTAAGCTTACAGCCAGTATTACCTTAATACTTCTCATTTTCCTTTTCATAAGCTACCTGTAATTGTAAAAGCTCCTGCAAACGGTCGAGGTTTTCCATCCGCGCAGCCTGCAAATCCTTGATGCCGTTCAGCACCGATGGCAGGTCACCTGTATTTTGCTCGTACGCCAGCAAAGCGGTTTTATAACTGTCTTGCATAGCCGGGATGACATTTTCATTATAGTTTTTGAGCTGCCTTTTTTTACTGCTGATATCCAGCCGTAAGGAAGTCAACTGCCCTTCCGCCTGGTTCAGTTTATCCTGCTTTTCATTTTGCAGTTCGGCTACCTCGTAGCGGATGCCTTTCAGGTTTGCCTTGTATCCCTTAGATGCCCAGGGTACAATTGGAATGGTAACCGAAGCCATTAAAATATACTGATTCGGATAGCCCCCATAACTGATCATGTGTGCGGCCTGTATGCCGAAATCCGGCTTACGTTTGCTGTATTCCATTTGCGCATTCAGTTGTTGCAACTGGATATTCCGGTCGAGCATTTTAATATCGCTTCGCGAAGCGGCTAACCCGGTAGTATCAGTTCGGGTGGTTTCATAGTTCCTGACTACGATATTGGTGTCTACATTGAAAACCGTTTGCTTATCCTGGTTCATCAGCGTGTTCAACATCACGGTATTTTGGCGAAGCTGGTTATCTAATTGTTCTTTCGTATTATCCAATTCATACAGGTCTGCTTTGGCCTTGTAAATGTTCGGCAGCTTTTCTTTGCCATAGGTCAGCTTGATATTGGCATCTTTCAGCATATACTCCAATAATTTCCGGGTGTTTTCCAGCAAGCCCAGTTTTCGTTGTAAAACAGCCTGATCGTAATAATAGCCTCTTGCCTGTGCCAGGAGCTGGTTTTTGAGATACGCTTGTTCTTGTTCCGTTACCGCCGACATCCCCTGCATATATTTCTCTTTAGCCTTTAGTTTTGCCGGATTGGTAAACATTTGCTGTGCCTGGACCATAAAAGAACCCGTATTAGGATTAAGTGAATAGGGTGTTTGGTATTGCCCTGCGCTGATTTGCGGCGCATCCAGATTCCGGGCACCTTTGGCATATTCATTTTGTGCACTTGCCTTCGCCGTGTAAGCCAGTAAAGCGGGATTATATCGATTGATCCTGGCCATCACGCTATCCAGCGGCAATACAGGTGATTGAGCATTTACTAAATGAAAAGCCAATAGCCCGATGCTAAGTAATGTTATAAATTTCGTTTTCATTATTCCTTTACCTCCAATACTTCCAGTTTGCCATGTTTTTTAAGTTCATATTCCTTCACCATTAAAAAGATTAATGGCGTTACCAGTAAAATATGGGTGGAAGAAGTTAAAACACCGCCGATCATCGGCAATACGATGGGCCGCATTACATCACTGCCCGTCCCGGTCGCCCATAGCACCGGCACCAGACCGAATAGGGCCACGCATACCGTCATTAGTTTTGGGCGCAGGCGTTTAACTGCCCCGTTCATGACATAGGTTCTTAGATCTTCCTTAGTGATCGTTGCTGCCGAATTGCCCTTTAATGCAACCAATTGCTGCATGGCATCATTCAGGTAGATGACCATCACAATACCCGTTTCCACAGCGATACCAAACAAGGCAATAAAGCCGACGGCTACTGCAACGGATAAATGCACCCCGAAAAAATACACCATGTAAGCACCGCCGATGAGTGCAAAAGGAATACTGATCAGGCTGAAGAATGCTTCTCGTATAGAATGAAAGGCGAAATAAAGACACCCAAAAATGATGATGAGCACAATGGGAAGTATCAATTTTAAAGTGCGTTCCGCTCTGATCAGGTTTTCATATTGCCCGCTCCATTCAATAAAATAACCTTTGGGTAGCAGTTTAACCATGTTGCTCAGTTTATCCTGTGCTTCCTGAACGGTACTGCCTAAATCCCGGTCGCGCACATTGAATAAAACAGTACCTCTTAGTAACGCATTTTCCGACTGAATCATGGCTGGTCCATCGCTGATCTTAATATCAGCAACTGATGATAATGGAACCGGGCCGTTATTTGGTGTTTGTACCAACGTGCGTTTGATCACATCCAAATTATTCCGGTAATCCTGCGCCAATCGGACATTCACGCTGAAACGCTGCCGGCCTTCAATCGTGGTAGTCAGGTTCATGCCACCCAGCGCACTTTCAACAATTTGGTTCACATCATCCACACTCATGCCGTATCTGCCGATAGCATCCTTGTTGACCTGTATATCCAAATATTTACCACCAGTGATCGGATCAACATACAAATCCTTTACGCCGCTAATGCCCTGCAAGGCCTGTTTCATTTGATTAGATAAGGCATAGATCGTATCGAGATTTTGCCCGTACACTTTTAAACCTACATCGGTACGGATACCGGTAGAAAGCATATTGATACGATTGATGATCGGCTGTGTCCAGCCGTTTACTACACCTGGTATTTGCAGTTTGGCATTCAATTCATTGATAATATCTTCTTTTTTGATGCCCTTGCGCCATTCGTCTTTTGGTTTTAACAGGATAATGGTTTCCACCATGCTGATCGGTGAGTTATCAGTTGCCGTATTAGCGCGGCCTGCCTTACCTAAAACATTGGCGACTTCCGGTACGCTTTTAATGATCCTGTCCTGAACCTGTAAAAGCTGTTTGGCTTCTGTATTGGAAACATCCGGCAGGGTAACCGGCATAAACAGGATGGTGCCCTCATCTAAGGGCGGCATAAACTCACTGCCCAAACTTAATAGCAGCGGAATACTAATGAGTAAAGCAACTATATTGATGATGAGTGTTGTTTTACGCCAGGTTACGCACCAGTCGAGTATAGGACGGTAGAGTTTCTCTAAACCTCTTGATAAAGGGTTTCGGTCATCAGCCCTTAATTTCCCTTTCAGGAAAAAAGAGATCAGCACCGGTGCCAATGTTACGGCCAGTATTGCATCTATTGCCAATATGAATGTTTTTGTCCAGGCCAATGGCCCGAACAATTTGCCTTCCTGTCCTTCCAGTAAAAATACCGGGAGGAATGAAGCTACGATGATGAGCGTTGAGAAAAACAACCCACGGCCCACCTGCTTGCAGGAGGCTTCTATGATCTTTATTCTTTCTGCTGCGGTCATGATCTTTCTTTTTGTTGTGCAAGGGATAAATTCCGGTGCGAGTTTTCTACCATCACGATGCCATTGTCTACGATCACCCCGATGGCTAAGGCGATACCTGTTAGAGACATGATATTGGAACTGATACCAAAGGCGTTTAACAGGATAAAGCTGGCCGCTATGGTAATAGGTATCTGGATAATAATGCTTAACGCACTTCGCCAGCTGAAGAGAAAAAGAATAACAATAATGGATACCGTGATCATTTCCTCAATCAGCGTGTGCTTCACGGAATTGACTGCGTTTTCAATTAGTTCGCTACGGTCATACGCGATCTTGAATTTTACGCCGGGAGGCAGGCCTTTTTGTATATCGGCCATTTTATCTTTGACTGCATGGATGACCCGATCCGCATTTTCACCGTACCGCATCACCACAATACCGCCGACTACTTCGCCGGTGCCATTCTCATCGAATATCCCCAGGCGCTCATCACCGCCCATTTGTACGGTTGCGATGTCTTTGATCCTGACAGGTATGGTATTATTTACGCCGACAGCAATATTTTCGACATCGGTCAAACTCTTGATATAACCCAGTCCACGGACGATATAGCCCGTCCCATTCATTTCAAACTTGCGCCCGCCTACATCATTGTTATTGCTCTCTACAGCTTTTAATACCTGCGATAGGGGGATATTGTAGTAATTGAGTTTATGCGGATCAATTGTCACCTGGTATTGCTTTTCAAAGCCACCGAATGAAGCGACTTCGCTTACGCCGGGTACGGTTTGCAAACCCAGCTTCACATACCAGTCCTGTAAGGCACGCTGTTCGCCGAGGTCAATTCCTTTAGCATCCAGCGTGTACCAGAGGACATGGCCGACACCGGTACCGTCAGGCCCGAGCGTTGGCGTAATGCCTTCGGGCAATAAACGCTGCGCATAGTTCAGTCGTTCCAGTACCCGGCTTCGTGCCCAATACACATCCGTTTTATCGTCAAAAACGATATACACAAAGCTCATCCCGAACATGGAAGTCGCGCGGATGGATTTTACTTTGGGGATGCCCTGCAAGTTGCTCACCAGCGGGTAAGTGACCTGGTCTTCCATGATCTGCGGGCTGCGGCCCTGCCATTCGGTAAAAACAATGACCTGGTTATCCGACAGATCAGGAATGGCATCAATAGGGTTTTCATGTACAGCGTATGCGCCCCACCCAAAGAGGGCAACAGCGATCAGCAAAATTATATACCTGTTTTTTAACGACAGGGTAATCAATTGGTTAATCATCTTAATTGATTTTAGTTGGCCCCGCATAACGCGGGGCCGAAAGGATTACATTTTCATTTTACCGCCAGTCGCTTTCTTGTCGAGGTCTGATTTCTTCACCAACGTCATACCACAATTAGGTTTAGTGCATTTGCCCGGTTTATAAGCAATGACATCGTGATGCATGGGACAGGTATAAACTACTTTAGCGGTTTTGGTTTTTTGGGCAGTATTAGTTTTTGGTTTGGTTTGCGCCTGTACGTTTACGGCAAATAATAAGCCAGCGCAAAGCATAGCCATAGCAATTAGTTTTTTCATGTTTTTAATATTTGAATGAAAATTGAATGAATGCCATAGGGAAATGTCCCATGACGGTTATTTAAATTAAGATGATTTTAAAAGAAGGCTGCGCAATAGCGCAGGCCGGGATCAGGTCAGATCCGGTAGGTGCAGTTCAATGTATAAATAGGTTGATGCTGCCGGAAAGGTGGAGCATGGCTATTGAAAGCGGTAGGTACCGCTGTAAAAGAGTTCGCGTTAAATTCAAATGGAAGGGCTGCTTCCATCGTGGCCGGGAAAAACTTAACCAACAGTGATAAGGCATCCGACCCAAAATGATTGTCTTTTACTTTAAAGGACTGTTTGGTGGTGTTGCAGCATTTATCGTCTTTAGCAACTTTGTTATCTTTTGATTGAAGTTCGCCAATAGCAAGTGAAGTCGATTTCAGCACCCCGCAGCAATAGAAACTGGTTGCCGAAACCCCGATTGCGGAGAGCAGGTAAACAGCGGTTAAAAGAGCTACGGTAATTTTTTTCACGGTACGAAGATAGGTACATTATCAATATTACAAAACTAACGTGATCCGCAACGGTAATTATTACAGAATTCTGTTTAAAATTTACAGGATTTTGCATTAAGTGGGCCTTGGGGGTTTACAGCAGATTTATCCTTAACTGCTTAAAAGAACATTAGATGCTACCAAGGTCCCGGTAAGCTATTTTTTCTTTAGATAAGCTTCCACATCCTTAGCCACGGGGCCTACTGCATTGACCGCCGCTTTCAACCGGGCTTTGGTGACATCGAGCTTTTCTGCCCAATAGGCGATTTCTTTAGCCTTGCTGACATTGATACTGCCCTTGGCCGGGCTGGTGTCTTGCTGCTTATTTTCCATAAGGTAATGTTTCCGTTACGGAAACTTAACAACAAAAACTGGGCATTTTATTTTGAAAAAACACATTAAACAGCCAACTTTGCTTCACCTTTGCCCCGGCGACATATTAATTGTTTCATCTCTGCTAAATCTGTAAAAAATGAGCTATGAGATCGTATTATCGCGGAATGGTTATAAGCAGGCCCTGCGGGTCATCGCAGATTCCTTTAAAAGCCTCAAAGTATGGAAAGTGATATTTGAGGACGGGGACGAAGCTGTGCTGTTTAAATGCGGCAATGAATGGTTCCAGCGGAATGAAGATGACCTGGAGCGTGGTTTGCTCAAAGCCATTGGCCAAAAGATCGACCATATACTCTTGGGTATTGCCCTTTCTTAAATTATACTTACCGGTAATTGGATTTTTTGATCAGCAGCGGAATGTCCTTGATCCAGATCTTCCGGCCATCGGTTTCTAAAATTCCCTCTTCCTTGAATTCTTTTAAAAGGCGGATCACATTCTCTTGGGCGATCCCCGCCATATTGGCCAGATCCATCCTGGAAATATTTAAAATGATCTCTTTTTCACCGGATTCATCCTCTTTAAATTTTTCGCGGAACACGATCAGCGCAATGGCCAGCCGTTCGGAAGCGGTACGCTGGGCAATCACCGAAATACTGTTCGCCAATACGGTAAATTCATGGCTCAGGGTTTTCAGCAGGCGCCGGACAAACAGAGGCGACCGGTCCAGCACAATAGAGAAATCCTCTTTGGGAATAAAGCTGATAATGCTCTCTTCCAGTGTGGCTGCTGAATCAGGACAGCGCTCTTCGGACAGGATCGCATGATACCCGATCAGTTCGCCTTTGTTGGCGACATAAATGATCTGCTCCCGGCCGCCCTGGTCAACCTTATACTTTTTTACTTTCCCCTGGTGGATAAAATAGACGCCCGATGGGACAACACCCTCCCTGAAAATGAGCTCTCCTTTCTGATACCGCTGCTCGCCCTGCCTGGAGATCAGGAAACTATAGTCCTCTTCCGAGAGAGCATGGAGCACCGACTGTGTGGTGAACTCCCATTTATCAATTGGAAAAATCCCGGATAGGCTCATCCGGCAAAGATACGCATTTATTAAAAGCAATACGATCTGACCGGGAGCGGTCAAAAACTGATAAAAGTCAGTTCTACGGCTAATAAATATTAAGAAAACGGCACCTGGCCGGGGCTACCTTTGTGGGGTATAAATTGAACCGTCTTCTATGTTAAGATTCAGGTTTCTGCCAAAAAAAAGCTACAAACGCTTTTTTAGGGACACCAATAAGCAGGCAACAGCGCAGGTCATTAAGGATATGGATGCCATTTGTTCCACCTTCCTGGCCCGCCATCAATTTAAATATGGCTATATGGGAGCCACGGGGATACATACGCTGAATACCGAGGCCCGGCAAAGGATGATGGAAAATCAGCCCATGATCGATGAACTTAAAGGGGGCCGGATCACTGCGCGGCTGATCGCTTACCTGTTTATTTCTGAAACGTGTCAAAGCTTTTTACGCTCAGATCGCGGCCATACCGATGGGGAAGCCGTTTTCGACCTGTTGAAATTTACGCTGGACGGGCTCTGCCAGGAAAAATTTCTTGATCAGGCAGCTATCCGGGAGATCATCGAAAGTATGGCCCCCGGCAAAGACCACACCTAAAAACTGATAAATATCAGGCCGCATACTGATGTCTTACCATAACATTGTTGCTGTTATGACCATAAATTTGTAAATGATTAATGCGTACCCCTTTTCCGCTTTCCCCCCGGAACCGGACGGCCAGGAGCAGCACCGCGGAATTATCCGGTTAAACCGGAAGGACAACGATTCCTTTTTTCAAAATGATACTGCCTTTGACTGGATGTACCCGGAACATTTTCAGCTGCTGTCCCTCAAACACTGGACGCCCTTGGCCATTGCCCGGAAGGCAGCCTCGTTTTTGGCAGTGCCCGGTGCCCGGGTGCTGGATATCGGCAGCGGCATCGGTAAATTCTGTCTGGCCGCGGGCCATTATTTCCCCGAAACTTTTTTCTATGGCGTGGAACAGCGGCATGAACTGGTCTGCCTGGCAGAAGAAGCCAAAGGATACCTGAATTCAGGTAACGTAAATTTTATTTACGCTAATATCACCCAGGTCAATTTCGCCGAGTTCGATCATTTTTATTTTTATAATTCATTTTATGAGAATGTAGACCCGGCGGGCCAGATCGACGATACCATAGAATTATCGGAAGGACTGTATGACTACTATACACAATACCTATATACAGCCTTAAATACCAAGCCTGCGGGAACAAGACTGGTCACTTTTCATAGCCTGGAAGACGAAATTCCGGCAGGATACCGGTTAATTGACGTTTCATATGATACATTATTAAAAATGTGGATCAAGACCTAATATGGCGCTATTGCAATCTTTATATACATCGTTTATCAATTTTCAAACCCGCCGGGCAACCGACACGATCAATCCTGCGCTTTTTCGGAAGGATACTGCTTTTGATGAATTGTATCCTGAACATATCCAGGCGCTGTCAGCCCTGCACTGGACATCGGTTGATATTGCCCGGAAGGCCGGGGACTTTCTTTCAATCCCCAACGCCAGGGTGCTGGACATCGGGAGCGGCGTAGGCAAATTCTGCCTGACAGCAGGTTTCCTGCATCCGGAAACGGCGTACCACGGGATAGAACAACGCAGGGAACTGCACACTTTTGCGGAAATAGCCAAAGAAGAAATTGGCCTGCCCAATGTGCATTTTATACACGGGAACCTGACCGAGCTGGATTTTAGCGGCTATGATCATTTTTATTGCTACAATCCTTTTTATGAGAACATGGAGCCGGACAGCCGTATAGACTATTCGGTAAATACCTCCTTTGAACTTTATCATCGTTACAGCAGGTTTGTTTATGAAATGCTGGATGGAAAACCGCCGGAGACCCGGCTCGTGACCTTTCATTGCACGGACAGCCAGGTGCCGCCGGGTTATACACTGGTCAATAATTCGTACAGCAGGGCGTTGAAAATGTGGATAAAAGAATAGTGTGGGTGATAGTATGCCCTGCTGGACGAATTATATAAAGTAAAGCGGAGGATATGAATTAAATTTATGGCAGAAACATCAAAATCATGGGCAATGCTGCACGGCAAATGCCCGCGTTGCCGCAGGGGGAATATGTTCGAAGGGGGTATTTACAGCCTGGGCTCCAACAGGATCAACCTGAATTGCCCGCGCTGTCAGATGACCTTCGAGATCGAACCGGGCTATTTTTACGCGGCGATGTATGTGAGCTATGCCCTTAATATCATGGAGGTGGGGGCTTTCTGCGTGATGACCTATTTGGTCACCCGTAATACGGATTCGCCCTGGCTTTATACCATCAGCATATTGACGGGCTGCTTATTATTGGCTCCCGTTAATTTCAGGTATTCCAGGGTGATCCTGCTGTACTGGTTATCCCCTAAAGTGCATTACCAGCCGCACCTTGACAGCGAGAATCCGGTTAGTGGCAATAAAATTATGAATGATTCAACGATAAAACGGCCGGGATGACGCTATTTAAACCCAAAATCATTGACACGCTCAAAAACTACACAAAAGCGCAGTTTTATAAAGATGTTGTTGCCGGCGTAATTGTCGGTATCGTGGCGTTGCCATTAGCCATCGCCTTTGCCATCGCTTCGGGGGTTTCCCCTGAAAAAGGAATTATCACCGCGATCATCGCCGGCTTTATCATATCGGCCTTGGGCGGCAGCCGCGTACAGATCGGTGGCCCGACAGGGGCATTTATCGTGATCGTGTATGGTATCGTCCAGCAATATGGGGTAAATGGGCTCATTGTCGCCACCTTTATGGCCGGCATCCTGCTCCTGGTCTTTGGCCTGGCCAAACTGGGCAGCATCATCAAATTTATTCCTTACCCGCTCATTGTAGGGTTTACCACGGGCATCGCTCTGATCATTTTTTCCTCAGAGATCAAAGATTTCCTGGGTTTACAAATGGGTGCGGTTCCTGCCGATTTTATGAATAAATGGATCGCCTTCGTGCATCATCTCTCCAGTCTGAATGTTTATGCTGTTGGTATGGGGGCAGTAACCGTGATGATCGTTCTCCTGTGGCCGCGTATCAGCCATAAAGTACCGGGTTCCTTGGTCGCTATTTTGCTGACCACCTTTGTAGTGCAGTTTTTCAAGCTGCCGGTCGAAACCATCGGCAGTCATTTCGGCACGATATCCGCCGCTTTACCGGCACCTCATATTCCCGGCATCAGTTGGGCAGTTATTCAGCAACTGATCCGGCCCGCCTTTACCATCGCCCTGCTGGGGGCGATAGAATCCCTGTTGTCCGCGGTCGTGGCAGATGGCATGATCAGCGGGAACCATCGTTCCAATACCGAACTGATCGCGCAGGGCTTTGCCAATTTATGTTCAAGTATATTTGGCGGTATCCCCGCAACAGGTGCCATCGCGCGCACTGCAACCAATGTAAAGAATGGTGGCCGCAGCCCGGTGGCAGGCATCATCCATGCCCTCACTTTATTGCTGATCCTGCTGTTCGTGGGTAAATGGGCTGCCCTGATCCCTATGGCGACATTGGCCGGGATTTTGGTGGTGGTGGCCTGGAACATGAGTGAACTGAGCAATTTTATATTTATACTGAAGGGTGCCAAGAGTGATGCGGCCGTCCTGGTTGCTACCTTTCTGCTGACGGTATTTGTTGACCTGACGGTAGCGATAGAAATCGGCATGGTACTGGCCGCGTTCCTGTTTATGCGGCGGATGATGCAGATCAGTTCAGTGCAACGATTCACTTATGTGGCGGATAATCGCGTGGACGACGCCTTTATCACCTATCTGCTTCCTGACGACGTGGCTGTCTTCGAGATCAGCGGGCCGCTGTTCTTTGGCGCCGCCTATAAGTTCAAGGATGCCATGCAGGAAATCGGGCAGCCCCCGAAAGTGCTGATCATCCGGATGAGGAATGTCCCGGTCATCGACGCCACCGGTCTGCGGGTATTGAAGGAGGTGCACCAGCAGCTCAAAACCAGGGGGGCTAAACTGATCCTTTCGGAAGTCGCGGGTGAACCGGTAATGGCCGAATTGCAAAAAGCGCGTCTACTGTTCCAGATTGGGAAAGGAAACGTCAGGGATACTTTTGAAATGGCGGTGAAACGGGCAAAAGAGCTGTTATCCAAATCAAAAAACACAACCGATGAATGATCCGGGACACTTACATTTCACCAAAGGCCATCAATGGCTTCGTTTTGAGAGCCAGTATGCTTTTATGGGCCTGACCGACTTCGGGCAAAAACAATTAGCCGGTATGCTGGATGTGCATATCCCTTATCTCCATCAAACCCTCCAAGAGGGGCGGTTTCTTGGGGCGGTCGAAGCAGTCCAATCGGTGATGGAGCTTTTTATGCCATTAGCCGGAACAATTGTTGAAATCAACACGGAGATATTGCAAGAACCCGGCCTGGTCAACAGAAAGCCCTACGACACCTGGATTGTTAAAATAGAATACTCAACAACAGGGACCCCGGAGCCTTTGCTGACAGCGGAGGAATATCGTTTATTCACCCACACTTTAACCTAAGATCCATGCGTAAAAGACTTGCTGATAAAATTGCCCTGTTTACGGACGCCGCTGCAATAAAGGCTAAAGGGTTATACCCTTATTTCAGGGCCATTGAATCTGCACAGGATACCGAAGTATCGATTGGCGGAAAGCAGGTATTGATGTTCGGCTCCAATTCCTACCTTGGCCTGACGGATCATCCTTATATCAAAGAAGCGGCAAAAAAGGCCATCGATAAATATGGAACCGGTTGTGCGGGTTCAAGATTTTTAAATGGGACGCTGGATATTCACATCGAGTTGGAAAACCGGTTGGCGGAGTTTGTGGGAAAGGAGGCTGCTATTTTATTCAGTACGGGCTTCCAGGTTAATTTGGGGGTGCTGTCCTGTATCACCGGACGTAACGATTACCTGGTACTGGATGAACAGGACCATGCCTCCATTATTGATGGCTGCCGGCTTTCTTTTTCGCGCGTGATCAAATACGCACATAATGACATGCGGGATTTGGAGCGCAAACTGCGCCTGCTGCCCGGCGAAGCCATCAAACTCATCGTTACGGATGGTATTTTCAGTATGGAAGGCGATATCGTTAAGTTGGCGGAGATCGCCGCCCTCGCGGAACGCTATGGCGCCAACATCATCCTCGATGACGCGCACAGCCTCGGCGTGATCGGCGCGAACGGGGCTGGCACGGCTTCGCATTTCGGGCTAACGGACCAAGTGGACCTGGTCACCGGAACCTTTAGTAAATCACTGGCTTCGCTGGGCGGTTTCGCGGCCGGCGATCATGCGACGATCGATTATTTGAAGCACCGCGCACGGTCGTTGATCTTCAGCGCCAGCATGCCGCCTTCCACCGTAGCAAGCGTGCTCGCCGCCCTCGATATTATAACATCAGAACCTGAACGGATAGCCAAACTTTGGCAAAACACGCACTATGCGCAAAAACTGATGTTAGCAGAGGGGTTTGATCTTGGCGTAACTGAAAGCCCGATCCTGCCTATTTATATCCGGGACAATACGAAGACGTTCCTGGTCACCAAACAGCTCCAGGATAATGGCGTTTTTGTCAATCCGGTTGTATCGCCTGCCGTACCCCCTGAGGCTTCCCTGTTGCGGTTCTCCCTGATGGCAACCCATAATTTCAGTCAGATAGAGGAGGCGGTCGATAAAATTGCCGGGGTTTTGAAAAAGTTTGATGTAAAAACCATAGTAGAAAATACTTAGGCCTTTTTCAAATTATTGTTATTAGGTCCGCAATTTTAGGTATTGAAGCCGGGCTTTTTTATGGCTATAACTTATTTCCTTACTCCTGATTATAACCTGTCAATGGGTTTACGCCCGGCCAGGTCTGATGTCTTGTACTGGCTTGGCGTTATACCGGTAACCTGTTTGAATTGCGCGGACAGATGGGCACTGCTGCTGTAGCCCATCGCATAAGCGATCTCATTTAAATTAAGCTGGCCGTATTCCAACAGTTCCTTTACCTTTTCCACCTTCTGCTGGATAATGAATTTCTCGATGGTCGTATCCTCGTAAGCCGAAAAAAGGCGGCTCAGGTAGGCGTAATCTTTAAACAACTGGGAGGACAGTAAATCAGAAAAACTAATTTTCATTGTGGACAGGTCGGTGTGATGAATTTGGCTGATAACGATATTTTTGATACGCTCCACCAATTGCTGCTTTTCATCATCGATCAGCTCAAAGCCGAATAATTTGAGCGTGGACGAAATCTGTAACAATTGGCTTTCATCCGGTTCCGGGCTTACTGTCGCTTTTCCTAAAACCAAAGATTTTACGGTAAAACCCAGGCTTTCTAATTGTTGCCGGATAATAAGCAGGCACCGGTCACAGACCATGTTTTTAATATGCAGCACCATAATTATTGTTTTTGCAATTTAGCTCATTTTCATGCTCTTTTTACCCCAAAAGAAATAAATCAAAGATGCCGGGATGAACAAAAAGTTTAGCCAGGTCTGGTAATCCCATTTGAAACTATTGCTTGCCATTTGCATGGCGGTATGATGCGTTTTGGGTATCCAGCGCAATAACTCGAACGAATAATCCAAAAACAAGGAGGTTATAAATATGCTCACTACCAGCATCAGCAGTAAATACCACATCGTTTTATTACCGTAATATTTGCGGAAGACCATGAGCATCGGTATAGTGACCAAATCTGAAAGGATAAACGCGATCACACCGCCGAAGGAAATGCCTCCCTGCCAAAGCACTGTGGCCATTACGATATTGCCCACCGAGCAAACAAAGGCGAATATCGCGATTAGGATACCGATCACGGCATTCCAGGCCAGGACTAAAAAGTGCGGAATATGGCTGTTGCCGCCTAAAAACAAGCCCTTCCAAAAGCCATCAGGTACCAGCACCATTAATACAGAGGCGATGACCACGCCGATCAGGATATCCTTACCTACCATAATTACATCCATATAAAAGTGACCGCTGGCCTCTTTCAGTTTTTCAGTTATCGGTTTGACCTTTTTCATTTCATGCCGGGAATGAATTGCATGATCTTTTTGTGAATGATCGTGATCCATGTGATGGGCGTGCGGGTCGTCCTCATTACCGGATCGTTCAGAAGCTGAAACATGCTGTTTAGCATCTTCTTTTATCTTGGCCGGGTATATCCAGGCAATCAGTAAAGCGGAAATAATGATAAAGAAAATACCGCCGATAACTTCACCGCCAAAAAACGACCAGCCTAAAAGGGAGATGATTACAATAAATATTTCAAAAACCAGGTTTGTACTGGCAACCATGAAGGAAACGGCGTTTGACCAGGTAGCGCCCTTGATAAGCAGTGTTCTTGACATGGATGCAGCAGCATAGGAGCAGGAAGAAGAAATGGCTCCAAAAAAAGTAGATAAACCAACAGATGTTATCGAATTTTTTCCTAACCGTGACGATATACTTTCTGTAGATATAAAAGCACGAATTATAGAAGATAGTATAAAGCCAAACGCCAAACCCCAATAAATATCCCAGATCATTTTTAGAAGTTCAATCAATATTTGAGATAGGATTTTCATGGTGTCGTGGAATTATTGGATTTTTATGTAGTACCAGACATTAATAATTAAATAGGTAAAGCCCCAACAGTTCAGGCTTTAATTCTTCGCTCATTATATTTCCTGAGCCTGGTAGCCCTTATTTTTCAGGGTTTCCACTACCTCATTTGCGGTTAAGCCGTCCGTTGCCTCTACCGATAAAATTTTATCCGGGTTACTGGTGTCCACATCCCAATGACTGATTCCTTTTAAAGCATCTAAAGCAGGTGTTACCGCAGCAATACAACCGCCGCATTTGATATTGGTTTTGAATTTTAAACTTTCCATGATTTGTATATTTATGTTTGAATTGATAATTTAATTGAGTTTGGCCATTTTCAGACGCAGGCTGTTGCTGACTACGGATACCGAACTTAAAGCCATCGCCGCACCGGCTATCATCGGGTTTAATAAAAATCCATTAACCGGGTAAAGAATACCTGCTGCAAGCGGGATCCCGATCAGGTTATAGATAAAAGCCCAGAACAAGTTTTGGCGGATGGTTTGCACCGTTAGTTTAGAAAGTTTCAAAGCTTTAGGTACCTGTAACAAATCAGAGGACACCAAGGTCATTTTTGCGACATCCATCACAATATCCGACCCTTTGCCCATCGCTATAGAAACATCAGCTTTTGCCAGCGCCTGGCTGTCATTGATGCCGTCGCCAATCATGGCCACCGTTTTACCTTTAGCCTGTAATTCTTTTACAAAATCTGCTTTGCCGGATGGTAATACGTCCGCTTTGAAGTGTGTTATACCAGCCTGTTTGGCAATAGCAGCTGCTGTAACGCTGTTGTCACCAGTCAACATAAACACGTCAATACCCTGACTTTTCAAAGCCTGTACCGCTTTTGCAGAGTTTTCTTTAATGCGGTCGTTAATCGCAGCAATGGCCAGTACCTCTTTATCATTGCCGAAATAGATCACCGTTTTTGCTTGTTTCAGCAGAGCCTCGATCTGGCTTTGTAAATCCGCTGGCACCTGCAAATTGTTTTGATCTACGAGTTTATGACTGCCTGCCTGGAATAAAGTAAGCTTGTGGTTTGCTTGTACACCGAAGCCGGTTAAACTTTCAAAATTTTCCAGGGTAATGGAATTACTGCTTTCATTTTGCAGATATTTTACCAGGGCATCAGCCAAAGGATGTTCCGATTGTTTTTCCATCGCCAGGAAAATAGCTTTCAAAGTTTCCTGATCTGTTACTCCCGCTGTCCAAAACAAATCGGTGACAACAGGCTTACCTTCGGTTAAGGTTCCGGTTTTATCCAAAATGATCGCATTAACCTTGTACCCCAGTTCCAGCGCCTCTGCGTCCTTGATCAGAATACCGTTTTCGGCACCTTTACCAATCCCGACCATAATGGCCGTAGGCGTAGCCAAACCCAATGCACAGGGGCAAGCAATCACCAGCACAGTAACAATGGCCAATAAACCTTGTGTGAGTGCGTACTGCCCGCCAAACACCATCCAGATACCAAAAGTTACCAGTGCAATGCCCATGACTACCGGCACAAAAATCCCGGCAACTTTATCCACTAATTTTTGAACGGGAGCTTTGGAGCCTTGCGCGTCCTGCACCATTTGGATGATCTGCGCCAGAAGCGTTCCTCCCCCTACTTTTTCAGCAGTAAAACGGAAACTTCCCTTTTGATTGATCGTCCCAGCAAAAACCTGATCGCCCGCTTTCTTTTCTTTGGCGACAGGCTCGCCGGAGATCATACTTTCATCTACAAAGGACCTACCCTCGTACAATACACCGTCCACCGGGATCTTTCCACCTGAGCGGACTAAGATGCTGTCGCCTATCTGCACATCGGCAACTGGCGTTTCTATTTCTCCTTGCGAAGTGATTAGTAAAACAGTTTTGGGCTGCAGCCCCACCAGTTTTTTAATGGCCGAAGAGGTATTCGACTTTGCCTTTTCTTCCAAAAGCTTACCAAGCATAATAAAAACGATGACTACAGCGGCAGCCTCGAAATAAACGTGAGGATGCAGGCCTCGCCTATGCCAGAAGTCCGGGGCTAAAGTATTGAACACGCTAAATAAGAAAGCGATACCGGTAGATAGAGCTACCAGTGTGTCCATGTTAGCTCGCCTATGACAGGCCTGTTTCCAGGCACCGATAAAGAAATTGCGGCCAAAGAAAAATAATACCGGGGCTGTTAAGGCCATCATAATATAGTTGGCATAAAACAGATCCATCCAGAACATGGCGATCACAACAACAGGAACCGTTAGAACTGCCGCCCAAATGATTTTTGTTTTTAATCTACTATAATAACTTTGCTGTGCTTTTTCCTGTAAGCCTTTACCATTTTCTGTATCTAAGATTAGATCATATCCTACCGACTGTACCGCTTTTTGAAAGCTGGCGGGTCCTATAATATCCGGGTGAAAGGCGATCTTGACCGATTGGCTGGCGTAGTTGACCACGGCTTTATCAACGCCCTTCTGCGCACCGATCATGGATTCCACGCTCGACGCGCAGGCAGCGCAGGTCATGCCAGTTACCGGGAATGTAAGCATTTGTATATTCTGCATTTATCTGTTTTTTATGATACAAAATTACTGCGACAAACCAGGCCGACTGTTACATGATTCGGCTTAAATTTTATAAGATTCGGACAATTGCTCCCTGTTTGCCGACAAAGTTCATACCTTACGACTGTCTTTAGGTATCCGATACAGATTAAAATCCAAACGGTTACGTTATAATTCTTTATATCAACATGAAACATATTTACAGATTGCTCTTTAGCACCTTGATTGTCATTTTCCTGGCAACGTTCAACTCATTAGCGTCAGATAAAATAGGTGAAGGGCAGCAGCCTCAGATCAGTATAGACAATGCAGGAATAGTCAGGGTTGTATTTGGAAAAAACGATAGTATATTTTGTTCCACCTCCTTGGATAAAGGCAGCTCATTTTCTAAACGGGTTTTAGTCGGTGTGGTGTCAAAAATGCATTTAGGTATGGCCAGAGGCCCGCAATTAGCCAGCTCTGCCCATTATAGCTTGATTACAGCGATGGATCAGACCGGCAATATCCATTTCTTTTTGCTCGACAACCGAAAAGGCACCTGGCGAAATAAAGGGTTGGTGAACGATATCAAGTCTTCTGCCCCCGAAGGCTTGATGAATATCGCCTGCGATAACCAGGATAATTTTTATGCCACCTGGCTTGATCTCAGGCTGAATAAAAGGAACAATATCTTCTTTTCCTCGTTACCAGCCGGGCGTACTCAATGGATCAGGAACACCTTGGTTTATCAGTCGCCTGATGAGCATGTTTGTGAGTGCTGCAGGCCCAGCATTGCTGTTAAAGGATCAAATGTGGCCGTTATGTTCCGGAACTGGTTAAACGGGTCACGCGATCTGTATTTAGCTACTTCTTCCAATAAAGGTCAAACCTTTAATACTGCAGTTAAACTGGGAACCGGCACCTGGAAGTTAAATGCCTGCCCGATGGATGGCGGCAGTTTGAATTTTAATGCCAATAATACGATCAATACCGCGTGGCAAAGGCAAGGGACAATATATTATTGCAAAGCCGGTGAAAATGAAAAGGAACTGGGAAAAGGCCGGGATTGCAGCATCAGCACAAATACAAATGAGATCCTTGTAACGATGAGCGATGGCGGTAACCTGAAATATAAAAACGTACAGACCAATAAAGAAACTCTTGTAGGTAAAGGGAGTTATTTAAAAACCTTAATCCTGTCGGATAGCCATGTTGTATGTGTTTGGGAAGAAGACCATACGATTAAAATTAGAGTGATTTAAAACATCCTGCCTTTAGATAGTATTCAAAAGACGATTTTTAGGTCTAGTCACGCCTTCTTTTTAAAGCCGCAAAAAGCAAAATCTTAAATGGGTATAGCGCCATAGCCGGCGCTAATATGTGGCTTGGGCTCCGTTGCCGCAATCATTTTCCGCGCAACATGGCTTTAAAGAAAGCAATATGACATAAAATGATAGTATCAGGCATATAATTTTCACAAGGCAAAAGTAATTGAATATTATCAAAGGCACCCATTTAAATCTATTTTGAATGATTGATTAGTCATATTGCCGGCGTTCCCCTGCGGGACGTGCTTTTCGCTGAATCTTTCTTCAAAATGATGCCGCTGCTATCACTGACCGGTTTAGCTATGAAGCGGTACGCACTTTTGCTTCGCGGCAAGAGCCTTCCTGTTGGTGTCCTTGAATATCAAACGCATCATTTACGGCTTCACTGGTTCACCACGCTTCATTGCATTCAGCCGGGTAAAGCGGCACTTGTCTTCATTCCTGCATTTGTCTTTTTCGACCTGGAAAAATCCGCCCGCGCTCTTTTACAATGACCCGTCTTAAAGGATAACCAGGCCCTGCGGGTGCCTCGTCCGGCAACGGTAGCCGGAAGGGCAGTTTCCTTTCAGCCGGGTTAAATCCTTTGCAAAAATCACTTCAAGGTATTCCCCAAAGTTTTTGCGGATTGCGTTTTAGGCTTTCATATCCTGAATCATTTAGCCTTTGCTTGAGGCAAATTTACCCCTCTTCAGCGGCCAAGGCCAGGCGAATGCCGCCTAAAAAATCTCCACACCTCGCTGCGTTCCGGGTCGTATTTTTTTGCGTCAGCCTTGTTCCGCTCACCCCGCGCTCAAGTATTCTGCCTCTATCAAAGGCCAAATGAGGGTTTCGCTGAATTGGATTTGATTAACAGATTTTTTAAACAAATAATAAAAATTAAAAACGCAATGGAACTAACAGGAAGATTAACCGCAGATGCTAAGGTTAGCGAGGTTAAGGGAGGAAAAAAAGTAGTGAATTTCAGTATCGCTATCAATGACAGCTACAAACCAAAGGACGGGGAACGGGTGGAACTGACCACCTATGTTGAATGTGCCTATTGGATAAACGCCAAAGTAGGGCAATATCTCAAAAAAGGCTTATTGATACAAATGAACGGGCGCATGGGTAGCCGTGCATGGGTGAATAAGGACGGTGATGCCAAAAGCTACCTGACCTGCAATATCTCCAATCTCAAATTCTTAGGCGGTTCAGCCAACAGCACCGCAACCAAACCTGGCGGTAGCAAGGGAAAAGGCGCATCCGAAGATGACGACCTGCCATTTTAAGACCAATAACCTAATAATACAATGGAGAGCAATTCAGTAATCATTTAAAAAATAAAATCATGGGACATAACATCAATCGGGTAAACGGAAAAGACAGCTTTTTTAGTGTAAAGGAAAAAGCGTGGCACGGGTTAGGTCAAATTGTAGACCAGTACCCCACAAGCGCCGAAGCGATAAAATATGCGGGGTTGGATTACGAGGTAATTAAATCACCCCTGTTTACCTATCAGCGGGATGAAACCATAGGCGATAATGGCGAAATCATAGAGGGCAGTCAAATGGCTGTTCCCCATCATTTCGCTACCGTCCGCACCGATAACCATGCTGTTTTAGGCGTGGTAGGCAAGGACTACGAAATCGTACAGAATGTGAACGCCTTTGAATTTTTTGATGCCATCGTAGGTGGCGGGGATGGTATCTTATATGAAACCGCAGGGGCATTGGGCAAAGGCGAACGCATATTTATCACCGCCAAACTACCGGGATATATTAGGGTAGGCAAACAGGATATGATTGAGCAATACCTGTTTTTAACCACCTCGCACGATGGTTTCGGCAGTATTACCGCAGCATTTACCCCTATCCGCATCGTATGCAACAATACCCTTAATGCTGCCATGCGTAACCATAGCAACTCCATTAAAATCAGGCATACCGCTTCGGCCAATGACCGCCTGAAACAGGCGCATACGCTCATGGGTATATCGTCCAATTTGGGTACTGAACTGGAGGGCTTGCTTAATCATTGGTCACAGGTGAAAATCACGGACAAAGAAGTAAAGAGGCTGATACAAATTGCCATGTCACCCAACAAGGAGGTTTTAAAAAACTTAGCGCAGGGCAAGGTAGATGAATTATCCACCACCTATACCAATATAGTGGACAATGTGTATGAATATGCTTTGGGCAGTCCTACGCAACAGATGGAAACTACTGCCGGGACGGTATTCGGGGCGTATAACGCCATCACGGGCTATTTTCAGAATGTGCGCAGTTTCGGTAATGACGAAGCGAAATTCAAATCTATCATGGACGGAACAGCAAAACAAAGGGGGCAGACCGCCTTTGACCTCTGCCTTGATTTTGCCAAAAACGGAGCAGACGCGTTGACCCTGAATTAAACCAACGGGGGAGCAATCCCCCCTTAATTTCTAACTTAATAATCAACATCATGCAACCATTAAGAGCATTAAACAATGTACAGAAAGCAAGGTTATTACACGCTTTGCTGATGCACGAGATACCCGCCTTTTTAGTTTATACCCAACAGCTAAGTACCTATATGCGGGAGAACCCTGATGAAGTGCGCAAAGCTTGGGCTAACCAATTATTCGGGGTGGATTTTTGGTTCTCTTTAGCCGAAGAAGCAGACCGAAAAATCAAGAAGTACGGCAGGGAACTGGAAAAAAGCAGTGCGGTATTCAGCGACCAGTTATTTGACGGCTACGGGGCATTGTACCTCAATCATTGCCTGATCACTTATACCGAACAGGGCAAGCACAACGACCCCAAATTCAAAACAGCCGTCGATTTATTTTTTAACCCTTAATCTATTTCCCATGAAAACGATACAGGTCAAGCTATATGAGTTTGCCGAACTGGAAGAAAAGGCACAGCAAAAAGCAATCGAAACAGACCGCTACATCAATGTGGATGATAACTGGTGGGATTTTATTTATGATGATTTTATCAGCATCTGCCAAACCATCGGTATTACGGTCAAAAAGGGCAGTATCACCTTTAACGGCTTTTACTCACAGGGGGACGGCTCTGCCTTTAAAGCGGAGATAGATTTGCCCCAAATGATGGAAGCGGTAGCCAACCAAAACTGGAAAAGCTATGCACCCAAACTGGAACTGGATTTAACCCTGCCGGAAATAGACAGGCGGGTGAGCAGTTTGATAAAATCGGGAAAACTGGATGTTGACCCGCAAATCATACAGCCGACAAAGGCTTACTACGTTCGGGCGGAACTCAACGAGAACCTGCCGTATAGTTTTCATGGTTACGTGCAGATAGAGAAGCAACTGGATTTATTGGAAAAGGGCGTACAGCAAATTGCCGATAAACTCAACCGCTATCTATACAAATCCCTGCAAAATGAATATGAACATCAAACGGATGAACAGGCGGTAACCGAAGCGATAGAAGCCAACGAATATTGGTTTACCGCAGACGGTAAAAAAGCGACCCGCCTCGAAAGTTTATCCTTTAAAAATTCAATGGAAACGTTATGAAAACATACACCTTAAAAGGTAAAAACGGCTTAACGGATATAGCCTTTACCATAGCGGATTTACTACCCATACGCCAACAGTATTTACAGCTGTACGATAATTTGGTAAAACTGATAAACTACACCAATTATGATACGGATTGGGCACAGCCGATGGGTGAAGACTATGAAAACCTGTACAGTATCATGCAAAACAAGCAAACCGATTTTTTCAAAATAAAGGATACGCAGGTGGTCATTTTGCCTGGTACTTATGTTTACCCGACCCGGCTCAATGAGCAGGAGGTGATACAAATCGGCTTGAAAAAAAGAGTAGGAACTTTAAAAACTAAAAATCATGGAACTATTAATCATTCAGCATAACCACATGACCTTGCACGCCTGCATCCTTATTGGGCTTGGTTTAGCGATCCGCTATATCATTGGCAGACGCAGGTTTAACCGCAGGGGAATCGCAGGCTTACAGCTTTTTTCATCCTATGAAAAATGGTGGCTAACTACCCGCATAGAAGCCTTTTTTTACTTTTTGGGCTTATTAGCTATCCTGTCCGGCATCTTCCTTTTAATCTTTAAATAACACTTAAAACTACGATTATGAAAACGAACTTTTTTGAAAATATAGCCAACCTGAACGCCCCCGGCATTTGGAAAATAGGCATCCACAATGATGAGAACGGGCATTTTACCGTATCTGCCCTGTATTCACCCACCCAATCCAACGAACCTGCCGCCAAAACGATTGCCCCCCTGATATTCAAGGGGACAGCATCCGATATGGACGGAGGTTTTTTTGAAGCCATCCAACAGCCTGTACAGGCTACCGCAGGGTTATACAGCAACATTGAAGCCTATAACAAGAATTTGGATAGTGCTAAAAAGAAACTATCGCAGGGTAACAAGACCCAACCCGCCAAAGTAAAAACGAACGGCACGGAGGAAAATGCAGATGATAAAGAAGTGGGTGAACCGCAACCGTCTGCCGGGGATAAGAAAAAGGCATACTTCGATGCCATCAAAAAGGTAGTGGAACTGAACGATGCCTGTAAATACGAGGAAGCCTTAGCGATACTGCCATCGGTGAGCGATTACCCCGAAAAGGCAGAGGAACTGAACAAACGGAAAGGCGACCTCACCCGCAAAAAGGAACAAATGGCACAAGCACTCAAATTGTTTAACGATTAATTTTTTATGCCATGTTACAGACAACGCAATTAGAACGGATTTTTATCCATAAGGATAACGGGCAGGAAGTCCGCCTATCCGATCCCGGCGAAACATTCAACCCCGATATGGTACTGAACTTTTATTCGGGTACTTACCCCGTGCTGACCAATGCAAGGATAGTCGGCCCTGAAATTAAGAACGATGAGATACAGTACCGCTTTGAAAGCACGATGGGTACAAAAGGCTAAACCCGCAGACAATGGAAAAGCAATCAATTAAAAGAAAAGTAACGGTCATAGAAAACAGTAAGCAATGGAAACTGCATCAATTATTCGGAAACCTCGCAGAGCGGTTAGACCGCTTGCCGGACGCAAGGGAAGTACAGCAAAACCCGCTAAGAAGTGCACCGCAGGAGCGCACGGTAATGGTTTTCTGAACCACTCCTTTAACCCTGTTTGGGGCGTGGCGTTCAAAGACTGGCGATCAGCAGAGCGGGAGTTTTTTGTTTCGTTGGAAAACCTGTGCGATTTGTACGGATGGACAAAGCCGGATTATTCCGGCCTGTCCTTTCCGCAAAATATTTCGGCTGCTTATAAAGACGTATCTGGAATACTGGGGTCAAACTCAGACATTAAATTAAACATCTGTCAGGATAAAACACACCACTTGTGTTTAGCCACCTCGAAAACATTTGATACGAATTACCACCTGTATTATATCCCTGTCCGCCCGCTTTGGAAAATGCGGGACATCAAAGCAGAACAGCTACCCTACGATTTGCTAATGGCCGTATTCCGCTATTTGTATCAGGTGTCGGGTGTTCCCTTTTTTACCGAGCCGGGGACGATTGACGGCAATTATGATACCATTAAAAACTGGCTGGACGAGGAACAGGAGGAGGAAGAAGAACCTTACCGGGAACGGCAGAAAAATGAACTGAAAGCATTGGAACTGGCAGGTAATACCTTACTGCCCGAACTCAAAAAGCCATTTTTCTTAAAGGAACTGGAAAGGGATTTGGCAAAATATCAGCGTACCGCCAATTGCGATACCTATTTGGTTGAAGTGGTGTACGAATTTGTTAAACTGGTCGGCGACTACCCTAAACGGGCGATAAAGGAAACCATGTATTATGGAGACGAAGACGACGACAATCAAACCATTTATTGGGAGCAATATATCTCCTTTTACTGGAGCGGTGAGGATTGCCTGTCGGAAACCCTTTACCAAATGGTAAACGATGAATTTCAGGAAATGGGCTATCAGGAAGAACCCGTGAATAACCAATGGTTCGACACGCCGCAGGAAAAGCCCTGCCATGTGTTTGACTATGAACCCCGGTTACTATCGCTCATTGACCGGTTAGCTGAAATTTTAAATGATTACGATTATGAAGAACCTAACGAATAATTTCAGCAACACTTATCAGCCCATCAAAGCCCTGCTCATTTGTCAGAAGCGCATCGAGGGTGAGGCAGAACACAGCATTTATGTGGAAAGCTATGACATTGGCAAATTTGGCAAGCCCATTAATGCCCACCCCCTGACCTTTAAGGAAACCCTGCAACTCAGCAGTTTGTTCCAGGCTGCCGAAGAACTTAAAACGGGTTATCTGCGGAGCAGGGGTATTATGCCTAACAAGGTGCTGTATGTTAACCCGCAACAATCCGGCTATGCGGTTTGGTACACGCCACCGCAGGAAGTTCCCTTGTTTTTTGCATCCGCTTTGGGTATCCCATCCGGCAGGGGAAAAGTACCCGCCATGGTTTGGAAAGCAGGGAGGGAGGAATTAGCGGTGTATGCTGTAAAAGGAAACAAAAAGCCGTGCAGTAAAACCAAGCTGTTCCATGCGCCCTACTTTAATATCTATAAGGAGGGCAGGGTGTGCATGGGTACGGTGAGAGTCAATATTACGGAGTCGGCACGTTTAGAGGATTTTATGGCGCAATGGGAAAACTATTTCTGGAACAGCTACTTCAGCCACCTGATGGGGGAGTTTAATCCTGTTACCGAAAACATCGTTCAGCTATGGCAGACACAGGTATCAACGGACAGCCCTTTCCCCGCCCCAATATTAAAGCCGACCAATTTTACTTTACAAAACCTACTGACATGAAAACAAAGAAAGTGAAAGCCGTTAAGCCCTGCGTACATATCGTGGAAAAAACATTGCTGAACCCCTATAACCCAATAATAATAAATCTGATTGGTGCAGGGGGTACGGGTAGCCAATTCCTCACCGCATTGGGCAGGATGAACCACGCCCTGATTGAACTCGGACATCCCGGCCTGATGGTGCGGGTATTTGATGATGATAAGGTTGAACCCGCCAACCTCGGCAGACAGTTGTTCCCCACCGCAGATTTAGGGATGTATAAGGCGGTTGCCTTAATCAACCGCATCAACCTGTTTTTCGGCACGAACTGGAAAGCGATTACGGAAAGGTATAATACCGAAACCATACAGGCTAACCCTGATCTGCGGATGGCGGAAATTACCGTTTCCGGTGTGGACACCGTATCGGCAAGATTTGAAATAGCCGAATTACTGATGGCCTTGGATAAGCGGGTTACTTATATGCGTAACCGCCCCCTTTACTGGATGGATTTTGGGAACAGCAAGGACACGGGACAGGTGGTTTTATCCACGCTCACCGCTATCAAACAGCCGGAAAGTAAAAAGTTCAGGGTAGTGGAAAGCCTGCCTTTGGTGACCGCAGAATTTAAGGAATTGCTGGAACATTCGGAAACTACCGACACTACGCCAAGCTGTTCCTTGGCCGAAGCCCTGACCAAACAGGATTTATTTATCAATTCCGCTTTGGCGAATTTAGGGGCATCGCTGTTATGGCAACTATTCCGGGAGGGGATGCTGTTTAACCGGGGCTTTTTTCTGAACCTCAAAGAGTTTAAGACACAGCCACTAAAAGTGGCTTGATAATTTAATGCAGCTATTATGAAAATTATAGATTTGGACGGCAGGGACATGGAAGTGACCGATTTGACAATGGCGATTTTACAGGCTGATGATTACCGCCACTACAGGGTAAAAGGGCCTTCGGAGTATCATTTATATCTTTATGATTATTGGGAGGACGTTTACCAAAAACTGTTATCATTGGATAAGGATATTAAAGAAAAATAAGTTTTTTATGTTACGGTTCACTACGGGCAATATACTGGATTCAAGTGCCGGGGCATTGGTCAATACCGTCAACACGGTTGGTGTGATGGGGAAAGGAATTGCCCTGCAATTTAAACAAGCCTTTCCGCATAATTACAACATCTACAAACAAGCCTGTCTGAACGGGCAGTTAAAAACAGGTCAGCTATTAACAGTTAAAGACAATGATTTGCTTTTGGGCGAAAGACTGATTATCAACTTTCCCACCAAAAGCCATTGGAAAATGCCCTCCAGGTATGAATACGTGGAAAGCGGGTTAGTTGCCCTTGTCACTTATCTTAAAGAAAATCCTGTCAAAAGTTTGGCTATGCCCGCATTGGGTTGCGGGAACGGCGGACTTGAATGGAATAAAGTAAGACCCATGATTGAACAATATTTGACAACGCTGGATATGTCTATATGGGTTTATGAGCCGATAATTAAGACTGCATAATATTTTCAAAATTGTCCGGCGGGCTCCGGCGCGCCGGAGCCCCGATTTTTTACGCCCCGTGTTTTCGCATCGTTGATTCCTTTGGTGAAAATACGGGGCGCTCCATTTCCTTAAACATTTGGCATGGCAAAGGTTTGGCAAATAGGAATCGCTCAGTTTCAGTCAAATCCTTCGCTGAAAAATTCTGTCGGTGTCAATCCTTAGTTAGGTACTGCTATATTGTGTTGTAGGAACGCTGTGGGTCTTAGGCTTTGGCCTTTTGTTTCCCGATGGCCTGCAACAGTTTTTCAAAAGCCTTATTAAATTTTTCGATACCCTCATCCTCCAACTTTTGCGTAATTATATCTAAATCAATACCACCTTTTTTTAGCCTGCTTAATATTTCGGTCGCTTTATCCAGATCATCCCCTAATGTATTTTTCGCTATACCATGATCTCGGAAAGCTTCTATAGTTTCTAACGGAATAGTGTTCACAGTGTCGGGGCCGATCAGGGCTTCTATATATTTGGTATCTTTAAAAGAAGGGTCTTTACTGCTGGTACTCGCCCATAGCAGACGCTGTACTTTCGCGCCGTTTGCAGCCAGCTTTTCCCAACGCGGGCCACTGAACGCTCTTTTGAAAATTTCGTAAGCTTTTTTGGCTGACGCGATGGCAATCTTGCCCTTTAGGTCGCTCAAATCTTTCTCATCAAGCATCGGATCAACCATCACATCTATCCTGCTCAAAAAAAAGCTTGCTACTGATGAAATATGGTCTATCGTTTTATCCTTCGCTAACCTGTCTTCTAAACCTGATAAATAGGCTTCTACCACTTCTTCGTATCTTGGCAAGCCAAATAGCAAAGTAATGTTAATATTTATGCCTGCGGCGGTTGAACTGCGTATAGCATCTAAACCCGGCTGTGTAGCGGGAATTTTTATCATTACGTTTCTGCGGTCAATTTCTTTCCAAAGCTTCAACGCCTGTTTAGCAGTTTCTTCAGTTTTCAATGCCAAAAACGGGGATACTTCCAAACTTACAAAACCATCCGCGCCCTCGGCCTTATCGTAAACACTTCTGAACAAGTCGGTCGCATTTTTGATGTCGGTTATGGCTAATCCAAAAAATATATCTTCATTGCTTCTGTCACCTTCAGCCAGCGTACGAATTTCGCTATCATAACCGGTACTGCCGGTAATGGCCTTTTCAAAAATAGACGGGTTTGAAGTTACCCCGCTTATACCATCCTCATGGATCAGCTTCTTTAAATTTCCTGATGAAATAATTGTTCGGTCAATAAAATCCAGCCATATACTCTGACCAAAACTGTGTATTTGTTTTACTTTATTTGTTTCCATGATATTCTTTTTTACTTTTTAGTGAAAGTTTGTAAAACCTTTAATGTCATCTGATCAGTTAAGATTGAAACGTACCAAAAGGGGTTAAATTATTACAAAAATGATGCGCAGGTAACCCGTACACATTCCTCAAATGATTAGATCTCAATAACAGCGGCTTATGTTGCAATAAACATGAATTGCTTACATGACCAGGGGCGCCAATAAATGCAGGTACAGATAAACTTACAAGGAGCCTTTATTTATCCTAGCCATGACATAATTGACGATCACATCGCACCGGACCAGATTAAATTCATAGATCTGTTCAGGTTTCCATGTTTTGCTCAGTTCGGTCCGCAGCATTTCTTTGGCGCGGGTTAAGCGGATTTTTACGTTAGATTCTCCGAGCGATAAAACTTCCATCGTCTCATTTGTGCTCATACCCTGCACCTCACGCATCACAAATACCATCCTGTATTTTTCCGGAAGTCCTGCTACCGCGTGCTCTAAAATACCTTTCAGCTCCTTGTGCATCAGGTCGCTTAAAGGCGTTTCCCGATGTTCATCAATAAAAGAGGTTCCCATCAGCGCTTTGTCTTTTTTTGTTTTCCTTTTCTTATGTAACAGGCTTTCGTTGATCAGTATCCGGGTGAGCCAGGTTCCGAAACTGGACTGTCGCTTGTAATTAACAAGCTGACGATAAGCATTGATATAGGCAATCTGCATAATATCCTCGGCCTCCGCATTGTCATTGATAATAGACATACTGATCCGATACATACGCGAATTATATTTTCGCATTAGATTCTCATACAAATGCTGCTCGCCGCCGATTATCCTGGCAACGATCTGTTCATCACTCAAATCTTTAATTGTTGAGTTATCCATAACTATATTGATCCTGATTATATAATAGAGTATCGAAAAAGGAAAGGGTTACAAAATTAAAAAAATCTCAGCCACGTTCTTTGCATTTCGTTACATTTTGTAACCCTTTTTAAGCAAGCGTGCTCTAACGTATAAATAATCAATAATATCATGCAAGCAAATACAAAAAATGTTAAGGAAGTACAAACCATACTAAGGCTTACTTTTGGGCTGGTGCCTATTGTTGCCGGTGCAGACAAGTTCACAAACCTGTTAACAAACTGGGAACAATATTTAAACCCTTCGCTGAAAATGATTTCACCGGTCAGTAGTCATACTTTTATGATGATCGTCGGCGTAATCGAGATCGCCGCAGGTATAATCGTTTTAGTAAAACCTCAGATCGGCGCATGGATCGTCAGTGCCTGGCTGGTATTGATCGCATTGACCCTGATCGTGTCCGGTAGTTTTCTTGACGTAGCCGTTCGCGATCTGGTTATGGCTATAGGAGCTTTTTCGCTGGGCAAACTTTCAAAAACAAACAATTTAAAAAACGTATAATGGAAAGCTATATTGTTAAAATTTTGTCCACGGAATATTTAACGCATAATGTTAAACGTTTTGTCACAGAGAGACCCGCCGGGTACAGTTATACGCCCGGCCAGGCAACAGATGTTTCGATTAACCGCCCTGGACTGGAATCTGAATTGAGACCATTTACGTTTACCTCTTCCGTAAACGCAGATTACCTGGAATTTATCATTAAGATCTATAAAGGTCATAACGGGGTAACCGAAAAACTTGCGGATGTCGTGCCCGGAGAGGAATTGATTATCCATGAAGTATTTGGAGCAATACAATATAAGGGACCGGGAGTTTTCATTGCAGGGGGCGCGGGTATCACACCATTTATAGCCATCCTCAGGCAATTGAAGGCAACCGGGGCGCATCCAAATAATACTTTATTGTTTGCCAACCATACCACGGCAGACATTATTCTAAAGGACGAATTAAAAGCGTTTTTAGGGGACCGCGATATTGATATCATCCGGTATCCTTTACCGGGCGAAGATCAGAAAATCTTAGATAAAAAACTGATAGCCGACTGCGCCGGCGACCAGGCCACTTATTATTACATCTGCGGTCCTGATCAGTTTACGACAGATATGATCGGTATGCTGCACGAATTGAACGTTGACGATCAATTGATCGTTTTTGAACAGTAAGCCAATGGTCACGATTTGCAGAAAATTTCATTTCAACGCCGCTCATCGCCTTTACAATGCGCATTGGACAGATGAAAGAAACCAGGAAGTATTCGGGAAATGCAATAATCCTAATTATCACGGGCATAATTATGACCTGATTGTTAAGGTCACGGGAGAGATAGATCCTGATACCGGATTTGTGATGGATATAAAGGCCTTAAAGGAAATCGTTGAACAAGCGGTAACTGAACGGTTCGATCACAAGAACCTTAACCTTGATCTGCCGGAGTTTGCAACCTTAAATCCAACTGCTGAAAATATTGCCGTTGTCATTTATCACCTATTAAAACCACAAATCCAGAATAAATTAACAATAATACTTTATGAAACAGAACGAAACTACGTTGAATATAGTGAAGAATGATTATGCAGCGGAAGCTGAACTCGGCGATGAACATATCGGCACTTCCTGGGACACTCCGTTGCGCGGGGACGCATTTGATATGGATGACGAAGAGAAGATCGTGTTGATCGCCTATCATTTTAAGGAGATTATGCAGGTCCTGGGACTTGACTTAAATGACGACAGTTTAAAAGGCACCCCGTTACGCATCGGCGAAATGTATGTCAGGGAAATCTTCAGCGGGCTTAATCCGGAAAACAAGCCCAGGATGGCGCTGTTTGCGAATAAATATGGCTATCGCCAGATGTTAGTAGAAAAGAATATTGTATTATATTCAAATTGCGAACACCATTTTGTACCCATCATCGGCAAAGCGCATATAGCCTACATATCCAACGGCAAAGTAATAGGCCTGTCTAAGTTAAACCGGATCGTCCGTTATTATGCGCAGCGGCCGCAGGTGCAGGAACGGCTGACCAGGCAGATCGCCGAAGAATTAAAAGAGATCCTGGGAACAGAAGACGTAGCAGTGGTGATTGATGCCGTTCATCTTTGTGTTTCGTCAAGAGGTGTTAAGGATACCAGCAGCAGCACGCTTACCGCGGAATACTCGGGCGCTTTTCTGGACCCCCAAAAGAAAGACGAATTTCTAAAATACCTGAATACTTAAAAGAAGATTTTGATTAATAGACACTATCCGGTACAAAAACATAAGTGTTAGAGAGCTCGTCATTAACCTGTATGCCGCAGGCGAGGACGGGCCTTTTTAACGATGTCTGAGATTCCGCAAGTTCCACTAAACAGGTACCACAACTACCCATACCACAACAAAGGCCAAAACCCGGAATGGCCAGGTGATCCGAGATCAGCGTCATTAAACTATGAAACTGCCCGGGATAAGTTTGCAGCCTGTAGTTTTCTCCAAGATATATCAATGTCAATTGTATCGTTGTTCTTCCTTCACTATTCATATTGTATTTATTAACGCCTCAATGATCGTGAATAGTTTAAAATAAACGGCGTACCCTGAATTCCCAGGGCACGCCGAACCAAAAAAACACCTATCAAACAATTCTTATTCTAATTCAATTTTGCCTTTCATCACCACGTGAATACTACAGTAATAATTAGCTTCTTCAGCTACAGCCATTTTCCATGATCCGCCGGCGGCGATAGGCCCTGAGGTCCATGCTTTTGAGTCCTCTTCTGTCACGTCATGCGCCATCAAATCGCGGTTGATCCAAATAATAGTATCGCCTTTGCTGACGGTGATGTTTTCGGGCACAAACTTCATGTCTTTGATTTCAACCGTATAAACATTTGGTTTTTGCGGAACAGAAGTACACCCGGCTGCTACACACAAAATAAAGATCAGGTAAATGTATGATCGGCTGCTGTTAAAAAATGTGTTCATTATTTGAAGCCTTTCTGTACCATTTCAGCATGAGCGAGGTGTGCGTTCAGTGCGGGAACAACCTTTTCTAATAACGCTTTTAATTCAGCATTTTGAGCTTCAGGTATCAATAGGCCGGTTACCGCTGCGATTACTGCTTTATGATAGGCTACTTCGTTATCGATGTAGGCCTTGTCAAATGCTTTCCCTGATTTTTTGAGCAACATTTTTTTTGTTTTCTCTGCATCAGCATTCAGCTTTTGGCTTACCGCATTATCCTTGGGTGTGACTTTTAGCTTGGTAACCAGTTCTACAGCCTGCGCAATGATTGCTTTATGGTCATTGGTCATCGTTTCGGCGAACCGCAATACTTCCGCGTTTTTGGATTTTTCTTTGGCGATCGCGGCGTAGTTGATATCGATCTGGTTGGCAACTACCGCGACAGATGCAATTTCCGGATCGGTTAGTTTAGGGTTTTGGGCTATGGAAGGAAATGAACATACAACCAGAAAAGCCATCGTAATGGAGGTAAGCACCGCTAAGTTTTTAAACTTTTTCATCTTATTTTTGATTAAATTATGGAATATATATCTATTAGAGAGCACCCGATGAAAAAGGGTTACAAAATTAATTTAGGCCCGTCATTGATAAACCATTTATCAAATATTCCGATTATATACATGCAATAGATTCATAGATATTACGCCTGTTTACGCCTCCCCCCGCTCTACATTTGCGCATGTCAGAACGAATTAAAATTGGGATCATAGGAGGCGCAGGGTATGTGGCAGGCGAATTGCTCAGAATCTTGGTTAATCACCCCTTTGCTAATATCAAATATGTCCAAAGTAAAAGTCAGCAGGATAAATTGGTCAGCAGCATACATACCGACCTGGAGGGGGACTGTTTATTAAGGTTTGTTGACACCTGGACTGCTGATGTAGACGTGCTCTTTCTTTGCGGCGGGCATCAGCAATCAAATATATTTCTTACCGGAAATCAAGTCCCTTCCGCTATAAAAATCATCGACATGAGTCAGGATTTCAGGTTAGGGCGCACCAAAAACAGTCATGGCAGGAATTTTGTTTATGGCCTGTCAGAATACAATAGAAAACAAATCAAGAGTACGGACAGTGTTGCCAACCCCGGATGCTTCGCAACCTCTATAACGCTATCCTTATTGCCCGTCATACCGCTGGTAAAAGAGGAGGTTCATATCCATGCGATAACAGGTTCAACCGGCTCGGGTCAATCCCTGTCACCTGGTGTTAATTTTAACTGGAGAAATAACAATGTTTCTATTTATAAGGCATTTTCGCATCAGCACCTGGACGAGATCAACGAAACCTTGCGGGACGTTAACCCGGGGTTTAAGGCTGCTGTTAATTTCCTGCCCGTTCGTGGCAACTTTACCCGGGGGATTTTTACTTCCCTTTATTTCAAATCCGGTATTACTGCCGATGAACTGCAGAGCCGGTTTAAGACGCGATACCAAAATGATCCTTTTGTGGTCATTACCGATGTGGCCCCCGACCTGAAACAGGCCGTCAATACCAACAAAATCCTGATCAATGCCGCCAAATATGGCGATAAAGTTTTAATCATCAGCGCAATGGATAATCTGTTAAAAGGTGCATCCGGCCAGGCGGTGCAAAATATGAACCTGCTATTTGGACTGGACGAAACTGCCGGATTAAAACTTAAATCAGTTGCCTTTTAAATAAACACCATGAAAGAACAGACTAAACTCATCCGGACCCAGGCAACACGCTCGGCAAACCGGGAACATTCGGTACCCCTGTACCTGACCTCCAGCTTTATATTCGATGACGCGGAACAGGGCAGGGCCGTATTTGCGGGAGAGCAGGAAGCCAATATCTATTCGCGCTATTCCAATCCTAACACTACGGAATTTATTACCAAGGTTTGCGAGATGGAGGGGGCCGAAGATGGACTGGCATTTGCTTCAGGCATGGCCGCTGTTTTTGCGTCACTCGCAGGTTTCTTAAAAAGCGGCGACCATGTGATTGCCTGCCGGTCCGTGTTTGGGTCAACCAGCCAGCTGCTGAACCAGTTATTGCCGCGCTGGGGAATTTCCCGTACTTATGTGGATGCCATAAAACCGGAAGAATGGGAAGCTGCGATCCGCCCGGAAACCAAAATGATCTTCCTGGAGACCCCCTCCAACCCCGGATTAGAACTTGTCGACCTCGAATGGCTGGGCAGCCTGAAAAGCAAATACCCCGGCATCATTCTCAATGTAGATAATTGTTTTGCAACACCTTATCTTCAAAAGCCGATTCCTTATGGCATTGATATTGTTTGTCACTCTGCGACCAAATACATGGATGGCCAGGGCCGGATATTAGGTGGTGTCGTCGTTGGGAGAAAAGACCTGATCAGTGAGCTGATGTTTTTTATCAGGCATACCGGTCCTGCCATGTCGCCCTTTAATGCCTGGCTTTTGTCCCGAAGTTTGGAAACCTTACCGCTTCGGATGGATCGTCATTGTCAGAATGCTTTATCTGTAGCAGGATTACTGGAACAGCACCGTGCGGTAAACGCGGTAAAATATCCGTTTTTGTCTTCGCACCCGCAATATGAGCTGGCCAAAAAGCAGATGAAGCAGGGCGGGGGCGTGGTAACTTTTGAACTAAAGGGTGGATTTGAGGCTGCCAAAACATTTCTCGATGCACTGCAAATGATATTGATCACCTCTAATTTGGGTGATTCGCGGTCCATCGCCACTCATCCGGCCTCCACTACGCATTCTAAACTTAGCGAAGCAGATCGCCGTCAAATTGGAATCTTCCCAGGTTCAATCCGCATTTCAGTAGGGCTTGAAGATATTGAAGATATCCAGGAAGATATTATTCAGGCACTTGAGCATTTATAATCAAATAAAGATAAAAAACTCTTTTATATATTAAAATAGTTTTTACCTTTGTTCTTCAAATGGGAATATTTTCAAAAACATGTGAATATGCAATAAGAGCGGTTTTCTTTATTGCTCATAGGACATCATCGGGCGGTAGAGTGGGGATTAAAGAAATAGCCGTTGGAATTGATTCGCCGGAACACTTTTTGGCTAAGATATTACAGGATCTGAGCAGGCGGGGAATCGTCCAGTCTGTAAAAGGTCCAAACGGGGGATTCTACATAGATGAAGATTCACTAAAACGTCCTTTAGCAGCAATAGTGGAGGCGGTTGATGGGAACGGGATTTTTACGGGTTGCGGCCTGGGGTTGAAACAGTGTTCCGAAATCAATCCTTGTCCCCTGCACAATGAATTTAAAAATATACGAAACCAGATACATCATTTACTGGAGAAAACCAGTATTGGTGAATTTAAAGGAGATATTAATTTAGGTATTACTTCTTTAAAGAGATGATTTTTTTGCCCATTAAAGGATAATAAGGTATTAATATATTTTAAAGATGAAACGAAATATGATTTTTTTGGTAACGCTTCCAGTTTTGATTCCTGGACAATTAATAGCGCGACCAGCTATTGCAAATCAAACGGAAGACTCTTCAACCGGTTTGATTGTTGTGTTAGCCCTTGGTTTGCTGATACTGGTGGTGCTGACCTTATGGCTCTTAAAAAGCAGTTACAGTTTGACGGAAACTGTAGAGAACTCAGAAACAAATGGGAAAGTGTGGCTGACCAACCACTTAAAAGACCTGGACCATCACCAACTGGATATATTAATTAAACGTCATTCTTTAATGAGTAACCAGCCATTAAAAGATGAAAAGCCTCATAAATAATGAAAAAAATCTCCATATTAATCCCGCTTGTCATCTCAGGTAAGTACCTATTTGCGCAATCATCTGATGCTGGTAACAGCATCTTGGCCAATCCTGGTGTTATCATCACTATCACGCTGATCCTAATACCCTTACTGATCGTCGTATACCTGGTGGCAGTAAAGGTAAACAACCTGGTCAAAAGAATTCGTGGCAGCAAGATCAGGAGTGAGGCTAAACAACTCGCCAGGTCTATTCAGGATATGAGCACAGAAGAGATCAGTGACGAACTGATCAAACGTAAGCATGCGCTTGATTTTAAACTAAGTAATACAGAACTTGCTGGAGAAACCCAAGCTGATGACAAAAAGGGCTTACTGCACAATATTGCTGAAGTTGATACCCCGCGCTTCATTGCCACCAAAAAGAAAGCGGTAAAAAGACCTGATATTGACCCTGCTTTAACAAAATTGATTCTATGGTACCTATGCAGCGCTGCATTTTGGCTGGTAGTGGGCACATCGATTGGCGAATATCTGGGGATCAAATTTGTTTCGCCGGACGTTGATCATGTAAGCTGGTTGAGTTTCGGCCGCTTAAGGCCCGTGCATACCAATATGGTATTTTGGGGATGGTCATCACTTGCAATGATAGGGCTTGGGTATTATGTGGTCTCTACAGTTAGTAATACCGTGGTAGCCAGTTTGAAACGCGGATGGTACGCCTTATACCTGATCAATGCATCGGTTATTGCCGGAAGTATTTCGTTAATGGCCGGCATCAATAATTCAGGGGGCGAATACCGTGAATATATCTGGCCCATTATGCTATTGTTCGCGATCGGCCTGGTGATCACCCTGATCAATTACCTGCAAACCATTGCCCGGCGCAAAACCAAAGAGATCTATATTTCTAACTGGTATATCGTGGCTGCCGTTATGTTTACTATTGTCATTGCTTTGGTGGGATACCTACCCTTCTGGCAAAACGGACTTGGAGAAACTATTGCGCAGGGCTATTATATGCACCAGGGTGTAGGCATGTGGTTTATGCTTTTTAACCTCGGGCTCATCTATTATTTCCTTCCGCAGCAATTGAACACTCCTATTTATTCTTACAGCCTGGGTATCCTGGCCTTCTGGACACAAATATTGTTTTATACGCTGATCGGCACGCACCACTTTATCTTCAGCGCTATTCCCTGGTGGCTGCAAACAGTTGCCATTATCGGCAGTATGGGTATGCTGATACCGGTATTTGCAGGTACCACCAATTTCCTGATGACCTTTAGGGGTAATTTTAATAAGATAGGTTCGAGCTATACCTTACCTTTTTACCTGGTAGGCGTTATCTTCTATTTCACCGGCTCATTCCAGGGTACGGCGGAAGCCTTCCGTTCCGCCAACCTATACTGGCATTTCACAGATTTTACAGTGGCCCACTCCCACCTTACCATGTATGGTATTATTGCTTTTATGCTGTGGGCGGCCATTTATACCCTGGTACCGCGCCTTACCGGTAAGGAACCGCGCCAGGCCTGGGTAGGCGCGCATTTCTGGATGGCGCTGGTTGGTCTGTTATTCTACACCATACCACTAATGATCGGCGGCACTTTAAAAGGGATGTACTGGCAGGAAGGAAAACCATTTATCGACTCTGTGGTACAAATGGCTCCCTATTGGCTTTGGCGCGCTATAGGCGGTTCGCTGATGTGGGCATCACACCTGATCTTTGCTTATAACCTTTATTACATGATTGCCAGCAAAGATGAAGTTGACCTGCAAAAAACAGTGTTTGATGAACTTGAAAAATTGCCTGCTAAAAATACTTTACAATAATTAAAACAATGGAAATCTATAATAATCATAAAAGACTTTTCGGGGCAGCCATCATTTTATTTATTGCCTTAACCATGTTTGCAGCTGTGTTGCCGGCCCTTAATGAAGAAAAAAATAATGTCCCCCTTCCGGGTAGCAAGGCATTAACTGCGGATGAAATGGCTGGTAAAGGCATATACATACAGGAAGGTTGCATCGCCTGTCATACCCAGCAGGTCAGGGATGTGGATATGGATAAAATGTGGGGCAGCCGGCCAGGAATCCCAGCTGATTATGCGCGGATAAAAAGAACAGATGTATGGCGGAATACAGCAATGCTGATGGGTTCAGAGCGGACAGGGCCAGATCTAACCAATATCGGCGTCAGGCAATCCAGCCAGGATTGGCTTCTTCTCCACTTTTATAACCCAAGGTCGGTCGTGGCGCAGTCCATTATGCCTGCCTACCCATGGCTATTCGAGGTAAAAGATTATGCCTTCCCCGGTGATGTGGTGGTACATGTACCGGACGAATTCCGCAAAGGCATAACAGGCCAGATCGTCGCCACCAAAGAAGCACTGCAATTAGTAGCTTACCTCAAATCATTAAAACAGGTCAGCCTTCCGGATGGAAAACCAACACCTCTATTTTTATATGGAAAGGATTCAAAAGAAGCTAGTACAGCACAAAGTGCCGGGGGTAATAAAGCAAATGCAGCCCCGCAGTTCGATGGTGCCGCCTTGTATACTGCTAATTGTTCCAGTTGTCACCAGCCTAACGGTGAAGGCCTGGTAGGTGCTTTCCCGCCATTGAAGGGCAGCAAGGTTGTGTTGAATGATGATCCCGAAGTACAGATCACCATTATTATGCAGGGATATAACGGCAGAGCAAGTGAAGGATACGGTGTTATGCCACCGGTAGGAACCAATAACAATCTAAAACCAGAAGAAATAGTGGCTATAATTAACCATGAACGCACCAGTTGGGGTAATAATTCCAAGCAGGTAACGGCAGAAGAGGTAAAGAAGATCATTGCAAGCTTCAAAACAAATAACAGTAAAACAGCAAAATGATACGCAGATGAAAACAAAAAACATAATAACCCATCTATCACTGGCGGCGCTGTTGCTAACTGCCAGCCTCCCGGTAATAGCCTGTGAAGCCTGCAAAAAACAGCAACCAAAATTGTTACAAGGCATTACGCATGGATCAGGGCCGGATAGCAACTGGGATTATTTAATCGTAAGTGTTATGGTGATTATCACCGTATATTCCTTTTATGCCATGATCAAATGCCTGGCTAAACCTGGTGATAAGGCCCATCAGGATATCAAAAACATTATTTTAAACTAGTAGGATTATGGAGGACAAAAGTTTTGTAACCCTGTTTATTGATGATGATCCCCAACCTATCGGGACATTTCCTGCGCCCGTATCTTTTGACCTGGATACTAAAAAGCTCACCGATGGCAAGCACGTTCTTAAAGTGGTGAGCAAAGACCATAGGGGAAAAGAAGGTGTCAAAACTATCCCCTTTATCGTGCGCAACGGACCGGCAATCGCCGTGGAAGGGATAAAAAAAGATGAGGTTGTTGATGGTGTTTTGCCGCTAATGATCAATGCTTACAGTAAAGGCGACCAGAAGACCTTTATGCTGCAGGGCAGCGAAACGCCTCAAAGTATACCTTTTTGGATTATTATCCTGTTAATTATGTTTGTTGCCTGGGCAGCTTATTACCTGGTAACATCGGGAACTGTAACTTTATTCAAATAAAGAATAAAACAGGCCAACTAAATATTAAGTCTTTCTGACAATTCCGGCAATAAGCTAAAATGTAATAACAAAGCAATAAAGGATAAAAAGCTCTTTATATACTTATTATCACCCTATCTTTACGTCAATGAACAAAATGAGATTGAAAAATAAACTATATCATGGCTTTTGACAGGCTATACGGACGCTAATATGAATGCTAATGAAAGATATTGAAGACATCACCTCCATCCGCCTTTTTGTAGATGAATTTTATGAGAAGGTTAGAAACGATGAATTAATAGGTCCGGTTTTTTTGGAAAAGATAGAAGACTGGCAACATCACCTGGAGAAATTATATGCGTTTTGGAACGCGGCGCTTTTTGGCGTCCCCGGGTTCCGGGGCAATCCTTTTGCCAGGCATGCATCTTTGGAGATCGGCCCTGAACATTTTGATCGGTGGTTGAAATTATTTAATGAAACAATAGACCGGCATTTTGAAGGAGATATGGCCGCAAATGCAAAAAACCGTGCTGAATTGATGGCTTTTATGTTCTTAAGCCGCTTGCAAAAAATGAACGGCGGCTCTGACAAGGTAATTATTTAAACCTGCGATTGCGATCATTTAGGATATAAAATAGAAATGAACAAACAAACCTTTTTATCGATCAGGAGCGTAACGGCCATCTTTTGGTTAGGATTTTTCATGGCCATCAGCTTTATGGAAGCACCTTTAAAATTTACTGCACCCAATCTGAGCATGGCAGAAGGCCTGCAAATTGGCAAAATCGTTTTTAAATCATTAAATATTTCTGAATGGGCCTTTCTCATCATTATTCTCCTTACCTGCATGGTCAAGAAAACTTCCCGTACCGGGTTCTATCTGATCATTGCGATTAGCATTATACTGGTAATGGAGACCGCATGGCTGTTACCCATATTGGATGCTAATGCGGATAAAATCATTAAAGGGGAGCCGCAGGCCGGCCATTTTGCTCACTGGGGCTATATTATCCTTGAAGTGATAAAAGTACCGGTATTGTTACTTATAGGTCTGGAGGCAGGAAAGGCTGCCCGCCAGCAAAAGATTTAAATCATCTAATTTATTAAAGATGCAAGAGCTTCAAAAGAATGACCATTACAAAGTGATTGCGGTCGAATTATTGGCCGGTACAAATATGCCAAGGCATTTTGCAACGTCAGATGCCTATGTTATTGTTGAATCAGGGAATGCCCTTTTGATTTATAAAGGTGAAACCGTTGAGTTGAAAAAAGGTTCGAGCCTTTCTATTCCTTCACATGAACCGCACCTGCTCAAAGTTATCGAGGATTTTAAAGCCTATATCGTACTGGCAAATGATGCGGTGATCACCTATTCTGCGCTATAGCAATTATCAGGAAACTATGAAAAATAAGCCTATCAAACGAAGTCAGCATATGGTCGAGCTCTCCAAAGATCACCATGCGGGACTACTTTTCAGTTGGAAAGTAAAAGAAGGGTTAAAAAGAGATATCGAGCTTCCCCGGATCAAAATGTATGTGGATTACTTTTGGGCGCATCATTTAAAGGTGCATTTCCAGGAAGAAGAAGCCTTATTATTTAACCGGATAGAGGGAGATACCCTTTCTCAGCAAGGTAGAAATGAGCATCAAATGCTTCAAAACCGCATCAACAGGCTAAATAACAATGAAAATGCGGCAAAGGATGAATATCATGAATTAGCAGAGCTGCTGATAAAGCATATCCGCTTTGAAGAAAGAATATTATTCCCCCATTTAGAACAGATACTTCCTTCATCTGCCTTGACAAGCGTTGAAGCGTATCTGACCCAGCAGCACCCGGTTCCGTTTAAAGACAATTATGCTGATGAATTTTGGATTGATAAAAAATAATGCAGGTGCCCACAAAAAACATCACTATATCGGTATGTTGTGATGGGGAATGCCGTGAAATTCAAACCTATACCAATGAATACCGAAGCCTGATGATGCTGATCTATGACCGGATCTATACCGAAAGTTTCGGGGAATGTCTGGGCATGGGAAAATGTGGAACCTGCCTGGTGGAGATCATAAGCAGCAAGCATGAGTTATCCTGCTACGAGCGCAATGAAGAGACCACCTTGTTGAAGGCGGGACATAGCGGTAAAAATATTCATTTATCCTGCCAGTTGATGATTGATGAATATATGGATGGTTTAAAAGTGAATATTTTACCATAGATTTTAAGAAAATGATTGTGAAAGAAATTAAATCGGCACTTAAAGATGCCACCGCCCCAATAGTCAAAGTGCTTCAAAAAAGTGAGCACGTCAAAGTTATTGTGCTTGGATTTAAAAAAGGGTTGGGACTTAAGGAACACAAGACAAATGTGGCGACCAAATTGGTGGTGATCGAAGGTAGTATAAACTATACGGAAGGCGGCGCTTCGGTTATCATCGATTCCTTTGAGGATATGGATATCCCGGTTAATGCCCCTCACGCTGTGGAAGCACTGGAAGATAGTATTTGTTTTCTTATTCAGGGATAAAGGGATGATCACAACGGATATCTGTATTGTAGGTGCGGGGCCTGTGGGGTTATTTGCGGTATTCGAGGCGGGCCTGTTAAAGATGCGCTGCCATCTGATCGATGTGCTGCCGCAGGTAGGCGGACAGCTATCAGAAATATATCCCCATAAACCGATCTATGATATACCCGGTTATCCCGAAATCAATGCCCAGGAACTGGTTACTAAATTGATGGAGCAGATTAAACCTTTTCATCCCGTTTTTACCTTGGGTGAACGGGTGGAAACGGTGGCTCACCAGGCTGATGGCTCCCTGATCGTAAAAACAAACGGCCACACGGCTATTTCTTGCCAGGCTTTGGTAATTGCCGGCGGACTGGGGTGTTTTGAACCGCGTAAGCCGGATATTGACCGCCTGATTGAATTCGAAGGTAAAGGAGTAGCTTATATGGTAAAATATCCGGAAAGGTTCCGTAACCGGCAGGTTGTTTTGGCCGGAGGGGGCGATTCAGCACTTGATTGGGCTATCTACCTGGCGGGTATTGCTGCCAGGGTAACATTGGTACACCGGGGCAATACTTTCCGGGGCACTCCTGATGCAGCGGAAAAGGTTTTCGCACTGGCAAAAGCAGGAAATATTGATTTAATACTCCAATCCCATGTAGCGGGTTTAGACGGGGACGAATACTTACAGACGGTTTCCGTTTTGGGACATGATCAGGCACATACGATTTTACCTGCGGATCATTTTATTCCATTGTTTGGTCTGAGCCCAAAGCTTGGTCCGATCGCGGAATGGGGCCTAAATATGGATAAGTCAGCTATCGAAGTACAAACAGCCGACTTTTCAACCAATGTAGCACGTATCTATGCCATCGGGGATATTAATACTTATCCGGGCAAGTTGAAATTAATTTTATGCGGTTTTCATGAGGCCGCTCTAATGGCGCAAAGCGCCTTCAAATATGTTTATCCTGATCAGAAATTAAGTTTTAAATATACAACGGTTTATGGTGTCCAGGAATTTTAGCCATGATAAAGATCACAGTAGAAAATAGGAATGGGGAAATCGCAGCATTGGAAATTCCCTGCAATTTAAACCTGAGCCTGATGGAAGCATTGAAAGCAGCAGGTTATGATATTTTAGCCACTTGCGGAGGAATAGCGCTTTGTGCAACCTGCCATGTAAAGGTACTAAAAGGTATGGACGAACTTTCTCCCGCTAATGACCAGGAATTGGATATGCTGGAAATGCTACCCGACTCGGATTCGTTTAGCAGGCTGGCTTGCCAGTTGCGAATAAATACGGAAATGGATGGAATGATTTTCCGCATAGCAAGCCAGGACTAAGCACCTATGATTCCAGGCTAGCTTTTATTCATCATTGATGTTTCTTTATTACATTGAATTTCATTGGTCGAAAGGCATATTTTAAGAATTAGTAGAATAAATGAGGTTGTATCAGGGATAGCCCAGTTTTGTTCGGACTGAAGATGTTTTTTATGAAACTTAGCAATGGAGACCCTTTTAAACAAAATACAACAATGTGCCGTCTGCAAAGATTATTTGCCATTAGGCCAGAAACCAATTGTACAGTTAAGTGCGGCTTCCAAAATAGTGATTATATCCCAGGCTCCGGGAAGGCGTGCTCATGAAACGGGAATCCCCTGGAACGATGTAAGTGGAAGAAAGTTAAGAGAATGGGTGAATATTGATGAGGAAACGTTTTATAATACCAATAATTTTTCAATAATGCCAATGGGCTTTTGTTACCCCGGAAAAGAAATATCAGGGGATCTGCCCCCCAGGCCTGAATGTGCACCGTTATGGCATCCCCAAATTTTAGAACATATTGCAGGTACATCGCTCATCCTATTAATAAGGCAACATGCGCAACGGCATTATTTAAAAAGAAGCGCAAAAAACAGCCTTACAAAAACTGTAAAAAGTTTTAATGAGTTTCTTCCGGAATATTTCCCTTTACCACACCCTTCTCCACGAAATCAAAACTGGGTAAAGATAAATCCGTGGTTTATGGAGGAAACCATTCCAGCGCTGAGAAATATGATAAAAGAAATATTGTAATTACTTGCCAAAATATATATAATGACAGAGCATATTCAAACAGAAAGAGGAAACTTGTTCAAACAGCTTCATCATAATGGTGAGCTATTGATACTTCCTAATATCTGGGACCCTTTAGGAGCCATACTGCTGGAAAGTTTAGGTTATACCGCTGTTGCCACTGCAAGTGCAGCTATTGCTTTTAGTAATGGTTATGCCGATGGAGAAAGAATCCCGTTTAACGACCTATTGGTAATTTTAAGAAAAATAGTTCAAAGCGTACAAATCCCCGTAACAGCAGACATAGAAAGTGGTTATGCGAAAAATAATTCCATTCTGGAAGAAAACATTAAAAGGCTCATTGACGCGGGAATCGCAGGAATTAATTTTGAGGATAGCGCGCATGATGAAAATATAATTATTCCTATCAAAGATCAATGTGAAAAAATCAGCCTGATTAAAGAAACGGCCATAAAAATGGGGATGCCGCTTTTTATTAATGCAAGGACAGATGTTTATCTCAAAGAAAATTGCCTGGCTGACGATGAAAAATTATCGGAGGCCATCCGCAGGGGAATAGCTTATAAAGACGCCGGGGCAGATGGTTTTTATCCCATTTTCGTAAAGAAAAAAGAAAGCATGGAAACTATTATTGAGGCGGTTACTTTGCCCCTGAATATCCTGTTGCTTCCCGGGATTCCCGGTTTTGACACGTTAAAGACGATTGGTGTGTCAAGGTTAAGTCTCGGGCCCGGATTCTTAAAAACAGCCATAAATGCGATGAAAAATGTCGCTGAAAAATTGTTACGTGATGAAGGAATGTATGTACAAATCAATAATCCTATTACAACTAGTTACTTAAATGATTTAATTTCTAAAAAAACTACAAATGAACAGAATATCAATTAAAGACATCGAGCCGGATGCTTACAAAGCCATGATTGGTTTGGAACAATATATCAGTAACTCATCCCTCTCACCGCTGCTTCGTGAGCTGATAAAAATAAGGGCCTCGCAAATTAATGGTTGTGCTTACTGTATAGATATGCATACGCAGGAGGCACTAAAGATTGGAGAAACCCAAAGAAGAATCTTTGCATTGTCTGCCTGGAGGGAATCGCCCCTATTCACCGAAGAGGAAAGAGCTGTATTAAAATTAACAGAGGCAGTGACCCTTATTTCAGTAGATGGGGTCAGTGATGAGACCTATGCTAAGGTGCGAAAAATATATGGCGAACGTGGCCTGGCACAAATTATCATGCAGTTGATCATTATTAATTCATGGAATAGGATAGCAGTCTCTACCCGTCAGATTTTTGGGTAATTCCGTATTGGAATGATCTGGTACCGGTGGCTATCCGGCATTGATCTTCCGGGGAAACCTATGCTGACAGCTATTAATAAATAAGGATTGATGAGCGCTAATCGGCTTTTATCACTTGTCCGAATAGCTATTACCTGGTAAAATTATCGGGTTGCCGGCATTTTAGATTTTCAGATGAGTGACTAATAACAACAAAATGGAACAAAACATATCTTTGGATATTTCAAACTTTTTCATCGCAGGTATCAGTTATAAAAAAGCCGATGCATCAACCCGGGGCCACTTTGCGGTTGATCCTATTCAATACGAGCACATCCTGGAACAGGCACCCGTTTTCAATCTGGAATCTTTATTTATTCTTTCAACCTGTAATCGCACGGAAATATATGGATTTGCCGAAAATGCAGCCCAATTGATTAATCTGTTATGTACGCAAACTAAGGGGCCGGCGTCCACCTTTACCCAACTGGCCTATGTAAAAAGTGGGTTGGATGCAGTTGAACATCTATTTGATGTAGGCGCGGGGTTGGATTCGCAAATATTGGGTGATTATGAAATTGTTGGGCAGTTAAAGCAATCCGTAAAGTTTTCAAAAGAAAGGGGGTTTATTAACGGTTTCTTGGAGCGCCTGATAAACACGGTATTACATGTCTCTAAAATAATTAAAAATGAAACAGCACTGAGTGCCGGAACGGTTTCGGTTTCGTTTGCCGCGGTGCAATACATTAAAGAGCATATCCCTTACGGACAGGATAAAAAGATACTGGTATTGGGGGCTGGGAAAATCGGGCGGATTACCTGCAAAAATCTCATCGATTACCTTTGTGCCAGCCGTATTATCGTTATTAACCGGTCAGAGAAAAATGCAGCCGGACTAGCTTCAGACCTGGGGTTGAATTATGCCCCGATGAGTCAGTTAGCTAATTATCTGGCCAGTTCAGATATTATATTGACTTGTACCAATGCAGATAAGCCAATAATCATGCGGTCACACCTGGAAAATAAAGGAAACAAATTATTAATTGACTTATCGGTTCCAGCAATGTAGAACCTGCAGTAAGCCAGCTTTCTTATATCCGGCTTGTCAATGTGGATGAACTTTCTAAAGTAAAAGACGAGACTTTCCAAAAACGGGAGCAGGAGGCTTATAGGGCAAAAGTGATCATTGCCGAACACCTGGCGGCGTTCCAGGATTGGTACGAGATGCGTAAAAATGCACCCATGTTAAAAGCAATCAAAACCCGGCTAAGTGAGATTGCAGCAATACATCAGCGGGAACTGAACAATCCGCAAACCCGCTGCCCGGTGATTGCTGCCGAACAGAAAATTCAACAGGTGGTAAATACTGTGGCGGGTAGGATACATGATAAAAACCAAGTAGGTTGTCATTTTATTGAAGCGATAAATGATTTTTTGATTGCAGTGGAAAACTAAGTTACTGAGGTTCCTGAAATGCGTATCCAGACTATTGACCAGATTGTGCCTACGTGTCGTTTAGCATATGCAAATAAGTAAAACCTCCCCGTTAAAATAGCCTTTTATCTATTTTGTTCGAAGGTTTTAAGGATCCAGGTATCCTTTTTAATGATAATGTCATCACGAAATCAAACCCAAAAGGCGGTCTGAATTAGATAGGAAATACCATTAATGGGACGGTGACGTGCTCCGGAACAATATCAGTTATATACCTTCCTACTATTTCCTCGAAATGGAAGCGGTGGTTAACGACTGCTACCAAGTCGATTTGCATTTCATTTTCCATAATGTCCAAGACCTTTTGTGAGTTCCTTTCTTTTATGTTATTAAAGACCAGTTGATCATAATTAACTTTACCGGCGATGAATTCGTTAAAGCAGGCATCGGCATATTTTTCCTCTATATGAGGCAATCCTTTTGCAGAGACGTGTGCGACCATCAGGCTGGCATGGTATGGTTTTGCCAGTTCAACTAATAAGTTTACTACCCGCATCCTGCAATACCTTAAATCAGCCATATATACTATTCGCTCTAATTCTTTTAAGCAAAATTTGCCTGGCACAAGTAAAATCGGGCAATTTACCCGGTTTAAAACAGCATGGATATTAATAGCTTTTGCGTCAGGATTGATCACAGGTGTTTTTGCCAGGCCTTTTACGATCAGCCAGATATCGTTCTTGATGATCAGTTGGATCAGGTCGTTTTCATTATATTCAGAAATATCTACTTCCCCGATCTCCGGTTTAAAAAGGCTTTTTGTTTCATCCGAATGATTGAGTAATTCTAAATGACCGGCCAATCCTACTGCTTCCTCCGTTTCTATATCTTCTCCTGCCGAAACTAAAACAAGTTCTTTTACCGGATTTGGGGAACTTTCGCTGACCGTGTTCGCAACCAATAAATTGGCGTTTATTTTTATAGCGATTTGTAAGGCTAATTCTCCGGCGTGTTTTGCAACGGCTGAGCTGTCGTTGATAATCATAATTGTTTTCATAACCGATTGATTTATTGTATGCCTAATTTACTTGTTTTTCAGGTGTTAATAAATGACCATTCGCACCATTTTAGGTGCTACTTATAGGCATCTGGCTTCGACGGTTTAAAAAAAGCTTCACACTTTCCATGACCGGTTTTCCTATTGTTTTTTCGATGTTAAAAGGTGCGAAATGCCACGTTTTTTGATGTCTGCTGACCTGTCCCAGAAGTACTTTGTTGAGGATATTTGTGATATAAAACAAAATATCATGACAACTTTAAAAATTAATTCGACAGATGCAGATAGCGAATCTTCATCTCTAAAAAATAATAGAACCTGGCAAAAGTGGACCGAATTTGCCGACAGCCAGTCCAAGAATCGTATGATGTGGTTCTTGATCGCGTTTGTATTCCAGGCCGTAATTTTCCTTCCGATACCCGCAGCCTTGATGTATTATTACAATGCTCCGGTTGTTGCCGTGGCAGTCACTGTTCCCCTGTTTTTTGGTTTTATGGTTATTGGGATGTGCGGTTTTGGAATACGCACGCTCATTTCCTATACGGCCCTTTGTGTTGTGATGAATTTAGCGATGGTGGCCTTTTTTGTACTCTGATCGCAAATAGAGATAAAAAAACATTTTAAAAAGAATGATCATCATGAAATAAAATAGCATTACCTTGAGAGTAACGCTTATTTTCTATTTCTTTAATCATTAACAAATAAGGTTTTTGAACAACCCGGGAGGCTTTTATTTATAACATATAATCGTCGCTCTCTTTACCCCTGATTTTACGGTCGCTGCTTTTTTTTCACACTGCCAAACAGTAGAAAAAGCGTCTCATCCCAGACTGTTTTTGATTCAACCCGTTTGCCATATGTAATGTGCAACCACGCCTCAGATAGGAATAATGGCTTTGATTAATGCTGAGGATTGATATCCTTGCCATGATTTTGATAAATGAATGCCTTGTCCCGGGTTCCATTTTGCTGCCACCGGTCAAGATCATTAATGGCCTGCCTGGCAGAATCACCAGATTTACCGGCATAGTCTTTTCCTGTTTCTTTTCCTGTTTGATCCGTAACAGGGGCACATGATGCGATGTGTTTGACGCCCATCCTGGTAAGTTGGTCGATTATGGTTTCAGGAATAGTATCATGGGTAAAGGCAATAACCGCTTCTTTCCCTTCGGCGTAAGTGGTAGTTTCCAGGCTCAGGGGATTGGTTATTAAGGTGATTACATGTTTCTTTTGGTTGGCTTTCGCCAAAAATTCTTTTTCAAATGGTTTGATTCCGTAGACAACCGCCTTCATCTGTTAATAGTTTTGTACCATGTAAAAATATGAAACCCCGAGGAAAAGAACTATGCAGCTTGGCAGAGAAAATAGTGACAGTTATCAATTTTTCATTTTTCTCATGCGGTTCGGGGCAAGGAGGATGATACTGCTTCCCTTTTTTTCGATCAGGCCTTCCGTTTTGAAATCAGCTAATGTTCTGCTTACTGATTCGATGGCCATTCCTGCCATCGAAGCCAGGTCTTCTCTGGTAATTTTAAAGGTTTTCTTTTGATCACCGTCCTCCCCGTGCAAGCGCAAAAGGGTTTCGGCCATCCTTTTACGGACTGAAAAATAGGCAAGCTGTAAAAGCTGTTCTTCTTTTTCTTTGATATCGTTGGCAAGCAACTTAATAAACGCTCGCGCGATATCCGGGTATAAATTCAATAGGTTTTCGATGTTTTCTTTCGGAAGCAAGCATAATATGCTATCTTCCATGGCTATGGCCGTATCGCCATAAGGTTCGTTGGCCAGGACGGCCTGGATGCCCAAATAATGCTCCGGCGCGTAAACACCGGTCATGAGTTCGCGGCCATCGGAGGTTTTAACAGTTTTCACCCTGCCTTTTAACACAAGGAAAAGTCCATGCCCCTTATCCCCTTCAAAATAAACTACCTGCTTTTTCTTAAACAATCGGCCCTTTCGCTCATCAATAACTTTCTTTAATTCTTCCAACCCATTCTTTTTGCTGAAGAGATGATCCAGCTTTTCCAGGGCGCGGCTATAATACCGTTCTTGCGTCTCCTTTTTCTTTAAGCGGCTTTCTATAGCATTTAACAATTCCATGTTATGAAAAGGTTTGGTCAGGTAATCATCGGCTCCCAGCTCCATGCCTTTCCTTAGGTCCGTCATTTCAGCTTTAGCCGTAAGAAATATGATTGGGATAGCTGCCGTTTCCGGGTTCTTGCTCAGTAAATATAATACTTCATAGCCATCCAGTTCGGGCATCATGATATCGCAAACGATAAGGTCGGGCAAATCTGCAATGGTCACATCCACCCCTGTTTTACCATTATCCGCCTCCAAAACAGTGTAGTCGGCCAATTCGAGGATTTCAACAATATTCTCCCGTATATTTGTGTTATCTTCAATGATCAATATCTTTTTTTTCATGGGGCAGGAAATGAGAGGGTAAATAAAGTCCCTTGATTAACATTACTTTCAAAATTAACCTGGCCATTCATCAATCTTGTATATCGCGCCACAATATTCAGGCCCAAACCTGTTCCGGGAATATTACCTGTATTGTGGGCCCTGAAAAATGCTTCGAATAAATGCTTCCGGTCAGTTTCTGGTATACCAATACCATTGTCCCTGATTGTTATGGTGCATTTTTGCTCATCGATCTCGGTGTTAAATTCGATAAATGTATTTTCACCTGAATATTTAATGGCATTGCTTATCAAATTAAGAATGCAATTTTTTAAAAGGTTTTTATCAAGGTTGACCATCCTATCAGTGCCGGTATGCTGATAGATAATGCTTTGGTTTTGTTTGGCTACCATCTGCATTTGTTCAGCGATGTCTTCCCCAAGCCTTACCAGGTCGAAAAGGCTAAAAGTTGGTTCGACTTTTCCTCCCTCCAACTTATCAAGTGAAAGAAACTCATTTAATATACCGGTTAAATTACCAACCGCGGTTATAATTTTGCCTACATGTTTTTGGATCTTACCAGTATCAGGCACCAAAGCATACTTATCGATTAATAAAGCCGATGATTGAACGGTACTAAGGGGTGTCCTGAACTCATGTGATGCCATAGATACGAACCTGCTTTTCAACTGTCCCAGTTCCTTTTCTTTTTTCAATGAAAGGCTTACCTCCTCCTTGGCTTGTCGTAATTGCTGTACGGTGCTGTTTAGTGACCCGGTACGCTCTTTAACCTGCTCCTCCAATTGAACGGCATAGTGCTTAAGCTGGGCTTCTGCTTCTTTCTGAAGCGTAAGATCATGTATGAAACCTATGTAAATAATCCGGTCGTCCAATTGAACTTCGCTTACCGTCAGGCGAAAAGGAAAAACGCTCCGGTCCTTTTTTAACCCAGTCACTTCCCTGCCGATGCCAATTACATGCGGTACGCCGGTTTGGTGATAGCGTTCAAGGTAGTCGTCGTGCTTTTCTTTATCCGGCGATTGCATCAGTATGGATATATTTTTTCCGATGACTTCTTCCGGGAAATAATCAAATAGTCTGCAGGCCGATGGATTGATCAGTTCCACGATACCTTTCTTCGTAATGGTTATGATACCATCAATTGCATTTTCTATGATTGCATGTAACAGCGGAGCTTTAGCCATATCCTCAAAAATAACATATTCTTATCATAAACAGGGAGCTATAAAGGTCCCGCTCAACGTAGCTTAAATGCAAAAAGACGAGAAAATAGCGCAATCTATTTATTGGCTATTTGGCCTTCAAGATTTGAATGCCCGTATTACCCTGGTTGTCGTAGATGGGCGTTTGGCAAGCTAAAATCTGTAGTTAGTTTTGCAAAACAGATGGCACTTTCTTCTTCAATAGTACCGATTGATTTGGATAACTGCCAATTAACAGGAGTTATATATTCCCGTCTTATATATTAGTGCGCCACCCTGCACATTTTAGCTGTTATCCGGACCTTATTACAACTTTTTTAGCAACTGCTGCTTTTGTGTTTTGCTCTATAATCGAATTGATCATCTCGTCCGCGTTCATTTCTGAACCGATCAGGTCATCCAGCGATATTTTATCCAGTATCTGATCAATAGTAATCTGAACCATCTGCCAGAGTGAGCGAATGGAACAATCGACGGAATTGGTACAGAACTGAAGCGTGCCTGTGTAGTCTTCACAAAAAGATTTTTCGAACAGGGAGCCCCCCAATACTTTTAAGACCTGGTTAATATTGATTTGTGCTCCGGGCCGCGACAAAGTGTAGCCGCCTTTGTTTCCGGGCGTACTGGTGATATAGCCGGCTATCCGAAGCATGCGCGTCAGCTTGGCCACATAGGGAGTGGATAAGCCTTCTGCAAAACTTAGAACCTGGATGGTCATACCTTCCTTCTCCCGGCATTTTGCAATCCTTAACAGCACCCGCAGGCCATATTCCTCTTGTGAAGTTATTTTCATATGCTACTATTGAAAAAACGATCTTTCAAGCACTCAAAATTATTCAATTTAAACCAGATTAAACCAATTACTCACGGCATCATAACAGCCCTAATTCGAGCTTAGCTGTTTCAGACATCATGTCACTATCCCAGGGCGGGTCCCAGGTTACGATGACAATCACCTCATTTACGCCTTCAATGGCTCTGACCTTTTGTTCCACCTCTACCGGGATATCCTGCGCAGAAGGGCAGCTCGGTGCTGTAAGCGTCATCACGATCTGGACATTGTTATATGGCGGTAAGACTTCAGTTTCATAAACTAAGCCAAGTTCATAGATGCTTACCGGTATTTCCGGGTCATATATGGTTTGCAAACAATCAATCACTTTTTGTTTTAATGATTCTTCATTCATGGTTAATCCTTTAAATTAATTACCTGGTAAGCCCTGGCATATTCCTTTATCTGGCTAATCATCGCCCGCAGGCCATTCGAGCGCGTTTGGGCCAGGTGTGCGTGCATGCCTATCTTATCCATAAATTCAAGCCGGGCCTGCATGATTTCTTCAGGGCTGTGGCCTGATAATACCTGGATCAGCATGCTCACCAGGCCTTTAACAATGATCGCGTCGCTATCGGCTTTAAAAAACACCAGGCCGTCAATATAAGACGGCACCAGCCAAACCGTTGATTGACATCCCTTGATGATCTTATCTTCCGTTTTAAACTGATTTTCCAATACAGGTAATTTTTTACCCATTTCAATGATATACTCATATTTTTCTTCCCAGGTATCCAGGAAGGAAAATGTTTCAACGATCTCGTTTTCAATTTCAATTATATTCTTTTTCATAATTATGAAAGCATTTTAATCGCTTTCAGCAACCCTGAAACCAGTAGGTCTATTTCTTCAAACGTATTATAAACCGCGAAAGAGGCCCTTACAGTCCCCGTAATCCCGAAACGTTCCATCAAGGGCTGTGCGCAGTGATGGCCGGTCCTGACGGCGATCCCCTGCTTATCTAACAATATCCCAACATCCTGAGGGTGCAGCCCTTTTATGGTAAAGGATATCAGGCTTACTTTTTCCCTGGCGGTACCGATGATGGTTAGCCCGGGAATCCTTTTCAATTGTGCTGTCGCATAATTTAATAAAGAGGCCTCATATTTCCTGATATTATCCCTCCCATATAAAGCAATAAAATCCAGGGCCGACTTTAATGCGATGGCATCGGCGATATTAGGGGTTCCCGCTTCATATTTATAAGGAATATCATTATAAGTGGTACGCTCGAAGGTCACTTCTTTGATCATTTCCCCTCCGCCATGAAATACCGGCATACAATTAAGGATCGCACTTTTACCATAAAGAACACCTATGCCGGTAGGCCCATAAACTTTATGCCCTGAAAAGGCAAAAAAATCACAATCCAGATCCTTAACATCGATGTCACAATGTACTGCCGATTGCGCACCATCAAGCAGCACCATTGCACCGACCTGATGGGCCGCTTCAATCATCGCTTTAATAGGGTTAATGGTGCCCAGGGCATTTGACGCATGAGCGATTGCAACCAATTTCGTCCGGGGGGTCAGCAATTCATGATACGCTGGCAGGGAAAGCTCGCCATTGTCCAATACCGGGATGACCTTTAGCACTGCATTTTGCTTTCTGCAAAGCCTTTGCCAGGGCACGATGTTGGAATGATGCTCCATCTCCGAGATCAGTACCTCATCACCGGCGATGATATTGGCCTGCCCCCAGGTATAAGCAACCAGATTAATGCCCTCCGTGGTGCCCCTCGTGAAGATGATCTCTTCCCGGTGAGCCGCGCCGATGAACTGCTGAACTGCGATTCGGGAAGCCTCATAGGCTTCGGTAGCTTCCTCCGCCAAACTATGTAGCCCGCGGTGAACGTTCGCATTAAAATGGGTATAATAATGGCTGATGGCATCAATGACCGCCTTCGGTTTTTGGGCTGTAGCTGCATTATCAAGGTAAACCAATGGTTTGCCATTGATTGTCCTGTTGAGTATTGGAAACTGCTTCCGTATGTCAGCTATATTAAGGATCTCGTTAGATGGTGCTGTCAAAATCATTTTTAGGGATTGATAAATGGTAGGTAATGAGTTGGGTAACATATAACCTGAGGGCTTCCGGTTTGATCTGCTCAAGGATATCCAAAGCAAATGCCTGCAATAAGAGCGCCCCGGCATCCGCTTTTGGGATACCCCTTGCCATTAAATAAAACAACGCGTTTTCATCTAACTGCCCTACGGTGCAGCCATGTGAACATTTTACGTCATCGGCAAAAATCTCCAGTTGTGGTTTGGTATTGATGGTCGCGTCATCGGATAATAGGATGTTCTTATTGGTTTGGTAAGCATTCGTTTTTTGTGCATCCGGGCGTACCATGATCTTCCCGTTAAAAACTCCGGTAGCATGATCGTTCAAGATGCCTTTGTATAATTCATTGCTCAGGCAATTTGGCGCCACGTTATCTACCAGGGTATGGTTGTCGGCATGGGTGTGCCCGTTTAAAACGTATAACCCATATAAATGAGCTTCATTTCGGGGTGCTTCCATAACCACATTCATATTATTGCGGATGATGCCTCCATTTAGCGTTACCGTTACCGCGTGTACATAACTGCGCTCAACCTGCCGGATGTGCGTGGTGCTTACCTGGCTGGCGTTAGCGGCATCCTGCTGGATTTTGTAGTAGGCCAATCGGGCATCTTTGCGGAGCACTATTTCCATAACCTGGTTGGTAAAGCTATCTGAAGCACCCATGGTATGATAAGTTTCTACCAATTCCACGCGTGCATTTTGTTCAATAATAACCAAAATGCGGGGTTGGGCGAGAACAGGGTGCTGTTTCGCATCAGCAATATGATAGAAATATATTGGTTGGTTCAATTGTTGCCCTTGAGCGATATGGATAAAAACGCCTTCCCGGATAAAGGAGGTGTTCAGCGCATGAACCCCATCCGGGATATACGTGCTGCTTTGCCCCAGGTGCTCCTTAACCAATTCTTTATAAATGCCTTTTGCTGCCATTTCCAGCGGTAAAACCGTAAGCTGGTTTTTTTTGGAGCGAACCGTTGAAAGCAAAGGGTCGAACAGGCCATTGACAAATACCAGTTCATTTGCTGCCTGGCATCCCGGCACCCTGATGGCATCTATATCCTTTGGTTCAAGCGGCGCTGCGGGTGTATCTGCTGCTAAGTAATTGGGATTGTCAAATAACGCGCTGATGGCTGTATATTTCCATTCTTCATTACGTTTGGTTGGCAACCCAGTTTTGTCAAAAGTCTGAAACCCTTCCAGTCTGAGCTTGGCGACCGGATTATCCGGGTCTATTGCTTTTAGCTGTTCAAAACTATCTTTTATATAAGTTAAATTCATGATGACCTTTTTATTATTAACCACCTTATAAAGTTTCGGCTAAGCCGGCTTCCTCTTTGATAAAATCGTAACCTTTTTGTTCAAGTTCCAACGCGAGTTCTTTGGTTCCCGACCGCACAATATTTCCGTTATACAGCACATGAACAAAATCGGGTTCGATGTACTCCAATAAGCGCTGGTAATGCGTGATGATCAGCAGGGAGTTATCTTTAGAACGCAATTGGTTAATGCCATTAGCAACAATACGCAGCGCATCAATATCTAATCCAGAGTCCATTTCATCAAGGATGGTCAGCCTGGGTTCCAGCATGGCCATCTGGAAAATTTCGTTGCGTTTTTTCTCACCACCCGAAAAGCCTTCATTGATGGAACGGCTCAGCAAAGTCTGGTCGATCTGTAACATCGCCATTTTTTCTTTCATTACTTTCATAAAGGCGACAGCATCCAGTGGCTCCTGCCCCAGGTATTTCCGTTTTTCATTTACCGCCGCCTTTATAAAATTAGTGGTGCTTACGCCGGGGATTTCTACCGGGTACTGAAATGCAAGGAATAAGCCTTCATGCGCCCGGTCTTCCGGAAGCATTTGCAACAGGTCTTTTCCTAAAAAAGCTACCGACCCTTCCGTAACTTCATAAGTTTCCCTTCCTGCCAATACCGAAGCAAGGGTGCTTTTGCCGGAGCCGTTGGGGCCCATAATGGCATGCACCTCTCCGGGCCGGATGTTCAGGCTGATCCCTTTAAGGATTTGCTTACCTTCTATCGATGCGTGTATATTTGTTATTGATAACATTGTTCTATTATTTATGATTTATAATTAACCCACGCTGCCTTCCAGGCTAACCGCCAGTAATTTTTTTGCTTCTATGGCAAATTCCATGGGCAGTTTGTTCATTACTTCTTTCGCAAAGCCATTAACGATCAGCGCTATTGCTGTTTCGGCATCAATCCCACGCTGTTTACAATAAAAAAGCTGGTCTTCACCGATTTTTGAAGTGGTCGCTTCATGCTCTACGATAGATGTGGCGTTTTTTACTTCAATATAGGGGAAGGTATGCGCGCCGCAATGGTCACTTAGTAGCAGGGAATCACATTGTGAATAATTACGTGCCCCGATCGCATTTTTTCCGGCGCGGACCAGGCCGCGATAACTGTTCTGGCTATAGCCTGCTGAAATCCCCTTGGAAACAATCCTGCTTTTGGTATGCTTGCCCAGGTGAATCATTTTGGTCCCGGTATCCGCCTGCTGATAATGGTTGGTAAGGGCTACGGAGTAGAATTCCCCCACAGCATAATCACCCTTTAAAATAACGCTGGGGTACTTCCAGGTGATGGCTGACCCTGTTTCAACCTGGGTCCAGGAAATCTTCGAATAGTCCCCCTGGCAAAGGCCCCGCTTGGTAACAAAATTGTAAATACCGCCTTTTCCGTCCTGATCACCCGGATACCAGTTTTGGACGGTGGAGTACTTAATTTCTGCTTTTTTATGGGCGATCAGTTCGACAACAGCTGCGTGTAGCTGATTTTCATCGCGCTGCGGAGCGGTACAGCCTTCCAGGTAACTCACATAACTTCCTTCTTCCGCAATAATGAGCGTACGCTCAAATTGTCCCGAGTTTTCTGTATTGATCCGGAAATAAGTGGATAGCTCCATCGGACAGCGTACGCCCGCAGGAATATAGCAGAAGGAGCCATCGGTAAATACAGCCGCGTTCAATGCAGCGAAGAAATTGTCAGTTGCCGGGACAACAGAACCCAAATATTTTTTTATTAGCTCCGGGTGCTGCTGAACAGCCTCGCTGATGGAGCAGAATATGATCCCGATAGCTGAAAGTTGTTCTTTAAAGGAAGTTGCGACGGAGATGCTATCTACTACTACGTCAATTGCTACCCCGCTCAGGCGTTTTTGCTCATTTAAGGAAATGCCGAGTTTTTCAAAGGTGCGCAGCAGTTCAGGGTCTACTTCGTCCAGGTTATTCAGTTTCCCTTTGTTTTTTGGCGCAGCATAATAAATGATGTCCTGGTAATTTATTTCGGGATAATGCACATTGGGCCATTTGGGCTCTTCCATCGTTAACCAGTGCCGATAGGCCTTCAGCCGCCATTCCAGCATCCATTCCGGCTCTTCCTTCTTTGCCGAAAGCAGGCGGATCACCTGTTCATTAAGCCCTTTCGGGATTACATCGGTAGCAATAGCCGTACTAAAGCCATAGGGGTATTCTTTTGCTATGGTTTTTTCCAGTGTCGTCAATTCATCTTTCATTGTATTTGTCCTTTGTCGGAATTAATAGGTCGTATCGGTTGGTGCAATAAGGGCAGGGCCCGCTTCGCATCCTGCCCGCTTAGTCCCGGATATAACACTCAAACTTTCCTTCGTTATTTTTTCCCTGCCGGTTTGTCTTACCCGCAAAGTGTTTCAGCGATTGGATTTCCTCCTCGTTAAGCCTGGAGCACCAGGTATGACAGCACCAGTCCTTTCCGCATGGGCCAATACTTCCCAGGCGCCGGGATTCCTCCAGTAAGCCGATCTGATGCATTTTGATATAAACTTGCAAGCGGTAATTCAGTATTTTAATCAGTTCCCTGAAATCCACCCGCGATTTAGCGGTATAATAAAGCGTAACCATCAGTCCGTCGGCCTGGAAGTCGGCATCACAAAATTTCATGCCAAGACCAATTTCGCTGGCCGCCGCCCTTGCAATGAGCAACGCATTTTTTTCCGCAGCTTTTGCCGTTTTACATTGTAACAGATCATCTGCAGTCGCTATCCTGTATAGCAATTTTACCACATCGCTCGCTGCGATTTTTTTCTTCTTCAACTGTAAAAGAACAATAGGGCCTGTCAATGACACCTGGCCTATGTCATAACCCCGATGCGCTCCACTGACCACGACCAGTTCCCTGTTCTTTAGCGGAAGATGCTTGCGGTTGATATAAAATTCTTTCCGATGGCCCTTAAATTGGATTTCTACGATGTCTGTTTGCAGGCTATGATCCTCCATGCTGATCGCTGAAACCCAGTCATAGGCATCCGACTGGCCAAAATATCCCGAAGCAGGCAATACAGCGCCACCTCCCGGTAAGAATTCTTTATTTATGCTATCCATTTTTAATCATTTATATGGAGCTCACGGATCATTACTTCCTTATCATCACCAACAGATACCAGGTAATTATGAAACGGGCTCCAAAGCAACTTATTGACCGAATGGGAATGCCCGGTATAGGCCTCCTTGCTGATGCGTTTGAGAAATTCAAAGGTCCCGGCACCCCATATCTTGATGGTTTTATCGCGGCTGCCTGTAGCAAACAAGGTTGCATCCGGACTGTAAACAATGTCATAAATCGCCCAGTTATGCGCTGCGATAGATTTAACCTGGGTATAATTCCCCGTTTCCCAAACATTTAGGTAGGCGTCCCTGCCACCTGTCAGCAGGAATTTTCCATCGGGCGAATAGCGCAAAATATTTGAAGACAGCCGGTGGGCTATAAATCCATACTTTACCTGCAAGTTAAAGAGATCGAAAATAAAAACGTCTCCGCTACCTAAGGCGACAGCGATCTCGGAAGTGTCGTAGTTGAAATCAATACTGCGTACTTTTTCCGCGCAAAGCTTCTTCATTTTGACCAGGGAAAGGGTATCCAGTGAATAAATGGCGAAATTACCATCGCCCCCGGCAGTATAGAAACAATGGGTTTTCAGGGAATATTTAATGTCGAAAATCGGTCCCTGGTGATATTTGAGTATCCTGACTTCCTTTTTTTGAGCAATGTCTATAATGTGTATGCTGCCGTCCGTGGTACCTGCCAATAATAATTGTTTTTCATAGATATGGCAGATACTATAGAGGTGTGCCGTGAAGGAGGTCGCAAATTTCTCGGCACGGAAACTTTCCAGGTCCCAGTGGGCAATAAACTGGTCACTCCCCCCGGTAAACACCGTATGATCGGACAAGCCCCGGTCAAGGGCATAGATACAGCCGCTATGCCCTTTGAGTGCGGCTATTACTTTGATTCCTATGTTTTCCTTTACCGTTTCCATTGCTTTACAGCTCCAAAATTAAGTAATACCTTTTGTTTATACAAAAAAGTATAAATAATAAATTGAAAAATTACCTTTGCAGGATAAACATGAAAAACAAATTTTATAATCATAAATATGAAACCGCAACAATTATTTCTGGGGTGGATACTTGTTCTTTTGCTGCCTTGTACTTTGCTGAAGGCAGAGGGTAATGATAAAAATGTGCAAACCATCATTCACCTGCTGGACTACATTTCCTCAGATTATCCGACAGCTGTAAATCATCACCGGGTACAAAATATGGCGGAGTATCACGAAATGACCGAGTTTGGGATAACCGTTCAAAGCCTTTGCTCTAAAGTGATACAAACAAGCCATTTTAAGGCTAACGCACTTCTGGATAGCGTTTCCTTATTAAACCACATGATCGCGAAAAAATATCCCTCTGAATCAATTTCATCTATTTCAAGGTCCATCAAAAGAACGCTGATCGATATGACAGGGTATGTTATATCACCCGGTGCCTGGCCCGATATATCAGATGCCAAAATACTATTTGTACAGAAATGTTCGTCCTGTCATGGCAGTACAGGAAAAGGAGATGGGCCGCTTGCAAGCGGCCTTTATCCCGCACCCGCAAATTTCAAAAATGATTCTTTGATGCATCTGGTTTCTGCATTGCAGGCTTATAATACGATATCCCTCGGCGTGGGGGGTACGGCCATGCGAAGCTTTAATGAGCTGTCTTCGGCTGAAACATGGAAGCTGGCATTTTACATAAAGAGCCTAAGGTTTAACAACCGGAACGCAAGTGCACGGAGGCAGGACGAATTGTTTAAAAAAGCATCGCAGGAGATCACATTAAAAGATGCAGCTACGCTTACCGATAAAGAGCTGCTGGAAAAGATGAAGGGTACACCTGGTTCGAAAGCGAATCAGTTGATGGCCATACGGCTTCATATCCCTGTTCCTGAAAAGAACGGCCCCCTCACCATAGCGGCAAGCGGCTTACAAGCGGCTTTAAAAGAATATAACCAAAACAATCCCGACGGGGCAAGACATGCTGCACTGGAAGCTTACCTCGAAGGTATTGAACCCATTGAAGCCAGGCTTAAAACCAATGATGGCGCGTTGATGACAAGGCTGGAACAACAGATGCTGAAAGTTCGTTCTGTTATTGAAAATCACGGTTCAAAAGCCCAGGTAAGCCGGCAAATAAGCACCGCTTTAGACTTGATTTCGAAAGCCGATGGGAAACTTAAAGAGTCAAAGGTTTCTTTTTGGCTTTCGTTTGTATTATCGGGGTCAATTCTTTTGAGAGAAGGTTTGGAAGCTTTTTTGATCATCGCCATCATGATAACGATCATTAAAGCAATGAATAAAAGAAAGGCGCTTATCTGGTTGTACGGCGGATGGATCACAGCAATGTTCGCCGGCTTAGCCGGCTGGTATTTATCCGATTTCGTTTTAAAAATCAGCGGTCAGAACAGGGAAATGCTGGAAGGTTTTATTTCCATTTTTGCCGTTTGTGTGTTAACATACGTAGGCTTTTGGCTCCATAGAAACTCTGACGTGAAAAGATGGAAATCATTTGTCGAAAACAAGGTTAACAGACTCCTAAATAATGAAAATATGCTGGGTCTTGCCGCTTTTTCTTTTTTAGTGGTATTTAGGGAAGCTATTGAATCCATACTTTTTTTAAAAGCCATCCAGTTGGAGATTGACCCTCAAAACGAGGCATCTATTGGCTTAGGTGTTTTAACGGCATTGATGCTTATCTTCTTAATTTCGTTTGTGTGGATCAGGTATGCGCAAAGCATCCCGGTTAAGCAACTATTTAAATACGGATCGGTAATGATCTCTGTACTGGCCATTATTATCATTGGCAAAGGTGTTCATTCTCTGCAGGAATCAGGGGTTTTTACTGTGCACACACTCGGTTTTAATCTCAATGTTGATTTGGTTGGTATTTATTCAAGTGTGGAAACCATGCTGGCTCAAGCCGGATTGATATTTTTAATGATCAGCTTCTGGTACATAGAGAAACAGCAAAGAATAAAAGGACATTTCCATTCTTGAAATCATAATTGCCATCAATTGTCATCACACCGTAAAGTATAAAAGTATAGAAGTACTTTTATACTTTTATAATGGTAGATTTGACCAATAAAACAAAATCAAAATTTATGGAAACTTTAGAAGACAGCATACTTAATGTCACTTTAATTGAACCCAAACTAAAACACCCTACTATTTTTTCCCGCTTTGATGCGTTGAACGAAGGGGAAGGCTTTGTTATCCTGAATGATCATGACCCTAAGCCTGTTTACTACCAGTTGCTTGGCGAACGAGGCGATATATTTAAGTGGGAATACCTGGAGCAGGGACCGGAATGGTGGAAAGTGAGCATCAAAAAAAAGGTAACAGGTGAAAGCGAAGAGACGCTCGGACAAATTGCCACTAAAGATTTGCGGAAGGCTGAAGTATTTAAAAAGTATGGCCTTGATTTTTGCTGCGGCGGCAAGAAAACAGTAAAAGCTGCCTGCGAGGAAAAAGGATTGAATTTTGAAGCGGTGGAAAATGAACTGCGCCAGACCGAAAAGGACGCTGCTACTTCCCCGCTTCCCCGCCCCCTACCTTATAATGACTGGAGCCTCAGCTTCCTTGCCGATTATATCGTCAATACCCACCATAGCTATGTAAAAACAAGCTTACCAGAATTGCTGAAATATGCAGATAAAGTTACGAAAGTGCATCTCGCGCAACACCCCGAACTATTGGATATCCTGCAATTAGCAAGAGAAATTAGTGCCGAGCTGACGGAACACATGCAAAAGGAAGAAACGGCCTTATTCCCTTATATAAAACAATTGGAGGGTTCAAAAGAAAAGGGGCAACCCCTGATCCATGCTGTTAAACAGCCGATCATCCTGATGGAAAAAGAGCACGAAATCGTAGGGAAAAGCTTATCCGATATCCGGATGCTCAGTAACAATTATCAGCTGCCTGAAGATGCCTGCGCCAGTTATGGCTTATTGTATAAAATGCTGCAGGAATTTGAAGGGGACCTGTTTACGCATATTCACCTGGAAAACAATATCTTATTTGTAAAGGCATTGGAAATAGAAAAGCAATTAAACCATTAAAAAAATAACGCTATGAATACCGGCACACCGGGCCCTGTCTCCTTTTCTAAAGATCATCAATTCGGATTGTTGCTGATCAGGAATTCAGGCAGGGCTGGGACATGCCGCTATCCTCAGGCTAACCAGGAACCAGCATTTTTCCCGTGATAAAGCCGGTCGCTAGAGGTGAACTGGTACCATGTTTTAAAAAATGTTGAAACAGCGCATTGGAAACGGGAAAAGATTTTTGAATTTAAAAAAAAACAAATGGACATTCCGCCTATTCATGGAAATCAAAAGAGAGTGGTTATTGTCGGCGCCGGCTTTGCCGGGCTCACCCTGGCCAAAAAACTCTCACCAGCCTACTTTCAGGTCATTTTGATTGACAGGAATAACTATCACCAGTTTCAGCCTTTATTATACCAGGTGGCGACATCAGGATTGGAACCCAGCAGCATTAGCTTTCCCCTCCGCAAAATATTCCAGCATTATAAAAATGTATTTATCCGGATAGCCGAAGTAAAGAATATTCATGAAAATACGATTGAAACATCTATCGGTACTATTGAATATGACTTCCTGGTATTAGCGCATGGCGCGGAAACAAACTATTTCAAAAATCCATCGCTTCAGCAAAATGCCCTGTCGATGAAATCGGTTGGGGATGCATTATACCTGCGGAATACCTTACTGCAAAACTTTGAACAGGCGCTCATTGCAAAAAGTGAAAAGGAACGGAAAGCCTTTCTGCAAATCATCATTGTCGGCGGCGGCCCCACAGGAGTGGAACTCGCCGGCGCAATCGCGGAAATGAAAAACAATATTCTTCCGAAGGATTACCCTGAGCTGGATTTCAACCAGATGAAGGTTATCCTGATCGAAGCTTTCCCCCGTTTATTGAGCGGGGTCAGCGAGCAGTCTGGCAAAAAAGCGCAACAATACCTGGAATCGCTCGGCGTAATCGTAAAAAACAACCTCTCTGTAAAAAATTATGATGGTAACCTGGTAGAACTGAACAATGGCGATACGATGTACAGCCGGTGCCTGGTATGGGCTGCCGGTGTAAAAGGGATGCCGATCAATGGTCTGCCGGAATCGGCCGTTCTCCCCAATAGCAGGATATGGGTAGATGAATACAACCGCGTTCATGAGATGGTCAATGTTTTTGCCCTTGGGGACGTGGCATCCACGCAAAGTAAGGAGAGCCCTAAAGGCCACCCGCAAGTGGCCCCGGTTGCTATTCAGCAGGCCCGGTTACTGGCCAGGAATTTGAAAAATTGGGTATCAGGAGAAAAAATGGCAGCCTTCCAATATCATGATCAGGGCAGCATGGCAACGGTAGGGCGCAACCTGGCCGTTGTTGAAATAGGCAAATTGAAGATCAGCGGCGCAATCGCCTGGGTCATCTGGATGCTGGTACACCTGATGTCCATCATCGGCGTAAAAAACAAACTGTTCATTCTCATTAACTGGCTATGGCAATATGTTACCTACGACCAATCACTTAGGCTGATCTTAAAACCTTCAGAAAAAAATAAAAATCCCGCTCATGAAAAAATTATTGATCCTGCTATCGGTGATGGCTATGTTATGGGCATGTAACCGCCAGCAGCATGAAATCGCAACAGACAAATTAGCATTAAATAACGGGGCCAAATGGAAAGTGGACACCGGTACCAGTAGTCATGTTAAAAATTTAGAAGCAATTCTTAAAAACTTTAACAGCCAAAGCGACCAATCATTAATGGCCTGTAAAAAAACAGATAAAGCGCTTGAAAACAGCCTGTCTGCTATGATCAGTGCCTGTAAAATGACCGGGCCTGCTCACCATGCGCTGCACCAATGGCTGGAACCATTGGAAGACCAGATAGCAAAATTGAAGCAGTCGTCAACTACAGTGGATGCCGCGCAGGCCATGAAAAACATTAACCTGGAGATGAAGCGATATACCCAATACTTTGAATGATGAAAACGATAAACGCCAATACTAAGATTGCTGAAGTTATCAAGCAAAACCCCGACGCGCTAGAAGCAATTGTCAGCATCCGTCCGAAGTTCGAGAAGCTGCGAAACCCGCTGCTCCGTCGGCTGATGGCGGGCAGAACCAGCCTCACTATGGCTGCCAAACTAGGAGGCTGCAGCATTGATGAATTTTTCGCAAAACTCGAACCCCTGGGCTTTAAAATTGACAGGTTAGTACTGCCGGTTCATATCGACCAGGAACCGGTACCCGATTTTATTCATTCCATCCGGAAAGAACAAATCGTTGACCTGGATGTAAGGCCCATGCTCGCTGCCGGTAAAGACCCCCTAAACACGATCCTGGAACATATAAAAAAGGTACGGCCCGGTCAAATCCTCAAAGTAATCAATACCTTTTCCCCTACGCCCCTGATCGCACTGCTGGAAAAAAAGAAATTTCTCAGCTATACCCATACCGTGGAAGAAAACCTGGTAGAGACCTATTTTTTTAAAACAGCCGAAACTACGGCGGTGGAACCCCAGGCGGAAATAAAGCAGGACTGGGATATCATACTGAAAAGGTACCAGGGCAAATTCGTCCTGCTGGATGTCCGGCAGTTGGATATGCCTTTGCCGATGACCACCATCCTGGAAGAACTGGACAAATTGCCGGTAGTCAATGCGCTGTATGTGTACCATAAAAGGATTCCCGTATTTCTGCTCCCTGAACTAACCCAAAGGAATTTTGATTACCGGATCAGGGAAGTGGCAGACGGGGAAGTACATTTAATCATTTTTATCCCATGATCGTTAGCGCCGGCCTGACAAAAACCACCTCCTATAAGGTCATTATTCCTTTTTATGCCTTTGCCGCATTGTCATTTTTAACAGCCGCTACCCTTTTATTCAAATTCGCAGGGGAGTTTACAGGACATTACTTTCAACCGCATATCCTGGCGATTACCCATACGATGGCCTTAGGCTGGGGCACGATGATGATCCTCGGCGCCAGTCACCAGCTCGTCCCGGTAATGGTCGAAGGGAAATTATACAGCAACTTCCTGGCCTACTTTTCCTTCGCCCTGGCCGCCGCCGGTATACCGCTGCTGGTCTATGCATTTTATACGTTCAATATGCAATGGCCGGCACAATATGGAGCGATCTTGATCAATGCGGCGATATTGTCCTTCCTGGTTAATCTGACAGGCAGCCTGCTGGGTAGTAAAAGTAAAAACGTTCATGCCCTTTTCGTCTATACCGCCACGTTATGGCTGTTTGCTACCACCCTGGTGGGCCTCTTATTGATCTACAATTTTACCGCGCCTATTTTTTCAAAGAATTCTTTACATTTTCTGTCCCTTCATGCCCACCTCGGTATCGCGGGATGGTTTTTATTAATGGTCATGGGTGTAGGCTCCCGGCTAATCCCTATGTTCATGATCTCAAAATATACCCATGAGAAGCTTTTGTGGACGATCTACGGCCTGGTAAACGGGGGATTGCTGAGCTTTGCATTTATTTTTATTTATTCAGGCAGCAGCGCTTTATTGTTTATACCGATGATATCGGTTGCAGCGGCTATCACATTATTTGCAGTCTTTATTTATCAGGCTTACAACAAGCGCATACGCCGCCAGGTAGACAATCAGGTACGCATATCCCTGTTTTCTATACTATTGATGGCTATACCAGTAGGATTCCTGGTGATCTTCACCGCGATGTTAATCCTGGATCACACGGATAGCAGCCTGGTTTTAGCTTATGGTTTTTCCATCTTTTTTGGCTGGATCACGGCGATCATCTTTGGGATGACTTTTAAAACCCTGCCATTTATTGTCTGGAATAAGGTTTATCATCACAGGGCGGGCCTGGGCAAGACCCCCAACCCTAAGGACCTATATGTTGACAAAGTATTTAACGTGATGGGGGCAGCTTATTTACTTGGATTTGTGCTGTTTATTACCGGCATATTAACTTCCAATGCGATGTTGCTTCAATCTGCTTCGTTTGGTATCCTGCTGGCTGCCCTGCTTTATAACTGGAATGTATTTTCTGTGATATTTCATACTCCCCCGAAAAAATGAACGTAGTTACGAATAACGATAATAAGTGTACTTTAGCGTTGTTAGCGCTAAAGGATGTTTTGGACCCCGAAATTGGTCTGAACGTAGTGGATCTCGGTTTGATTTACCGTATCGACTTTAATGATGATACCCATTACATCCTGGTCATCATGACGTTTACCACCCAGTTTTGCCCCATGGGGCAATCTATACTGGATGACGTGATCCTGACGATGGAGATGGCCTTCAGGGAATGCGCCGTAAAGGTGGATGTTATTTTCGATCCGCCCTGGAGCATGCAGTTGATATCAGAAGAAGGGCGTAAGTTTTTAAATAGATAGCATGTTAAGTAATACCTGTAAAACAGCGATCAAGGCGGTCATATTTCTAGCCACGAAAATTGAATCGGGCGACAAAGCTGCGGTCAGAGAAATTTCTGAATATATTGGCGCCAGTGAGCATACGGTAGGCAAGCTATTGCAAACTCTGGTCAAACAAGGGGTTATCAATAGCCTCAAAGGGCCATCTGGTGGCTTTTATCTCTCAGGCAAACAGAAAGATCAGCCAATTATTAATATTGTAAGAGCAATTGACGGGCAGCAGATATTCAAAGAATGTGGGTTGGGATTAAGCAAGTGCTCATCACTGCACCCCTGCCCGATCCATGACGATTACAAACGAGCCAGGGACCTGATCGAAAACCTGTTTGAAAATAAAAAGGTACACGATCTGTGCGTGCCGGTCAGTGATGGGTTCGCTTATCTCATCGGATAAAATGTACAGCAAGAACGCATGGGAAACAACACTGCTAACCACCGGCTATGTACGGATATTATCATTATTGGTGCCGGGCCTACCGGGCTCATGGCGGCCTGCCAGCTGGCCAGGTTTGGCGTAGACCTGATCATTATAGATGCGAAGGGCGGCACCACGCCAGAATCAAGGGCCATACTGGTCACTGCGCGAAGCATGGAGATTTACCAGCAGATGGGCTTGTCTGATAAAGTTTTAGCACAGGGGGAATATATCCGCGATCTCTCCATTTATATTGACGGAAAAGAAAAAGTCGGTTTTTCGCTGGGAAAAGCCGGGGACGGGCTAACGGATTTTCCGTATATACAGTCCTTTGAACAATCAGGAAACGAGTCGCTGCTCTATGAACAGCTGAAAAAGATGGATCGTGATGTTTTATGGCGTACCGAACTTGTAGATTTGGAACAATCGGCGGAAGGGGTTACAGTGAAACTGCAGGATCTGGTCACAAAAAAGCATCTGGAAGTTCGCGCTAAATACCTCATCGGATGTGATGGCGCATCCAGCACTGTTCGCCAGCAATTGAAATGTAAATTTGAAGGCAGAACCTATGAGAACAAATTCTTTGTAGCGGACACCAGGATTGACTGGGCGATACCTGCTCACCAGATCGTAGCCTCCCCATCCAAAACGAATTTCTGTGCCTTTTTCCCAATGTATGACGGGGAGAGTTACCGGGTGCTGGGCACCCTGCCCAAAGACTTTTACAATAAGGAAGATATCGCCTTTCAGGACATCGAACCCGTGATCAGATCGACCATCGGTATTCCCCTGCAATTTAAAGCGGTTAATTGGTTTTCTGTATATAAGCTGCACCTAAGATGCGTAGAAAGTTTTGCGGTCAATCAGAGCTTTTTGGCGGGCGACGCCGCGCACATTCATAGCCCGGCCGGGGGGCAGGGTATGAATACCGGCTTACAGGATGCTTATAATCTCTCCTGGAAATTATGAATGGTATTGTCCGGAACGGCAGGCGGGTCGCTGCTCCGTACCTATCATGACGAACGGTATCCCTTTGCGAAATGGCTGTTAAAGTTCACCGACCGAATATTTGGCTTTATGACCAGCAACAATGTATTATTTCATTTGCTGCGCAAACACCTGCTGCCTTTCATTTTTAAAATACTTTCGATCAGCCCCCGGATCAAAAAGCGTATTTTCAGGGCCCTGTCCCAAATCTGGTATTCCTACGGGGACAGCCCGCTTTCCGTCCAGCATTCGGAACAATCGTTAACATTTAAAGCAGGTGACCGCTTTCCCTATGCTCGTATCACTCATAACGGGGAGACGATCAGTTGCTATCATTTACTGACCGCAGCAAAATTCCACCTGGTCTGTATCGGCGCTGACAGTAACTGTCATGAAGATGATATCCCCAAGTCCCTTGTACCTTTGATCCGGCTAATTAATCTTCCTCCTGGCCCGGCCTGGTTAAAATTAGGTGTCAAAAAAAAAATTGTACATCCTGGTCAGGCCCGATAATTATATTGGTTTGATAAGCGACCGGATAGATGATGACAGCCTGGAGAAGTATTTTAGATTATACCGCTAATGACTGCCGCAAAATAATTCATATCCTCTTCAACGCCGTCCCTTTGTGCGCGGCAATATGGTCGGTTTTGTCGCTTTTAATTTCATACTGCGGGTTCGCCTCACTGCAATGATGAATATAGCCCTTAAAGTTAAAATCCGAGGTGTGGATTGCAATGATTTTTCCGCTCACATATCCTGCTTCCGAATTCCAGCTGACATAATCGCCGATTTGAAATTTAATAGTCATAGGATCGTATTAAAGAACATAGTAAAAGTTTGAAAATCAACTATGTGGGTTAAGAAATGCAATTTAACTATTTTTAACATTCGGATTACATTATATTCGTTATACTTGTAGAAATGCAGTTTAAACATATAAAACCTGTTCTTCTCATTATATTCATTTTTTGCACGTTGTCATCGATGGCGTCAAACAGAGAATACAGGGTGCATTCTGTTTCCGATTTTACCGCTCATGATAGCCGGGCTATAGGAGTTGATGATTATAACCTCTCGGGCCCGCCTATCCTTAGTGAATTTTCCAGAACAGCTAAACCAATTAAGCTGATTCTTGTAAGTCCGGCGAACGTCTATGACGTTACTTTATGCTTAAATATTCCTGAACGACCCGGCAATGCCTACGTCATATCAGGTTGTCCGTTCAAGACATTCAACAGGCTTCTGCTGTTCCCGTTTCACGGCTTTTGGTAGTCTGCCCCCCGCTTTTTCCTGAGTTGAATATTCCCAAAATCGGGAGTTCCGCTGGTTCGGCAATGTATTTGATACATATCCAGTAACCGGCTGCTAAAGTAATATTGCTTTGGAGGTCGTTTATATCGGCTGTCCGCGTAATTATGCTGCGACTTCCGGTGCCCTGGCTGCTGTTCAATTCATCCGTGCCCCACAGCCGGGAAATATTCTCAAATCTGATTTTTAATCCTATCAGGTAACAGGGCCGCGTGCCCTGTAAGGCCTGGTTATTTTTTCATCTTGATTAATTACATATACCATGCGTACCACACCACTTATTTTAACAAAAGAGGAATATAAATTATTAACGGACCAATATGAATCCGTGACCACTCCTGTCTTTAACAAGCAAAAGCTGTTTCAGGAATTAAAGGATGCCAAAATCGTAGGGCCGCAATCCATGCCACTTAATGTCGTTTCTGCAAACTCTGATGTCCTGATTTGGAATATCAACAAGAACCAGACATTCAGTATCAGCATAGTTGCTGAGGACAGTCCCGAACGCGGAACAAATAAAATTCGGGTTACAGATCCGATCGTTGTCGCATTACTGGGTTACCCGGTAGGGGCGATGACCGAATGGGAAATGAAAGATGGGATCAACAAATTTAAAGTGATCTCAGTAGGACAGGGACGCATAGATGATGCGCCCCGCTGGACATAACCGGAGTTAGAAATATTCTTTAACGCGGAATGGTTATTTGACTATTCCTGCCTAAAAAAATAAAAACATGGAAAACAACGTGGAAGAAGCCTGGATAGCGGGCAGCCTGTTGGGTTTGATCGTCATCCCTTTTTTGGTGATCACCCATCTGTCAAAAAGAAAGAAAATAAGCATAGCCATGACGGCGAAGCTGGCTGCTCTGGCTCATCAATCGAACAGTCAGCTATCCCGATCTGAACAGATCGGCGCTAAGGCCATTGCCTTGGATGAAAACGCCCGGAGGATCTTATTTATTGACACGAATAAAAACAAAGATATAATTATCGATCTGACTGAAATCACGGCCTGTAAGCTGCTGAAAAAGATGGATGTAAACGCCGTTGGGTCTATAGTGCTGCAATTGATAAACAAAAATGGCGCACTTTCATACACTGTGCCATTTTACCGGAGATTCATCGACGACGAGACCTGCCTTCCCGCTATCATGAAAGCGGCTGAGAAATGGAGATCCTTAATTCTCAATTTAGTAAGTAACCAAAGGAAGCCCGGCGGTATTAAATTGTTTGGGGGCTTAACTCCACAAACCAGTTTTTCAAGACCTGTGACGCAATAAAATCAAAAATTCGGGACAGGTTAGTTCAGAACACTTAACATATACTAAATAAAAAAAACCATGAAAAACATATTGATAATCAACAAGAACCCTCAGGATACGGAGCGCTCGACCGAGCTGGCCCTATTGCTCGCAGGAACAACAAATGTTAAATTATATTTTTGGAATACCACTGTGACCCAAACCCATTCGTATGCCGCTGAAATAAGCATAGCCGGCTCCGGTAAAATTTTACCGGAGCGGCCCGTCTCTAAGCATCGTTGGATTGAACAACTGCAACGTAAGTTTCATCTACAAACAGGCCTAAAGACCCTGGTAGGATTTATTGAGAATATCCACTTTGTTTCCGATAATATTGCAGCCATCGTAAGGAAATTCAACATCGGTCTGTTGATCAAAGGGGTTCCTGAAAATACAGGCCCGGAGCTTCCTGTGATTGAAAGTGATGTCCTTAGTTGCTCAGCCAAATCGGGATGTCCTGTTTTATTGGTTCCTGAACAATTCCCATACAAGGCCTTTGAAAAGATCGTTTACGCGACAGACCTCCGGTACTGCAGGCAGGGGATCATTCGTTTTTTAAGTAAACTGGCAATTAATTTTAAGGCCAGCGTTCTTATTGCGAACATCGCTGCAAAGGGTTTACCTTTTATGGAGCATAATTACGCGCTTGATGTTTTTAAGGACACCATTGCTCGTCCGGCCAGCCATGACCATTTTCATTTCAATAATATTCTGGAAAGAGATATTCCCAAAGCTATTGATATACTGGCCAATGACATGCATACGGACCTTTTGGTGCTGGTTAACCACAGGTATCATTTTAATGAATTATTCGGCGCTGCTATTCCATACCGCTTGCCCGCATATATCCGTATCCCCGTTTTGCTTTTTCCCTGTTGAATCAACAGGTCATTTAAGAGCGCGTTGTACAACGGCACCGGGATAGACCGTTCAAAAAACGGCTATCCCGGATTTTAAATAAACAGGTGTAAACCTTGTTCTAAAGCATCCGGTTGCTGATGCTATATGCTCAAATCCTGAAGCCCATCCGAAACCGGCCTAAAACCGTGATGCATTTGTTTTACCTTCCGCTGTAGAAAATCCTAATGGTCCCTTTATGCACTTATTGCCTTTCTCTTAATGCGCGAACCAAATCGTCGGTGAACTGATCGCTGGATGCGCCATAGCCATTAATTAAAATGCCTTTGAGGTTGTGTTTAGTAGAAGAAATAGCATATACGATAGCTTCATCAGCAGGATCGGATTGTCCCTCAAAACGATAGTGCTTGTCAACGATGAATTCATCAGGGTATATCTGCAGGGCATTTTCATGGCATTCCAGGCAATTGTCCTTTAAATTAAAATCGACCGTATATCCCTCTTTCTGCAGTTTGTTGATAACCTCCGATACAGTTGTCATGGTGTCCATAATGTTGCTATTTAATTTAAAGGTAGCCTTTTTTAGGCGTTAGAAACCATTTGTACAAGGAAATAGTTTATCGTATTTTATGATGTAGAGACGGGCTTGACAGGGAATGATAAATTTATATAATCATTTTTTTTACGGATCAACCGGCTGCTCTTTGATTAGACTTTCCAAAGAATTTCAGCTTTCCGAAGCCTGGTTTCACCAATTAGGTTATAGTCGCAATCGCGGAATGAAGATCTGCGATCAGGTCATCCGCATCTTCAATACCCACGGAAAGCCGTAGTAAATTATCCTGGATACCCAGCTGATGGCGCTGCTCCGCAGATAAGCTCCGATGTGAGGTCGTGACCGGCGAGCAGATCAGGCTCTCCACGCCGCCAAGGCTTAACGCAGGCTGTATGATCGACAGGCACTTTTGAAAAAGGATCAGGTTTTCCGGGTTCGCACCGAGTTCAAAAGACAAAATACCGCCAAATCCCATCATTTGCTGCAAAGCGATCCGGTGGTCCGGATGCGAGGTCAGCCCGGGGTAATAGACACGGTTTACCGCAGCATGACCGGAGAGATACTCCGCCAGCTTCATCGCGTTTTCGTTTTGCCGCTTTACCCTGATCGCCAGTGTCTTCAGACTACGCTCCACCAGGTAGCATTGATAAGGGGACAAAGAACCCCCATACAATTTCGCGGTGCTTAAAATAGGCTCCCTGTGCTCGGGGTTATTGGAAACCAATGCGCCAAATGGTAAATCATTGTGCCCGCCAAGGTATTTGGTGCCGCTGTGAACAGCAATGTCGATAGCGTGCAGCAGCGGTAACTGATTAACAGGGGAAGCAAAAGTATTGTCAACAATCGTAACGATGCCGTTCTTCTTCGCAAATTCCGCTATCTCCCGTAAGGGCACAATATTTAATAAAGGGTTAGAGGGGGTTTCGATATAAATGACCCTGGTATTAGGTTTTAGCGCTGCCTGGAACCCGGCTAAGGTGTTATCGGCATAACTACAGGAAATCCCCCTTTTCGGTAGTTCCTGTTCAACGAATTTCCAGGTACCCCCATACAGGTCGCGGGAGAAGATGACGTGGTCGTTTAGTTGTGCAAAGGACAAAATAGCCGTACTGATCGCCGCCATACCGGAGCTGAACACCATGCCCCAGGCCCCATGCTCCAGTTCGGCCATGATCTGGCCCAGCCGTTTTTGGTTATAGGTGGAATAGAAGCCAGGGTATTGCAGTTCTTCCTGGTCCAGGTAGTTATACGCCGCCGAAGGGAAGATAGCAGCGGTAACGGAGCCTTTGAATTGTTCCTTTTCCCCGGTAGGGTGGACACATAATGTTTCCAGTTTTTTCATGATAGCTGTTTTAATCCGGTCTTGCGCTTGTCCTGGACAATATTTTTCCGGTGTACATAATCCCCGAAATGCTCGCCGGCCAGTTTTTCCGCAGCGTAGCTGACCAGGATCGGTTCCAGCGCCTGTAAAATTTCCGCTTCGGAAAGCATTTCTTTATATAACGTATTCAGCCGGTCGCCATTATGGCTTGCACCGAGATATAAATTATACTGCCCGATCGCGCGGCCTATAAACCCGATCTCCCCCAACGAAGAGCGGGCGCAGCCGTTAGGGCAGCCGGTCATGCGGATATTGATCGCTTCTTTTTCCAGCCCATTATCCCGCAGGATCACATCCAGTTTATCGATCAGCGAGGGCAGGTAGCGCTCCGATTCTGCAAAGGCCAGGCCGCAGGTATTCAGCGCCACACAGGCCATAGAATTTAACCGCAGGGCCGTGTTTTGAGGGTTATTTAAAACGCCATGGTCATTTAATATTTTTTCGATGTCCTTTTTATCTTCGGGCGAAATATTGCCAATGATCAGGTTTTGATTGCCGGTCAGGCGCAAGTCACCCCTGTTCAGGGCTGCGATCGCACGGATCGCCTTTTTTAAGGTATAGCCTTCCCTGTCTTTTACTCTTCCGTGTTCCACGAAAAGTGTATAAAACCACTTGCCATTCGTTCCCTTCAGCCAGCCATACTGATCACCGTTGGTTTTAAAGTGATAGGGCAAGGCAGGCAGCAGCGGTTTATTACGCCGGTGCGCAAGCTCGGCGATGAACCAGGGCAGGCCCTGCACATCTATGGTGTACTTTAAACGGGCGTTCTTTCGGTTCAGCCGGTTGCCGTAGTCCCGTTGAATTCCAATAATGGTTTCTGCCACTTCAACGATCTCATCCGGCCTTATAAAACCGATCACATCCGCCAGCCGGGGATAAGTATGCTCGTCGCCAAAGGTCATCCCCATGCCACCACCCACACAAACATTAAAGCCTTTGAGCTTTCCCTTTTCTTCGATTACAATAAAGCCCAGGTCATTTGCAAAAAGATCGATGTCATTGTGCGGGGGAATGGCAAAAGCGATCTTAAACTTTCGCGGCAGGTACGTGGCATGGTACAATGGCTCATTGTCGGCGGCACCGGCGACCTTTTCCTGATCCAGCCAGATCTCAAAATAGGCCCTCGTTTTGGGCTGAAAATAATCGCTGAGCTTTCCGGCCCAGGCATAAACCTCACCGTGAACCCGGGACTCATACGGATTGGGGTTACACATGACATTCCGGTTCACATCCCCGCAGGTAGCGATCGTGGTCATCAGCGTCTCGTTGATCGCTTTAATGGTTGCCTTCAGGTTCCTTTTCATGATCCCATGAAATTGGAACGATTGCCGCGTGGTCAGCTTCATCGTCCCGTTGCCGTATTTTTCTGCCAGTTCGTCCAGCACCAGCCATTGGGCAGGAGAAGTTATTCCGCCGGCAGCCCTTACTCTTAACATAAACTGATAAAGCGGCTCCAGCTTTTGCTTCTTTCTCTCTTTTTCCAGGTCGCGGTCATGCTGCTGGTAAGAGCCATGAAACTTGACCATCTTGGCATCGTCCGCTGTCAACGACCCCGTAAGCGGGTTGTCCAGGCCTGCAACGATGGTTCCACGCAGAAAATTGCTGTCCTCTTTGATATGTTCTTCCTGGGAAACCTCGGCGCCAGTAGCATTACTCATCATTTCGTTATCGTCTTAATGGTGTTTTACCTTTTGATCCTCAATAAATATCAGCCTGGTAACGGTCGGTCACCTGCAGGTATTTGACATATTCTTCGGCTTTTTCCCAGGTCATGCCCCCCTGTGTTTGTATGATCTCCTTTAAGGCATGGTCGACATCTTTGGCCATCTTTTGTGCGTCACCGCATACATAAAAATGAGCCCCTTCTTCCAGCCATTTGAACAGTTCCTTTCCTTGTTCCAGCATCCGATGCTGCACATACACTTTCTTTGCCTGGTCACGCGAAAACGCGACATCAGCACGCGTCAGCGTACCTTCTTTTAGATATTGCAGCCATTCGGTCTGGTAATAGAAATCTGTTGTGAAATTTCGCTCCCCAAAAAACAGCCATGATTTGCCCGGCGCTTCCTGAATCCCGCGCTGCTGGATAAACGCCCGGTAGGGCGCAACACCGGTGCCTGCACCAACCATGATTACCGGCATATCGGGATCAAGTGGCAACTTAAACCGGCTGTTGGCATCAACGAAAACCTTGAGCTGATCATCCTCATCAATGCGCCCGGCAAGAAAGGAGGTACAATGGCCCTCTTTATAACGCCCGTAAGCTTCATACCTGACGACAGATGCCAGTATGTGTACCTCATCATCCACGGCATTCTGGCTGGAAGCGATAGAATACATCCGTGGCGAGTTTTTCCTTAATAGAGAAATAAACACCTCAGGGGCCATTTTAAACGGAACCTCACGGATCAGGTCAAAAACATCCCGGCCGTACAGGTATTCAACCACCGCCGTGTTATCATTCAGGATCTTACCAAGCCGGGTGCTTCCGGTCAGCTCCGCATAGCGGTTGAGGGATACACTCGTCAGCGGTGTCAGCTCGTAATCTGTCGTCAGCGCTTCCAGTAACGTTTTCTTCCCCTTATAGGTATCTACCGGCTCTTCACCTGTGAAATGCAGCGTGTTTAAGATAGGCTCGATCAGTCGGTTGGAGTTACTGGCATAAACACCGAGGGAATCACCCGGTTCGTATCGTAAACCCGAGTTGCTCAGATCCAATTCCAGGTGAATGGTTTCCTTGCTCGAATGACGGCCGTTCAGGTTGATCTTTTTGGATACTGTGGCGCCAAATGGATGTTTGCGATTGTAAATGGGGTTTGCCTTGCCTACGATGGTCGGCTGAATTGGTGCAGCCGGGACATTACCACTTTGGAACGATGGCGCGATGGCTGCAAGGTTACCCTCCATCCACCGCGTATAATCGTCCTCGAAATCAACATCACAATCCACTCTTTCACAGATTCTTTGAGCGCCAAGCTTGGCCAATACCCCATCAAAATCTTTCCCGGTCTGGCAGAACTGGGTATAGGCGGTATCCCCTAAGGCAAGAACCGAATATTCCAGCTGCTTTAACTCCGGGGCCTTGCTGCTATGTAAATATTCATATAATTCACTGGCCTGTATGGGTGGTTCCCCAATTCCATGTGTGCTTACAATAATTAACAGCCTTTTTATATTTCGCAGCTCTTTAACTTTAAAAGAGCCCATATCCGATATTTTGGCAGCTATTCCCAAATCTTCAATTCTTTTCGCAGACACGTTCGCTAGCCTTTCGCTATTGCCGGTGTGTGTCCCGTAAAGTATCCAAACCGGGTTCCCGTCATTTGACAAAAGGCGGGGACTGGAAACCTGGGCAACCTGTAAAGGCTGGTCAGCCGATAACAAACTTGCCCCCGACAAAAAACCCGAGAGCCATTGAACCTGCCCGGAATCCATGCCGGGCAGTAATTCATTCAACGTTTTAACCTGCTGATCAGAAAAAGGTCCGCGTTTTAAACCCGTTTCCCAATTCATCATTATTTATTCGGTTGCGGCGTATAGCGAAGATAGGGTTTAACTTCCTGATGGCCTTTGGGGAATATGGTGGGAATATCTTCATTTTTAACGGAGGTAGAGATAACGACATCCTGCCCGTCTTCCCAGTCAACAGGCGTACCCACGCTGTATTGTGCCGTCAATTGCAGGGAATCCAGCACCCTCAGGATCTCCGTGAAATTCCTGCCGGTAGATGCAGGATAAGTGATCGATGCCTTGATCTTTTTATCCGGGCCGATGAAATACACGGAACGCACCGTCGCCGAGGTTGATGCATTATCATGGATCATGGCATAAGATCTGGATATCTTTTTATCCGGATCAGCGATAATCGGAAAATCAACGATGGTCTTGGAGGTTTCGTTTATATCTTTAACCCATCCCTGGTGTGAAGCAAGGCCGTCAACGCTAATGGCCAGGATCTTCGTATTGCGTTTGGCAAACTCGTCTTTTAACTGTGCGGTGCGCCCCAATTCTGTGGTGCATATCGGGGTATAATCACCCGGATGCGAATATAGAATAGCCCAGCTGTCGCCCAGCCATTTATAAAAATCAATATCTCCTTCGGTTGTTTGTGCACTGAAATCAGGAGCAGTGTCTCCAATTCTTAAACTCATTGTATTTGATTTTAATTAAACATTATTTTGTATCTTCTTTATTCAACTTAATTTCCTCTCTTAAAAACTTGATAAAGTAATCGAAGTAAACCGGGTACGCACGGTCGCGTATCCTGGCTACATATTGCTGGCGGAAAAAACCTTCCGGGTTGATCTTTACAGCCTTAATGTCATTGCTCAGGTAGGGTTTCAGGGCCCAGTTGGCCAGCACGATGACACCCATATTAGCTTTGGCCAGCTCGATGGAAGCTTCCGTCAGCGGTAAGACGATCAGTTTCTTGGGGCTGATCCCTTTGGGTATTAACTCCGTCCGATAAATCGAAACGGTGTCTAAGGGCAGCGAGTGGATGATCAGCGCAACATCCTGAAAGTCCTCAGCCTGTACAAAGGGCCGGTTAGCCCAGGGATGCTGCGGCGCAACAACGGCCAGCATCTCATCAGCAAACAGCTTGATAAATTCTATTTTATCAATTAGTTCCGGGTTGCTCGTAATGGCCAGGTCCAATTCGCCCTCCATGAGTTTTTCAATCGGCCGGTGCGTCGCTTCGAATACGATCTCAATTTCCACGTTGGGAAATTCGTTGTTAAATTTTTTTAGCACCGCCGGCAACCAATGGTAACTGGTATAGCATTCGGTGCTGATCCTGATCACGCCGTTTTCGCCATTCATCATTTTTTTAATTTCGGAATCCGTCGCGTCCATTTCTGCAAGTACCTTAATGGCACTGGTATAAAGTTTCTTTCCCACCGGGGTCAGGATCAGCTTTTTGTTCCTCCGGTAGAATAGCTGGGTACCCACCTGGAGCTCCGCCTCTTTTAACTGGTAGCTCAATGCGCTTTGCGATAAATGCAGCACATCCATCGCCCGGGTGATACTCCCCTCTTCAACAATGGCTTTGATTAATCTGAGATACCGTATTTCCATGGTGTATTGTGTTCGTCAAAGTTAAGGGTGCCAGTGGGGTTAAAGGCAGGATTTGCATGAAAAGCTTTAATGTTAATGATTAAATCCATTGATAGTTCTTATCTAAACTGACCTATTCCTCCGGATATAAACCCTTTAATAGTTTTTGGACCAGCCTGATATTCGTTTGTGATTCCATTAATAATGGTTTAAAACAATTTGAACTTTTAATCTTCATTAGGCAACGCCGCCGAAACTAATAAGCTGATGATGCAAACCTCGGTATTAGCCAACGATCAAGCAATGCAAACACTCAATTGAAATAGTGATAAATGGCATTCTTTTAAAACGCTTGCTGAAGTAATTTTGAATATCATGAAGAAAATATTGATCGCAACGGACTTTTCGGCTACAGCAAGGAATGCCGCCGAATACGGTTACTTATTAGCAAAACAACTTAGAGCTGGCGTATTCCTTTGCAATACAATCGCTATCCCGGCCGAGGTGCCTGTTTCCGGCATCGCCTTTTGGAGCCAGGGGGATAGTGACACGCTGCTGGAAGATTCTACCGAAGAATTAAAGCGTTTAAAGGCGCACCTGGAGCAAAATGATCATACCAACACCTTTAGGCCGCCTGTAGATTATATAAACGAGTCTGGTACCGTTTGGTATTTTGTAAACAATTCCGCATTTAAACAACAGGTTGATGTCATCATCGCCGGAACACACGAGGGGGACGGCTTGGGTAGCCTCCTATCAGGAAACCACACGCTTGAATTAATTGAAACCTGTATCAAACCGCTATTGATCATACCCCAAGCGGCAGCCTTTAAGCCGGTTAAAAAAATAGCGTTTGCGACCGATCTTGAAGATTCTGAAAGTGATCTGCAACAGCTCTATGAACTGATAAAACTGGCCAAAATGCTGGATGCGGAAATTTTGCTAACGCATATTAAAAATAAAGCTGAACATGCTGTGAAATTTGAAAAGCGCATTGAAGAATTCCTGGCAGAAGTTTCTGATAAAGCCAACTATCACAAAATATATTACCGAATCATCGACCAGGACAAAGTGGAATTGGGACTAGACTGGCTTTGCGAGCATGGACAAATTGATATGCTGGCTATGACTCACCGAGAGCATGGTTTTTTAGAAAACATTTTTAAGGGCAGCTATACCAAAAAAATGGCCGGTCATATTACTATACCCTTGTTGGTCTATCCGGGCACGAAACCTGGGGAAACTATATGACAAGATAGAAATGTGGACATCAGTACTTCCGTCATTATCATTTCGAAAACATTTCAGATCTGAGTGATGAATACCGGATACCACGCGTACTAAAGGTTTATATAACTATACATATAAAAAAATACTATCATGTCTATTTATAAAGTCAAATTAAAAAACAAACACGAAATAGCCTCAGGGACAATGGCATTTCATTTTGAAAAGCCGATAGGGTTTACCTATAAAGCCGGTCAATTCGCTGATTACACACTTATTAACCCATCCGAAACCGATGCGGAGGGGAACGTACGTGGTTTTTCCCTGGCGAGCGCCCCTTATGAAGATGAAATTATGTTTGCAACCCGGATGCGCGATACTGCATTCAAACGGGATTTAAAAACAATGGACATTGGTACTGAATTTACTCTGGATGCTCCTTATGGTTCATTTACCCTTCAAAACAATACCAAAATTCCTGCCGTCTTCCTTTCAGGTGGTATTGGCATCACCCCGGTCAGAAGCATTATTCTCCAGGCCACGCACGATAAAACAGCACACAGGATATTTCTCTTTTACGCTAACAAAACGCCGGAAGATGCGGCGTTTATGGACGAACTGCATGACGCTGAAAAAAGAAATCCGAACTTCACCTTTGTTCCCTGTATGACAGATAAAGAGAAATTGAATAAGGATTGGAATGGAGAAACCGGATTCTTCACCAAAGAAATGCTGAAAAAATATATTAAGGATTTAATGCTTCCGATTTATTATATCGCCGGTCCGGCATCTATGGTTACTTCCATACGAAAAATGCTTAATGAGTCAGGCCTTGATGATGATAATATCCGTACCGAAGAATTTTCAGGTTATTAAGGATAAATAGTAAAACAAAATGAAGATCAATATCAAAAGAGTATATGAGGCCCCAGCCAAAGAAGATGGTACCCGCATCCTGGTCGACAGGTTGTGGCCGCGAGGGTTAACAAAGGGAAAAGCGGCTGTTGATATCTGGCTAAAGGAAATTGCGCCAAGCACTGAACTTCGAAAATGGTTCGCTCATGAACCTGCTAAGTGGGCGGAGTTCAAAAAACGCTATCATCACGAACTGAAAGAAAATAATGAACAGGTATTGTTATTGAAAGAACAATTAAAAAAAGGGCCGGTAACGTTGGTTTATGGTGCAAAAGATGAAGAACATAACGAAGCGCTTGTGCTTAAAGAATATGTATCCGTAAAATAAAAGAAGACAAAACGCCATAAGCAGTATTGGCTAAGATGGCGAAATAAATTATTAATGAATATTTTAAGAACGATTTTATGAAACGTCATGCAAATGCTGCTTGGAATGGTTCCCTGAAGAGTGGAAGGGGAAAAATAACTACACAAAGTGCTGTATTGAATAATACGAATTATGATTTCAATTCGCGTTTTGGATATGACAAAAGCACCAACCCGGAAGAATTACTAGCCGCCGCACATGCCGGTTGCTTTGCGATGGCACTTAGTCTGATTTTAGGCAAAGCCGGATTTACAGCTGATTCTTTGGAAGTTACTTCTATGGTCACAAAAGATCCGGACAAGCTTCAACTTACCGACTCTCATTTAACGCTAAAAGCAAAAATACCAAATATTAGTAAAGACAAATTCATGGAATGTGCCAATGCCGCAAAACAGAATTGCCCTATCAGCAAAGCACTGAGTTTAAAAATTACTTTGGATGCTGAACTTGAAAAAATCACTGTTGTCCGGGGAAAATATAAATTCCCGCAAAAAGCAGCCCTTGAGTTGCTGACAATGTAAGCACTATTAGTTCGGCGTCTCAAACAGCATTACGGGATGTTATCGAAAAACCCGGAAGACCGGTTTTCGGAATATTCACCCAAATCAAAACTATAAAAATGGAACGAAACGTAAATAGCTTAATAGGCTGCAACATAGAAGCAAAAAACGGAATTATCGGCAAACTGGAGGAATTCTACTTTGATGATGAAACCTGGACCATACGGTATCTGATCGTAAAAACAGGAAGCTGGCTGGCAGACCGCGAAGTGCTGATCTCCCAGGTGGCATTAAAGAACAGGCATTGGTTAAATAAATCCATCCCGGTTAATTTAACCAAAAAACAGGTTCAAAACAGCCCGGATATCGATACTAAAAAGCCAGTCTCGCGCCAGCAGGAAGTTAAATTATTTGGACACTATCAATGGGAAAACTATTGGAGCAGCGGGTTTTATGAGAATGGGGCCTTGGGCGTCAGCATGCCTTTTCCGTCCATTGATCGGAAAGTATTGATCGGGCCTGATAAAGATCATAAAAACCCCGATGATGATATCCATTTACGGAGCACAGAAAGAATAACCGGCTATCACATTCATGCATCAGACGGCGAAATTGGCCATGTAAAAGATTTTGTCATTGACGATCAAACATTGCAATTACTATTTTTTGTTGTAGATACGCACAATTGGATAGGCGGAAAAAAAGTGCTCATACCCATTAACGAAATAAATAAAGTCGACTGGTCAACAGCTGAGGTTTTTTTGAATATTACAGTTGATGAGGTGCAAAATTCACGCCTGTTTGAAGAAGCGGAATTTAAAACGTCTTAAAGGCGCCAGCACCTAACGTTTATCCGAAAAAAAAACCGGATAAAGCATTACTATTCAAACTACACTACCATGGAAACATCAGCTATCATCAAAAAGAAAACAAAATCACTGATAACCAATAATCAAACTTCTCACGCGCCCGGCGCTCCGGGCAACCCTGCAAAATGGACCTCCAGTGCAAAAACGGGCGTAGGAACTGCGCTAAGCAATATGAGCCACGTTTGGTTTACCTTAAGTCACGGTATTTTTAACGAAATATATTACCCCAGGATCGACAAAGCCTGCATCCGGGATATGGGTCTGATTGTTACAGACGGCTTTGAACTTTTCTCCGAAGAAAAAAGATGCGTTGATTCAAAGGTTGAGTGGATGGCTGAAGGCGTACCCGCTTTTAAACTGACGAATACCAGCCGTGACGGTCGTTACATTGTCGAAAAGGAAGTAGTGACAGACCCTTACCGGGATACCGTTTTACAGAAGGTTAAATTTACAACCCGGAACGGCACCTTAACGGCATATCAATTATATATATTGCTTGCGCCACATTTGGGTAACCAAGGAGGCGGCAATACGGCATGGGTAGGTGAGTTTGAAGGTACACAAGTGTTGTTTGCACAACGGGGCGATATTGCTTTAGCGCTGGTATGTTCGGTGCCCTGGACAAAGAAATCCGCAGGTTATGTTGGGGCATCCGATGGGTGGCAGGACATCCAAGCCAATAAAAAAATGACCCGGGAATATGAAAGGGCCGAAAACGGCAATGTTGCCCTGACTGCCGGAATTGACCTGATAAAATCAAAAGGTGAGTTTATCCTGGCGCTGGGTTTCGGCGCTGACCCTGACACAGCGGCAAAGAATGCCATAGCAAGTTTGAATGACGGTTTTGAAAAGGCCAAACACGATTATATAGCGGGCTGGCAGGAATGGATGAAATCAAACTTTTCATTGAGGAAAAACCATTCAAGTGCGGATTCGCTTGCGCCGCAAAGCCTTGCAGTTATTCGCACGCACGAATCCAAAAAATCACCGGGCGCTTTTATTGCAAGCCTTTCTATTCCATGGGGGGCCAGTCATGGAGACAACGACCAGGGGGGCTATCACCTGATTTGGTCACGGGATATGGTAGAGACAGCGGGTGGACTATTGGCGGCCGGCTGTCATGAAGATGTAAGAAGGGTATTAACCTATCTGCAAACCACCCAGCAACCGGATGGACATTGGCCTCAAAATATGTGGCTTGACGGAACACCTTATTGGGATGGGATACAGATGGATGAAACGGCTTTGCCTATTTTACTGGTCGACCTGGCCTACCGTGAAAAGGCATTGAAGGACCTGGATTTGGTTTTGTTCTGGCCTATGGTGAGGCAGGCTGCAACTTATTTAGTATGCAATGGCCCGGTAAGCCCCCAGGACCGTTGGGAAGAAGATTCGGGGTACTCGCCCTTTACCGTAGCCGCCGAAATCGCAGCACTGCTTGTTGCAGCGGATATCGCAGATATAAATCATGAGGACGCTACAGGGACTTATCTGCGGGAAATTGCAGATGTATGGAACGATTCGATTGACCGCTGGATGTATGTAACTGATTCAGACTGGTGCAGGCAATACAATGTAAAGGGGTACTATGTGAGGATCGCGCCCGTTGACGCAGATGAAGGCGGAGCACATTTTCAAACAAATATCCACCTAAAAAACGTCCAGGCGCCTGAGGATACCCGAACTGCCAGTCATTTAATCAGCCCGGACGCGCTCGCGCTGGCCCGTTTCGGCTTGCGGGCTGCAACTGACCCGCGAATAAAAAATACCACGAAAATAATCGACAAATTGCTGGGCGTCAATACCCAACATGGTTTTTCATGGCACCGTTACAATGGTGATGGCTATGGAGAACACATGGATGGTTCTCCATTTGACGGAACGGGAATCGGACGCCCCTGGCCATTGCTTACCGGAGAAAGGGCCCATTTTGCCTTATTGGCTGGCATCCCTAAAAAAGCTGAAGCACTTGAAGCAGCCATGGAAGCATTTGCCAGTGAGAGCGGCCTGATCTCTGAGCAGGTTTGGGACGCGGCCGACATCCCGAAATACGGCCTGCATAACGGCCGCCCATCCGGTTCTGCAATGCCCTTAGTTTGGGCACACGCCGAATATCTGAAATTGCAACGTTCTCTTTTGGACGGTAAGGTTTTTGACCTTCCTCCTCAAACCGTCAAACGTTATATCCAGGAAAAGACCTTTGCTCCACGCTTGGTTTGGCGGTTTAATCATAAGATCAAGTCGATGCCGGCGGGTAAAACGTTACGGATAGAAACAATGGCTAAAGGCATTATTCATTGGAGTGACGACAACTGGACTAACGTACACGACTTAAAACAAGACAATTTTATCCTGGGTATTCATTACGCTGACCTGCCAACGCGGGATCTCTCTCAGGGCAGGGAAATCAAATTTACTTTTTATTGGCCCGAAGCTGACAGATGGGAAGGTACTGATTATACAGTTATCGCAAGTTCGAAATAAGGCATTAACCTTTATGTAAATAGGCGCGAAAATGAATACTAAAGTTAGAAATAATAGCAGACGCTTGTTATATCAGTTAATCCATTCTCGGTTTAACTTTGTATCATAATTATGATGAAAATACAGGAAATGTTTGACGAGCTTGGCTTGACACCGGATACGGTCAACCAGCTAATAGCGGATGTTAATTTATATAATTTTCAGCATCCAGAAAAACCAATAGGAGTAATCGCACTTGACGCAGATATAGATACGGTCATGCTGAGCCATACACCGATGATCGGACGTGCAATCGCCAAAGAAAGGGGAAGGGAGTTCTTCGATGATGAGAAAAAGTTTCCGTTAGTCTTTGACACCAACGCAATGCGCTATGGGTCTTTAGAAATTGCGAAATTTTATGGTGCTGAGCATTTATTTGTGTAAGTTTACGTTCTATAATTGATGGATCTCTTCCATCATTTGTGATAAGGTTTAGGTTGAAAAGTCCCGGCAGCGAGTGTTCGGGATTTTTCGTTTTTTTCTAAATTATCTACGCGAATCAATTTTGCTTTTCGCAAATAATTCTCCCATTAGTTCTTCCGAACGCCAGTTGTCGCCAAATCTGGACTGCATGTAATTGGGTACGAATATCGAGAATGGCAGCGCCGCGTTCCGCTCCAGCTCTTCCGCCTGTTCCTGCGTAAGGTTCGCCACTTCGTCAGCGCCGTTCAATAGCTTAAAATATTCTTCCAGTAGTTCTTTTAACGTGATCGTACCGTGTTTTAAAACCGGTGCCAGTTGTATCAGGGTGTCGATATTGATCAGCGTCAGGGGGGTGACCTTTTCTACCGCGAGGCCGTCCGCCTTTGCTTTCGCCAGTTCTTCCTGGTATAGGGAGTTCATGACCTTATTCAGCCCCGGCGCATCGAACATCGGGTCATGAAGTACGATGATCGGGTATATCGATGCTTCTTCCACAACAAGCCCCTGATCAAAATCGTTAGCTTTAGTGAGTAATTTCCGGATATTGGTAATGATCTGACCGATGCCCACCGGCTTCTTGCCTTCGGCCAATAGCTTTTTTTTGATCTCGGCGATCAGGTTCTCAAAATCATAAGCGCCTTTGATGCCAGCACCGATGAAGATATCTTTATTTTCCAGCAGGAAAACGTCCTGTTCATACCGGAGATAACAATCGGGTGGCCCGATAACGTCTAACGCCCGTAATTCATCATCAAAATATCGGGCACTGTAAGCGTTAAAAGCATATTTAATAATTTCATTGAAGCAATATCCTTCGGAAAAATTGGTCGTGTACCACGACCTGAAATTGGTAACAAGCGGTGGCTCGGTATCGTTGAGTTGTTTGAGCAGGAAAAACAGGCCCTTATATATCTTATCCGCAATGAACAGCGGATGGATCACCCTGAAATTGGTATCGTCCAGTTGTATAAGTGGCTTTTCGCGGAGTTTGATATAATCCAGGTCCGCTATTTTAACGTAATCGGATAACGCCAGTTTCTTCAAAAAATTGAGGTGAAGCGCATAGTCTTTATTTTTGTCCAGGACAATATCGACCGAACCTGCGTTTTCCCTGCCGGTCCAGGCCATGATGAGTGGAAATATCATTCGGATATAGTCCTGCCATTTTTCTATATCGTAATAGGTGCAAAAGCGTTTGATCAGTTCTCTGCCGGTATCGGTTTGTTCCAGGAAATTGAAAAGCATCAAAAATTTGACCACCTGGCAACCGGTATATTCCTGCAGGTTGAAGTTTGTGATGTCCTGTGTCGGAAAAGCGAAGTTAAGCATGATCGCTGCTGGCCTGAGCCTTTCGTCAAACATCGCTTCGATCTTGGCTTTTCCCTTGGTCTGGTGGTAGTCCTCATTCTGGTTTAGGGCAAGCATGGCAAAAAAAAGATCGATCTCCGATTGCTCCTTTGATTTCGTATTGACCAGGCCCTGTTCCGCCAGTTCCAGCCCGTACTGCAAAACCTTCAGGCAGGAAATGCTGTAGACCACCGTGAGCGATTTGCCCGTGCTTTGTTCATATTCCCTTATCCGCCGGTACATATCGTCGCCGAATACTTTGTTACCATTGCTGAACCAACCTTCAATTAATGACTGGGTTTCTGTTTTCTCGCCCGAAAACAGATCCTTTCCGATCAGGTAGGTCGAAAATTTGATTAAAGTATCTCTATCGATTCCCCTGAGCAGAGCTTCATATTGCAGTTGCTCATACTCGGGATAGACCGTTTTAAGCTCGGCTAGCTGGCTCATGACTAACATGGTATCAATTTAGGAAATGTTTAGGGTTAAATGATTAAAATTACTGCATTAAATTATATTTATATTCATTTTACTGCGCTAATAATGATTTTACTGCACTTATGCCGTTTCAATACAACTTGATGAATGTTTATATTCATTTTACTGCAATTAATTATATTTGCATTCATTTTACTTTGTTTTATTTAATTTTTATTAATTTTACTGCATTAATAATCATTTTACTGCATTAATAATCATTTTACTGCAACGTCATGGCAAATCAACCGGCAGGAAGCCTTTGGCTGAAACAAGCATTGGGACTGAACCATCACAGGTTGACCCACCGGTCCTTTATTGGCGCGCGCGACAAAATGGAAATGGCGAGGGATGGCGGCATCGAACAGGTGTATGGCCCAAAATACGCACCGGCAGAAGATTCCATCCCTGAGCATATAGAGTTCTTATTGAAATATGATGATCTCAACCTGGACTTTCTTCACGCGGTATTCCTAAAAACGAATGAAACTGAACTGATTGCCTTTTTGGCCAAAAGTCCCTTCGGACGCTACGCCCGCAAGATCGGCTTTCTCTATGAATGGTTAATGGGAAAGGTACTGAATCTGGGTTTTGAACCGGGCGGGAATTATATCAACCTGCTGGATGAAGAGCGCTATATTACCGGTAACACCGTCCGGAACAGTCGCTGGCGCATCAATGATAACCTATTAGGCAGCCCAGCTTTTTGCCCCATGGTACGCCGGACACAGGCCCTGGAAGAAATGCTGGCTACAGATCTGAAAGGTCAGATAGATGAACTGAAAGAAGAATATTCCCCCGAAATATTTAACCGGGCAACCCAATACCTTTACCGCAAGGAAACGAAGTCCTCCTACGAAATAGAAAGCGAAAAGCCATCGCCGGACCGGATGAACCGTTTCATCGCTATCCTGCACCAGGCGGGAACGCAGCCTGCTGCTGTTGTAATGGCCGAAGCCAACCTCACCGTTTTGCAAAATGCGATCGTTGATCCCCGCTACGCGCAGCCCGGCTACCGCGATTTTCAGAACTATATCGGGCAGAGCAATTACCGAATGGAAGAGATCTACCACTACATCTGCCCGCCGCCTGATATGGTGCGCACCATGATGGAAGGATTGGTTGTCGTTGAACAAAAGACTGCACGCGGCCCGGCCGTGGTCCGCGCGGCAATGATCTCATTCGGCTTCGTGTTTATCCACCCCTTCCTGGACGGCAATGGCCGTATCCACCGTTTTCTTATCCATGATATGCTGACCAGGGATGGTCTGGCGGAGCAGGGCCTGATCATACCGGTCTCTGCACATATGCTCAATAACCTGAAGGATTACGATGCGGCGCTCGAAGATTTCTCAAAACCGCTAATGCAGCGCATCGCTTTTACAACCGCAGCAAACGGTCAGATCACCGTGACCAATCCCGGTGAAATAGCCGCTTATTTCCGCTACCCGGACTTAACGTTGCAAAGTACCTACCTGGCGCAGACCATCCAGTCCACCATCCGCCATGACCTGTTCGATGAACTGTTTTTTCTCGAACGGTATGATGAATTGAAAGGTGACCTGCAAAACCTCATCGATATGCCGGACCGGAAATTAAACGAGGTGATCGTTTTTCTGCACCAGAATAAAGGGATATTCCCCAACCGGCGGAAAAAACACTTTCCGGAAATCACCGATGAGGAATTCGGGACCATGGAAAAGATATACAGCGAAATATTTGTTAAGGCCCGTTAACAAAGCCCGAAACGGTTCCTCTTTTATCAAGGATATCCAAACGAAAAGAGTCCCAGCGGTGACAATTCGGGACTTTTCTTTTTCAGACAGCGTTAGACGGCTTGTCAATTTTAATACGCTTGCTCTTTACTTCCCCGCTCAACACTTTTGTAATATCTTCATAACTGTAAAACAGTATGCCCCCGATCTTGGTAAATGGGATCGTGCCGTTATCCCTTAAGGTCTGGAGCGTGTTATCCGAGATCTTCAGCAGGTTTTTGACCTGGTAACTCTTCAGCCATTTTTTTGGCTCATCTAAAGTTTGCCCCAACAGGCCTTTGATTTGACTCAACAGGTTATTTCCAAATTCCTGTAGATCTTCTTTGGTGATAATTTCTGCTGCCATAGCTTAATTTTAAATTCCTACCATAAAATTTCCGGTAGTTGCACTATATCAAACCGGGTTTGATACAAATTTGAATGAAAATGCCTTAAATTTAATCCGAGTTAGTCCGAGTCGGACAGCAGTTTTTTTTTAAGGCAACGCCTAGTATCAGATCAATTGCGCCCGAAGTGCGGACGCAATTCAAACACCTGGATCAATGGCCAGGTAAAGACAGATTTAAGATTGTGCCCGCAGCGTGGGCACAATTCAAGAAGCCAGTTTGGCTCCTTGAATTACTGGAGAATTAATTAACCAAAACTGCGATTGGTGCCAGCAGTTTTTCCAGTTCAGGATATTGTTGATGTTCCAGGATCACCTCTAAAACACCAACCCGCTTCCAGTTACCAGCGATCAGTAATTCTTCCTTATGGTTACGGGGAATTAATGTCGCCAATCTTGCCTTTGAATTCTCGATCTCGGCTTTTAATTTATCAGGGGCCATGGTGCGGAAATTCTCCAACGCCACCTTTGGGAATCTTGTTTTTTCCATAACTATATGATTTAACTTTTATTTGGTAAAATGTTGCGATATCAAATTGTGCAGACACTGTCTGCACAATTTGAATCAATACTGTCCGGTTATTCTATTTCCTTCTGTTGTTGTTTAATTACCTCGTTCTGAATTTCAGCAGAAAGCTGTTCCGCCGATGGTAGGTAAAGCTGGTATTTAGAAGCGAATACATTGCTCTTTTCAGGTAAGGTGAATTTCACCACCGTATCGTTTTTATCCAGGCAAAGCAGGATGCCGATGGTCGGCGTTTCATGCGCCAATTTTTCAATTCGGTCAAAGTAATTGACATACATCTGTAATTGACCGAGATCCTGGTGGGTCACTTTATGCGTCTTTAATTCGACGATCACAAAGCATTGCAGTAGCCGGTTATAAAATACCAGGTCCACGAAAAAGTCATCACCATCCAGATGGATGCGCCGCTGACGGGCAACAAAGGAAAACCCATTACCTAACTCCAGCATGAATTCCTGGAGGTGGGTAATCAACGCTGACTCCAGGTCCTTTTCAAAATAGGCAGCTTCTTGTTTTAACCCAAGAAACTCCAGGATCAACGGATCTTTAATGATGTCTTTCGGTTCCTGTGGCGCCTTTTCGTTCCTTGCTACAGCAAGTACAGTTTCCTTGTCGGTACTTAGTAGTAGGCGCTCAAATAGCTGACTATTAATTTGTCTGTCTAACTGCCTGGCGGTCCAATTATTTTTTACGGTTTCCTCAATATAAAAATCTCTTCTTTCTTGATTATCTATACTTAATAGTGATCGATAATGCGTCCAAGTCAATTGTGTACGCAGTGCGTACACAATTGGGAAGCTCCTGTAAAATTGCCTAAAGTGGTTAAGGTTACGGGCGGAAAATGCGCTCCCGAAAATCGGTAAAAGTTGTTCAGAGAGGTAAGGGATTAGCTTTTCTCCATATACTGCTCTTTCCTTTCCCCCCTGTTCTTCTTCGAATATTCGTTTTCCGATTTGCCAATACATTAGAACTCTCTCATAATCCACAGACCGTGCGGCCTTTTCCCGCGAGCTATTGATGATCGATTTTATATCTGATATAATTGATTTATCTAATTCCATAATCTTAATTTTTATTGGTTTAAACTTGCTTCTAATTCTGCTTTCTGGTCGATATTCGAAATCCTTGCCTTTAATGCATGCATATCCCGGTTGACCTTACGGTCTTTCATCTTGGCATAAATCTGGGTGGTAGAAAATTTGGCATGTCCGAGCATTTTGCTGACCGTTTCCATCGGCACATCATTTTCAAGCGTTACCGTGGTCGCGAAGGTGTGCCTGGCAATGTGCGTGGTCAATATTTTATTGATGCCGGCAAGATCGCCGATCTCCTTTAGATAGGCATTCATCTTTTGGTTGCTTTTAACGGGCAGCAGTCTATTTTCAACAGTTCGGCTGGGATGATCTTTATATCGTTCAATGATCTCCATAGCGCGGGGGATGATGGGTACATTCGACGCGATATCAGATTTCGTTCGGGTAGTCATTATCCAGGCTACATTATCTACACCTGTTACGATGTGTTCTGGCGTCAATTTTTCGACATCGATAAAAGCGTACCCAGTATAACAGCAAAACAAAAAGGTGTCCCTTACTTCAGCAAGGCGAACGACTTTGAAATTGTAATCGGCAATGGCATTGATCTCATCCCATTCCAATTCAACCCGGTGAACTTTCCGGTAGGTACATTTGAATAAGTTAAACGGATTATGGCTCATCCATTTATGGTTCACCGCCAGGTTAATGATCTTCTTCAGGTTTTTAATATACCTCATGGCGGTATTATGCTCAATGCCATCTTCGGTCTTCAGATACATTTCAAGACCTGTTACAAAACCGTAGTCAATTGTTTCCAGGTAAACATCTTCCTTTTTAAATCTATGTTTGATGTAATCATAGGTTTTACTTCTAACCGTTTTGTATTTGGTAAGCGTGGCCTTAACGTAATCCTCACTTCCCTTTTCCAGCAATTTTTCGATAGCGGCATTATGCTCATCAAATACTTCGAGTAACATTCTTTGGACAGGGCCATCCCCCGTGTATTTTTGTTTGATCTTTTCCGCTGTTAAAAATTCCTCGGTATTTTTCAAATCATAAAAGACAGCATGGATTTTATTGTTAACCTCGATGAGATGCTTATTCAGATCTTTAGCATCCTGACCTGCCCCCTTCACGTAACAGGATTCTGCATCCCAGTTCTTAGGGTTTAACTTTCTGCCGATGGAGATCTCGGCGCGTTTACCCAGGTAAGTGATCCTGGCGTATAAGGGAACATTCCCTTGTGAATCTGCTTTTCTTTTGTCAGTCCAGATCAAAACTGAGAACCTTTGTGTGCTTTTCATAACACTAATAATTTTAAGTTACCTAATAAGATTAATTATCAGGCCTTTTAAGCCGCTTTGAGGCTAAAAAACCTGTCGTAAGTAATTTAAAATCAACCAATTAACACCTAACTCGGTGACTAAAAATGGCGACGGTTAAAAGGTCACCGAATCAGTCATCAAACGGCAAAAATCAATCATTTCAGCCGGGACCCGAACCCTCGGTCCAAACGGTTCCCATCATTTGAGATGATTTGATATTTCGCCAAATCCAAGTCCTCCAAAAAGCCAGAATTTTGATTTGTTTTGAGCTATTTTGAGCCCAAAAATCAAATGTAACTAATTGGTTATCAAATAGTTGATTTTATCGGTGGCTAAATTAGGTTTTTTGAACCCGTCACCGAATAGGCCACGGGCTGAGTCATAAATACTGAGGTGTTATGCGGTTTTTTGAGCAAAAAAAAACGCTTAAACCAGATGATTTAAGCGTTTTAAAAGGTTTTGAGGACTTTTTAGCGGAATGGACGGGACTCGAACCCGCGACCCCGTGCGTGACAGGCACGTATTCTAACCAGCTGAACTACCACTCCGTTTGTTCATAGAACGTTCCCGTTTGGGATGGCAAATATACGTCGCTTTTTTTATTCCACAAATTGTTTTTTAAAATACTTCGTTTCACTTTCTTAACGGCTGTATATCAAAAAGTATTATGAAAGAAAACACATCCAAATGGGCTAGCTAATTAGAAATTGATGAGCTATGTTAACTTCTTATTAACTTTTTTTAACGTTATAGCGAGAATTCAGATAAATTTCATCCAATATTCATCTGCGGTACATTATTGCTAAATTAAATTTGGTTTTTTGGGGTAAAAACCATTAGATTTATAGCATAGATTAAACAAAACCCGGTACAGTTTGGTAAGGCAATTGTGCTATCGGGGGAGTGATAAATTTTAATTGTAAGTTTTTTGGGGAAAGCCGTCCCGATTTATCGGGACGACTTTTTATTTTAATGGGCATCCACCGGCATTTTTACCGCTTTTTTAAACGGTTGCAAATACAGCAACGGTATCGAAAACAACATCACCAGGCCTGATATCCAGTAAGCATCATTATAAGTGAGTAACAACGATTGGCGGGTCACAGCTCCTTCAATTGCCGCATATGCCATATGAACGGCATCACTTGCCGACTTTCCTTTGGCTATAAAAGCCTGCTCCAGCATATTCAGCCTTTGCGTAAACGCATTGTTATACGGGTTAATGTTCGATATCAGATTGCTTCGGTGTGTAGCTGTACGGATATGGATGATAGTAGTTAACACGGCTATACCAAACGAACCGCCTAACTGACGCATCATGTTATTTAAGCCTGTACCCTGACCTAACTCAGGCCCTTTAAGATCGGCTATTGCAAGGGTGGTAAGCGGAACAAACAATAATGCCATACCAACACCTCTTATTAGCAGGGGTATTAACACATCACCCTGCCCGCTATTAAGCGTTGAGTGGCTAAGCATACTTGTGAACACAAAGAACAAAAACATGCCTATCGTGGCCATGAATTGCGCGGGTATGCCGGCATTGAGCATTTTCCCAATGAAAGGCATCATTAC